>DATNGJ010000017.1:0-47576 GCA_035605915.1 Usitatibacter sp.
GGAAGCGGGCTACGTCGGCGAGGACGTCGAGAACATCATCCAGAAGCTCCTGCAGAAGTGCGACTACGACGTCGAGAAGGCGCAGCGCGGCATCGTCTACATCGACGAGATCGACAAGATCTCGAGGAAGAGCGACAACCCCTCGATCACGCGCGACGTGAGCGGCGAGGGCGTGCAGCAGGCGCTCCTCAAGCTCATCGAGGGCACCATCGCCTCGGTGCCGCCGCAGGGCGGCCGCAAGCACCCGAACCAGGAGTTCGTGCAGGTCGACACCACCAACATCCTCTTCATCTGCGGGGGCGCCTTCGGCGGCCTCGAGAAGGTGATCCAGAACCGCACCGACCGCTCGGGCATGGGCTTCGGCGCGCACGTGCGCTCCACCAACAACCGGCGCGAGCTGAACGACATGCTCCACGAGGTGGAGCCCGAGGACCTCATCAAGTACGGCCTCATCCCCGAGTTCGTGGGACGGCTGCCGGTGGTCGCGGTGCTCGACGAGCTGGACGCGGACGCGCTGGTGCAGATTCTCACCGAGCCCAAGAACGCGCTCGTGAAGCAGTACCAGAAACTCCTCGCCATGGAGGGAGTCGAACTCGAATTTCGCGACCATGCCCTCGGCGCCATCGCGAAGCGGGCCCTCGAGCGCCGGACCGGCGCGCGCGGACTTCGCTCGATCATCGAGCACGCGCTGCTGGACATCATGTTCGACCTTCCCTCGCTCTCGAACGTCCAGAAGGTGGTGGTCGACGACGGCGCCATCTCCGGCGACGGCAAGCCCCTCCTCATCTACTCCGACCAGCCGAAGGTCGCGAGTGGGCAGCAGTAGGTCCGCGCGGTTGCGTCCTTCCCCGCAACGGGGACTTGACGGGTCTCTCCCGAGCCCCCACGTCTCATCGGATCACAACCAGGAAAGACAATGACCGCTTCCTTCTCCGCTGAATCCCGCGTCCTGCCGCTCCTGCCGCTGCGCGACGTGGTGGTCTTCCCCCACATGGTGATCCCGCTGTTCGTGGGGCGGCCCAAGTCCATCAAGGCCCTCGAAGCGGCCATGGAGGAAGGCAAGAACGTGGTGCTCGTCGCCCAGAAGTCGGCGGCGAAGGACGAGCCGAATCCCGAGGACCTCTACGAGGTCGGCACGGTGTCGACCATCCTGCAGATGCTCAAGCTTCCCGACGGCACGGTGAAGGTGCTCGTGGAGGGCGTGCAGCGCGCGCGCATCGAGCGCGTCCTCACCGACAAGGCGAACTTCGAGGCCGAGATCGAGCTCATCGCCTCCGAGGAGCCCGATTCGAACGAGGTCGAGGCGATGCGCCGCACGCTCCTCGCCCAGTTCGACCAGTACGTGAAGCTCAACAAGAAGATCCCGCCGGAGGTGCTCACCTCGCTCGCCGGGATCGACGGCGCCGGCCGCCTTTCCGACACCATCGCCGCGCACCTTCCGCTCAAGCTCGAGCAGAAGCAGCAGATCCTCGAGAACTTCCACGTCGGCCGCCGCCTCGAGCAGCTCCTGCAGCTCCTCGAGACCGAGATCGACATCATGCAGGTGGAGAAGCGCATCCGCGGCCGCGTGAAGCGGCAGATGGAGAAGTCGCAGCGCGAGTACTACCTCAACGAGCAGGTGAAGGCGATCCAGAAGGAGCTCGGCGATTCCGAGGACGGCGCCGACCTGGACGAGCTCGAGAAGAAGATCAAGGCCGCGCACATGCCCAAGGAGGCGCGCGTCAAGGCCGAGGCGGAGCTGAAGAAGCTGAAGCTCATGTCGCCGATGTCGGCGGAGGCGACGGTCGTGCGCAACTACATCGACACGCTCGTGGCTTTGCCGTGGAAGAAGAAGACCAAGGTCTCCACGGACCTCAAGAATTCCGAGAAGATCCTCGACGCCGACCACTACGGCCTCGAGAAGGTGAAGGAGCGCATCGTCGGGTACCTCGCGGTGCAGCAGCGCGTGGACAAGCTGAAGGCCCCGATCCTGTGCCTGGTGGGCCCGCCCGGCGTCGGCAAGACCTCGCTCGGCCAATCGATCGCGCGCTCGACCAACCGCAAGTTCGTGCGCATGTCGCTCGGCGGCGTGCGCGACGAGGCGGAGATCCGCGGCCACCGCCGCACCTACATCGGCTCCATGCCGGGCAAGATCCTGCAGAACATGACGAAGGTCGGCGTCCGCAACCCGCTCTTCCTCCTCGACGAGGTGGACAAGATGGGCATGGATTTCCGCGGCGATCCGTCCTCCGCGCTGCTGGAAGTGCTCGACCCCGAGCAGAACCACACGTTCGTCGACCACTACGTCGAGGTGGAATACGACCTCTCGGACGTGATGTTCGTCGCGACGGCGAACACGCTGCAGATCCCGGCGCCGCTCCTCGACCGCATGGAGCTGATCCGCCTCTCGGGCTACACCGAGGACGAGAAGGTGCACATCGGCAAGCAGTACCTGCTGCCCAAGCAGATCAAGGCGAACGGGCTCAAGGAAGGCGAGCTCACGATGACCGACGCGGCGCTGCGCGACATCACGCGCTACTACACGCGCGAGGCGGGTGTGCGCGGCCTCGACCGCGAGCTCGCGAAGATCGCGCGTAAGGTGGTGAAGTCGATCCTCACGAAGAAGAAGGAAGGCCTGCACATCACGGTCAACTCCAAGAACCTCGACAAGTACCTGGGCGTGCGCAAGTACACCTACGGCATCGCCGAGAAGGAGAATCAGATCGGCCAGGTCACGGGCCTCGCGTGGACCGAAGTGGGCGGCGAGCTCCTCACCATCGAAGCGGTGAAGCTTCCGGGCAAGGGCAACACCGTCACCACCGGGAAGCTCGGCGAGGTGATGCAGGAGTCGATCAAGGCGGCGGTCTCGGTGGTGCGCGCGCGCGCCAAGCGCCTCGGCATCCCCGAGGACTTCTACCAGACCAACGACCTGCACATCCACCTGCCGGAGGGCGCGACGCCGAAGGACGGCCCGTCGGCCGGCAACGCGATCGCCACCGCGATCACCTCGGTGCTCACCGGCATCCCGGTGCGCTGCGACGTCGCCATGACGGGCGAGATCACGCTGCGCGGCGAGGTGCTTGCGATCGGCGGCCTCAAGGAGAAGCTGCTCGCGGCCCACCGCGGCGGCATCAAGACGGTGCTCATCCCGCAGGAGAACGTGAAGGACCTGGCGGAGATTCCCGACGAGGTGAAGAGCGCGATCGAGATCGCGCCGGTGCGCTGGTTCGACGAGGTGCTCGAGCGTGCGCTCGAGAGGAAGCCGGAGCCGCTGCCGGAAGCGCCCGTCGCGCCTCCGCCCGCCGCGCCGGAGCCGCGCCCGGTCGTCACGAAGCACTGAGGAATGCAACCTCTCCCCGGGCCTTCCCCGGGGGAGGCAGAAGTTCTCCGATGCCGAGCGGCGGCTCCTCGCGAGCCGTCCGCTCGGGCGCCTGCTCGATGGCGTTGAACGGCGTCTCGTCCGTGCCGTCCGTTCCAACGCCGTTCCCGATAATGCTAAAATTCCCCTTTGCCGGGTGCTTAGCTCAGCTGGTAGAGCGTCGCCCTTACAAGGCGGATGTCGGGGGTTCGAGCCCCTCAGCACCCACCAGGACCAGGATTCCAGAGGAGTGGTAGTTCAGTTGGTTAGAATACCGGCCTGTCACGCCGGGGGTCGCGGGTTCGAGTCCCGTCCACTCCGCCAGATGCAAGCAAGGGGCTGAATGCGAATTCAGCCCTTTTTCATTCCCGCCGCGGCGGCCATGCCGTGCTCGGTCTGCGCCCGCTTCTCGAGGCGGAAGCCGTATTCGCGGCAGCGCGCGGTCGCATGCGTGGCGAGCATCGACCCGACGCGCAGCGCGTACACCGTGCCGAAGATCCGGTAGCCCATGCGCTCCACCGAGCGCAGCGATGCGAAGTTGTTCGAGTACACGTACGAGATGAGCCCGAGCCGGCCCTCGTCGCTCACCGCGGCGAGCGCGCGGCACATGCCGATCGCGTGCAGCCGGCGTCCGCGGTAGGCCGGGGCGGTGAACCCCTTGTACATGTAGCAATAGCGGCTGTCGAAGTGCAGCTCGAAGTGCTCGTCGATCGAGGTAGGGCGCGTCGAATACCAGCCGTACGAGGCGAGCCGGCCGCGGTCGAAAAGCGCGTAGCAGCGATCGCCGCGCGCGAAGGCGCGGCGCAGGAAGGGCTCGGAGAATTCGTGCGCGGCGCCCGCGAACGGGAGCAGGGCCTGCGCCCCGGCGAAGCCGGCCTCGTATCCCGCCGCGTCGAACAGGCCCGGATCGCGCACGTCCACGAGGCGGACCGTCATCCCGCGCAGCACCTGGAAATCGGCGAGCTTGTTGACGGCCCGCCAGGCGAGGTCGTTAAGCAGGGCGGCCGGGCCGTAGGCCCGGGCGATTTCCCGCATTTCGCGAACGGATTGGGTGAGCATCGTTCGTCTCCTCCAGGGCTATAGCCGGCGGTGGCTCGTGCCGTGGCGTGCTAAAATTTGCCGCTAAGCTCGCCGAGGGCTCGCGGAGTCCAGTCTCGGTGAGCATGACCGCGTGATTTGAACCGCATTCGAGGGCGGAGGCGGGTCCGTCCACTCCGTCAGGTCTAGGGCGAACCCCCGCGGTTCGCCCTTTTTGTTGCCGGCGCCATGCGCCGATGGAAATCGCCCATGAATCTCGAAACGCTTCGCGAGCTCGCCAACAACCGCATCGTGAAGATCGTCTTCTCGATCTTCCTGCTGATCCCGTTCGGGATGTTCGGCATGGATTACTACTTCAAGGGCCCGGTGGGCGGCGACGTCGTCGCGACGGTGGGAAGCACCCGCATCGGCACCTACGACTTCGACGAGGCGCTGCGCAAGCAGGCCGACGTCTATCGCCAGCAGCTGCACGGCAACTTCGACGCCTCGCTCATGCAGAACCCGGAGATCCGGCGCGCGGTCCTCGATCGCCTGATCGCCGACCGGCTGGTCGTGGTGGGCGCCGATCGCGCGCACATCCGCCTGAGCGACCGGCAGCTCGCCGAGCGCATCGTCGCCGACCCCATGTTCCAGGAAGACGGGCGCTTCTCGAAACAGCGCTACGAGGCGCTCGCGCGCGCGAACAACCTCACGCCCGCGGGCCTCGACGAGCGCATGCGCCAGGCCTTCGCCGAGCAGCAGTTCCGCGGCTCGATCACCGATACCGCCTTCGTGCCCAAGGCGACCATCGACGGATACATCCGGCTCTTCGAGCAGTCGCGCGAGGTGAGCGTCGTGAACTTCACGCCCGACCAGTACCTGGGCAAGGTGAAGGTGACGCCGGCGCAGGTGAAGTCCTACTACGACGGCCACCCGAAGGAATTCACCACCCCCGAGGAGGTGAAGGTCGACTACATCGAGCTTTCGGTGGATGCGCTCGCGGCGCAGGCGACGGTCACGCCCGACGAGGTGCGCCGCTACTACGACGAGGAGCTCAAGAAGGGCACCTTCGGCGTCGCCGAGGAGCGCCGCGCGAGCCACATCCTCGTCACGGTGCCGCAGAACGCCACGGACGCGCAGCGCAAGGCCGCCGAGGAGAAGGCGCGGAAGATCGCCGCCGAGGTGCGCAAGAACCCGAAAAGCTTCGCCGAGGTGGCGAAGAAGGAGTCCCAGGACCCGGGCTCGGCCGCGAAGGGCGGCGACCTCGGCTACTTCGGACGCGGCGCGATGGTGAGGTCCTTCGAGGACGCGGTGTTCGCGGCGAAGAAGGGCGACATCGTGGGGCCGGTGAAGTCCGACTTCGGCTACCACGTCATCGAGGTGACGGACGTGAAGCCGGCGAAGGTGAAGAGCCTCGCCGAGGCGACGCCGGAGATCGAAGGGATTCTGCGCAAGCAGCGCGCGACCGGCCTCATGGCGCAGGACGCGGAGGACCTCTCCAACCTCGTGTACGAGCAGCCCGACAGCCTGCAGCCGGCCGCGGACAAGCTGAAGCTCGTCGTGCGCCACTCCGACTGGGTGCGCCGCGGCATGGCCGCGAACCCGCCGTACCTCTCGAACCCGAAGCTCGAGGCGGAGATCTTCTCCGACAACTCGATCAAGTCGAAGCGCAACACCTCGGCGATCGAGGTCGCGCCCAACGTGCTCGTGGCCGCGCACGTCGTCGACCACAAGCCGGCGCAGCTCAAGCCGCTCGACACCGTGAAGGCGGGCATCGAGAAGAAGCTCGCGCAGGAGCAGGCGCTCAAGCTCGCCGCGGCCGACGGCGCCGCGAAGCTGAAGGAGCTGCAGGCCGGAAAGGATGCGGGCCTCAAGTGGCCGGAGGCGCTCGCCGTGAGCCGGCAGAAGACCGGCGGCCTTTATCCCGCGGTGCTGGAGAACGTCTTCCGCGCCGATCCGCGCAAGCTTCCCGCGTACGTCGGCGTCGAGACGCCGATCGCCTACTCGCTCGTGAAGGTGAGCAAGGTGGTCGAGCCGGAAAAGATCGACGATGCGAAGCGGCAGGCGATGGCGACGCAGCTGCGCGAGGCGGTCGCCGCCGGCGAGTTCGACTCCGCGCTCGCGAGCCTGCGCGAGAAGGTCGGCGTGCGGGTGAGCAAGGACGCGCTGCAGCCGAAGCAGCAGCCGCAGAGCTGAGCGCGGCGCTCAGTCCTCGGAAAGGCCCGCCGTCGTCGAGCTGAAGCCCGCGTCGACGTAGAGCACCTCGCCGGTGATGCCGCTCGCGAGGTGGGAGAGGAGGAAGGCCGCGGCGTTGCCGACTTCCTCGGCGGTCACGCCGCGGCGCAGCGGCGCGTTCTTCTCGACGAAGTGCAGGATCTTCGTGAAGCCGCCGATGCCCGCCGCGGCGAGCGTCTTGATCGGGCCGGCGGAGATCGCGTTCACGCGGATCGCCTGCGGCCCGAGGCTCGCCGCGAGATAGCGCACCGCGGCTTCCAGGCTCGCCTTCGCGAGGCCCATCACGTTGTAGTTCGCGATCGAGCGCTCCGCTCCCAGGTAGGAGAGCGTGACGATCGCGCCCGGACCGCCCTTCATCATCGGCAAGGCCGCCTTCGCGAGCGCGGCGAGGCTGTAGCTCGAGATGTCGTGGGCGATGCGAAACGACTCGCGCGTGACGCTCTCGTGGAAATCGCCCTTCAGCGCCTCGCGCGGCGCGAAGGCGATCGCGTGCACCAGGCCGTCGAGCCGGTCCCAGCGCTCGCCGAGCGAGGTGAAGAGCGCGTCGATCTGCGCGTCGTCGGCGACGTCGCACGGCAGCACGAGGTCGCAATCGAAGTCGCGCGCGAGGCCGGCCACGCGCTCGCGCAGGGCCTCGCCGGCGTACGTGAAGGCGAGCTCGGCACCCTCCCGCCGGCACGCCTTCGCGATGCCGTAGGCGATGGAGCGGTTGGAGAGCATCCCGGTCACGAGGATGCGGCTGCCCTGCAGGAAGCCCATTCGCGGTTCCTTCCCCGTAGAATTGAGGTTCGTGATTCCTTGCGGACGGGGCGAAAGTGTAGCGCACTATCCTCGCCCGCCGGCTCTCGTTGCGAGAATGACCGCCTTCCTCACGCGCGTCGCCGCGCTCCTTTCCTGTGCCGTGCTGGTGGCCTTCGCGGCCCCGCCGCACGCGCCGCTGAAAGTGCTGCACACCGCGTTCCTCGTCGCGGAGACGAACTTCGATCCGGCCGCCACCTCGGACCTCTACTCGAACAGCATCATCGAGGAGATCCTCGAGCCGCCGCTCACCTACGACTGGCTCGCGCGGCCGGCGAAGCTGAAGCCGCTCACCGCCGAGGCGCTGCCCGAGATCACCGACGGCGGACGCACGTACACGCTGCGCATCCGCAAGGGCATCTACTTCGCCGACGATCCCGCCTTCAACGGCCGGCGCCGCGAGCTCACCGCGAAGGATTACGAGTTCGCGTTCAAGCGCCTCATCGACCCGAAGCTGCGCTCGCCGAACCTGTGGCTCATCGAGGGCATCGAGGGGGTGAAGGCGGCCGAGGAGAAGGCGAACCGCGCCGGACGCCTCGACTACGACGCCCCGATCCCGGGCATCGAGGTCCTCGACCGTTATACGCTGCGCTTCCATCTCGTGAAGCCCGACTACACCTTCATCTACCTGCTCGCGCTCGAGACCGTGGGGGCCCAGGCGCGCGAGGTGGCGGAGCGCTACGGCGACGAGATCGGCGCCCATCCGGTCGGGACGGGCCCGTTCGTGCTCGCCGAATGGAAGCGCTCCTCGAAGATCGTGCTCGCGAGGAACCCCGGTTTCCGCGAGGAGTACTACGATGCCGAGCCGCCCGCCGACGATCCGCTTTCGCAGCAGCTCTATGCCGAGATGAAGGGCAAGCGCCTGCCGTGCGTGGACCGCGTGGAGGTCTCGATCATCGAGGAGTCGCAGCCGCGCTGGCTCGCGTTCCTCAACGGCGAGATCGACTGGATCAACCTGCCCTACGAGTTCCAGAGCATGGGGTTGCCGAAGGGAGAGCTCGCCCCGTGGCTCGCGAAGCGCGGCGTGCGCTACATGCCCGACCTCGACCCGAGCGTCACCTACCTCTACTTCAACATGAAGGACCCCATGCTCGGCGGCTACACGCCCGACAAGGTCGCGCTGCGGCGTGCGATCTCGCTCGCGTACGACACGCAGGAGGAGATCAGCCTCATCCGCAGCGGCACGGCGATCGAGGCGCAGATGCTTCCCTCGCCCGGCGTGATCGGCTACGACCCGGACTTCAACCTCGGCGTGACCTACGATCCGGCGCGCGCCAAGGCGCTCCTCGACATGTACGGCTACGTCGACCGCGACGGCGATGGCTGGCGCGACATGCCCGACGGATCGCCGTTGGTGTTCCGCTACGCCGCGACCCCGACCCAGCTCGACCGGCAGTTCACGGAGCTGTGGAAGAAGGACATGGACGCGGTCGGGATCCGCATGCAGGCGGACGTGGAGAAGTGGCCGGACCTGCGCAAGAAGTCGAAGGCGGGGCTGTTGCAGGACTGGGCGCTCGGGTGGGTTGCGGACTATCCCGATGCCATGGATTTCTACCAGTTGCTCTACGGCCCGAACTGCGGCATCTCCAACGACGGCTGCTTCCAGCTTCCCGAATTCGACGCGCTGTACGAGGAGGCCTCGCGCATGAAGCCGGGTCCCGAGCGGGCCGAGGTCCTGCGCAAGATGGACCGGCTCGTCGCCGCGTACGCGCCGGTGAAGCTCGGCACCTACCGCAAGCGCGACGAGCTGGTGCAGCCCTGGATCCTCGGCTGGCGCAAGCACCCGATCCTGCACGAGGGCTACAAGTACGTGGACATCGATCTCGCCCGCCGTGCGGCCGGCGTGCGCTGAGCGCGACGCTCGGGAGCCGGGGAAAAGCCGTTATAATTCCGTGATTTTGCGCACGCCCTCCGAACTCCTCTCCGCGTCCTTCCCACGCTCTCCCGCGCGGCGGCGCGCCATCCTCGCGCTCGGCGCGGGCGCTGCCGCTTTCGCGGTGCCGAACGCGATCGCCCAGGATGCGGACGGCAGGAAGGTGCTGCGCGTGGCGCTGCGCGCCGCCGAAACCGGCTTCGACCCGCAGCGCATCTTCGACCGCTACTCGGTCGGCATCTGCGAGAACCTGTTCGAGACGCTGGTGAGCTACGACTACCTCGCGCGCCCGGTGAAGCTGGTGCCGCTCGCCGCGGAGTCGGTCCCGGAGCCGGAGGAGGGCGGCACGCGCTATACGTTCCGCATCAAGCCGGGCATCCGCTACGCGAACGATCCGGTATTCGGCGGCAAGCCCCGCGAGCTCGTCGCGCGCGACGTCGAGTACGCGATCAAGCGCTTCCGCGATCCCGCGAACCGCAGCCCGTACGAGTGGCTTTTCCAGGGCAACCTCGCGGGCCTGGACGAGCTCGCCGAGCGCGCGCGCAAGGAAGGCAAGTTCGACTACGACACGAAGATTCCCGGCATCGAGCTGCACGGCGACTACGTCGTGAGCTTCAAGCTGAAGCAGCCGAACTACAACTTCCTCTACTTCATGGCGATGCCCAACGTCGTGCCGGTCGCGCGCGAGGTGATCGAGGCTTACGGCGCGGACACCATGGGCCATCCCGTCGGCACCGGACCCTACGTGCTGGCCCAATGGGTGCGCCGCTCCAAGATCGTGCTCGAGCGCAATCCCGACTACCGCGGCTTCGAGCTCGAGACGCGCTACGCCGACATGGCCGACGAGTGGGACCGCCGCGCGATCGACGCGCTCGCCGGCAAGCGCTTGCCGCTCGTCGACCGCGTCGAGGTGTCGATCATCGAGGACGACCAGCCGCGCTTCCTCGCGTTCCTGAACCACGAGCACGACCTGATCGACGAGCTGCCGTTCGAGTTCATCAACCAGGTGCTTCCCAACGGCAGGCTCAATCCGCAGCTCGCTTCGCAGGGCGTGCGCGTGTTTCCCGAGCTGCAGCCCGAGATCACCTATTACACCTTCAATTGCGAGCAGCTGCCGGGCCAGCCGGACAATCCGGTCGCGGGCTACACCGCGGAGCGCGTCGCGCTGCGCCGCGCGATGGTCCTCGGGCACGATCGCAACCAGGAGATCGCGGTGATCCGCCAGGGGCAGGCGATACCGGCGCAGAGCCCGGTGCCGCCCGGCGTCGTGGGCTACGATCCGGATTTCCGCACCGACGCGCAGGATCCGGATCCCCCGCGCGCGAAGGCGCTGCTCGACATGTTCGGCTACATCGACCGCGACGGCGACGGTTTTCGCGAGCGGCCCGACGGTCGCCCGCTCACGATCCGCTACAAGTACGACGTCGGCGGGCAGGAAAAACGCGACACCGCGCAGCTCTGGGTGACCGGCATGGCGAGCATCGGCATCCGCCTCGAGGCGACCGGTGTGCAGTTCGCCGACCTCCTCAACGACAAGCGCGTGGGCAACTTCCAGCTCGCGATCTCGGCCTGGATCGCGGATTACCCGGACGCGCAGAACTTCCTGCAGCTGCTCTACGGCCCGAACACCGACCAGTCGAACGAGTCGCGCTTCAGGCTTGCCGAATACGACCGGCTCTACGAGAAGTCCCTCACCGTCCCCGACAGCCCCGAGCGCAACCGGCTCTACCGGGAGATGACGCGCCTGCTTTTCGCATACGCACCCTGGCGGCTGGGGGTCACGCGCACCTTCCAGCACCTGCAATATCCGTGGGTGAGGGGATACAAGAAGCACCCGATCCTGTATACCAACTGGAAGTGGCTCGACATCGACGTGCCGATGCAGCACGCCGCGGTGAGATAGCTTCCGCGAGGAGCGAGGAGGAAAGCGAATGACCGCCTATGTGATCCGGCGGGTGTGGCAGATGATCCCCACCATCCTCGGCGTGATCCTGCTCATCTTCATCCTGTTCAACTGGGTGGGCGGCGATCCCGCGCAGGTGCTGGCGGGCAAGATCTCCAACCCCGCGCAGATCGAGAACATCCGCCACCAGCTCGGGGTCGACCGTCCCTACTGGTACCAGCTGTGGGTCTTCGTGAAGCAGGTCTTCACGTTCGACTTCGGCCGCAGCTGGTCCACCAACGAGCTGGTCTCGCACATCATCCTCACCCGCATCGGGCCCACGCTCACGATCATGCTGCCGGTGGTCGCGATCACGACCGGGCTCGCGGTGCTCTTCGCCGTGCTGGTCGCCTACGTGCGCGGCAGCTTGAGCGACCGCATGGTGATGATCGTCTGCACCGTCGCCATGTCGGTGAGCTTCCTGGTCTACATCATCGTGTTCCAGTGGCTCTTCGGCTTCATCCTCGGCTGGTTCCCGGTGCAGGGCTGGAGCGAGAGCTTCTGGAAGAACCTCACGTACTATGCGCCGCTGCCGATCATGCTCGCGGTCTTCGTCGGCGTCGCGCCGGAGCTGCGGCTCTACCGCTCGTTCTTCCTCGACGAGATCCACCAGGAGTACGTGCGCACGGCGCGCGCCAAGGGCCTGCCCGAGAACCGCGTGATGCTCAAGCACGTGATGAGGAACGCCCTCATCCCGATCCTCACCAACGTCGGCATCAACCTGCCGGGCGTGTTCGTGGGCTCCTTCCTCCTCGAGGTGTTCTTCTCGATTCCCGGCCTCGGGCGCGAGGTGGTGACGGCGGTGAACCGCAGCGACTTCCCGGTGATCAAGGCGGTCACGGTGTACCTCGCCATCATCACCATGGTGATCAACCTCGTGGTCGACGTGCTCTACAAGTTCGTCGATCCGCGCGTGACCTTCAAGTGACGGCGAGGACCCGAGCCATGCGATCCGTTTTCGCCCTCATCCCCGCGCAGGCGGGGATCCACCGGAGCCCGCGATGAGCGCCATCCTCAGCAATCCCCCCGCCGCCGCGAGGCGGGAATCGCCCGGCCTGTGGGCCCTCGCCTGGCGCAGGCTCCGCCACGACCGCGTCGGCATGGTGTCCCTCGTGATCGTCGCGTTCTTCCTGCTGCTCATGGTCGCGTCGTACGCCGGCCTCATCGCCTCCGACTGGAACAGGGAAGTGGGCGTCTCCTACGCGAACCCGTCCTTCATGGCGGGCGCCCAGAACCTCGAGGCGCAGGCGATCGAGCAGCGCAAGGCCGCGGCGAAGGCGCCGCCGGTGGACCTCTCCGACGTCGACCCGCTCGCGCCGCGCTACAAGGAATGGGCGGAGCGCGCGGCGAAGATCGCGGTGCACGAGACCAAGCGCGCCGAGACATTGCCCTTCGGCGGCGACAAATGGGGCCGCGACGTCCTCAAGAAGACCATCAAGGGGAGCGAGGTGTCGATCTTCGTGGGGCTCGCGAGCGCGTTCCTCGCCACCATCATCGGCACGCTCCTCGGCGCGATGGCGGGCTACTGGGGCGGCAAGGTGAACGACTTCCTCGAGTGGTTCTACAACATCTTCACCTCGATCCCGTACATCCTCCTCATCCTCGCCTTCGCCGCGGTCGCCACCTCCACGGGCAAGTTCGGCAAGGGCATCGTTCCCATCGTGCTGGTGCTCTCGCTCACCGGGTGGACCGGCATCTATCGCCTCATCCGCGCCGAGTACATCAAGCACTCCAACCGCGAGTACGTGAAGGCGGCGCAGGCGATCGGCGCCTCGAACGCCTCGCGCATGTTCCACCACATCCTGCCCAACGTGAGCCACGTGGCGCTCGTGCAGCTGTCGCAGTACTCGGTGGGCTTCATCAAGGCGGAGGTGATCCTCTCCTTCCTCGGCTTCGGCGTGCCGGTCGACATGGTGTCGTGGGGCACGATGCTCGCCGAGGCGCAGAACGAGCTCGTGATCGGCAAGTGGTGGCAGCTCGTGGCGGCCGGGGCCAGCATGGCGGTCCTCGTCACCGCGTTCTCGCTCCTCACCGATTCCCTGCGCGATGCGCTCGACCCGAAGCTCAAATGACCGTGCGGACAAGAGCGCAGCGATCGCTTTGCACGATCATCCTCGCCCCCGACAACGGCATTCGGGGGCGGGCTGCGGCGGGGATCCATCCGTGAACCGACAATCCAGCCTCCTTCTCCAGGTCCACGACCTCGACGTGCGTTTCCGGCTCGACCGCAAATCGGAGCCGTTCCGCGCGGTGAAGGGCATCTCGTTCGACGTCCCCGAGCACAGCACCGTCGCGCTGGTCGGCGAGTCCGGAAGCGGCAAGAGCGTCTCGGCGATGTCGATCCTGGGCCTCCTTCCCGAGAACGCCATCGTCGGCCCGCAAAGCCGCATCCTCTACGGCGGCCGCGACCTGCTGCGCACGCCGCAGGCCGAGCTCCAGGCGATCCGCGGCAAGGACATCTCGGTCATCTTCCAGGAGCCGATGACCTCGCTCAATCCCGTGTTCACCGTGGGCGAGCAGATCGCCGAGGTGCTGCGCCAGCACATGGGCATGGGGATCCGGCAGGCGCAAGCGCGCGTGGCGGAGCTCCTGAACGAGGTCGGCATCCCGAATCCGCAGCTGCGCGTGCATTCGTATCCGCACGAGATGTCCGGCGGCCAGCAGCAGCGCGTGATGATCGCGATGGCGATCGCGTGCGAGCCAAAGCTGCTGATCGCCGACGAGCCCACCACCGCGCTCGACGTGACGATCCAGAAGCAGATCCTCGACCTCATCGCCAACCTGCAGCAGCGCCGCCACATGTCGGTGCTCTTCATCACCCACGACCTCGGCGTGGTGGGCGACATCGCCGACCGCGTGGTGGTGATGCAGGACGGCGAGATCCGCGAGCAGGGACCGGTGGAGGCGATCTTCGAGCAGCCGAAGCATCCCTACACCAAGGCGCTGCTCGCGTGCCGGCCGCGCCTCGACCGGCGCCCGCGGCGGCTGCCGGTGATCGACGATTTCCTGCGCGGCGACGGGCAGCTGCACCTCGAGGAGCGCCACCGGGGCACGAGCGCGGCGGACGAGATCATCCTCGAGGTGCGCAACCTCGACAAGACGTTCTTCCTCAAGGAGGGCCTCTTCGGCAAGCGCGCCATTCCCGCGGTGAAGGGCGTGAGCTTCCGGCTGCCGAAGGGAAAGACGCTCGGGCTCGTGGGCGAGTCGGGCTCGGGAAAGACCACCGTCGGCCTCACCGTGATGCGCCTGCACGAGGCGACCGGCGGCGAGGTGCTGTTCGAGGGGCGCAACCTGCTCGCGTTGAGCGAGAAGGAGATGATGGCCTACCGGCGGCGCATCCAGATCATCTTCCAGAACCCCTACGCCTCGCTCAACCCGCGCTTCACCGTGGGCCAGATCCTGCTCGAGCCGATGCGCATCCACGGCATCGGCGCGGACGACCGCGAGCGCATCGACATGGTGATGCAGCTGCTGCGGCGGGTGGGGCTTGCCGAAGCCTCGTTCTACAAGTACCCGCACGAGTTCTCCGGCGGGCAGCGCCAGCGCATCGCGATCGCGCGCTGCCTCACGATGAAGCCCGACGTGCTGATCTGCGACGAGTCGGTCTCCGCGCTCGACGTCTCGGTGCAGGCGCAGGTGCTGAACCTCCTGCAGGACCTGCAGGACGAATACGGGCTCTCGTACATCTTCATCTCGCACGACCTCGCCGTCGTGAAGTACATCTCCGACCGCGTGATGGTGATGAACGAGGGAACCGTGATCGAGATGGCCGACTCCGACGACATCTATCGCCAACCCCGAAAGGAATACACCCGCCGCCTCCTCGCCTCGATACCCAAGGGGCTGGAGCGCGCCAAGGAGCTCGAGAAATGAACCCGCGAATCCTCTGCGTCCTCGCCGCCGCGCTCGTCGCCGCTTGCGCTTCCAACGAACAACCCGCGGCGCCGGCCGCTATCGCGCCGGCCGTGGCGCCGGGCCTCCATCCCGACCGTGCGGACAACTCCGTGCGCGCGCAGGACGACCTCTATCGCCACGTGAACGGCGCCTACATCGCGCGCACGCCGATTCCGCCCGACAAGTCGTGGTACGGCGCCTTCATCGAGGTACGCGATCGCACGCTCGACCAGCTGCACGGCATCGTGGACGGCCTCGAGAAGGACCCCGCCGCGGCGAGCGATGCGGATGCCCGCAAGATCCGCGATTTCTACGCGAGCTTCATGGACGAAGGCCGGGTGAACGCGCTGGGACTCAAGCCCCTCGAGGGCGAGCTCGCGCGCGTGGATGCGCTCACCAGCAAGGAGCAGATCCCGGAGCTCATCGCGCACTTCAACGAGATCGGGGTGTCCGCTCCCTACAACTCGGAGGTGCACCAGGACGCGCGCGATTCCACGCGCTACATCGTGGACTTCCGCCAGGGCGGCCTGGGGCTCCCGGACCGCGACTACTACCTCAAGGAAGACGACGCGCGCCTGAAGGAGATGCGTGCGAAGTACCGCACGTACATGGAGAAGATGCTTTCCATGGCGGGCGATCCGGGCGCGGTCGCCGATTCCGGCGCGGTCCTCGCGCTCGAGACGCAGCTCGCGCGTGCGCAATGGACGCGCGTGGAGAACCGCGACCCGGTGAAGCGCTACAACCCGGTCGCGGTGGGCAAGCTCGCGAGCCTCACCCCGGGTTACGACTGGAAGCGCTACCTCGTCGCCGCCGACGTGGAAGGCAAGGTCGACACGGTGATCCTCAGCCAGCCGAGCTACTTCGAGGGCTTCGGGAAGCTGGTGGACGAGACGCCGCTCCCGGTCTGGAAGAGCTATTTCCGCTGGCGGCTCCTCTCGAGCTACTCGCCGTTCCTGTCCAAGCCGTTCGTCGACGCGCACTTCCAGTTCGCGGGCCATGTGCTGCAGGGCATCCCCGAGAACCGGCCGCGCTGGAAGCGTGGTCTCGACGTCGTCGAGGAAGGCATGGGGTTCGCCCTCGGCAAGCTCTACGTCGAGCGCTACTTCCCGCCGGAGAAGAAGGCGCGCATGGACCAGCTGGTGCAGAACCTCCTCGCGGCGTACCGCGAGAGCATCGAGCACCTCGACTGGATGGGCCCCGAGACGAAGAAGCAGGCGCTCGCGAAGCTCGCGCTCTTCACGCCCAAGATCGCCTATCCGGTGAAGTGGCGCGACTACTCGAAGCTCGCCATCGACCGCGACGACCTGGTGGGCAACGTGATGCGCGCGAGCCGCTTCGAGTATCGGCGCGACATCGCGAAGCTCGGCAAGCCCGTCGACCGGACCGAGTGGTTCATGACGCCGCAGACCGTGAACGCGTACTACAACCCGGAGATCAACGAGGTCGTGTTCCCGGCGGCGATCCTGCAGCCGCCGTTCTTCGACGCCTCGGCCGACGACGCGGTGAACTACGGCGCGATCGGCGCCGTGATCGGGCACGAGATCAGCCACGGCTTCGACGACTCGGGCAGCCAGTACGACGGCAAGGGAAACCTGCGCAACTGGTGGACGAAGCAGGACCACGAGCGCTTCGCCGCCAGGACGGCGAAGCTGGTGGCGCAGTACGACGCCTACAGCCCGGTCCCCGGTTACCACGTGAACGGCAAGCTCACGCTGGGCGAGAACATCGCGGACAACGCGGGCCTCGAGATCGCGTGGAAGGCCTACCACATCTCGCTCCACGGCAAGGGCGCGCCGGTGATCGGCGGCCTTACCGGGCCGCAGCGTTTCTATACCGCGTGGGCGCAGGTCTGGGCCGAGGAGATGCGTCCGGAGGAAGCGATCCGCCGCATCAAGATCGATCCGCACTCGCCGGGCCGCTTCCGCTGCGACGGCGCGGCGTCCAACCAGGCCGGCTTCTACGACGCGTTCGGCGTGAAGCCCGGCGACGGGATGTACCTCCCGCCCGAGCGCCGCGTCGCGATCTGGTGAGCGCGGTGGCCGCTCGCGGGGGCGTCGCGGCGCTGGCGCTCGCCGCCGCGCTCGCCGCCTCCGCGCCGGCCGCCGAGGCGCGGGCGCTCATGCCGATCTACGACGCGGCCGGGATCGCCCGCGCGTGCGACGCGGGGATCGCCAAGGCGCGCCGCAGGATGGCCGCGATGGAGGCGAAGCGCGCTCCCGCGGGCATCTTCGCCGAGTGGAACCGCCTCGCGATCGAGATCGAGGACATCGGCGCGCCCATCTACCTCCTCTCGAACGTGCATCCCGACAAGGCCGCGCGCGACGCGGCCGAGCCGTGCCTGCTCAAGTTCACCACGCTCAACACCGACCTCTTCCAGAGCGAGAAGCTCTATGCGCGCGTCGAGGCCGCGAAGCCCGCCAACGCGCACCAGGCGAAGCTGCGCAAGGACCTCCTCGAGGGCTTCGAGGACAGCGGCGCCTCGCTCCCGCCGGCGAAGCGTGCGCGCGCGAAGGCGATCTTCGACGAGCTCGAGCAGCTGCGCCAGGCCTACGAGCGCAACGTGCGCGACGACGCGACCCGGGTCGTGTTCAAGCCGTCGGAGATGCAGGGCCTGCCCGAGGCGTACCTGCGCTCGCGCACGCGCGATGCCGACGGCAACTACGTGCTCGGCCTCGACTCTCCGTCGTACTTCCCGTTCATGGACCGCGCGAAGGACGGCGCCGCGCGCGAACGCTATTACCGCGCCAGGCTGGGCGAGGGCGGCGCGGCGAACCTCGAGCTCCTCGGCAGGATCTACGACCTGCGCAAGGAGCTCGCCGGCCTCTACGGGCTGCCCTCCTTCGCCGCGTACGCGCTGCGCCACAAGATGGCGCACGATCCGCAGACGGTCGAGAAATTCCTCGCCGAGGTGCACGACGCCGTGGCGCCGGTCGAGAAGAAGGAGATCGAGGAGCTCACGCGCGAGAAGGCGCGGGACCTCGGCACGCCGCTCGAAGCCACCCGCCTCGAGCGCTGGGACGTCGCGTACTACCAGGACCGCGTGAGGCGCGAGCGCTACGCCGTGGACCAGGAGGCGCTGCGCAAGTACTTCCCGACCGACAGGGCGATCGAGTACACGATGCTCGTCGCGCAGCGCCTGTACGGGCTCAGGTTCCGCGAGGTGAAGGTGAAGGCGTGGCACCCGGACGTGCGCTATTTCGACGTGCGCGACGCGCGCACCGGGCGCTTCCTGGGCGGCTTCTACCTCGACCTCTATCCGCGCGAGGGCAAGTACAACCACGCGGCGGCGTTCCCGATCCGCGGGGCGAGCCGCCTCGCGCACCGCACGCCGCTCGCCGCGCTGGTCACCAACTTCAATCGCGAGGGCCTCGACCAGGGCGAGCTCGAGACGATGATGCACGAGTTCGGGCACGTGCTGCACAACGTGCTCTCGACCGTCGACTACGATCCGGACGCGGGCACCGCGGTGAAGGTCGACTTCGTGGAAGCGCCCTCGCAGATGTTCGAGGAGTGGGCGCGGCGCGAGCAGCCGCTCGGGCTTTTCCGCGAGGTGTGCCCGCAATGCCCGCATCTCACGCACGAGCAGATCGGAAAGCTCGAGGCCGCGCGCAGGTACGGCCAGGGCATCCGGTATGCGCGCCAGTGGCTCTACGCGACCTTCGACATGGACCTCTCGCTCGATCCGCAGCCGCCGCTCGCGCTGTGGAAGAAGCTCGAGGCGGCCACGCCCCTCGGCCACGTGGAAGGCACGATGTTCCCGGCGTCCTTCAGCCACATCGCGAGCAACTACGCCGCGGGCTACTATGGCTACATGTGGTCGCAGGTTCTCGCGCTCGACATGCTGTCGCCGTTCCGCGACGACATGCTCGACCCCGAGGTGGGCCTCGCGTATCGCGAGAAGGTGCTCTCGCAGGGCGGGCAGCGCGAGGAAAGCGACATGGTGCGGGACTTTCTCGGCCGCGCGCCGTCCAACCAGGCGTTCCTGGAGGAAATCACGGGCCGGCGCTGAGCGTGCCGGCGGCCTCGCATGCGCAGATTCACGTCCAGATCCGCATGGATCGCCGCGACGGTGGTGGGCGTTTCCTCGGCGGCGGCGCTTCTCGTGCGCCACGGCGGCGTCCCGATGCTGCGGGAGCCTGCGGCGCCCGCGCCCGTGCAGGTCGCAGCGAGCGACCCGCCGCCTTCCATGCCCAAGCGAGCCACGCCCGGCGACGATCCGCCGCCGCCGCAGGCGCCGATCCCGTTCTCGGCCCGCATCTATCCCGCGACCCCGCTGCCGCCCGCTCCGCCGGCGAAGCAGCGCCCCGAGGCCACCACGGCCGCGCCGGCTGCGCCTCCGTCCGGCGGCGTCCCGGCCGCGACCGAGGGCTTCTTCTCGCAAGCGCTGCCGGCCGGCACGCCGATCTCGATGCTGCTCGATCGCCTCAAGGCCGCGGCGGATTCCGGCGACCGCGATGCCGCCTGCCGCGTCGGGATGGAGCTCGCGCGCTGCAGCGCCGGAGCCCCGATGGTCGCTGCCACGACGAGCGGGGCGGTGCTGATGCAGCCGCAGTGCGCCGGCGTCTCGCCCACCGACCTGCAATCGGCGCCGCGCTACCTCGCGCAGGCCGCCGCGGCGGGAAGCGACGCCGCGCGGCGCGCGCTGGCGGGAGATTCGTCGGTGAGGCCCACGGAGTGCGGGCGTTGAATCGCCGCGCGCTCGCGTGCGGGTAGCCGGCTAGCGGGAATCCGGGACGCGCAGCCGCATGCCGGTGTGGAGCACGGCGTGCGCGGAAAGACCGTTGAGGCGCCGCAGCGCGTCGACCTCGCTGTCGAACCGCCGCGCGATGGCGTACAGCGTGTCGCCGTGGCGCACCACGTACCAGCGCGTGTTGCCGCCGGCATTGGAGGCGTGCGAGCCGCCGCCGCCCGCCGAAGCCGTGCGCAGCGTCGCCGCGCCGCGGTGCGCCGAAGCCGAGCGCCGGATCGGGACCAGCACCGGCTGCGCGTAGCGCAGGCGCATGCGCTTGTCGAGCCGCAGCGTATCGTTCACCGCGAGGAGCTCGCGGCGCGTGAGGCCGTGCCGGCGCGCGATGCTGTCGACGTACTCGCCGCGGCGCGCGTTGTACGTGGTCCAGCTCACCAGCGGCTTGTCGTAGTTCTCGAGGTTCTCCTCGAAGGCCTCGGCCTTGTCGAGCGGCAGCACGAGCGTGCCGTCGGAGGCGACCGCCACGGGCTTGCGGTGCTGCGGATTGAGCGCGTTGAACTCCTCCTCGCTCATCCCGGCGAGCTGCGCCGCGAGCTTCACGTCGATCTTCGCCGGCGCCTTCACCGTCGTGAAGTAGGGCTGGTCGGGCACGGAGTCGAGCTCGATGCCGTAGGTGGCCGGCGAAAGCACGATGTTCTTCACCGCCATCAGCTTCGGCACGTAGCCTTGCGTCTCGGGCGGAAGGCGCAGGCTCAGGTAGTCGGTGGGAAGCCCGCGCTTCTGGTTCCACGCGACCGCGCGGCTCACGCAGCCCTCCCCGCAGTTGTACGCCGCGAGCGCGAGCTCCCAGCTGCCGAACTCGTCGTGCAGCTTCTGCAGGTAGTCGAGCGCCGCGTTGGTCGCGGCGACGATGTCGTTCCTCTTGTCCACCCACCAGTTCTGCTTGAGCCCGAAGTTCTTCCCGGTGGACGGAATGAACTGCCAGAGGCCCGAGGCCTTGGCGTGCGACCTGGCGTTCGGCGTGAACGCGCTCTCGACCACCGGCAGGAGCGCGATCTCGGTGGGCATGTGGCGCTTCTCGACCTGCTCGACGATGTAGTGCAGGTAGAGGCTGCCGCGATCGACGAAGCGCTTGATGTAGTCGGGCCGGCTCGCGTACCAGTCTTCCTGCTCGGCGACCAGCGGCGAGTCGAGCGGCTCGAGCTCGAAGCCGAGCCGGATGCGCTCCCACAGGTCGGGATCGGGCAGCGGGACGTCGTCGACGTCGTCGAACGCGGAGGGCAGCGCTTGCGGTGCGAGCGCCTCGGCGCCCGCCGAATCGGCGCTCGAGGCGAGCGCGAAGGCAGGCACCAGCGCGGCCACGGCGAGGGCCGCGAGCGCCTTCACGTGCCGCTTCAAGTACGTCGAGCTAGCCATTGTTTCCTTTGAACTTTTGGCATGCTACGCCGGTCTCCGGCCGGCCGTCAATGGCCTCGCTCACAGGGTGAGGGCGAGGCTGCGCAGCAGGGCACCCGGCGTTCGCACCGATACGGTCGAGCGCTCGCCGTAAGTGTCGGTGTCGGGCAGCAGCTCGCGCTCGCGCGTGAGGCCCTCGAGGTTCGCGCCGAGAATGCGATACGCGGTGTCGTCGAAGCGCATCACGTTGAGCGGCGCGCGGATTCGACCGCCCTCGACCCAGAAAGATGCGAAGCGCGTCATGCCCGTGAGGCGGCACGCGGAGCGGTCGGAGAAGTTGAGGTACCAGAGGTTTCCGACGTAGATGCCGGTGTCGAGCGCTTCGAGCGCGCGCGCCTCGGCGAGCAAGCCGCCGGCGAGGTCGAGCGACTCCGGCGTCTCGCCCGCGTTCGCGCCGTTGGTGGGCACGCCGTACTCGCGCGAGGAACGCGGGCTCACGAGCGGGGCGGAGAGGGCACCGGAGTCGACCAGCGCGACCTGCGGCGGGCGCACGAAGCCCTCCGCCTGGAAGCCGCCCGCGATGCCCTCGCGCGTGTTCTCGGTGATGCTCACCATCGGCGAGAGGCGCTCGTCCTGCTCGATCATGCGGATGAGCGCGCTCTGCTTGGTGTTGCGGCTCTTCAGCCCGAATCCCGCCCACGACATCATGCCGAGCAGCTCGGTCACCGCGGCCGGCGCGAGGAACGCACGGTAGCCGCCCGGCGCGAGCTCGCGCGGCCGCTCGCCGAGGCGCACCAGCTGCTCGCGCGCGAAGCGCATCTTCGCCTCGAACGCGCGGCTCTCCCATTCGGTGCCCGCATAGCTCGTCTTCACCGCCTTGTCGCGGTCGTGGTAGAGGCACCATCCGAAGTTGAAGCTCTCCACCGCGTGCCAATGGCGCACGCCGAGCGTGCTCGCGAAGCCTTTCCAGACCGGACCCGCGGCGTAGAAGCCGACCAGGTCGACGCCGCGGCCGGCGGCGAGCACCTCGTCGATCACCTGGCCGGGCTGGGGAAGCTTCGCCGCGCGTTGCGCCGCGGATTTCGCGGGCTGCGTCTCGTAGAGCAGGAACGGATCGTCGGGCACGCCGTCGAGGGAGTCGCGCAGCTCGGCCACGAGGGCGGCGAGGGCGGGCTGGTCGGCCGCCAGGTTTCCCGCGACGTTCACGCGCGCATCGAGCCGCTTCTCGCCGCGGATGAGCGAGATCGTCCACGCGACCTGGCGCACCGCGGTCGCCTGGCGCACGGCGCTGCGGTTGAAGCGCAGGAAGTCGCTTTCCTCGGCGGACAGCACGCAGATGATCACCTCGCCGGCGCGCGCGAGCGAGTCGACGTGCGCGGCGATCTCCTCGAAGTAGTCGCGCATGTCGCTCATGCGGCACCCCCGAACACGTCGACGTTCGAGAAGCGGCACGCGGGCGACGCATGCCCGACGCGCAGCACCTGGCTGGGCTCGCCCTTGCCGCAGAACGGCGTCCCCATGACCTGGAAGGTCGACTCGTCGCCCACGCCCGAGAGCGAGCGCCAGAACGTCGCCGAGATGCCGCGGTAGTTCGGGTTCTTCACCACTTCGGCGAGCTTGCCGCCGCGGATCATGCGGCCCCATTCGCAGCCGAACTGGAACTTGTTGCGCGAATCGTCGATCGACCACGAGACATTGGTGCGCATCATCACGCCGTGGTCGATCGAGGCGATGAGCTCGTCCAGCGTGGATTCGCCCGGCTCGACGTTGAGGTTCGCCATGCGGTCGATGGGCGCGCGGTTCCACGCGCAGGCGCGGGTGTTCGCCACGCCCGCGAGGCCCGCGCGCTTCTGCGAGATCGCGCCGCCGAGCGGGCGCTCGAGGATGCCGCCGCGGATGAGGAACGCCTTCTGCGCCGCGAGGCCGTCGTCGTCCCAGCCGTAGCTCGCGTACTGCCCGGGCCGGGTGGGATCGTGCGTGACGTCGAGGAGGTCGCTGCCGTAGCGATAGCTCCCGAACATGTCGAGCGTGACGAAGCTGGTGCCGGCGAAGTTGCGCTCGTCGCCGAGGATGCGGTCGAGCTCGAGCGGGTGTCCGATCGACTCGTGGATCTGCAGCATCATCTGGTCGGGCATGAGGAGCGCGTCCATGGTCGCGCTCGGGCAGTTGGGCGCGGCGAGGAGCTCGAGCGCGCCTTCCGCGACCACGCGCCCGGCGCCCTTCAGCCCGAACGCGTCGAGGATCTCGAGGCCGCCCTGCCGGCAGAAGCCGTTGTAGCGGCCCGCGTGCGTGCGCGTCTGCGTTTCGCCCTTCGCGTACGCGGTCGCGGAGAGGTTCGGGACGACGAAGTGGAATTCCTGGCGCACGTCGCCGCCGTCGGCCGTGAAGTAGGCCTGCTTCGAGGCGGTGCTCCAGAGGTTCGCTTCCCAGTCGACGATGCGGTCGTCGACGCGGCACTCCTTCGCTTCCGACGCGAGGAGCTCGTACTTCTCCTTGCGCGAAAGCGAAGCCGGATCGCGCGCGACGGGCGAGCGGTATTCGCCCTTCGGCCGCGGCATCTCGACCGCGCCGTAATCCATCACGCTGCGTCCGGCGGTGAGGGCGGCGTAGTCGCGCGCACGGTCGATCGCGTGCGCGAGACCGGCCCGGGATAGGTCGCTGGTCGCCGCGTAGCCGAGGCCGCCCTGGTCGATCACCGTGACCATCGCACCGCGATTCACCTGCAGCCGGGGCGGCTCGGGAACGTCCTGGCGCACGGCGAGGTACTCGCTCGATTCCTCGACGAAGCGCAGGGCGCAGAAGTCCACGGCGGGGGCGAGGGATCGAAAATCGCGCTGAAGGGTATCCAGCATGGCGGTGCTCCGGAAAAAAGACCGGCCGCCTCATGGGCGGCCCGTGAAGATTGTACCGGCTCGCCCCGGAAAAGGGGTCAGATCCCTTTTTCTTTTTCCCCTGCGAAAAAGGGATCTGACCCCTTTTTCGTCTTTTTCGCGAGCGCCGCGAATTCCGGCCGCGTCATGCGCACCAGGATCCATTCCTTCATGAGCTTCGCGCCGAGCGATTCGTAGAAACGGATCGAAGGCTCGTTCCAGTCGAGGACGCGCCACTCGAGCCGCCCGCAGCCGCGCTCGGCGGCGAGGGATGCGAGCCGCGCGAGGAGCGCCTTGCCGATGCCGTGCCCGCGGTGCGCCGGCTCGACGAAGAGATCCTCGAGGTAGAGCCCCGGCTTGCAGAGGAAGGTGGAAAAGGTGGTGAAGTAGAGCGCGAAGCCGACCGCGCGGCCGCCGCGCTCGGCGACCATCGCCTCGGCGGCCGGACGCGCGCCGAAGAGCGCCTCGGCGAGCATCGCCGGGGTGCCCTCGGCCATGTGCTCGAGCTTCTCGTAGATCGCGAGCTCGCGGATGAGGCGCAGCAGCTCGGCCACGTCCGCGCGCGTGGCGGGACGGATCGCGTAATCGGCGCGCGCGGGCTTCAGAACCGGTTCTTCCATTCGCGCAGCGCCGCGAACACCTCGACCGCGTCGGCGAGCGTGCGGCCGGCGTGGCGCTCGGCGGAAGCGACCACCTCGGGCTCGCCGCAGCGCAGGAACGGGTTGGTCGCGCGCTCCTCGCCGACGGTGGAGGGGACGGTGGGCTCGGAGCGCTCGCGCTTGGCGCTCTCACGCCGCTTCCTCTCGGCGAGCTTCGCGTTGCCCGGCTCGACCGCCTCGGCGAAGCGGATGTTCGCGAGCGTGTACTCGTGCGCGCAGTACACGCGCGTGGCGGGCGGGAGCGCCGCGAGCTTCGCGAGCGAGCGCGACATCTGCGCGGGCGTGCCCTCGAAGAGGCGCCCGCAACCGCAGGCGAACAGCGTGTCGCCGCAGAACACGACGGGCTCGCCGCCATCGTGCACGTAGGCGATGTGGCCCGCCGTGTGGCCCGGAACGTCCAACACCTCGAGCGGGTATGCGAGGCCGGGGACCTCGATCGCGTCGCCTTCCGACAGCGCGCGCGTGAGCCCGCCGACGCCGTCGTGCGCCGGCCCGAAGACCGGGCATTTCCAGCGCTCGACGAGCGCCGGAACGCCGCCGATGTGGTCGGCGTGATGGTGCGTCGCGAGGATCGCCGAGAGCTCGAGACGGCGCTCGTCGAGGAAGCGCTGGATCGGCGCGGCGTCGCCCGGGTCCACCGCCGCGGCGCGCCCGCCTTCCTCGAGAACCCAGAGGTAGTTGTCCTGGAACGCGGGCACCGCGTGGATTCTCAGCATGACTCCGAGTCTATTAGAATTGCCCCATGGCGACCAACACGCTGCAGGATTGGTTCGAGACGCCGCTCGGGCAGTACCTGCTCGAGAAGGAGCGCGCGTACCTCGACGACGTGACGCCGGACATCTTCGGCTTCCACGCCCTGCAGCTCGGCCTGCCGCGCTTCGACCTGCTGCGCGACAACCGGATCGCGCACCGCATGCGCGTGGCCTCTTCGGACCATCCGGACGTCTATGCGAAGTGCGACGAGCTGCCCTTCGCCACGCAATCGATCGACCTGGTGCTCCTTCCGCACGTCCTGGAATTCGCGGAGCAGCCGCACGCGGTGCTGCGCGAGGTGGACCGGGTGATGATGCCCGAGGGGCGCCTCGTGATCCTCGGCTTCAACCCCTGGAGCCTGTGGGGATTGCGCAGCTCCGTGGGGTTGTCGCGCAACGAGGTGCCCTGGAACGGGCATTTCGTATCCTTGCTGCGGGTGAAGGACTGGCTCGCGCTCCTCGGCTTCGACGTCTCGGCGGGCCGGCTCGCGTGCTATGCCCCCCCGTTCGACAACGAGCGCGTGCGCCGCCGCTTCCGCTTCATGGAGCTCGCCGGCGACCGCTGGTGGGCGGTGGGCGGCGCGGTGTACATGCTGCAGGCGATCAAGCGCGTGCGCGGCATGCGCCTCATCACCCCGGCCTGGCAGGAGAAGGGCGCGCGCGAGAAGGCGGTGGTCGCCGCGGCCAAGCGCCAGGGCGCGGGACCGGCCCGTGCCGACGACGTGATCGCCGCCTCCAAGCCCGCGGGACACCTGCGGATCGTGAAGTAAATTGGCGTACTCGACCGGCGAGGGCGAAGAGCCGCGCGGCAAGGCGATCAACATCTACACGGATGGCGCGTGCAAGGGCAACCCGGGTCCGGGCGGCTGGGGCGCGGTGCTCGAGTACGACGGCGAGGAGAAGGAGCTCTACGGCGGCGAGCGGTCCACGACCAACAACCGCATGGAGCTCACCGCGGTGATCGAGGCGCTCGGCGCGCTGAAGCGCCCGTGCCGCATCGTGCTGCACACCGACTCGCAGTACGTGCAGAAAGGCATCACCGAGTGGCTGCGCGGCTGGAAGGCGCGCGGCTGGAGGACCGCCGCGAAGGAGCCGGTGAAGAACGTCGACCTGTGGAAGCGGCTCGACGAGGCGGTGCAGGATCACCAGATCCGCTGGGTCTGGGTGAAGGGCCACTCGGGGCACGACGGCAACGAGCGCGCCGATGCGCTCGCGAACAAGGGGGTCGCGTCGCTCCGTGAAGGCGGGAACCACAGATGAACGCGGATGAACACGGATTTTCCGACGCTCGATCGCGATGCGGTGAATCGCGAATGGAAGCCGACCCGGGGATGCCCGATATTTCGCGACGAATCTGTGTTCATCCGTGTTCATCTGTGGTTTCATCGCCTTAGTTCGGAAGAAGCGAAGCGCAAAGGGGAGCGCGCAAGGGTGAGAAGAATCGTCCTGGACACGGAGACGACGGGCCTCGAGCCGGGTGCGGGGCACCGCATCATCGAGCTCGCGTGCCTCGAGCTCCACGGGCGCCGCGCGACCGGCCGGCATTTCCATCGCTACGTGAATCCCGAGCGCGCCATCGACGCCGCGGCGAGCCAGGTGCACGGCCTCACGCTCGAGGACCTCGCCGACAAGCCGCTCTTCGGCGACATCGCCGACGAGTTCCTCGAGTTCGTCGAAGGCGCCGAGCTCCTCATCCACAACGCGCCGTTCGACGTCGCGTTCCTCGACGAGGAGCTCAAGCGCATCGGGCGGCCCGCGCTCGCGAGCTTCTGCACCGTCTGCGATACGCTCGAGCTCGCGCGCGACCTCCATCCGGGCAAGAAGAACTCCCTCGACGCGCTGTGCGAGCGCTACGCGGTGGACCACTCCAGGCGCACGCTGCACGGCGCGCTCCTCGACGCGCAGCTCCTCGCCGACGTGTGGCTCGCGATGACGCGCGGGCAGGAGACGCTCGACATCATCATGCAGGCGGCGGACGCGCCCACCGTCTCGCTCGCGGCCGCGCCGCGCGAGGGACCGCTCGTCGTCGTGCGCGCGAGCGAGGCCGAGCGCGCGCAGCACCGCGCGATGTGCGAGCGCATCGCACGCGACAGCAAGGGCAGGTGCCTGTGGCTACACCTCGAAGCGGTACCGACCTGACGCCGGCGGCGCCGGCCGAGCCCGCGGCGGAGCCGAGGAAGCTCCTCGCCGCGCGCCTCGTCGGCCTGGGCGCGATCCCGCTCGCCGTCTTCTGCGCGGTGTACCTGCTCGCGGCGCGCATGCTCGGGCTCGATTCGCCGCACTCGCAGATGTGGACGCTCTCGCTCGCGCTCGCCGGAAGCGTCGCGAGCCTCTTCCTCCTCGGCTCCTTCGCCGCGCGCACCGTCGTGGGCGAGGTGGAGGCGATCCGCGAGGCGATGAGGAACGCGGTCGAGGGCGGGCCGCCGCCGGAGCTGCCGCAGCTCACCGCGCCGCTCGAGGACCTCAAGCAGGAGGCGCTCGGGCTCACCGAGTCGCTGCGCGCGCAGCACGCCAAGATGCAGGAGCGGCTGGATACCGCGCGCCAGCAGATCTTCTTCCTCACCAACAACGACCCGCTCACGGGCCTTCCGAACCGCAAGTCGCTCGAGGAGCGGCTCGAGAGCGCCATCGCGAGCGCGAAGGGCCACGGCGCGACGCACGCGTTGCTCTACCTCGACCTCGACTTCTTCCACCGCATCAACGACTCCTACGGCCACCTCGCCGGCGACGAGCTGCTGCGGCGCATCGCCCCGGTGCTGCAGTCGAGCCTGCGCGAGGGCGAGATGCTCGCGCGCATCGGCGGGGATGAGTTTGCGGTGCTGCTCGAGAACTGCAGCGCCGAGTTCGCGCAGGCGGCGGCGACGCAGCTGCGCGACGCCGTGCAGGCGTGGCAGTTCGAATGGGACGAGAAGGCGTTCCAGGTGGGCGTGAGCGTGGGCGTGGTGGCGATCACCAAGCTCTCGCCCAGCCTCTCGGCGGTGCTCTCGGAGGCGGACACCGCGTGCTTCACGGCGAAGGAGCAGGGCCGCAACCGCGTGTTCGCGTTCCACGACGCGGCGAGCTCGCAATACATGCGCCAGACCAGCCGCGGGTGGTTGAAGCGCATCAACGACGCGCTCTCCGAGGGCGCCTTTACGCTGCTCTACCAGCCGATCGTGCCGATCGACATGCCGCGCGCCGCCGGCCGCCCGCGCGTGGAAGCGCTGCTGCGCATGAGCGAGACCGGCGGGGAGCTGATCCTGCCGATGTCCTTCATCCCGATCGCCGAGCGCTACGACCTCATGCGCACCATCGACCGCTGGGTGATCGAGCGCTCGTTCTCCGATTACCGCCGGCTCGCGCGCATGCGCGACGATCCGGCGCCCGCCGAGTTCTCGGTGAACCTCTCGGGCCACACGCTCTCGAGCCCCGACTTCGCCGAGTTCATGCAGGAGAAGTTCGCCGAGCACAACGTGCCGCCGCAGTGCCTGTACTTCGAGATCACCGAGACCGCGGCGATCGCGAACGTGGAGCGCGCGAGGAGCCTCATCGAGACGCTGCGCGGCATGGGCGTGCGCTTCCTGCTCGACGATTTCGGCAGCGGCCTCTCCTCGTTCAACTACCTCAAGCACTTCCCCGTGGACGGCCTCAAGATCGACGGCCTCTTCATCAAGGGCGTGGCCAAGAACTACCTCGACTACGCGCTGGTCGAGTCGATCCAGAAGATCGGCGTGAGCCTCGGGCTGCAGACGATCGCCGAGTACGTCGAGAACGAGGAGATCGCCCGCAAGCTCGCGCAAATCGGCATCACGCTGGGCCAGGGCTACTATCTCGGCCCGCCCAAGCCCTGGGAAGCGATCTTCGAGGACTGAGCGGCCCGCCGTCGCTTGGACCCGGGGAAGGCGCCGCTGCTATAATCCTCGGCTGCTTCCACAAGAACATCCGCACCGAGAGAACCTCATGTCCGCACTTCGATTCGTCGTCGCGGTGGCGCTTTCCGGAGCCGCGCTTTCGGCCCCCGCCGCCGAGAACAACAAGGTCACGCTGCAGAACAAGCTCGCCCAGTGCCAGGGCTGCCACGGCATCGAAGGCTGGAAGACGGCCTACCCCGAGGTCTACCACGTGCCCAAGCTCGGCGGCCAGAAGGCCGCGTACATCGTGAACGCGCTCAAGGAGTACAAGAGCGGCGAGCGCGATTTCGGCACCATGCACGCGATGGCGGAGGATCTCTCCGACGACGACATGAAGCAGCTCGCCGAGCACTTCGCCGCGCAGGAGGGCAAGTCGGCCGAGAACAGCCCCCCGGCGGCCGGAGGCGAGAAATGAGGCGCACCGCGAAGGGCCTCCTCGCCGCCGCGCTCGCCTGCGCATCGGTCGCCGCGCTCGCCGCTTCCGGCGACCCCGAGGCCGGCATGAAGAAATCCGCCCCGTGCCAGGCGTGCCATGGCGCGAAGGGCATCAGCGTGAGCCCGGAATTCCCCAACCTCGCCGGCCAGAACGAGGACTACCTCGTCGCCTCGCTGCACCACTACAAGGACGGCCATCGCAAGAACCCGATCATGCAGGGGCAAGCGGCCAACCTCACCGAGCGCGACATCCACGATCTCGCCGCCTACTTCTCCGGGCAGGAAGGCCTCTACACCAAGGAATGAAGCGGGCATCGCCGCCCGACCGAAGCCCGGCCGCGCGCCGGGCTTTTTTTCGCCGCCACGCTCGTTCCCGCATGCGGAATTTGGAGGTCGCAGCCCGTGTTGGGCATCATAGGCATCCTCGCCCGCGCATCGAAGGAGCATCCGTGAGCCGCATCGTGCACATCTCGCTCAAGGTCGACGACGTCCAGCGAACGGGCGATTTCTACAGCCAGGTGTTCGGGTTCGTCGACGCGGAGACGCGCCGCACGCGCGACCACGTCTCGCGCCACATGAGCGACGGCACGATCGACTTCACGCTGATGAAGTACGATGCCGACGCGCGCTCGGCAGAATCGCGCGCCTCGGGCGAGGGCCCCTGCATCCACCATTTCGCGATCGAGGTCGAGGACCTCGCGCGCGCGACCGAGGCGATCCGCGCGCGCGGCTGCGAGATCGTGAGCGACCCGGGCGTGATCCCGGTCAAGTTCCGCGCGCCCGGGGGCACCACCGCGGAGCTCGTCCCCATCGGCCGCTACCGCAGCGTCGCGAGCGAGCACCGCATCGCGCCCATCGTGCACCTCTCGCTCAAGGTGGACGACGTCGAGCGCGCCGGCGACTTCTACAAGGACGTATTCGGCTTCCGCGACTCGGAGACGCGGCGCACGCGCGACCACGTCTCGCGCCACATGACCGACGGGGCGATCGACTTCACGCTCATGAAGTACGACGCGGACAGCCGCTCGCGCGAGGCGCTCGCCGCGGGCGAGGGCCCGTGCATCCACCACTTCGCGATCGAGGTGGACGACATCGCGCGCGTGACCGAGCGCGTGCGCGAGTTCGGCTCCGAGCTCGTGAGCGAGCCGGGCGTCGTCCCGGTGAAGTTCCGCGCGCCGGGAGGCACGCTCGCGGAGCTCGTTCCCGTCGGCCGCTACCAGCGCTGAGCGCCATGCGACGACCGGCGTCGAGCGGCGATTTCCTTTCCGGGCTCGCGCTCGCGGCGCTCGGGACCTACGTCGTGGTCGAGGCCCACGGCTGGATCTACATGGGGGAAGACGGCCCGGGTCCCGGCTTCTTCCCGACCTGGTACGGCAGCATCATGGTGCTGCTCTCGCTCGCGCTGGTCGTGCGCTCGCTGCGCGCCCCGGCGGGCGCGCCGGCGGGCCCGGTGCGCTGGCGCGAGGTGGGACGTGCGCTCATGACCTGGGCCGCGTTCGTCGCGTGCATCGCGCTCATGAACTGGATCGGGTTCGCCGTTTCGTTCGCGCTTCTCACGTGGTTCCTCATCACGGTGCTCGCGCGGAAGCGCCAGCGCGTCGCCATCCCGCTCGCGATCGCGGGCGCCGTCCTCTTCCAGGTCGTGTTCTCGGTCCTCCTGCAGGTGAACCTGCCGAACGGCGTGTTCTTCTAGGAGGCGGCCGTGGAAATGCTCTCCAGCCTGATCCACGGTTTCGAGGTCGCCACCACGCCGGCCGCGCTCGGCATGTGCGTGCTGGGCGTCGTGCTGGGCACCGTGATCGGCGTGCTGCCCGGGCTCGGGCCCTCGGCGACCATCGCGATGCTGCTGCCGCTCACCTTCAAGCTCGATCCGGCCGGCGCCATGATCATGCTCGCGGGCATCTACTACGGCGCCAAGTACGGCGGCTCGACCACCTCGATCCTGCTCAACGTGCCGGGCGAGAACTCGTCGATCGTCACCTGCATCGACGGCTACCAGATGGCGCGCAAGGGGCGCGCGGGGCCCGCGCTCGGCATGGCGGCGATCGCCTCGTTCATCGCCGGCACCTTCGGCGTCGTGGCGCTGATGCTCGTGGCGCCGCCGCTCGCGCAGCTCTCGCTCGCGTTCAGCTCGCCGGAATACTTCGCGCTCATGGTGATGGGCCTCGCGATGGTGGTGCTGCTCGCCGGCGACTCGCTGGTGAAGGCGCTGCTCGCGATGCTGGTGGGCCTGTGGATCTCGAGCATCGGCACCGACCTCTTCACCGCCACCACGCGCTTCGCGTTCGGGCAGGTGGAGCTCCTGGGCGGCATCGAGTTCATCATCGTCGCGATCGGCGTGTTCGCCGTGGGCGAGGTGCTCGGCAACGTCGAGCCCGACGAGCCGCCGACGATGATCCCGGTGCCCAAGGGGCTGCGCAACCTCCTGCCCACGCGCGAGGACATGAAGCGCTGCCGCTTCGCCTTCGTCAACGGCTCCGTGGTGGGCTTCCTCATCGGCTGCCTGCCGGGCGCGGGATCGACCATCGCCTCGTTCATCAGCTACGGCATCGAGAAGGCGTTCTCGCGCCATCCGGAGGAGTTCGGCCACGGCGCGATCGAGGGCGTCGCCGCGCCGGAAGGCTCCAACAACGCCGAGACCGGCGGCGCGCTGGTGCCGCTCCTCACGCTCGGGATCCCGGGCAGCAGCACCACGGCGATCCTGCTCGCGGCGCTGATCCTGTGGGGCTTCAAGCCGGGGCCGCTCTTCATCCAGGACCAGCCGGCGCTTTTCTGGGGGCTGGTCGCGAGCATGTACATCGGCAACGTGCTGCTCCTCATCCTCAACCTGCCGATGGTCGCGGTGTTCGCGCAGCTGCTGCGCGTTCCCGCGTACGTCATCTATCCGCTGATCTTCGGCGTGTCGGCGGTGGGCGTGTATTCGGAGAGCTCGAGCATGTTCGACCTCGGGCTCCTCGCGCTCTTCGGCCTGCTCGGCTACGCGATGCGCAAGCTCCACTATCCGAGCGCGCCGCTGGTGCTGGGCCTCGTGCTCGGCGCGCCGATGGAGCGGGCGCTGCGCCAGTCGCTCATGATGTCGCAGGGCAGCCTCTCGATCCTGTTCCGGCCGATCCCGGCGTCGCTGCTCGTCGCCGCGGCGCTGCTGCTCCTGATCCCGCTCATCCGCAGGCTCAACGCGGCCCGGCTGCAGGTGCTCGACCGCGAGGAAGCCTGAAAACCGATAACAACGAGGAGGACATCCACATGCAAGGCATCCGACGCATCCTCGCGCTCGCCGTCCCGGCGCTCGCGCTCGCCGTTTCGCCGCTCGCCCATGGCGAATTCAAGCCGACTCGCCCGGTCGACATCATCGTGCACACCGGTCCCGGCGGCGGCAACGACATCCTCGCGCGCGCCGTCGTCACGATGATGGAAAAGGAGAAGCTCGTGCCGGTGCGCATGCAGGTGCTCAACAAGCCGGGCGGCGGCGGCGCGGTCGCGGCGGCCGCGGTCTACGAGCGCAAGGACGATCCCTACACCATCGGGTTCATCACCAGCGTGTGGCTCGCCACCGCGCTCACGGCGAAGGAAGCGAAGGTGACGGTGTACGACCTGAAGCCGATCGCGCAGCTCGTGCGCGAGCCGGCGGTCTTCGCGGTGCGCGCCGACTCGCCCTACAAGACGCTCCGGCAATTCATCGACGCGGCGAAGGCGCATCCCGGGCAGCTCAAGCAGTCGGGCGGCTCGATCACCTCGCGCGACGACATCATCCGCGAGCAGCTGCAGCACGCCACGGGCGCGAAGTGGGCGTACGTGTCCTTCCCGAGCGGCGGCGACCGCCTCGCCGCGCTCCTCGGCGGCCACGTCGACATCATGGTGATCGAGCCGCAGGAGGCGGGCGAGAACGTGCGCGCCGGGAAGCTGCGCGTGCTGGCACAACTCTCCGAGACGCGCCTTCCGAAGTGGCCCGACGTCCCGACGCTCAAGGAAGCGGGATTCGACGTGACGCCCACGCCGCAGATCCGCGGCGTCGTGGCGCCCCCGCAGATGCCCGCCGATGCCGCGGCGTACTGGATCGACCGCTTCGAGAAGCTCACGCACACCGCCTCGTGGAAGAAATACCTCGAGGAGAACGAGCTCGAGCCCGCCTTCGTGCCGGGCGATGCGTTCCTCGAGTCGATGAAGGAGACGTCGGCGGAGCTGCGCGAGCAGTACCAGAAGGCCGGCGTGAAGGTCTATCGCTGAGCGCGCGCCCGGCACGTATGGCGGCGCGCGTGCCCTGGGCCTCGACTTCGGCACGACCAACACGGTGCTCGCGTGGGCGCATCCGCATGCGCCCGCCGACCCGGTCGTGTTCAGCTTCCTCTCCAGCCGCCTGTTCTCGTTCCGCTCGGCGCTGTGCTTCTGGAACGAGGGCGACGACGATCATCCGCAGCTGAGGTCGGAGGCCGGGCCCTGGGCGATCCAGCGCTTCATCGAGCTCGCCGGGGACTGCCGCTTCATCCAGTCGTTGAAGAGCTTCGCCGCGAGCCGGCTGTTCGAGCAGACCTCCATCTACGCGCGCGCATGGCGCTTCGAGGACCTCTTCCAGCGCTTCTTCCACGACCTGCGCGAGCACGCGCATCCGCAGCTCGACCGCCTGCCGCGCGACGTGGTCGTGGGCCGCCCGGTCGAATACGCGGGCGGCAGCCGGCCCGACGCGGGGCTCGCCATGCAGCGCTACCGCGCGGCGCTCGAGCCGTTCGGCTTCGAGCGCATCCGCCAGGTCTACGAGCCGGTCGCCGCCGCGTTCTTCTACGCGCAGAGCCTGGAGCGGAGCGCGACGGTGCTGGTCGCCGATTTCGGCGGCGGCACCACCGACTTCTCCGCCATCCATTTCGAGGTGGGGCGCGCCGGATTGCGCGCGAAGGCGCTCGGGCATTCCGGCGTGGGCGTGGCGGGCGACCGCTTCGACTATCGCCTGATCGACCACGTCGTGCTGCCGCGGCTCGGCAAGGGCACGACCTACCGCAGCATGGGCCGCAGCCTCGAGATGCCGCGCTCGTGCTTCGCCGGATTCGCGCAGTGGCACGAGCTCTCCGTGATGAAGACCTCGCGCGACTTCCGCGATTTCAAGGACGTCGCGCGTTTCGCCGAGGCGCCCGAGCTCGTGGGGCGCTTCGTGCGCCTCGTGGAATCGGACCAGGGCTACACGCTCTACAAGTCGGTCTCGGACACCAAGGAGGCGCTCTCGCGCGAGGAGAGCGCCGAGTTCCGCTTCGCCGGCCCCGGCTTCGAGATCCGCGAGGTGGTGACGCGCGCCGCGTTCGAGTCGTGGATCGAGCCGGAGCTCGAGGCGATCGAGGAGGCGCTCGATCGCGTGCTCGCGGCATCCTCGATCACGGCTGCCGACGTCGACCGCGTGTTCCTCACCGGCGGCACGTCCTTCGTGCCGGCGGTGCGGCGCATCTTCGAGCGGCGCTTCGGCGCCGGGCGCACCGAATCCGGCAACGAGTTCGTGTCGATCGCGAACGGCCTCGCGACGCTGGGACTGCGCGAGGACCTCGAGCATTGGACGGTGGAGGCATGAGCGCCGAACGCGCGCCGGTCGCCGAGGCGCTCGCCGCCGCGGTGGAGCGCGGCCGCGCCCTCCCCGTGCCGCCCGAGGTGCGCGAGACCTGCGAGCGGCTGCTGGTCGACGTCGGCGGCTTGTGCGTCGCGGCGCGCGCGGCCCCGTACGTTCGCGCGGCGATCGGCACCTGGGATGCTCCGGGCGATGCCACCGCGATCGGGCATGCCCGCGCGCTCGATGCGGCGGGCGCCGCGTTCGTGAACGGCACCGCCGCCCACGGCGAGGACTACGACGACACGTTCGAAGGCGGCCCCGTGCATGCGGGCTCCGTCATCGTGCCGGCGCTGCTCGCGACCGCCGAACGCCATCGGATTTCCGGCGGCGACCTGCTCTACGGCATGGCGGTCGGCCTCGAGGTGACCTGCCGCGCGAGCCTCGTCGCGCCGAAGCGCATCCACCAGGCGGGCTTCCATCCCACCGCGATTTTGGGCGCGATGGGCGCCGCCGCCGGCGTGGCCGCAGCGCTGCGGGCGAGCACAGCGCAGTTCGCTTCCGCGCAGGGCATCGCCGGGTCCTTCGCGGGCGGGCTCATCGAGTATCTCGCCGAGGGCACGTCCACCAAGAGGCTGCATCCCGGTTGGGCCGCGCAATCGGGCATCCGGGCGGTCGAGCTCGCACGCGCGGGCTTCGACGGCCCGCGCACCGTGTGGGAAGGAACGCACGGCCTGCTGCAAGGTTTCGCGAACACGACCCAGGGCGACTGGGGGAAGCTCCTCGAGCGATTCGGCGAGCGCTGGGTGGCGCCCACCATCGCGTTCAAGCCCTATGCGTGCGGGACCATGATCCATCCCTACATCGACTGCGCGCGCCGCATCTCCCTCGCGCTTGGGAGACAGCCGGGGAGAGGGTTGGACGAGATCGTCGCGATCGAGTGCGACACGGCCGAGGGCATCGTGCACCGTTTGTGGGAGCCGCTCGCAGCGAAGCGCAACCCCGCCAACGGCTATGCCGCGAAGTTCAGCGTTCCGTATTGCGTGGCGCATGCGTTGGCGCACGGCGCGGTCGGCCTCGGCGCGTTCGGCGACGGCCCCGTCGATCCGCGCGTCGCGGCGCTCGCGGCGAAGGTGGGCTATCGTGTCGATCCGGGAAATCCGTATCCCGACGAGTTCACCGGGCACGTGCGCGTGCGCTTCGCCGATGGCGCGGTCGCCGAGGAACGGCAGCCGCACCTGCGTGGCGGGCGGCGCGAGCCGCTCTCACGTGGCGACATCGAGGAGAAGTTCCTCGCGAACTGCACGCGCGGCGACTGGCCCGCGGCGCGCGCGCGGCAATGGCTCGCCTTCGCGCGGGGCGCCTTCGCCGGGCCGATCGACCTCACGCCTTTCCGGGGATGAGCATGGCGAACGAACGCGAGCTGCAGGGCAAGGTCGCGCTGGTCACCGGCGCCGCGCGCAACATCGGGCGTGCGATCGCGCTGGCGCTCGCCGATGCGGGCGCCGCGGTGGTCGTGAACGCGCGCACCTCGAAGGGCGAGGCCGAAGCCCTCGCCGCCGAGATCGAGCGCGGCGGCGGCCGCGCGATCGCGCACCTCGCCGACGTCACCGACGAGCGCGCGGTGAACGCGATGGCGCAGGCGGCGCTCGGCCGCTTCGGGCGCATCGACATCCTGGTGAACAACGCCGCGGTGCGCGACGTGGCGCCGATCGATTCCATCGGCTACGAGGAGTGGCGTCGGGTCACCGCGACCATCCTCGACGGCGCGTTCCTGTGCGTGAAGGCGTGCCTGCCGGCGCTGCGCGCGGCGGCGGGCGCAGGCGCCATCGTAAGCATCGGCGGCATGTCGGGCCATACGGGCGCGGCCGGGCGTCCGCACGTGGTCGCGGCGAAGCTCGGCCTCGTCGGCCTCACGCGGGCGCTCGCCCACGACCTCGCGAAGGACGGCATCACCGTGAACTGCGTGGTGCCGGGCCTCATCGAGACGAAGCGCGGCGCATCGTCGGGCCGCAGCGCGCACCTGCACGAGACGCTGCTGGGCCATCACGGCAAGCCCGCGGACATCGCGGAGGTGGTGCGCTTCCTCGCCGGTCCCCGCGGCCGCTACGTGACCGGCCAGGAGTGGCACGTGAACGGCGGCGCCTATCTCGGCTGAACGCCGCCCTTCCGCGCGAGGCAGTCCAGGTACACGGTGTTGTCGAACGGCGCACGGTTCCTCTGCGCCTGCCAGATCGTCTCGGCGAGGCAGTCCATCACCTCGTGGCGCGCCTCGTGCGCCCCGAGCCGGCGCTCGAGCGCCTGCACGGCGGCGCGGATGCCGGGCGGCTGGTCGATCGAGAGCTGCTCCTCGATCGCGAGGTGCATCGAGAAGTGCAGGAACGGGTTCGTCTCGCCGCCCTCGGGCCGCCAGTCGCGGTCGAGGTAGCGCTCGCGATCTTCCAGCACGCGGTGGTATTCGGGATGCTCGAGGACCACCGAGAGCGCGAGCGACTCGAGCGGCGTGAGCGCTTCGCCCGCGCGGTGCTTCGCCCAGAGGTCGAAGAGGAAGCTGCGCGCCTCGTCGCGGCTCGGCTCGAACATCGTCAGCCCTGCGCGTTGGCCGGAGCCGGCGTGAGCGCGGCGAACTTCTTCTTCTCCTTGAACTCGCACTGCGCGTAGACCGGGCACTTGCCGCACAGCGGCTTCTTCGCCACGCACGTATAGCGGCCGTGGAGGATGAGGTAGTGGTGCGCGTGCGGCAGGTACTCCTTCGGCACGACCTTGAGGAGCTTCCGCTCCACCTCGAGCGGGTCCTTCCCCGGCGCGAGGCCGGTGCGGTTCGAGACGCGGAATACGTGCGTGTCGACGGCGAGCGTGGGCTCGCCGAACGCGGCGTTGAGCACCACGTTGGCGGTCTTGCGCCCGACGCCGGGAAACTCCTCGAGCGCCTCGCGCGTGCGCGGCACCTCGCCGCCGTGCTTCTCGAGCAGGATCCTGGAGAGCGCGACGACGTTCTTCGCCTTGCCGCGATACAGGCCGATCGTCTTCACGTACGGCTCGAGCCCCTCGACGCCGAGCGCGGCGATCTTCGCCGGCGTGTTCGCCACCGGGAAGAGCTTCGCGGTGGCGAGGTTCACGCCCTTGTCGGTCGCCTGGGCGGAAAGCACCACCGCGACCAGCAGCTCGAAGGGCGTCGAGAAATGCAGCTCGCTCTTCGGGTCCGGGATCGCCTGCGCGAGGCGCCGGAAGAACTGCTCGCGCTTCGCGGGGCTCATTCGAGGGCGGCGAGGCGCGCGGCGTGCTCGGCCTCGTCGCGCGCGAGGCGGACGGCGCGCGACTCGTGCCTCGCGCGGGAGAGATCGGGATCGGGGAATGCCGGCGCCGGATCGAGCGCGATGCAGTCGACCGGGCACGGCGGAATGCACAGCTCGCAGCCCGTGCACCAAGATGCGATCACGGTATGCATGCGCTTCGAGGCGCCCACGATCGCATCCACGGGGCAGGCCTGGATGCACTTGGTGCAGCCGATGCAGCTCGCCTCGTCGATCACGGCGCGCCGCGGCGGCGTGTATTCGCCGCAGTCCGGGGCGAGCGGCTTCGCCGCGCGGCCGAGCAGCTGCGCGAGGCGCGCGACGCCTTCTTCGCCGCCGGGCGGGCAGCGGTCGAAGTCGGCCGTGCCGGCCGCGACCGCCTCGGCATACGGGCCGCAGCCGTCGTAGCCGCAACGCGTGCATTGCGTCTGCGGCAGGAGCGCGTCGATGCGTCGGGCGAGATCGTTCATGTGGTTTGCGCGGCGAATCCGCAAGTGTAGGGCAGGCCGGCCTCCGCGGCGATGCCCCGATGGGATAGCGCGCCGTGCCAGAGGAGCAGGCCCGAGCGCAGCGCCGGATCGGCGCGCAGCGCCGCCTCGATGCCCTGCGCGGCGAGCCGGCGCACGAAGGGCAGCGCCGCCCGCGCGAGCGCCGCCGAGGCGCCCACCGGATCGGCGGCGGGAATGTTCGGCACGCAATAGTGCACCACGCCTTCGTCGACGAAGGTGGGCTCGGCATGGGTCGTCGCGCGCGAGGTCTCGGCCACCCCGCCGGCGTCGATGGAGATGTCGGCGATCCACGCACCGCGGCGCATGCGCCGTACGAGCGTGCGCGGAAGGAGCTTCGGCGTGGGGGTGCCCGGAACGAACACCGCGCCGACGACGACATCCGCATCGATCGCGTGGCGCTCGATCGCGGCGCTCTCCGCGAGGCCGCACTCGACCCCGCCACCGAGGCGCTGCGCGGCGGCGTCGCGCGAAGAGGCGCTGCGCGTGAGGACGACCACGCTCGCGCCGAGATCGCGCGCGGTCGCCGCCGCGGCGAGCCCGGCGTGGCCGGCACCCAGCACGAGCACCTTCGATGCCGCACGGCCGAGGCTCTCCCACGCCTTCTCGACCGCCATGCGCCCGGCGATCGCCGACATCGGCGCGAGGAGCGGGAACGCGCCGCGCTCGTCGCACACCAGCTCGTAGGCGATGGCGCTCGCGCGCCGCCGCACGAGCGCTAGTGCGCGATCCGGCTCGCCCGCGAGGTGCTGGTAGCCGAAAAGCATCGGGCCTTCGCGCACGCGATCGAGCTCCGCCGGCTGCACCTCCTTCACCTTCACCACCAGCTCGCTCCTCCAGGCTTCGTCGGCCGAGGCGAGCCGTGCGCCGGCCGCCTCGAAGCGCGCATCCGCGATGCCGATGGCGAGGCCCGCTCCACGCTCGACGCGCACGTCGTGGCCTTCCGCGGCGAGCACCGAGACCTCGGCCGGCGTGAGGCCCACGCGTCGCTCGCCTTCCTTGGTCTCGCGCGGAACGCCGATCCTCATCGCGCCTTCGCGCGTGCGGGCCCGCCGTGGCCGGCCGTCCCGACGCCGCGCAACGCCCGGCGCGCCTGTGCGATGAGCGCCGGTCCCCGGTAGATGAAGCCGGTGTACACCTGCACCAGGCTCGCCCCGGCGTCCACCTTCGCGCGCGCGTCGGCTCCCGAAACGATGCCGCCGACGCCGACCAGCGGGACGCGGCCGCCGAGCCCCTGCGCGAAGCGGCGCAGCACGTGCGTCGAGCGCGCGAGGAGCGGCCGGCCGCTCAGGCCGCCGGCTTCGTCCGCGTGGCGGTGGCCTTCGACCCCTTCGCGCGAGACGGTCGTGTTGGTGGCGATGAGGCCGTCGATCGCGTGCTCGACGGCGAGCGCGGCGATGGAGTCGACGTCGGCGTCCTCGAGATCGGGCGCGACTTTCAGGAGCAGCGGCTTCGCCGGGCCGTGGCGTTGCGCGAGCGCCGCGCGCCGCTCCATCAGCGCGGCGAGCAGCTCGCCGAGGCGCGCGCGCGACTGCAGCTCGCGCAGGCCCTTCGTATTGGGCGAGGAGACGTTCACGGTGACGTAGCTCGCGCGTGCGTACACGGCGTCGAGGCACGCGAGGTAGTCTTCCGCCGCGCGCTCGATCGGAGTGTCGAAGTTCTTGCCGATGTTGATGCCGAGGATGCCGCGGAAGCGCGCGCGCTCGACGTTTCGCAGCAGGCGCTCGACGCCCACGTTGTTGAACCCCATGCGATTCACCAGCGCCTCGTCGCCTTCCAGCCGGAAGAGCCGCGGACGCGGGTTGCCGGGCTGCGGGCGCGGCGTGACTGTGCCCACCTCGAGGAAGCCGAAGCCGAGCGCGGCGAGCGCATCCAGGTGCTCGGCGTTCTTGTCGAGGCCCGCGGCGAGGCCCACCGGATTGGGAAACTCGAGACCCATCACGCGGCGCGACTCTCCCGTGCTCGCGCCCGCGCCGAGGAGCGAGGCGCCGACGCCGAGCGCGTCGATCGACCTCAGCGCGACGTCGTGGGCAACCTCGGGGTCGAGACGGAAGAGGGCGGTGCGGGCGAGGGTGTAGAGCACGCTAGGCGAGGCGTTTCCACTCGCCGCGCGTGAGCCCCTCGATCGGCCGGAACTGGTTCTTGTAGCTCATCTTGCGGCTCTGCCCGATCCAGTAGCCCAGGTACACGTAGGCGAGACTGCGGCGCCTCGCCTCCTCGATCTGCCACAGGATGTTGTACGTGCCGTAGCTCGCATGGGCCACGAGCGGGTCGAAGAACGTGTACACCGAGGAGAGCCCGTCGGAGAGCTCGTCCACGATGGACACCATGCGCAGCTCGCCCGCCTCGCGGAACTCGATGAGGCGCGTCGCCACGTTCGACTGCAGGAGGAAGTGCGCATACTGCTCGCGGCTGTCGTGGTCCATGCCGCCGCCGCGATGGCGCTCGCTCTGGTAGAGGCGATAGAGCGCGTAGTGCTCGGCGTTGAACTTGAGCTCGGCGTAGCGCGGCTCGAGGCTCGCATGGCGCGCCGTGGCGCGCCGCTGGGAGCGCGTGGGCGCGAATTCCTCCGCGACGACGCGTACCGGCACGCAGGCATGGCAATGGTCGCAGTACGGGCGGTACGTGAACGCGCCGCTGCGGCGGAAACCGGCCGAGACGAGCGCGCTGTAGGTCTCGGTGTCGATGAGGTAGCTCGGGGTCGCCACCTGCGAGCGCGCGAGCTTGCCCGGAAGGTAGCTGCACGGGTAGGGGGCCGTGGCGTAGAACTGCAGGTTCGCGATCGGAAGGTCGTTGAGCTTCGCCATGCGTCTCTCGTCATCCCGGCGGCGAGGATCCCGTCGGTCCCGCACGGTTCACGGCGGGGACCAGCGTTCGCCGCTCGGTGGATATTGTATCGAGTCTTGCAGCAGCTGCGCGAAGTCCGCGCGCGGGATCTCGCGGGCGCCGAGCGAGGCGAGATGGCGCGTCGCCTGCTGGCAGTCGATCGCGCGGCAGCCCCGTGCGCGCAGGCGCTCGACCAGCCGCACCAGCGCCACCTTGGAGGCGTCGGTCGCGCGCGCGAACATCGACTCGCCGAAGAACACCTGGCCGAGCGCGATGCCGTAGAGGCCCCCCACCAGCTCGCCCTCGCGCCACGACTCGACCGAATGCGCGAAGCCGAGCTCGTGCAGCCGGCGGTACGCCTCGATCATCTCCGGCACGATCCACGTCCCCGCGTGGCCGTCGCGCGGCTCGGCGCAGGCCTCGATCACGCTCGCGAACGCGGTGTCCACGCGCGTCTCGTAGGGCGCGCGCGCGAGCGTCCTGCGCAGCGATCGCGAGATGCGCAGCTCCGCGGGGAACAGCACCATGCGCGGATCGGGCGACCACCAGAGGATCGGATCGCCCTCCGAGTACCACGGGAAGATGCCGTGCCGATAGGCTTCGACCAGGCGGCGCGGCGAAAGGTCGCCGCCCGCGCAGAGCAGCCCGTTCGGCGAGGCGAGCGCCTTCGAGACGGGCGGGAAGGAATCGTCGGCGCGAAGCCAGGGAATCACGCCGCCACTTTACCAAGCGGCGGCGTGGTGCGGACGCGATCAGCGATTGGGCTGCGGCGTGTAGCGCAGGTACGGCTTGAGCGTGCGGATGCCCTTCGGGAACTTCTGCTTGAGCGTCTCCGGATCCTGGATCGACGCCGAGATGATGACGTCCTCGCCCTGCTTCCAGTTCACCGGTGTGGCGACGCTGTGCGAGTCGGTGAGCTGCAGCGAGTCGATCACGCGCAGGATCTCGTCGAAGTTGCGCCCGGTGCTCGCGGGATAGGTGATCATGAGCCGGATCTTCTTCTTCGGGTCGATCACGTACACCGAGCGCACGGTGAGCGTGTCGTTGGCGTTCGGGTGGATCATGTCGTAGAGGTTCGCGACCTTGCGGTCGGGATCGGCGAGGATCGGGAAGTTCACCTTGCAGCCCTGCGTCTCCTCGATGTCGCCCACCCAGCCCTTGTGCGACTCGAGCGGATCCACGCTCACCGCGAGCACCTTCGCGTTGCGCTTGCGGAAATCGTCCGCGAGCTTGGCGGTGTAGCCGAGCTCGGTCGTGCACACCGGCGTGAAGTCCTTCGGGTGCGAGAAGAGCACGCCCCAGGAATTGCCGAGCCATTGGTGGAAATGGATCGGTCCTTCGGTGGAGTCCTGCGTGAAGTCGGGCGCGATGTCGCCCAATCTGAGTGTCGCCATTGATTTCTCCTTACGTCTGAAGCCAGGGAAGCCCGGCGTGCCGCCAGCCGCCCACGTTGCCGCGGCGGCGGGCGGTGTCGAGATCGCCCTCGAAACCTTCGAGGATGTTGTAGGCGCTGCGAAAGCCGGCGCGCTCGGCGAGCGCCGCCGCGTCGTGGGAGCGCGCGCCGCTGCGGCACAGGAAGAGCACCGGCTCCTCGCGCGAGGCGACGCTCTGGAGCTGCTCGAGGAAGCGCGGGTTGGGACGCTGCTCGCCGTAGCAGCGCCATTCGACCAGCGGCACGCCGGGAACGTGCCCGACCAGCTCCCATTCCGGCCGTGTGCGCACGTCGACGATGACCGCCATGCCGGCCGAGTGCAGCCGCCACGCTTCGTCGGGCGTGACCGCGCCGGCGTATTCGAGCTTGAGCGCCGTCGCGCGCTGCGCCGCGCGAGCGAAGATCGCCGCGAGCTCCTCCTCGGCGGCGGTGTGCGGGCGCTCGGGTGCCGTCATCCCGATCGGACCGGGCATGCTCACCAGTAGTTCTCCACGGCGAGATGGCCCGGCTCGCCGCGCCGCGACATGCGGAAGCCGCGCCCGGTGAGGATGCTGCGCGAGTCCTCGACCATCTCGGGATTGCCGCACAGCATGATGCGGGAGCGCTCATGGTCGAGCCGCAGGCCCAGGTTCTCCTCGAGCACGCCGTTCGCGAGGAGCTTGGTCACGCGGTCGCGCAGCGTCCCCGGCACGGGCTCGCGCGTGACGATGCGCGCATAGCGCAGCTTGTGCGCGAACTCCGCGTAGTACTCGCTCCTGTCGAAGCCGCGGATGAGCTCCTCGTACGCGAGCTCCGATTGCGTGCGCACGCTCTGCACCAGCACCAGGTTCTCGTAGCTTTCCCAGGTCGCGAAATCGTGCAGGATGGACAGGAACGGCGCGAGGCCGGTTCCGGTCGCGAGCATCCACAGGTCGCGGCCCGCCTGGAAGCGGTCGGTGGTGAGGAAGCCGTAGCTCTTGCGCTCCACCAGGATCTGGTCGCCTTCGGCGAGCTTCGAGAGCCGGCTCGTGAAGGCGCCGCCGGGCACCACCACGGAGAAGAACTCCAGGTGCTCGTCATGGGCGGCGGAGGCGATCGAGTAGGCGCGCCACACGATGTCCTCGCTCTCGGCGGAGCGCACGCCCAGGCGCGCGAACTGGCCGGGCACGAAGCGGTAGCCGCGGTCGCGCGTGGTGCGGAAGGAGAAAAGGCTGTCGGTCCAGGGCCGTACGCCGGTGATGGTCTCGATGGTGTATTTGTCGGAAGCGGTGCTCATGGAGGTTGCGTGGGCCTGCGATTTCAGGCGATGAGGGACAGGGATTCGGAATCGTCGCCGCTCGCGCGCGCGGCGGCCTCGCGCAGCACGTCGCCCAGCAGCATCACCACGGGGCCGGCCGCCGGTGCGAGGGCGATATCGCGCAGCTCGGCGAGGCTCGTGTAGGTGACGCGCTCCTCGGCGAGCGTCGCGCTCTCGACGAGCGCGACCGGCGTGGCGGCGGGCTTGCCCGCTTCGAGGAGCGATTGCGCGATGGCGGGTGCCGCGCCCGCGGCCATGTAGAGCGCGATGGAATCGGCGCCCATCGCGGCGGCCACCCAGTCGGAGCCGCTCTCGCCGCGGCCGACGCGCGGCGTGAGGAACGCGACGCTCCGCGCGAGCCCGCGGCGCGTGAGCGAGACGCGCAGCGAGGAAGCGGCGGCGAGCGCCGCGGTGACGCCCGGTACGACCTCGGCCTCGATGCCTGCCTCGGCGAGCGCGTCGAGCTCCTCCTGCGCGCGGCCGAAGAGCATCGGATCGCCGCCCTTCAGCCGCACCACGACCTCGTGGTGGCGCGCGGCGTGCACCAGCACGCGGTGGATGAAGCGCTGCTCCGTGGAAACGCGGCCATAGCGCTTGCCGACGTCCACGAGGCGTGCGCCCTTCGCGAGCGCGAGCGTATCCGGATGCACGAGCGCGTCGTGCAACACGACGTCGGCCGCTTCCAGGAGGCGCGCGGCACGCAGCGTGAGGAGGTCGGGAGCTCCCGGGCCCGCCCCCACGAGATAGACCTTACCCATGGCTCGCCTCGAGGCCGGCGCGCTTGCGGAAGAGCGGCTGCGGATCGTCCACGCTCCCCTGGTAGCGCACGGTGAAGTCGTGCAGGCCGCCGAGCGCCGCGGCCGGGTCGCGATGCTCGGGGAGCAGGAAGGAATCGAAGCCCACGCGCGAGAGGTAGAAGAGCTGGTCGCGGCCGATGTCGCCGAACGCGCGCAGCTCGCCGCGATAGCCGTGCCGGCGGCGCAGCAGCGAGGCGATCGAGTAGCCGCGCCCGTCGGTGAATTTCGGGAAGCGCACCGCGACGAGCGCGAGCCGCGGCAGGTCGGCGGCGATCTCGGCCGGATCCTGGTCGGGCTCGAGCCACACGCCGATCGGCTCCAGGCGCCGCACGAGCTCGGCGCGCCGCTCCTTCCAAAGCGCGAGCGGAACCACGATGGCGCCGCGCGGCAGCAACTCCTGCGCGGCCTCCCCGGGCGCGGCGCCCACGATGCGCCAGTGGTCCGGCTCGAGCTGGCGGTTGCGGATCACGACGTCATGCGGCACGCGCAAGCTCCTTGGGCGCGCCGTAGACGCGCTCCTTGAACGGCGCGAGGCCGACGCGATCCACCGTGTCGACGAAGCGCTCGCCCTCCTCGCGCTGCGCGAGATAGGTCTCGAGGAGCTTCTGCACCACGTCGGGCATCTGGTCCGCCGCGAAGGACGGCCCGATCACGTGGCCCAGCGCGGCCGCGCGGCCCTGGCGCCCGCCGATCGTCACCTGGTACCACTCGGAGCCGTTCTTGTCGACGCCGAGGATGCCGATGTGGCCCACGTGGTGGTGGCCGCAGGAATTCATGCAGCCCGACATGTTGAGGTCGAGCTCGCCGATGTCGTGCTGGTAGTCGAGGTCCTCGAAGCGCGTGAGGATCGCTTCGGCGATCGGCAGCGTCTTCGCGTTGGCGAGCGAGCACAGGTCGCCGCCCGGGCACGAGATGACGTTGCCGATGAGGCCCACGGTCGGCGTGGCGAGGCGTGCCGCGCGCAGGCGCAGCCACAGCTCGTGCAGGTCGCGCTCGCGCACGTCGGGAAGCACCAGGTTCTGCTCGTGCGAGACGCGCACCTCGCCGAAGCCGTAGCGATCGGCCAGTTGCGCGACGAGGTCGAGCTCGTCGCCGGTGATGTCGCCGGGCGGGACGCCGGTACGCTTGAGGGACAGCGTCACCGCCGCGTAGCCGGGGCGCCGGTGCGCGTGCACGTTCCGGCCGACCCAGCGCGCGAAGGCGCGATCGGAGGCGAAGGCGTAGGCGAACGCCTGGTCCTCGTCGGAAGGCGGCTCGTAGGCGGGCGGCGCGAAATACGCGGCGACCCGCGCGAGCTCCGCATCGGTGATCACGCTCGCCGGATCGCGCAGCTCGGCCCAATCCTCCTCGACGCGGCGGCGGAACTCCTCGATGCCGAGCGTCTTCACCAGGATCTTGATGCGCGCCTTCCAGATGTTGTCGCGGCGCCCGTAGCGGTTGTAGACGCGCAGGATCGACTCGCAGTAGGTGAGCACCTCGCGCCACGGCAGGAACTCGCGGATCACCTCGGCGAGCATCGGCGTGCGGCCCATGCCGCCGCCCACGTGCACGCGGAAGCCGAGCTCGCCCGCGGCGTCGCGCACGAACTCGAGCCCGATGTCGTGGAAGGCGAGGGCGGTGCGGTCCTCGGCGGCGGCGTTGAACGCGATCTTGAACTTGCGCGGCAGGTAGGCGAACTCCGGGTTGAAGCTCGCCCATTGGCGCACGATCTCGGCGTAGGGACGCGGATCGACGATCTCGTCGCCCGCGACGCCCGCGAGGTGGTCGGTGGTGATGTTGCGCACGTCGTTGCCGCTGGTCTGGATGGAGTGCATCTCGACCGCGGCGAGCTCGGCGAGGATGTCGGGCACGTCCTCGAGCTTCGGCCAGTTGAGCTGCAGGTTGTGGCGCGTGGTGAAGTGCCCGTAGCCGCGGTCGTAGCGGCGCGTGATCTCGGCGAGCTTGCGCAGCTGCGTGGAGTTGAGCACGCCATAGGGCACGGCGATGCGATACATCGGCGCATGGCGCTGGATGTAGAGGCCGTTCTGCAGGCGCAGCGGACGAAACTCGTCCTCGCTCAAGTCTCCCTTCAGAAAACGCGAGACCTGGTCCCGGTACTGGGCTGCCCGCTGATTGACCAGATTCCGGTCGACTTCGTCATA
>DATNGJ010000018.1:0-9375 GCA_035605915.1 Usitatibacter sp.
AGCTGGAAGCGCTGGTAGAGCGCGTAGGTGTTCGCGACGTCGGTCTCGCAGTAGTTGCGGATCGCCTCGATCTCGCCGTTCTTCCACGCGGCGTATACCCTGGAGCCGTCCATGCCGAGCTTGCCGGGCAGCCCGCAGAGCACGGCCACCTCGTCGAGCGGCGCCCAGGCGCGGTTCACGTAGCCCGCGAGGACGTCCATGAGATCCGTGTGCCGGGTGTGGAAGCGGCTCAGGTAGTTGTTGAACTTGAATTCCCGGTCGGTCTCGCCCGCCTCCCAATAGCAGCAGCCGGGAATGCCGTGGACCAGCGCTCGATAGTGCAGCACCGGAAGGTCGAAGGAGCTGCCGTTCCACGACACGAGCTGCGGCGTGTACTTCTCGATGCCGTCGAAGAAGCGCTGCACGATGCCGCGCTCGCCTTCGTCCGCGCTGCCGAGCGACCAGATGCGCAGGCCCTCGTCGCTTCTCAACACGCAAGAGATCGCGACCACGCGCTGCAGGTGCACGGGAAGAAAGTCGCTGCCGGTCGCCTGGCGCCGGCGCTGCATCGCGAGCTCGACCACCGCCTCGTCGCTCACCTGCGGCGCGAGGCCCCACACCTTGCGCAGCCCTTCGGCGTCGGGAATGGTCTCGATGTCGAAGACGAGGATCGGCGTCATGCCGACTCAGGCGGGAAAGACGCCGGTCGAAAGATAGCGGTCGCCGCGGTCCGGGACGATGTGCACGATGACCGCGTCCTTCACCTCGGCCGAAAGCTTCATCGCCGCCGCCGCGCCGCCGCCCGCGGAGATGCCGGCGAAGATGCCCTCCTCGCGCGCGAGGCGGCGCGACATCTCCTCGCTCTCCTGCTGCGTCACCTCGATGATGCGATCCACGCGCGCCGCATCGTAGATCTTCGGCAGGTACGCTTCGGGCCACTTGCGGATGCCCGGCACGTTCTGTCCGGGCGCCGGCTGCACGCCGAGGATCTGGACCTTCGGGTTCTTCTCCTTGAGGAAGCGCGAGCAGCCCATGAGCGTTCCGGTGGTCCCCATGGTGGCGATGAAATGGGTGACCTTGCCCTCGGTATCGCGCCAGATCTCCGGGCCGGTGCCGGTATAGTGCGCGAGCGGATTGTCGGGGTTGCCGAACTGGTCGAGGACCACGCCCTCGCCCGCGTCGCGCATGCGCTCCGCGGTATCGCGTGCGAGCTCCATGCCGCCCTTCTGCGGCGTGAGGACGAACCGCGCTCCGTAGGCCGCCATGGATTGCCGGCGCTCGACGGAGAGGTGCTCGGGCATCACGAGCACCATGCGGTAGCCGCGGATCGCCGCGACCATCGCGAGGGCGATGCCGGTATTGCCGCTGGTCGCCTCGATCAGGGTGTCGCCCGGCTTGATCTCGCCGCGGCGCTCGGCGCCCAGCACCATCGAGAGCGCGGGACGGTCCTTCACCGAGCCCGCCGGGTTGTTGCCCTCGAGCTTCGCGAGCAGGACGTTCGATGTGCGGCCGGGAATCCGCTGCAGTCGCACGAGCGGCGTGTTGCCGACGAAATGCTCGAGGGTATGGGCGGCATCCTTCATGGCAGCACCTCCACGTGTGCGTTGTCGATGCAAAGGCGCCCGCGTCCCTCGAGGATGGCGCCCACCTCGACCTCGGCGGCGGCGGCCGGCACTTCGAAATCCACGAAGAGCGAACCCCAATCGCGCGTTCCCGTGAGCAGGCTGCGACGGGAAGCGATGGTGCCGCCGTGGCCGTCGTGCGCCACCACGAGCGCGCCCGCGCCGGAGCCCGTGACGCCCTCGAGCCTCGCGTCGATGGAAAAGCGCAGATGGCGCCCGCGCAGCGCCGGATCGAACCGCGACTGCGCCACCCGGGCCCAGGGCTCGTGCTTCACCGGCTCGATGCACAGGCTCGCCGTGCCGCCGCCGGGAGCGCCGGGGCCGGTGAAGAAGCGGAAGGAGGCCGGGTCGGCGTGCGAGCTGCAACCCCAGCCCGGCGCGCAATCTCCGGCGACGGCGGGCCTTTGCTCGAAGTCCGCGTTCGCGAGCGGGAACGATGCGGTGCGCTGCGCGGAAGGCATCGAGCCGCACGCGGCAAGCGCGGCGAACGCGAGGAGCGCCGCTTTCATGGGCGCGCCTCGCGCATCCGCGCGGCGACGTATCGGCCCACGCCCTCCTCGACCGAGAGGAACGGCGCATCGTAGCCCGCGCTCCTCAGCGCGCCGATGTCCGCCTGCGTATAGCTCTGGTACTTGCCCACCAGCTGGACCGGAAACGGGATGTACTCGATCACGCCGCCGCTGCGCAGCGCCTCGAGCGTGAGCGCAGCTTCGCCCTGCGCGTGGCGCACCGCGTTCACCGTCGCGCGCGCCACCTCGTTGAAGGTCTCGCCGCGCCCGGTTCCGACGTTGAAGACTCCGGAGAGCTTCGGGCGATCCAGGAAATGCAGGTTCACCTTCACCACGTCCTCCACCGATACGAAATCGCGCACCTGCTCGCCCGGACCGTAGCCCGCGCTGCCTTCGAAAAGCCGCACGCGGCCCTCGGCCCGGTACTGGTTGAAGAAATGGAACGCCACCGAGGCCATGCGCCCCTTGTGGGATTCGCGCGGCCCATACACGTTGAAGTAGCGGAAGCCGGCGACCTGCGACTTCGCCGAGCCGAGGCGCCGGCGCACCACCTGGTCGAACAGGAACTTCGAATAGCCGTACACGTTGAGGGGGCGCTCGTGCTCGCGCGATTCGCGGAACACGGTGCCCGCGCCGTACACCGAGGCCGAGGACGCGTAGATGAAAGGCACGCCGCGCGCCTGGCACCAGTCGAGGAGCGCGAGCGAGTAGCGGTAGTTGTTGTCCATCATGTAGCGGCCGTCGGTCTCCATGGTGTCGGAGCAGGCGCCCTGGTGGAGGACCGCCTCCACCTTCGCGCCGTAGCGACCGCCCGCGACGAGCTCGAGGAACTCGCGCTTGTCGAGGTAATCGGCGATCTCGCAGTCGGCGAGGTTCGCGAACTTTTCGGCGCGCTGCAGGTTGTCCACGGCGACGATCTCCCGCTCGCCGCGCGCGTTGAGGGCCTTCACCAGGTTCGCACCGACGAATCCCGCGGCTCCGGTCACGATCACGGCCATGTGCGCTTCCTCGTCACGGATGGTCGGCGAGGCTCGCGAGGAGCTCGTCGCGATGCACCACCGCCGTTCCCAGCTTCCCGACCACGATGCCCGCCGCGTGGTTCGCCACGCGCATCGCCGCGGCGAGGTCCGAGCCCGCGGCCACCATCAGCGCGAGCACGCCGATCACCGTGTCGCCCGCGCCGCTCACGTCGTACACCTCGCGCGCCTGCGTGGGCTCGTGCCGGCTCGCGCGCGCGGTGAAGAGCGACATGCCCTCCTCGCTGCGCGTCACGATGAGCGCCTCGAGGTCCAGCTCGGCGCGCAGCTTCTGCGCGCGGCGCGCGAGGTCCGCCTCGTCGCTCCAGCGTCCCGCCACCTCGCGGAATTCGGCGCGGTTGGGCGTGAGGAGCGTCGCGCCGCGGTAGCGCGAGTAGTCCCAGCCCTTGGGATCGACCAGCACCGGCTTCTTCAGCCGCCGCGCGGCCGCGATCATCTCCTGCACGCGCCCGAGGCCGCCCTTGCCGTAGTCGGAGAGCACGACCACGTCCACGCCGTCGACCAGCCGCTCGTACTCGTCGAGCTTCGCCGCGAGGGCCTGCTCGCTCGGCGGCTGCTCGAAATCGATGCGCAGGAGCTGCTGCTGGTGGCCCACCACGCGCAGCTTCACGGTGGTCGAGAGCTGCGGGTCGCGATGCAGCGAGCTTTTCACGCGCTCGGCCGCGAGCAGCATCTCGAGCGCCGAGGCGGCCTCGTCGGCGCCCGTCACCGCGAGCAGCGTGCACGCCGCGCCGAGCGAGGTGACGTTGCGCGCGACGTTGGCGGCGCCGCCCGGGCGCTCCTCGGTGCGCTTCACGTGCACCACGGGAACCGGCGCTTCGGGCGAGATGCGGTTCACGTCGCCGAACCAGTAGCGGTCCAGCATGACGTCGCCGGCGACGAGGATCTTCGCGCGCGAGAAATCGGGCAGCGCGACGCCGCTCATCGCGTGAGGCGCCCGATGGCGTGGTACTCGAGGCCGTGCGCGCGCAGCACCGCCGGCTCGTAGAGGTTGCGCCCGTCGAAGACGACCGGATGCTTGAGCATGCGCTTGAGGTCGTCGAAGTCCGGGCTGCGGAACGCCTTCCACTCGGTGATGATCACCAGCGCGTCGGCGCCTTCCACCGCCTCCATGGCGCCCGCGGCGAAGCTCACCGCGTGCACGCCGCCGTAGATCTTGCGCGCCTCCTCCATCGCCACCGGGTCGTAGGCGCACACGGTCGCGCCGCGCCGGATGAGCGCGTCCACGACGACGCGGCTGGGCGCCTCGCGCATGTCGTCGGTGTTCGGCTTGAACGCGAGCCCCCAGATCGCGAAGCGGCGGCCGGCGAGCCCGTCGCCGAAGCGGTGCACGATCTTCTCGGCGAGCACGCCCTTCTGGCGCTCGTTCGCCTCCTGCACCGCGCCCACGACCTTGAGGTCGACGCCGGATTCCTGCGCCGTGCGAAGCAGCGCGCTCACGTCCTTCGGGAAGCACGAGCCGCCGTAGCCCGCGCCGGGATAGAGGAAGTGCCAGCCGATGCGCGGGTCGGAGCCGATGCCGACGCGCACGTGCTCGATGTCCGCGCCCAGCTTCTCGGCGAGGAGCGCGAGCTCGTTCATGAAGGAGATGCGCGTGGCGAGCATGGCGTTCGCCGCGTACTTGGTGAGCTCCGCGGAGCGGATGTCCATCACCTGCAGGCGATCGTGGTTGCGCTGGAACGGCGCGTAGAGCTCGCGCATCGCCGCGATCGCCTCGGCATCCTCGGCGCCGATCACGATGCGATCGGGGCGCATGAAATCCTCGACCGCCGCGCCTTCCTTGAGGAACTCGGGATTGGAGACCATCGAGAACGCGTGCTTCGCGCCGCGCTCGGCGAGCGTGCGCGCCACTTCCGAGCGCACGCGGTCGGCGGTTCCCACCGGCACCGTGGACTTGTCGACGATCACGCGCGGGCCATCCATGTGGCGCGCGACGTTGCGCGCGGCCGCGAGCACGTACTGCAGGTCCGCCGAGCCGTCCTCGCCGGGAGGCGTGCCCACGGCGATCATCTGGACGCGCGCGAAGAGCGCGGCCTCGCGCGCGTCGGTGGTGAAGGAAAGCCGGCCGCTCGCGGCGTTCGCGCGCACGATCTCCTTGAGCCCCGGCTCGAAGATCGGGATCTCGCCCGCCTTCAGCATGCCGATCTTGCGCTCGTCGACGTCGAGGCACAGGACGTGGTTGCCGACCTCGGCGAGGCACGCGCCGGTGACCAGCCCGACGTAGCCGGTGCCGATGATGCTCACTTTCATGCGCGGATGCTTTCGAGGGAGTTGCGAATGGATTCGAGGGCCGCGGCCGGATCCGCGGACTGCGTGATGGGCCGGCCCACCACCAGGTAGTTGGCGCCCAGCCCCATGGCCTCCACGGGGGCGACGGTTCGCGACTGGTCCTGCACGCCGGCGCCGGGCAGCCGGATGCCCGGCGTGACGAGCGTGAAGTCCGCGCCGGTCGCCTTCCTCAACGCCGGCGCCTCGCGCGCCGAGCACACGACGCCGTCGAGCCCGCTCGCGCGGGCGAGCCGCGCGAGGCGCGTGACGTTCTCCTCGGCGTCGCCCTGGAAGCCGACCTTCGCGAGGTCCGCATCGCCCAGGCTGGTGAGGATCGTCACGCCGATGAGGAGCGGCGGACGCTGCACGCCCGCCACCGATTCGCGTGCCGCGCGCATCATCGCCTCGCCGCCGCTCGCGTGGACGTTCAGCATCCACACGCCCAGACGCGCGGCGGAGCGGCACGCGCCCGCGACGGTATTCGGGATGTCGTGGAACTTGAGGTCGAGGAACACCTCGAAGCCGCGCTCCTGCAGCCCGAGCACCACCGAGGGCCCGGCCGCGACGAAGAGCTCCTTGCCCACCTTCACGCGGCAGAGCTTCGGATCCAGGCGCGCGGCGAGCGCGAGTGCGCTCGGCCCGTCGGCAACGTCGAGCGCGACGATGACCGGCTTATTGTCCAATCTGCATCCTCGCGAGATGGCGGCCGGGGCTGTCGAGCTCGGCGGTGCGGCGCGGCGGGAACGTCTCCCACCCGCCGCAGGCCGGGCATTGCCAGAAGAACTGGCGCGCCTTGAAGCCGCAGTTCGCGCAAAGGTAGACCGCGAGCGCCTGCGCGTGCGAATGCACGAGGCTCTTCATGAGCTGCAGGTCCTGGCGGCGGTCCGCGGGCGAGCGCACCAGCTCCGCGTCGATGAGCCGATCGAGGCCGACGAGCGTGGGATTGCGCCGCACCTCGTCGCGCACCAGGCGCCAGGCGGCCTCGTCGCCTTCGTGCTCGGCGGTGGCCTGGTACACGATGTTGAGGAGGTCGAGGCCGGGATAGCGGTGCTGCAGGCCGCGCAGGAGGTTCAAGCCCTCGCCGAGCTTGCCGAGCGCCCTGTAGCTTTCGACCATGCCGTCGCCGGCGAGGCCGAAATAGGCCGGGTCCTGCTGCTCGATCGCCTTCCAGGAGGCGATCGCTTCCTCGTGGCGGCCCTCGCGCGCGAGCCATTCGCCGCGCAGCAGGTTCGCGCGCACGCACTTGCGGTTCGCCTCGAGCGCATTGCGCAGGTGCCCTTCCGCGTCCGCCGCATGGCCGTGCACGTGCGCGGTGATCGCGAGCTCGCAGTAGTAGTTGGCGATCTCGCGCTGGTAGTTGCGCTTGGCGCTCGCCTCCAGGTTCTTCGCGGTGTCGATCGCCTTCTGCCAGTCCTTCTCCTGGATGTAGATGTCGAGGAGGCTGCGATGGACTTCGGGCGACGGATCCACTTCGGCCATGCGCGCGAGGACCTGCTCGGCGTGCTCGAGGAGCCCGGCCTTGAAGTAGTCGCGCGAAAGCTCGAGGGAGGCCTCGCGGCGCTGCTCCTGCGGCAGGTCCTCGCGGTTCACCAGGTCCTGGTGCATGCGGATCGCGCGGTCGACCTCGCCGCGGCGGCGGAAGAGGCTTCCCAGCGCGAACTGCAGCTCGACCGTCTGCGGGTTCTCCTTCGCGACCTGCAGGAACGACTCGATCGCCTTGTCGGGCTGCTCGTTCAGCAGGAAGTTGAGGCCGCGAAAATACGACGAGGGAAGCGCCCTCGATTCGGAGAGGAGCGACTTGAGATCGACGCGCGCCGCGATCCATCCCATGCCGAAGAAGACCGGCAGGGCGAGGAGCCACCAGAACTCAAAATCCATGGACCTCGCCCGGCGCGTTGCGGTCGCCGGCCTGGCCGCTCTTGTCGGACGCCTCGCCGCGAGTGCTGTTTCCAGGGCGCTCCACGGGCGGCGGTTCCGTGCCCGGCGCGGCCGGCGGGGGCGGCATGCCCGCGAGCTGCGCGGCGGTCTTCCTGAGCCGCGCGATCTCGCGCCGTTGGCGCACGACGGTCGGCACCCACGCGAGGAGGCCGATCACGATGCCCGCGACGAACGCGACCAGCAGGACGAAGACGAGCGGCGCCTGCCATTTCTGGTCGAGCACGCCGTTGATCGTCACGAGGTGCGCGTTCTTGGTCGCGAACCAGACGATGGCGAGCAGGACGATGAAGCGGACGATCCAGACGAGTGCTTGCATGGAGGGGCGGCCGGAAAAAGCGCCCGTAATTGTAACTTGTGCCATGGCCGTCCCGGCTGGAGGTCGAATACTGCGACCCGATCGTCCCTCTCCGTGGACCGGCCGCAAGGCCTTCGCGATTCACGGCCCTCGCTACGGTAAGATTCCCCCATGCAGGATCATGAAGCACCCCCCGCGGCCACGCGCCCGCAACCGGTTCGCCACCGCCGCAGCCTTCCGCTGTACGTCGGCTCCGGTGGGGTCGCCACCGCGAGCCATTACGCCGTGACGATCGCCGCCGTGGAGCTCCTCTCGGTGCCGCCGATCCCGGCCTCGGCGATCGGCTTCACGACCGGCGCGGCGATCAAGTACTGGCTCAACTACTCGGTCGCGTTCCAGAGCCGGGCCCGGCACCGGCACGCGATGGTCCGGTACGCGGCCGCCCTCGCCGCGATGCTCGCGCTCAACACGCTCATCTTCGGATTGCTCCAGGCGCGGCTGGGCGTGGAGTACATCCTCGCGCAGGCGATCACCACGGCCCTCCTCATCCCGCCCGGCTACGTGCTGTTCCGGGAATGGGTGTTCCGCTGATGCTGCGCGGCAAGCGGATCGTCGTGGTGATGCCCGCCTACCGGGCGGAACGCACGCTGCGGCGCACCTACGAGGCGATCCCGCGCGAGATCGTGGACGACGTGATCCTCACCGACGATGCGTCCAGCGACAGCACCGCCACCGTCGCGCGCGAGCTGGGCATCCGCACGCTGGTGCACGAGACGAACCGCGGGTACGGCGCCAACCAGAAGACCTGCTACGCCGAGGCGCTGCGGCGCGGCGCGGACGTGGTCGTGATGCTGCACCCGGACTACCAGTACGACCCACGGCTCGTGACGCCCATGGCGGGCATGATCGCTTCCGACCTGTACGACGTGGTGCTGGGCTCGCGCATCCTCGGCGGGCGCGCCATGGCGAGCGGCATGCCGGCCTGGAAGTACTTCGCGAACCGCGCGCTCACGCTCGGCCAGAACCTCGCGCTCGGCTCGAAGCTCTCGGAATTCCACACCGGCTTCCGCGCGTACTCGCGCGCGGCGCTCGCGCGCATCCCGCTGCTCGCGAACTCCGACGATTTCGTGTTCGACAACCAGCTCCTCGCGCAATCCGTGGCCCTCGGGCTTCGCATCGGCGAGATCTCCTGCCCCACCTCGTACCACGAAGAGGCGAGCTCGATCAATTTCCCGCGCTCGGTGAAGTACGGGCTGGGCGTCGTCGGGACCTCGGCCGCGTTCCTCGCGTGGCGCTGGCGGCTCGCGCGCCCGCGCATCTTCGCCGACCTGCCCGAGGACCGCCTCGCGCCCGCCTGAAAAGGAAACGGGGCGCTCGCGCGCCCCGTTGCCGTTCGCCGCACCGCGAGGCACTCAGCCCTCGTGGTAGTCGACCCGCTCCCGCAGTTCCTTGCCTGCCTTGAAATGCGGCACGTACTTGCGCGGCACCTGCACCCGCTCGCCGGTCTTCGGATTGCGGCCGGTTCTCGGCGGACGATAGTTCAGCCCGAAGCTGCCGAAGCCGCGGATCTCGATGCGGTTGCCCGACGCGAGGGTGTGCGCCATCGCGTCGAGCATGGTCTTCACCGCGAGCTCCGCGTCCTTCGGGGCGAGCTGGCTATGGCGCGCGCTCAGCAGCTCGATGAGCTGTGATTTCGTCATGGCGCGAATCTCCCCCTTCGCGTTGAT
>DATNGJ010000019.1:0-65993 GCA_035605915.1 Usitatibacter sp.
GGGCGTCGCCGGCACCTGGAAGGACCTCACCGACAACGTCAACTCCATGGCGCGCAACCTCACCGGCCAGGTGCGCAACATCGCCGAGGTGACCACGGCCGTGGCGCGCGGCGACCTGTCGCGCAAGATCCGGGTCGACGCGAAGGGCGAGGTCGCGGCCCTCGCGGACACCATCAACACGATGGTCGACCAGCTGCGGTCATTTGCCGCCGAGGTGACGCGCGTCGCGCGCGAGGTGGGCACCGAGGGCAAGCTCGGCGGCCAGGCCGAGGTGCGGGGCGTGTCCGGCACCTGGAAGGACCTCACCGACAACGTGAACCTGATGGCCGGGAACCTCACCGGCCAGGTGCGGAACATCCCCGAGGTGACCACCGCGGTCGCGAAGGGCGACCTCTCGAAGAAGATCACGGTGGACGTGAAGGGCGAGATCCTCGAGCTCAAGAACACCATCAACACGATGGTGGACCAGCTGCGTTCGTTCGCCGCGGAGGTGACGCGGGTCGCGCGCGAGGTGGGCACCGAGGGCAAGCTCGGCGGCCAGGCGGTGGTGGAAGGCGTGTCGGGCACGTGGAAGGACCTCACCGACTCGGTGAACTCCATGGCGGGCAACCTCACCGACCAGGTGCGCGGCATCGCGAAGGTGGTGACGGCGGTCGCGAACGGCGACCTCAAGCAGAAGCTCACCGTGGAAGCGAAGGGCGAGATCGCGGCCCTCGCGGACACCATCAACAGCATGATCGAGACGCTCGCGACGTTCGCCGAGCAGGTGACCTCGGTGGCGCGCGAGGTGGGCGTGGAGGGCCAGCTCGGCGGCCAGGCGAAGGTGCCGGGCGCCGCGGGCACGTGGAAGATGCTCACGGAGAACGTGAACCAGCTCGCGGAGAACCTCACCACGCAGGTGCGCGCGATCGCCGAGGTGGCGACGGCGGTGACCCAGGGCGACCTCACGCGCAGCATCACGGTGCAGGCGAAGGGCGAGGTGGCGGCGCTCAAGGACACCATCAACGAGATGATCCGCAACCTGCGCGACACGACGCAGAAGAACACCGAGCAGGACTGGCTGAAGACGAACCTCGCGAAGTTCAGCCGGATGCTGCAGGGGCAGAAGGACCTGAACACCGTCGGCCGCCTCATCCTCTCGGAGCTCGCTCCGGTGGTGAGCGCGCAGCACGCCGAGTTCCACGTGCTTTCCGGCGGCGACGAGTTCCCGCACTTGACGCTCCTCGCGAGCTACGCATCGGAGGGGGAGACCGCGCACGGCCGGCGCATCGGCCTCGGAGAAGGGCTCGTCGGCCAGTGCGCGCTGGAGAAGCGCAAGATCCTGCTCACCAACCCGCCGCAGGACTACCTGCGCATTTCCTCGGGACTCGGGGCCGCCGCGCCGCGCAACATCCTGGTGCTGCCGGTGGTGTTCGAGAGCCAGGTGAAGGGCGTGCTCGAGCTCGCCTCGTTCGACGGCTTCAGCGAGATCCACCAGGCGTTCCTCGACCAGCTCACGGAATCGATCGGCATCGTGATCAACACGATCGAGGCGAACACCCGGACCGAGGACCTCCTCACGCAATCGCAGACGCTCGCGCAGGAATTGCAGAGCCGCCAGGAGGAGCTGCAGACCACCAACCAGGAGCTGCAGGAGAAGGCGCGGCTCCTCGCGCACCAGAACCAGGAGGTGGAGCGCAAGAACCAGGAGGTGGAGCAGGCCCGCCAGGCGCTCGAGGAGAAGGCGCGCCAGCTCGCGCTCACCTCGAAGTACAAGTCGGAGTTCCTCGCGAACATGTCGCACGAGCTGCGCACGCCGCTCAACTCGCTGCTCATCCTTTCCGACCAGCTTTCCGGCAACGCGGACGGCAACCTCACCGCGAAGCAGGTGGAGTTCGCGCGCACCATCCACTCCTCGGGCAACGACTTGCTGATGCTCATCAACGACATCCTCGACCTCTCGAAGATCGAGTCGGGCACGGTCGCGGTGGACGTGGGCGAGGTGCGCCTGGACGAGCTGCAGCGCTTCGTGGAGCGCACCTTCCGCCACGTCGCCGAGACCAAGGGGCTCGCCTTCGAGATCCGCATGGATCCGCGGCTGCCCAAGGCGATCTCCACCGATGCGAAGCGCCTGCAGCAGATCCTGCGCAACCTGCTCTCGAACGCGTTCAAGTTCACGCACAAGGGCGAGGTGAACCTCGTGATCCGGCCGGCGGAAGCGGGCTGGAGCTCGGACAACGACGACCTCAATCGCGCGACCGACGTGATCGAGTTCTCGGTGACCGACACCGGCATCGGCATCCCGACCGACAAGCAGCAGATCATCTTCGAGGCGTTCCAGCAGGCCGACGGCTCGACCAGCCGCAAGTACGGCGGCACGGGCCTCGGGCTCGCGATCAGCCGCGAGCTCTCGCGCCTGCTGCGCGGCGAGATCCGGCTGGTGAGCGCGCCCAACAAGGGCAGCGTCTTCTCGCTCTACCTGCCGCAGGTGTTCCCGCCGTCGCGCCTGCCGCGCAAGTCGAGCGACGCGGCCGCCGTCGCCTCCGCCGCCATCGAGGCGGCGCGCCAGGCCGCGGAGCGGCGCCTGGTGGAGCACACGTCGAGCGCTTTCCTCGAGGCCGATGCGCCGAGCCCCGGGATGGGCCCGCCGCCGATCCCGGTGAACGAGGCGGACGACGATCGCGAGTCGATCCACCCGGGCGATCGCGTCGTGCTGATCGTGGAGAACGACCTCGCCTTCGCCCGCGTGCTGCTGGACGCCGCGCGCGAGCAGGGGTTCAAGGGCGTGGTCACCACGCAGGGCACCACCGCGCTTTCCCTGGTGAACCAATTCCGCCCCGCGGCGATCGTGCTCGACATCTTCCTGCCCGACATCGAGGGCTGGCGCGTGCTCTCGCGCTTGAAGAACGACCTCACCGTGCGCCATACGCCGGTGCACGTGATCTCGACCGAGGAGGCGCGCGACCGCGCGCTCGATTCCGGCGCGCGCCGCTTCGTCGCGAAGCCGCTGCAGAGTCGCAAGGCGGTCGACGAGGTGTTCGAGGAGATCCGCGAATACGCGAGCACCGAGCGGCGCAAGCTCCTCGTGGTCGAGCCCGACGAGGGCCGGCTGGAGACGCTGCGCGAGCTGCTCTCGGACCTCGAGAACGTCGAGATGGTGGTCGCCCGGGACGGACGGCGCGGCGCCGAGCTGCTGCGCGACGGCGGCATCGACTGCGCCATCGTGAATCCGGAGACGCCGGAGCTCGACCTCGCCGCGGTGATGGAACGCGTGCGCGACGTGGCGATCGCGCCCCCGCCGGTGATCGCCTACGGGCCGCGCCTCGCCTCGATCGGCGCGGCGAGCGTCGCGCTCGACCACATCCCGGGCGTGCGCGAGGTACACTCGCCGGAGCGGCTCGTGGACGAGCTGGTGTGCGCGCTGCACATCGACACCGCGCAGGTGTCCGAGCGCTATCGCAAGCTCATCGACGAGATCCACGGGTCCACGCGGGCGCTCTCGGGCCGGCGCGTGCTCATCGTCGACGACGACATCCGCAACATCTTCGCGCTCTCGTCGGTGCTCGAGGACTACGGCATGGAGATCAAGACCGCGGACAACGGCCGCGACGCGATCGCGCTCGCGCAGAAGGGCGGCATCGACGTGATCCTGATGGACATCATGATGCCGGAGATGGACGGGCTGGAGACCACGCGCGAGATCCGCAAGATCCCCGGCTGCAAGGACCTGCCGATCATCGCCGTCACCGCGAAGGCGATGAAGGGCGACCGCGAGCGCTGCATCGAGGCGGGCGCATGGGACTACCTGTCGAAGCCGGTGGATCGCGAGCAGCTGCTCACGGTGCTCAAGGCGTGGCTGCAACGCTGAAGGGATACGGATGAGCTCGCAGGCCACAGAGATCGCCCCGGTCGAGGGCGCCCTTGCCGAGGCGCCGGTCCCCGAGCGGTCGAACATCCTCATCGTCGACGACCGGCTCGACAAGCGGGTGGTGTTCCGCACCATCCTCGAGGATCTCGACCAGAACATCGTCACCGCGTCCTCGGGCGAGGAGGCGCTGCGCTGGCTGCTCGACAACGACTGCGCGGTGATCCTGCTCGACGTGAACATGCCGGGCATGGATGGACTGGAGACCGCCGAGCTCATCCGCTCGCGGCGCAAGTCCTCCCACACGCCGATCATCTTCATCACCGCGTTCGCCGACGAGATGCACACGGCGCGCGGCTACTCGCTGGGCGCGGTGGACTACATCCTCTCGCCGGTGGTGCCCAACATCCTGCGCAGCAAGGTGAAGGCGCTGGTGCAGCTCCACCGGCTGAACGCGGAGCTCAAGAAACGCGCCGACGAGCGCGTCGCGCTCGCGAAGGAGCAGGCGGCGCGCACCATGGCCGAGGAATCGCAGCGGCGCGCGAGCTTCCTCGCCGAGGCGACGCAGGTGATGGCGAGCTCGCTCGACGTGGACACCATCCTCAACGGAGCTTCCGTGCTGGTGGTGCCGTTCCTCGCCGACTACGGGTCGATGGTGCTGCTCAACGACGACGGCTCCGTGCGCGCACGCCGCCACTCCTGCGTGGCCGGATGGGAGCAGTACATGGGCACGCAGCGCGCGGCCTTCGAGGCGCTCCTCGAGCAGCAGCAGGCGCGCGCGATGGGCGAGGGCTCGCACCAGTTCATCGACCGCCTGTCGGCCGCGCCCGCGGATGGCGATCGGGACACGTCGCCGGCGGGCGAGGTGCACGCTTTCCCGCTCATCACCCGCGGCAAGGCGCGCGGCGTCCTGCTCCTCGCCATGGGGCCCTCGGCGCGCCATCTCGCCGGGCACGATCTCTCGCTCGCCGACAACCTCGCCGGACGCGCCGCGAGCGCGCTCGAGAACTGCCTGCTGTACGAGGAAATCCAGAGCGCCGACCGGCGCAAGAACGAGTTCCTCGCGACGCTCTCGCACGAGCTGCGCAACCCGCTCGCCCCGCTGCGCTCGGCGCTGCACATGCTGCGCACGCAGCCTCTCGAGCGCGAGCGCATGGGACCGCTGCTGCAGACGATGGACCGGCAGGTCGCGCAGATGACGCGGCTCGTGGAGGACCTGCTCGACATCTCGCGCATCACGCGCGGTGCGATCGAGCTGCGGCGCGAGACGCTCGACGTCGCGGCCGAGGTGCGCCATGCGCTCGAGAGCTGCCGCGGGCCGATCGAGGGCGGCCAGCACGAGGTGGTCGTCGGCCTTCCGGAGGCGGCGCTCCACGTGGTGGCGGACCGGGTGCGGCTGCAGCAGATCCTCGAGAACGTGATCCTCAACGCGGTGAAGTACACGGACCGCGGCGGCCGCATCGCGGTGAGCGCCGAGGCCGAGCTCTCGGACGTCGTGATCCGCGTGAGCGACAACGGCATCGGCATCGCGCCCGAAAAGCTCGCGCAGGTGTGGGACCTGTTCGTGCAGGTCGACGAGTCGCCGGACCGGACGCGCAAGGGACTCGGCATCGGGCTCGCGCTCGTGCGCGACCTCGTGAAGCGCCACGGCGGCAGCGTGGAGGCGCACAGCGAGGGCCTGGGCAAGGGCAGCACGTTCACCGTCCGGCTGCCGCGCGCGGCACGCCACGACATGGCGGCCCAAGCGGCGCCGAGCGCCGCCGAGGCGGTGCGGCCCGGCGAGGGCGGCCGTCGCGTGCTCATCGTCGACGACAACGTCGACGCGGCCGAGACGCTCGCCATGATGCTCGAGCTGCTCGGCCACGAGACGCGCCAGGCCCACGATGGCAACGACGCGCTGCGCGTCGCGCAGGAATACCACCCCGAGCTGGTCTTCATGGACATCGGGCTCCCGGGCCTCACCGGTCACGAGGTGGTGAAGCGCATGCGCGCCGATCTCGCCATGAAGGAGGCCTACATCGTGGCCCTGAGCGGATACGGCACCGAGGAGGACCGGCGCAAGTCCTTCGAATCGGGCTTCGACACGCACCTCGTGAAGCCGCTCGATCCGTCGCAGCTTCCGCAGATCCTCTGCGGCGCGCCGCGCGCGGCGTAGCTGCGCGGCACGGCCGCCCGCGCGGCGATGGTATGATGGTCCTCGACTCGCGACGCAAGCCGGAAAGGGGCTCCATGGTTATGAGACCGCCAACTACCACGCGTACCGGAGGCATTCGGTAGGCGGCTCGCGTCCATCCGCATCGGAAAAGCGCGGCTCGTCCGCGCTTTTTATTTTTGGATCCATCATGGTCAACATCACGCTGCCGGACGGTTCGGTCCGGTCGTTCGAAAAGCCGGTCTCGGTGGGCGAGGTCGCGGCCTCCATCGGCCCGGGCCTCGCCAAGGCCGCGCTCGGCGGAAAGGTCGACGGGAAGCTGGTCGACCTCGCGAGCGTCATCGACCGCGACGCGAAGCTCTCCATCGTCACGGACAAGGATCCGGAAGGGCTCGATCTCATCCGGCACTCGACCGCGCACCTGCTCGCGTATGCCGTGAAGGAGCTCTTCCCCGAGGCGCAGGTGACGATCGGCCCGGTGATCGAGAACGGCTTCTACTACGACTTCGCGTACAAGCGTCCCTTCACGCCGGAGGACCTCGCCGCGATCGAGAAGCGCATGTCCGAGCTCGCGAAGAAGGATATTCCGGTGAGGCGCGAGGAATGGAATCGCGCCGAGGCGGTGAAGTTCTTCGGCTCGATCGGGGAGAAGTACAAGGCGCAGATCATCGCCTCGATTCCCGCCGAGGAGGGCATCAGCCTCTACCGCGAGGGCGACTTCGTCGACCTCTGCCGCGGGCCGCACGTACCGTCCACCGGCAAGCTCAAGGTGTTCAAGCTCATGAAGGTGGCGGGCGCGTACTGGCGCGGCGACTCGAGGAACGAGATGCTGCAGCGCATCTACGGCACCGCGTGGGCGAAGAAGGAGGACCAGGAAGCGTACCTGCACATGCTCGAGGAGGCGGAGAAGCGCGACCACCGCAAGGTGGGCAAGCAACTCGACCTCTTCCACATGCAGGACGAGGCGCCGGGGATGGTGTTCTGGCATCCGAAGGGTTGGACCCTGTGGCAGCAGGTCGAGCAGTACATGCGCGCGGTGTATCGCGACAACGGCTACCTCGAGATCCGCTGCCCGATGATCCTCGACAAGTCCCTGTGGGAGCGCTCCGGGCACTGGGAGAACTACAAGGACAACATGTTCGTGACGGAGTCCGAGAAGCGCGAGTACGCGATCAAGCCCATGAACTGCCCGGGGCACATCCTCACGTTCAACTCGGACCTGAGGAGCTATCGCGACCTGCCGCTGCGCTACGGGGAATTCGGCTCGTGCCACCGCAACGAGCCCTCGGGCGCGCTGCACGGGCTCATGCGCGTGCGCGGCTTCACGCAGGACGACGGCCACATCTTCTGCAGCGAGGAGCAGATCGAGGCCGAGTGCGTCGCCTTCCATCGCCTCTCGTTCCAGGTCTACCGCGACTTCGGCTTCGAGGACATCAGCGTGAAGCTCGCGCTGCGCCCCGAGAAGCGCATCGGCGGCGACGAGCAGTGGACGAGGGCCGAGGAGGCGCTGCGCGCGGCGCTGCGCGCATGCGGCGCGCAATGGGCGGAGCTGCCCGGCGAGGGCGCGTTCTACGGTCCGAAGATCGAATACCACCTCAAGGATTCCCTCGGCCGTTCCTGGCAGGTCGGCACGATGCAGGTGGACTTCCAGATGCCCGGGCGCTTGGGTTCGGAGTACGTCGCCGAGGACAACGCACGGCGCACGCCGGTGATGCTGCACCGCGCGATCGTGGGCTCGATGGAACGCTTCATCGGCATCCTCATCGAAAACCACGCTGGTGCGTTCCCGCTGTGGCTGGCGCCCGTGCAGGTGGTGGTGATGAACGTGACGGATCGGCAGGAGGCCTACGTGAACGAGGTGACGGCGGCGCTGCGCTCGGACGGCGTGCGCGTCCTCATGGATTTGCGGAACGAGAAAATAACGTATAAAATTCGCGAACATAGCATTCAAAAACTTCCCTATCAGCTGATCCTGGGCGATAAGGAAGTGGCCGCCCGAACGGTCTCGGCGAGAACGCGCTCCGGGGAGAACCTGGCGCCGGTTCCGCTCGAGGCCTTTATTTCGCGCCTCAAAGGCGAGATCGAAGCGCGCAGATGAATGCCGGGGGCACCGGACCCGCCGTAGAAGCGGCTTGAGGTTCCCGTGCCAAGTGGTTAATTTTTAGAGGAATTTTGCGCATAACTCAGGACAAGTCAGTACGCATCAACGGCGAGATCAACTCTCCCGAGGTGCGTCTCGTTGGAATCGAGGGCGAGCCGATCGGCATCGTGCGGATCGAAGAGGCGATGCGGCTCGCGGAAGAGAACGATATCGACCTGGTCGAGATTGCCCCGACCGCCAAGCCTCCGGTTTGCCGATTGATGGACTACGGCAAGTTCAAGTACCGCGAGAGCAAGAAGGCGCACGAGGCGAAGCTCAAGCAGAAGCAGATCCAGGTGAAGGAAGTGAAGTTCCGGCCTGGCACCGACGAGGGCGACTACAAGATCAAGGTCCGCAACCTCACGCGCTTCCTCACCGAGGGCGACAAGACCAAGGTGACGCTGCGCTTCCGGGGCCGCGAGATGGCGCACCAGGAGCTCGGCGTGCAATTGCTCCGGCGCGTGGAATCGGACCTGAAGGAAGTCGGCACCGTCGAGCAGTGGCCGAAGCTGGAAGGGCGCCAGATGGTGATGATCCTCGCCCCCAAGAAGAAGCACTGAAGCCGAGGTGAAGTCGTAGCGGCGGGAACGGCGACGAAGAAGGTGTCTTCAGGTCGAGAAGCGCGGAAGGGTTCCGCCACCTGCTGCACCAATGCAAGGAGGGCATCATGCCCAAGATGAAGACCAAGAGTGGCGCGGCCAAGCGCTTCCGGGTCCGCGGCAGCGGCTCGGTGAAGCGCTACCAGGCCGGCAAGCGCCACATCCTCACCAAGCGTGCCACCAAGAACAAGCGTCAGCTTCGCGGAGCCACGGGCGTCGATTCGACGAACATCGGCCACGTGAAGGCGATGCTTCCCTACGCATAAGGAGCCGCCATGCCTCGCGTCAAACGTGGAGTCACGGCGCGCGCGCGCCACAAGAAGGTCCTCGACCAGGCCAAGGGTTTCCGCGGCCGCCGCAAGAACGTATACCGCATCGCCAAGGAAGCGGTGATGAGGGCGGGACAGTACGCCTACCGCGATCGCCGCAACAGGAAGCGCGAGTTCCGTGCGCTCTGGATCACGCGCATCAACGCGGGCTGCCGCGAGGCGGGGCTCACGTACAGCCAGTTCATCGCGGGCCTGAAGAAGGCGGGCATCGACATGGACCGCAAGGTGCTCGCGGACCTCGCGGTGTTCGAAAAGGCCGCGTTCGGCAGGATCGTCGAGCAGGCCAAGGCGAGCCTCGGGGCCTAGGCGAAGCGAAAGTACAAAGGGGCTCGCGAGAGCCCCTTTTTCGTTTTCGAACCCAGATGCGAGAACTCGAAAAGATCATCGCCGAGGCCGAAGGCGCCATCCGCACGACGAAGACCGTCGCCGAGCTGGAGCAGGTGAAGGCGCGCTTCCTCGGCAAGGCCGGTTCGCTCACCGGGCTGCTCAAAGGCCTGGGCAAGCTCCCGGCCGAGGAGCGGCCGAAGGCGGGCGCGGCGATCAACCAGGCCAAGGTGCGCGTCGAGGCGCTGATCCAGTCGCAGCGCGAAGCGATCCTCGGGCGCGAGCTCGACGCCAAGCTTGCCGCCGAGGCGATCGACGTGACCCTGCCCGGGCGGCGCCAGGCGCCGGGCGGCCTGCACCCCATCGCGCGCGTGCAGGAGCAGGTGGAGCGGCTCTTCGCGACGATGGGCTTCGCGGTGGCCGACGGGCCCGAGATCGAGAACGACTACTACAACTTCACCGCGCTGCGCATGTTCCCGGACCATCCGTCGCGCAGCATGCAGGACACTTTCTACGTCGCGGGCTCCGAGAACGTCCTGCGCACGCAGACCTCGCCGGTGCAGGTGCGCTACATGGAATCGCACCGCCCGCCGATCCGCATCATCTGTCCCGGCCGCGTCTACCGCTGCGACCACGACGCGACGCACTCGCCGATGTTTCACCAGGTCGAGGGGCTGTGGGTCGACGAAGGCATCAGCCTCGCCGACCTGAAGGGCACCGTGACGCAGTTCTGCCGCGCCTTCTTCGAGCGCGACGACATCGCGATCCGCTTCCGTCCCTCGTACTTCCCGTTCGTGGAGCCGGGCGTCGAGATCGACATGGCGTGGTCGAGGAACGAGCCGACGGAATCGAACACGGGGCGCAAGGACGGGCAGGTGAGCTACCTCGAGATCGCGGGCGCCGGCGTCGTGCATCCCGACGTGCTGCGCAACGGCGGCATCGATCCGGCCCGGTACTCGGGCTTCGCCTTCGGCATGGGGCTCGACCGCCTCGCGATGCTCAAGTACGGCGTGAACGACCTCAGGCTCTTCTTCGAGAACGACTTGAAGTTCCTCGCCCAATTCCGATGAGAAACCATATCGCCACTCTCCGCCCGGCCCCCTCCCGAGCGAGAGGGAGTCGCGCCCGATGAAGGTATCGGTGAACTGGCTGCGCGAGCTCGTGGATCTCGACCTCGAGGTCGAGGCGCTCGCGCACGCGCTCACGATGGGCGGCCTGGAGGTCGAGGAGATCACGCCGGTCGCCGCCGCCTTCTCCGGCATCGTCGTGGGCCACGTGAAGAGCGTGGCGCCGCATCCGAACGCGGACAAGTTGCGCGTGACCGAAGTGGATGCGGGCACGGGCGAGCTGCTGCAGATCGTATGCGGCGCGCCCAACGTCGCCGCCGGCCAGAAGGTGCCGTGCGCCTTGATCGGGGCGAAGCTTCCGCCGGTCGAGGGCAAGCCCTTCGAGATCCGCAAGGCGAAGCTCCGCGGGGTCGACTCGAGCGGAATGCTCTGCTCCGCCCGCGAGCTCGGCCTTTCCTCCGACCACGCGGGGCTCCTCGTGCTCGACGACGATGCGCCGGTGGGCGGCGACGTGCGCGCCGTGCTCGCGCTCGACGACGTGTACCTCACGCTCAAGCTCACGCCGAACCGCGGCGACTGCCTGTCGATGTTCGGCGTCGCGCGCGATGCGGCGGCGCTCACCGGCCGCAGGTTGCGCCTGCCGGCGGCACCGCCCGTGCCGACGGCCCTGAACGACGCACGCGCCGTGAAGATCAGCGAGCCGCGCGCCTGCGGGCACTATTTCGGCCGTGTCGTGCGCGGCATCGATCCCCGGGCGCGCACGCCGCAGTGGATGGTGCGGCGCCTGGAGCGCGCCGGGCTGCGCGCGATCAGCCCGCTGGTGGACATCACCAACTACGTGATGCTCGAGCGCGGCCAACCCATGCACGCGTTCGACCATGCGAAGCTGGCGGGCCCGATCGACGTTCGCTACATGGATCCGGGCGAGCGCATCCAGCTGCTGAACGGCCAGGAGGTCGAGTACCGCCCGAAGCTCCTCGCGGTCACCGACCCCTCGGGTCCGGTCGCGCTCGCCGGCGTGATGGGCGGACTCGCGAGCATGGTGGGCGACGAGACACGCGACGTGTTCTTCGAGGCCGCGTATTTCGCGCCGGAAGCGGTGCAGGGCAAGGCCCGCGAGCTCGGCCTCGCGAGCGATGCCGCGCACCGCTTCGAGCGTGGCGTCGATCCCGCGGCGGCCGGCGCGGCGATCGAGCGCGCGGTCGCGCTCACCCTGGAGATCTGCGGCGGCAAGGCGGGCCCGGTCACGCACGCGCGCGGCGAGCTTCCCACCCGAAACGCCGTGCGGGTACATCGCGAGCGCGTGGCGAGCCTCCTCGGCTACTTCATCGCCGAGGACGAAATGCACGCCATCCTGCGGCGCCTCTCGTGCATTCCCGAATCGGACGGCAGCGCGATGCGCGTGACGCCGCCCAGCTGGCGCTTCGACCTCGCGATCGAGGAGGATTTCGTCGAGGAGATCGCGCGCGTGCACGGCTACGACCACGTGCCCGCGAAGCCGCCGCGCGCCTCGGTGCCGATGCTGCGGCTGCGCGAGGGCGAGCGCACCCGCTTCGACGTGCGCCATCGCCTCGCCGACCTCGGCTACCAGGAGATCGCGAGCTACAGCTTCGTGCCCGAGGAGTGGGAGCGCGACTTCGCCGCCAACGCCGACCCGGTGCGCCTCGCCAATCCCATCGCGAGCACGATGAGCGTGATGCGCACGTCCCTGCTCGGCGGCCTGGTGCAGGCGCTGCGTGCGAACCTCAACCGCGGCGAGGAGCGCGCGCGGCTCTTCGAGATCGGCCGCTGCTTCGAGGCGGCGGCCGCGGACCTCGCGACGCAGCCCGAGCGTGTCGCGGGGCTCGCCTTCGGATCGCGCCTGCCCGAGCAATGGGCCGACAAGGCGGCGGCGGTGGATTTCTTCGACGTGAAGGGCGACGTGGAATCGCTCGCGGTCCCCAGGCGGCTCGAGTTCGCCGCAGGCTCGCATCCCGCATGCCATCCGGGCCGGTGCGCGCTGGTGCGCCTCGAAGGACGCGCCATCGGGATGGTCGGAGAGATGCATCCCCGGTTGCAAATGAAATACGAGCTCGCGTCGGCGCCCGTCGTTTTCGAGCTGCTGCTCGAGCCGCTGCTGGCGGGTGCCAGCCCGCGATTCTCGGGCGTCTCGCGCATGCCGGTGGTGCGGCGCGACTATGCGTTCACCGTCGAGGAAACGGTGCCCGCGGGCGTCCTTCTCGCGGCGGTTCGGGCGCGCCTGCCGGCCTTCGTCCGGGAGGTCGAAGTGTTCGACCAGTACCGCGGAAAGGGGGTCGAGCCGGGCAAAAAAAGCCTTGCGCTACGGATAGTTATGCAGGATACTGACAGGACTTTGACAGATTCGGAAGTGGAGGGAATCGTGACCTCCATCCGTGAGCATCTCAACCAAGAATTCAAAGCCCAGCCGCGCACGTGAAAGACAAAGTCACCCTCACCAAGGCCGAGCTCGCCGACCTCATGTTCGAGAAGGTCGGCCTCAACAAGCGCGAGGCCAAGGACATGGTCGAGTCCTTCTTCGAGGAGATCCGCATCGCCCTCGAGCGGGGCGAGATGGTGAAACTCTCGGGGTTCGGCAACTTCCAACTGCGCAAGAAGCCGCAGCGCCCCGGAAGGAATCCCAAGACCGGAGAGGAGATCCCCATCACGGCGCGGCGCGTGGTTACCTTCCATGCAAGCCAGAAGCTGAAGAGCCTGGTGGAGAAGTCCTTCAATGGCCACGGAGAACCTGGCGACGACTGACCTTCCGCCCATCCCCGCCAAGCGTTATTTCACGATTGGCGAGGTGAGCGAGCTGTGCGGCGTGAAGCCCCACGTGCTCCGCTATTGGGAGCAGGAATTCACGCAGCTCAAGCCCCTCAAGCGCCGCGGCAACCGCCGCTACTACCAGCACCACGAGGTCCTGCTGATCCGCAGGATCCGCGAGCTCCTGTACGAGCACGGGTTCACCATCAACGGCGCGCGCAACCGCCTCGAGGAGCCCTCGCATTCGTCGAGCTCGGGCAGCACGCGCACCATGACCGTCCCGCAGCCGATCTCTCCCGGCAACATCCGCAAGGAGCTCAAGAGCATCCTCAAGATGCTCGAGCGCTGAGGCTTACGTTCGAGCGGTTTCGTCATCCCCGCGTGGCTCGTCATTCCCGCGTGGCTCGTCATTCCCGCGTAGGCGGTAATCCATTCTCCAGCTATAATTTCCAGTTCGGTCGGGGCGTAGCGCAGCCTGGTAGCGCACCTGCATGGGGTGCAGGGGGTCGAAGGTTCGAATCCTTTCGCCCCGACCAATTCCCTTCCCACGCCACGTCGTGATTCCGGGCGCAGGCGCAAGCATCACCGCATAGCGCTTTCGGTTACTCCAGCTTCGCCGCTCGCGCCGTCTCTTCCCACGATTGAGGGTGCGCCTCGAGCTCGCCCCTGATCTTCTCGAGCGATTTTCGCAGGTGGCGTCGGGTCGATGTCGGCGTCTTGCCATACGCTTCCTCGATCGCGCCGGGGAACAATTCCCCCAATGCGGCGATCAGCACGGCGGCTTGGTCGAGGTCCTTGCGGCTCTTTTCGGGGCGCCCGACTCGAAGCTGCGCCACGAGCAGCTTGTGCATCGCGAACCGCTCGGGGATGGGCACTCGCACGGCGACTACGCCGTGGCTCGAGATGGCGGCGCCCATTTGCGTCTGTGTGAGCAGATATCGCAGGTACGGCAGTCCGGTGGCATGCGCGTGGAGCTCGGGGACCGGTAGTGTCCTCACGTGCTCACCCGGCGTCGGGACGAGCAGGTCGAACGTGAAGCGCGAGCGGCCGCGCTCCTTGAAGCTCGTGGGCGGAGCACCGTGGGTAAACGCAGGCACGTCGACAAAGTCGATGCCCGACTGTCTCAGGAGGTCGAGTATCCCTCCCGCGGGTGGTTCGTCCAGCGCAAGCTTGCTGGGCCTGGCGACATCCACGTCCTCCGTGGAAAAGACCGCGACCCGGATTCCAAGCCTGTTGACGATGACTTCGTATGCGTGCGTCCCCACCAGGACGGCGCCCGCGTGGAAGAGCTTGCGCCGGGAGAGGGTGGCGAGCGCCGCCAGCGGCTTGGGCCGCAGCGTGGAATAGCCTTCGCGCGCGAGAAGCCGAACGCTCGCTTGCAGCTGCTTCGCTTCGTCGATCCGCCGTTTCCAGGCCTCGACCACTCGTTCACAGTCCCTCGCCGTCGCCTGGCAAAGGTATTGGTCGCGTTTCCGGCCATCGAAGTCGTAGTACTGCCGCACATAGAATCGGGTGTGCGCTGCGTTCCTGCGGATGCTTATCGCCCCCGGCGTTCCAACCAGGCTTTCATCCTGGTGGAGGGCATGGTTCTCGACGTCGGCATAGGCGGCCGCGAGGCCGGGAGGATGCTTTCTGTACAGCGGCTTGCCCATTCGACCGATATCCTCCAGAACGAACTTGTGGAGGATACCATGGATATCCTCCAAGTCCGAAATACGTAGGATATGGAGGGAGCGCTGCGGGCCGCGCGGCCGGATGCGCAGGGTTGTGTCCCGGGGCCATCTGCGGCACAGTTCAGCCGTAGACGCGCGCGCCTCGGCCTCGCCGCCGGATCCGGCGGCGCGCGTCCCACCATCACAGGAGAGCATTCCCATGCAGCGTAGATCGATCGCGCTTTGGCTCGCGGCGATCGTGACGGCGATCGCGGCGCCCGTGGCGCGCGCGGAGGTCGACACGGTGCGCATCGCGCAGCAGTTCGGCATCACCTACCTTCCGCTCATGTACATGGAGCACCAGCACCTGCTCGAGAAGCATGCGAAGGCCGAGGGACTGGGCGACGTGAAGGTGGAGTGGGTGCAGTTCGGCTCGGGCACCGGCATGAACGACGCGCTGCTCTCCGGAAACCTCGACTTCGCCTCCGGCGGGCTGGGCCCGTTCATCACGCTCTGGGCCAAGACACGCGGCAACCTCGAGGTGCGCGGCGTGTGCGCGATGAACAACATGCCGCTCTACCTCAATACGCGCGACCCGAACGTGAAGACCATCAAGGATTTCACGACCAACGACAAGATCGCGCTGCCCGCGGTGAAAGTCTCCTTCCAGGCGGTGAACCTGGAGATGGCCGCCGCGAAGGCCTTCGGCGAGCAGAACTACTCCAGGCTCGATCCGCTCACCGTGTCGATGAAGCATCCCGACGGCATGGCGGCGCTCCTTTCCGGCAACGAGGTCACGGCGCATTTCACCGCGCCTCCGTTCCAGTACCAGGAGCTCGAGCACAAGGGCATCCACAAGGTGCTCGACTCGTACTCGATCGTCGGCGGGCCGCACACCTTCACGGTGGTCTGGGCGTCAGGCAAGTTCCGCGAGAAGAACCCCGGCATCTACAAGGCGTTCCTCGCGGCGTTCAACGAGGCGATCGACGAGATCAACAAGGACAAGCAGGCCGCCGCCGACAACTACATCCTTTGGCAGAAGTACAAGGGACCGCGCGACCTCGTCGTGAAGGTGATCGAGGATCCGCTGGTGAAGTTCACCACGACGCCCAACAAGGTGACGACGTACGCGGACTTCATGCAGAAGATCGGCTCGGTGAAGGTGAAGCCCGCGTCGTGGAAGGACATGTTCTTCCCGGAAGTGCACGACCTCCCGGGAAGCTGAGTGAAGCGGCGGGTCAGGCCGCGGCGCGCAGCCCCAGCATCGCGCGCGCCTCGGCCGCGGTCGCGGGCCTGCGGTCGTAGCGCTCGCAGGCCTGCGCGATCCTCGCGACGAGCTCGGCGTTGCTCGAGGCGAGGCGCTGCGGGTCGATGCGCAGGTTGTCCTCGAGGCCGGTGCGGCAATGCCCGCCCGCCTCGAGGCACCATTCGTTCACTTCCCATTGATGGCGCGCGACGCCGGCCGCGACCCACGTCGCCCGCGGCAGCACCTGCGCGAGCTCGCTCCTCAGGAAATCGAACACGCTGCGCCGCGCGGGCAGGGCGTTCGGGATGCCGAGCACGAACTGCACGTGCGGCGGGTCCTCGACGAGCCCCTTCTTCACGAGGTTTGCGGCGTTGTAGAGCATCGCGAGGTCGAACACCTCGATCTCGGGCTTGATCCCGTTCTCGCGCATGGTGCGCGCGAGCTGCTCGACGAAGTCGGGCGGATTCTCGTACACGTTGTTCGGGAAGTTCACCGAGCCGGTGGCAAGCGAGGCCATGTCGGGCTTCAGGTGCAGCATCGCGCCGCGCGCCGCCTGGTCGCGCCCGCGCCCGCCGGTGGAGAACTGCACGATCATGCCGGGGCAGTGCTTGCGCACGCCTTCCTGCACGCGCGCGAAGAGCTCCGGATCGGAGGCGGGCGATTCGTCCTCGTTGCGCACGTGCACGTGCACGAGCGAGGCGCCGGCCTCGTACGCCTGGTGCGTGGACTCCACCTGCTCCGAGGGCGTCACGGGCACGGCGGGATTGTCCTTCTTGCGTGGGAGCGCCCCGGTGATCGCGACGGTGATGATGACGGGCTGCGCCAAGGTGTTCCTCCTTCGACAAGCCCTCGATATTGGCGGGTTTTCGCGCCCCGTGCAACGGCGTGCGCCGCATCGTCGGGGATTGACAGTAGAATGACAGGACAAAGGTCCGTCGCGCAGGATGTCCTTCCAGGCGCGGAATACCGCCCGTGGAGGAACTTACCGGCCGGTTCGCATACCCTAATTTTTCTTGTGCCGCGCGAGCGGCGCGCCCGCAAAGACGAATGGCCGATCGGCAATCGAAGTCCCCGCCGGGGACGCACACGGGGCAGTACCACTTGCCGGTCGCGCAATGGGGCGACCGGCCGTTCCGCCGTCTCGTGGAGAGCGTACGGGACTATGCGATCTTCTTCCTCGATACCCAGGGCAACGTGTTGTCCTGGAACGCGGGCGCGCAACGGCTGAAGGGATACACGGCCCCCGAGATCATCGGGCGCAACTTCTCGACCTTCTACCCCCACGAAGCGGTCGATCGCCGCTGGCCCCAGTACGAGCTCGACACCGCCGCGCGCCTCGGGCGCTTCGAGGACGAGGGCTGGCGCGTGCGCAAGGACGGCTCGCGGTTCTGGGCGAACGTCGTCATCACCGCGCTGCACGGCGACGACGGCCGGCTGATCGGCTTCGCCAAGGTCACGCGCGACCTGAGCGAGCGCCGGCAGAACGAGCAACAGCTGCGCGAGAGCGAGGAGCGCTTCCGGCTGCTGGTCGAGAACGTGCACGACTACGCGATCTTCATGCTCGATCCGCAGGGCCGCGTGATGAGCTGGAACGAGGGTGCGCGGCGCATCAACGGATACGACGTCTCCGAGATCGTCGGCAGGAGCTTCTCGCTCTTCTATCCGCCGGAGGCGATCGCGCGCGACTGGCCCGCGCACGAGCTGCGCGAGGCCGCGCGCACCGGGCACTTCGAGGACGAGGGATGGCGCGTGCGCAAGAACGGCGCGCGCTTCTGGGCGAACGTCGTGATCACGGCCTTGCGCGGCGTCGACGGCGAGCTGCGCGGCTTCTCGAAGATCATGCGCGACCTGTCCGAGCGGCGCCAGCAGGAGGACAAGCTGCGCCGCAGCGAGGAGCGCTTCCGCCTGCTGCTCGAGGGCATCGAGGACTATGCGATCTTCATGCTCGACCCGGTGGGACGGGTGACGAGCTGGAACACCGGCGCGCAACGCATGATGTCGTACACCGAGGAGGAGATCCTCGGCCAATCCTTCGAGCGCTTCTATCCGCCCGAGGATGCCGCGGCGGGGCGCCCGGCCGAGGACCTGCGCGGCGCCATGCTCAACCGGCGCTCCGAGGACCTCGGCTGGCGCCTGCGCAAGGACGGCGAGCGCTTCTGGGCGGAGACGGTGCTCACCGCGATGCACGACGAGGAAGGGCGCTTGCGCGGGTTCGCGCAGGTCACGCGCGACATGACCGAGCGCAAGCGCATGGAGAGCCTCGAGCAGCAGGGACGGCGCCTCACCGAGTTCCTCGCGATGCTCGCCCACGAGCTGCGCAATCCCCTCGCGCCGATCGCGAACGCCGTGACCATCATGGGCGCGCATCGCGACCTTCCGCCGCAGGTCTCGTGGGCGCGCGACGTGATCGAGCGGCAGGCGGGCCAGCTCACGCGCCTCGTGGACGACCTGCTCGACGTGAGCCGCATCACGCGCGGGAAGCTGCGCATGAAAGGCGAGGCGATGGACCTCAACGTCGCGGTGCATCGCGCGGTCGAGGCGGGCCGCCCGCTCATCGACGGGCGCCGCCAGTCGCTCGAGCTCGACCTCGCCGAGGAACGGCTTCCGGTGCACGGCGACATGACGCGCATCACGCAGGTCATCGTGAACCTGCTCAACAACGCGGCCAAGTACACGCCCGAGGGCGGCCGCGTGCAGGTCGAGAGCGCGCGCGATGGCGAGGAATGCGTGGTGCGCGTGCGCGACAACGGCATGGGCATCCCGCCGTACCTCCTCGACCGCGTCTTCGACCTCTTCGCGCAGGGCGAGCGCACGCTCGACCGCTCCGACGGCGGGCTCGGCATCGGGCTCACGCTCGCGCGGCGCATCGTCGCGCTGCACGGCGGATCGATCGTCGCGCGCAGCGAGGGCGCGGGTCGCGGCGCGCAGTTCGAGGTGCGTCTTCCGCGCCTCGAGGTGGATCCGGGCACCGCGCCGGCATCGGCCGGCGAGGGCGGCTCGCATTCGGCACGCAAGCGCTCGATCCTCGTGGTCGACGACAACGAGGACGCCGCGGCGAGCCTCGCGATGCTGCTGCGCATGACCGGCCACGAGGTGGCGATCGAGCACGACGGGGAGGCGGCATTGCGCCATATCGAGTCGTCGCGGCCCGAGATCGTGCTGCTCGATATCGGGCTGCCCGGCATGAGCGGCTACGACGTGGTGGCGCGCCTGCGCGACGATCCGGCGCGTTCCTCGATGCGGATCTATGCGCTCACCGGCTACGGCCAGGAAGAGGATCGCCGGCGGTCCGCCGAAGCGGGCTTCGACGGCCATCTCGTGAAGCCGGTCGTCCCGCGCGAGCTCTTCGCGCTGATCGATTCCGCGCCCGTCGCCGCGGCGCGGTAAGCGTTTCCCTGCGCGGGTAATCGCTACCCTCGTTTTGTCGCTGCGCGCGAGTTCGCGTTGCCGCCGCGCGCTCCCGGAGCGGGAACGATGCTTGCTGGGAGGCCATATCCCATCGCGAGCGAGCCTGCTTGGACCCCCATCCCCGAGATCCGCCGAGCTTCGCGCGGCGCCGCTTCCTGATCCACACCGGCGCGCTTTCCACCGGGCTCGCCGCCGACATCGCCTGGTCCGAATCGAATGCGGCCGAGCCCGTGCCCGAAGCGACCCAGGAACTGCCGGTGCGCCTGCGCGTGAACGGCGTGGCCCATGAGCTGCGCCTCGATGCGCGCGTGACGCTCCTCGACGCGCTGCGCGACCGGCTCGAGCTCACCGGCACCAAGAAGGGCTGCGGCCACGGGCAATGCGGCGCGTGCACCGTGCTCGTGAACGGCCGGCGCATCAATTCGTGCCTCGCGCTCGCGGTCGCGCACGACGGCGACGAGGTGACGACCATCGAAGGGCTCGCCGCGGGCCGGGAGCTGCATCCGGTGCAGGCGGCGTTCGTGGAGCGCGATGCATTCCAGTGCGGCTACTGCACGCCGGGACAGATCCTCTCCTGCGTCGCGATGCTCGACGAGGCGCACCGCGGCATGCCGAGCGCCGTCACCGCCGACGTGGCGCGCGAGGGTGCGCTGCCGCTCGACGATGCCGAGATCCGCGAGCGGATGAGCGGCAACCTGTGCCGTTGCGGCGCCTACGTGAACATCGTGGCGGCCGCGGGCGACGTGGCACGGCGGACCTGAGGCCGCGCCATGCAACCGTTCACCTACGTGCGCGCCGACCGGATCGAGGATGCCCTCGCCGCGGGTGGCCCCGACGCGCGCTTCCTCGCCGGCGGCACCAACCTCGTGGACCTCATGAAGAGCCGCGTCGAGCATCCGGTGCGCGTGGTCGACATCAGCCGGCTTCCGCTCGACGACATCGCCGAAACCGGCGAGGGCGGCGTCCGCATCGGGGCGCTCGTGCCGAACGCCGACTGCGCGAGCCATCGCCTGGTGCGCAAGCGCTATCCGCTGCTCGCGCAGGCGCTCCTCTCCGGCGCCTCGCCGCAACTGCGCAACATGGCGACCACCGGCGGCAACCTCATGCAACGCACCCGCTGCTATTACTTCATGGACACCGCGTTCGACGCCTGCAACAAGCGGCGCCCCGGTTCCGGGTGCGCCGCGCGCGAGGGCCGCAATCGCATCCATGCGATCCTCGGCGCGAGCGAGCAGTGCATCGCGACGCATCCGTCCGACATGGCGGTCGCGCTCGCGGCGCTCGAGGCGACGGTGGAGGTGCACGGGCCGCACGGCATGCGCCGCATCGCGATGCAGGATTTCCACCGCCTTCCGGGAACGACGCCGCAGCAAGACACGACGCTCGAGCCCGGAGAGCTCATCGTCGCGGTGGAGCTGCCGCGCTCGAGCGCCGGACGCGCGTCGCATTACCTCAAGGTGCGCGACCGCGCGAGCTACGCCTTCGCGCTCGTGTCGGTCGCCGTGGCGCTCGAGGTGCGCGAGGGGAAGATCCACGAGGCGCGCATCGCGCTGGGCGGCGTGGCGCACAAGCCGTGGCGCGCTCGCGAGTCGGAGGCCCTGCTGCAGGATGCGTCCGTGAGCCCCGAGGCGTTCGATCGGGCCGCGCGCGCGAGCGTGGCGGGCGCCCAGCCCTGCCGCGACAACGCGTTCAAGGTGGAGCTCGCGCAGCGCGCGGTGGCGCGGGCGCTCCGGCTGGCGGCGGCGAACGCATGAGCGAGCGCGCCGCTTCCTCGATCGGCCGTCCCATCGACCGGGTGGACGGCCCGGCGAAGGTCACCGGCCGCGCGAAGTACTCGGCCGAGTTCGCGCCGCCGGGCCTCTGCCACGCGGTGATCGTGCAGAGCACGATTCCATCGGGACGAATCGCGCGCATCGACGCGCGCGCGGCCGAAGCGATGCCCGGCGTCGTGCTCGTGCTCACGCATCGCAATGCGCCGCGCCTGCCGCAGGAGGGGCGCGCCGCGGTGAATCCGCCCGCGGGGCGCGAGATCTCGGTGCTGCAGGCGGACGCCGTGCGCTATAACGGAGAGCCGATCGCCGTGGTCGTGGCGCAGACGCTGGAGCAGGCCGAGGAGGCCGCGGCGCACGTCGAGGTCGCCTACGAGAGGCGTGCGGCCGAGCTCGACTTCGAGCGCGCCCGATCCGCGGCGTATCGGCCCGCGAAGATGATTCACGGCAAGGCCGACAACGGATGGGGCGACGCGGCGAAGGCCCTGCGGTCGGCCGACGTGCGCATCGCGGCGACCTATACGACGCCTTACGAGCACCACAATCCCATGGAACCCCATGCCACGGTCGCGCAGTGGGAGGGCGAGCGGCTCACGCTGTGGGATTCGACGCAGTACGTTTCGGGCGTGCGCGATACGGTGGCGAAGACGTTGGGCGTGCCCGCGGAGAACGTGCGCGTCCTTTCGCCGTTCGTGGGCGGCGGATTCGGCTGCAAGGGATCGACCTGGTCGCACGTCGTGCTCGCCGCCATGGCGGCGCGCGCGGCGCGCAGGCCCGTGAAGCTCGCGCTCGAGCGCCCGCAGATGTTCGGCCCGGTCGGCGGGCGTCCGCGCACCGAGCAGAAGATCGAGCTCGGCGCCGAGCGCGACGGCCGCATCGTCGCGCTGCGCCACGACGTCGTATCGCACACGTCGCGCTTCGAGGATTTCACCGAGCCCTCGACGCAGCCCTCGCGCGCGCTCTATGCCTACGCGAGCTGCGCGACCACGCAGCGACTCGTGAAGCTCGACCTCGGGACTCCGACCTTCCAGCGCGCGCCGGGAGAAAGCACCGGCACGTTCGCGATCGAATGCGCCATGGACGAGCTCGCGTACCGGCTCGGGATGGATCCGCTCGACCTGCGCCTGCGCAATCACGCGGACGTGGAACCGGAGACCGGACGGCCATGGTCGAGCAAGAAGCTGCGCGAGTGCTACGAGCAGGCGGCCCGGCGCTTCGACTGGCCGCGCCGCACCCACGAGCCGCGCTCGATGCGCGACGGGTCGTGGCTGGTCGGCTGGGGCATGGCGACGGCGACCTATCCCGCGCACCGCATGCCGTCGCAGGCGAGCGCGACGCTGCTCCCCGACGGGACGGTCGTGGTGCGCTCCGGAACCCAGGACATCGGCACGGGCACCTACACGGTGATGACGCAGGTCGCCGCCGAGGAGCTCGCGATTCCGGTGGACCTCGTGCGCTTCGAGCTCGGCGATACGCGCCTGCCGAAGGCGCCGATCTCGGGCGGCTCGATGACCGTCTCGAGCGTGGGGCCGGCGGTCCAGGCGGCGTGCCGCGAGCTGCGCGCCCTGCTCGAGCGGCAGGATGGCGAGTGGCTGCGCGCGGGCGACGAGGACGCGCGCCGCACGGCGTTCCGCGCGCTCGCACGCCGCCAGGGGCAGCCGCTCGAGGCGCAGGGCGAGGCGCATCCGGAGCAGGGCGACGACAAGCAGCCGTTCGCCGCGCGCTCTTTCGGCGCGTTGTTCGTCGAGGTCCGCATCGATCCGGAGCTCGGCATCGTTCGCGTGCCGCGCATCGTCGCGAGCTACAGCGTCGGCCGGCTGCTCAACGCGAAGACCGGCATCAGCCAGCTGCAGGGTGGAATCGTCTGGGGCGTCGGCATGGCGCTCACCGAGGAAAGCCTGCTCGATCCGGCGACCGGGCGCTACGTGAACGAGAACCTCGCCGAATACCACGTGCCGGTGAACGCCGACATCGGCGCGATCGACGTGACGGTGGTCGACGAGGACGACGCGCGATTCAATCCGCTCGGCATCCGCGGCATCGGCGAGATCGGCATCACCGGCGTCACGGCCGCCATCGCGAACGCGGTCTACCACGCGACCGGCAAGCGCGTGCGCGACCTTCCCATCACGCTGGACAAGCTCCTGTAGTTGGCCGAAAATCGGCGCAACCGATCGGGAGAGCGCGGCCGCGAGCCGCCGCCGAAGGGGTAGCACCCGCAAACTCTCAGGCAAAAGGACCGATCGGGCCCGGGGCATATTCCCCGGACTCTGGAGAGCGGCGGCCGGCCTGCACGCGATGCAGGCCCGCGGCCCACCGAAGGGGCGAGCGTCCGCCATGGCGGGCGTAATCTCTCAGGTACCGAGGACAGAGGGGTCAGGGAGCACGAAGCTCGCCTGGCCCCTTTCTTTTTGGCGGAGGCCCAAGCGCTGTGAGGAAGACGCCGCTCAACGCATGGCACCGGGAAGCCGGCGCGCGCATGGTGGATTTCGGCGGCTGGGAGATGCCGCTGCACTACGGCTCGCAGGTCGAGGAACATCATGCCGTGCGCCGCGACGCGGGCGTCTTCGACGTCTCGCACATGCGCGTGGTCGACCTGCGCGGAAGCGAGGCGCGGGCGTTCCTGCGCCGCGCGCTCGCGAACGACGTCGCGCGGCTCGCGGCGCCCGGCAAGGCGCTCTACAGCTGCATGCTCGACCAGCACGGCGGCGTCCTCGACGACCTCATCGCCTATTTCTTCCGCGAGGATTTCTTCCGCCTCGTGGTGAACGCGTCGACCGCGGACAAGGACCTCGCCTGGCTGCGGTCGTTGCGCGAGCGCTGGGGCTCGGACGTGCAGGTCGAATCGCGCGACGACCTCGCGCTCGTCGCGATCCAGGGGCCGCGCGCCCGCGAGCGCTTCTGGCAGGCGATGCCCGAGCTTCGCGCGGCGACCGAGCCGCTCGCGCCCTTCAGCGCGGCGTTGGTGGCGGACGTCATGGTCGCGCGCACCGGCTACACGGGCGAGGACGGATTCGAGGTCGCGCTGCCGGCAACGCGCGCGGCGGCGCTCTGGAAGGCGCTCGTCGCCGCGGGCGCGCGCCCGTGCGGCCTGGGAGCCCGCGACACGCTGCGCCTGGAGGCCGGCATGAACCTCTACGGCCAGGACATGGACGAGAACGTCACGCCGCTCGATGCGGGCCTCGCATGGACCGTGGACCTCGCGAGCGCGCGCGACTTCCTCGGCAAGGAGGCGCTCCTCGCGCAGGGACAGCGGCGCGAGCTCCTCGGCCTCGTCCTGCTCGAGGCGGGCGGCGTGCTGCGCGCCCACCAGGAAGTGCTCGCCGATGGACGGCGGGTGGGCGAGATCACGAGCGGAACCTATTCCCCGACGCTCGCGCGCTCGATCGCGCTCGCGCGCCTGGAGCGCGGCATCGCGCCCGGCGCCACGGTGCAAGTGGACGTGCGCGGCAAGCGGCTCGCCGCGCGCGTCTCGAAGCCTTCGTTCGTCCGCCGCGGGCAATCGCTCATCCCAACCGAGGAAGCCCCATGAAACTTCCGCACGACCTGCGCTATACCGAATCCCACGAATGGGCGCGCCGCGAATCCGACGGCAGCGTGAGCATCGGCATCACGGATCACGCGCAGGAGCAGCTCGGCGACATCGTGTTCGTCGAGGCGCCGCTGCCGGGACGCAAGGTGAAGGCGGGCGAGGCGGTGGGCGTCGTCGAGTCGGTGAAGGCCGCTTCCGACATCTACGCTCCGCTCTCGGGCGAGATCGTCGCCGCCAACCTGGAGCTCGCGTCCGCGCCGGAGAAGGTGAACCAGGACGCGTTCGCGGCGTGGATGTACCGCATCAAGCCGGACGATCCCGCCGCCGTCGACCGGCTGCTCGACGCGGCCGCGTACGAGAAATCGGCGTCCGCCTGAACCCGGAGGCTCCATGCCCGATACGCCCGTTCGCCGCGCCGCCCGCACGCGACTCGAGGACCTCGAGGACCACGGCGCCTTCCGCCGCCGGCACATCGGTCCCGATGCCGCGCAGCGCGGGCAGATGCTCGCCATGCTGGGCTTCGCCTCGATGGCGGAGCTGATCGACGCGGCGATCCCGCGCGCGATCCGCCGCGCGGGCCCGATGCGGCTCGGCGCGCCGCGCACCGAAGGCGAGGCACTCTCGGCGCTGCGGCTCATCGCGCAGCAGAACCAGGTGTTCGCGTCCTACATCGGGCAGGGCTATTACGGCACGTACACGCCGACCGTGATCCTCAGGAACGTCTTCCAGAATCCCGCCTGGTACACGGCCTACACGCCCTACCAGCCGGAGATCTCGCAAGGAAGGCTCGAGGCGCTGCTCAATTTCCAGACGATGGTCGCGGACCTCACCGGGCTCGACGTCGCCAACGCATCGATGCTCGACGAGGCGAGCGCGGCGGCCGAGGCGATGGCGTTGTGCCTGCGCTCGACGCGCTCGGCCTCGCGCGTCTTCGCCGTCGCCGACGACGTCTTCCCGCAGACCATCGAGGTCGTCCGTACGCGCGCGGCGCCGATGGGCATCGAGGTGCGCGTCGTTCCCGCGGGCGAGCTCGCCGCCGTCGACGCGTTCGCCGCGCTGGTCCAGTATCCGGGCGCCGAGGGCGAGCTGCGCGACTACGGGGCGCTCGCCGCGTCGCTGCACGAGCGCGGCGGCCACCTCGTCGCGGCCGCCGACCTCCTCGCGCTCGCGATCGTGAAGCCGCCCGGTGAATGGGGAGCCGACATCGCGGTGGGCTCCGCGCAGCGCTTCGGCGTGCCGATGGGATTCGGCGGTCCCCACGCGGCCTATTTCGCGGTGCGCGACGCGCTCAAGCGCGCGCTGCCCGGCCGCCTGGTGGGCGTCACCGTGGACGCGACCGGCGCCCGCGCCTTGCGCCTCGCCCTGCAGACGCGCGAGCAGCACATCCGCCGCGAGAAGGCGACCTCCAACATCTGCACGGCGCAGGTGCTGCTCGCCGTGATGGCGTCGATGTATGCCGTCTACCACGGCCCCGAGGGACTCGTGCGCATCGCACGCCGCACGCATCGGCTGGCCTCGATCCTGCGCGCGGGGCTCGCGCGGCTCGGCTATCGCGTGCGGCCCGACGCGTTCTTCGACACGATCGTGGTCGAGGTGCCCGGCCGGCTCGCGACGCTCGTCGGACGCTCGCGCGAGGCGCGCATGAACTTCCGCCGCATGCAAGGCGAACGGCTCGGCATCTCGCTCGACGAGACCGCCACGCGCGCCGACGTGGAGGCGATCCTCGCCGTGTTCTCGGTCGATGGAGCGGCGCCGCGCGTGGAAGACCTCGGGCCCGTCCCCGACGCGATTCCGGAGCCGCTCGTGCGCGCGTCGTCATTCCTCGCGCATCCCGTGTTCCATCGCCACCGCTCGGAAACGGAGATGATGCGCTACCTGCGGCGCCTCGCCGACCGCGACGTCGCGCTCGACCGCTCCATGATCCCGCTGGGCTCCTGCACGATGAAGCTCAACGCGACGAGCGAGATGGTGCCGGTGAGCTGGCGCGAGTTCGCGCACGTGCATCCGTTCGCGCCCGCGGACCAATGGCCCGGGTATGCGCGGCTCATCGCGGACCTCGAGGAGCGCCTCGCGGTCGCGACCGGCTACGCGGCGGTGTCGTTGCAGCCGAACGCGGGCTCGCAGGGCGAGTACGCCGGGCTCCTCGCGATCCGCGCCTGGCACGCGAGCCGCGGCGAGGCGCAGCGCGACATCTGCCTCATTCCGAGCTCCGCGCACGGCACGAACCCCGCTTCGGCGCACATGGCGGGGCTCGAGGTGGTGGTGGTCGCTTGCGACGCGCGCGGCAACGTCGACCTCGCGGACCTCGAGCGCAAGGCCTCCGCGCACGCGATGCGCCTCGCCGCGCTGATGGTGACCTATCCCTCGACCCACGGCGTGTTCGAGGAAGGCATCCGCAGGGCGTGCGAGATCGTGCATCGCCACGGCGGCCAGGTGTACGTGGACGGCGCCAACATGAACGCCATGGTGGGACTCTGCGCGCCGGGCGAATTCGGCGGCGACGTCTCGCACCTCAACCTGCACAAGACCTTCTGCATCCCGCACGGCGGCGGCGGACCCGGCGTGGGGCCGATCGCGGTCGCCGCGCACCTCGCGCCGTTCCTCCCCGGCGCCGGCATCGGGGCCATCGCCGCGGCACCCTACGGCAGCGCCTCGATCCTGCCGATTTCCTGGATGTACATCGAGATGATGGGCGCCGAAGGCCTCAGCGCCGCGAGCGAGGCGGCGATCCTCGCCGCGAACTACGTCGCGCGGCGCCTCGCGTCGCACTATCCCGTGCTCTACACGGGACCCTCGGGCCTCGTGGCGCACGAGTGCATCGTCGACTTGCGAGCGATCAAGGACACCTCGGGCATCACGGTGGACGACGTCGCCAAGCGCCTCGCCGACTACGGCTTCCACGCGCCGACGATGTCCTTCCCGGTCCCGGGAACGCTGATGGTCGAGCCGACGGAAAGCGAGTCGAAGGCCGAGCTCGATCGCTTCTGCGAGGCGATGATCGCGATCCGGGCGGAGATTCGCGCGGTGGAGGAGGGGCGCTGGGACCGCGAAGACAACCCGCTCAAGAACGCTCCGCATACCGCCGCGATGGTGACGGCCGATTCGTGGACCCATCCGTACTCGCGCGAGATCGCGGCATACCCGGTCGCCTCGCTGCGGGAAGGCAAGTACTGGCCGCCCGTCGCGCGCGTCGACAACGCCTACGGCGACCGCAACCTCGTGTGCTCCTGCCCGCCGCTCGCCGATTACCAGTGAGCGGCGTGCGAAAGCAAAAATCCCTGAAAGCGCCGATTCGCGCCGATCCAACGCCGATGTCCGCCGGCAGATCGGAAGAAGATTTTTGGTGCGAGTCGTCACGTCGCCTCGAGTGACCGGCCCCACGTTCCTCTCGTTGTCATCGGCGGTCATCGGCGTTGGATCGGCGGAAATCGGCGCTTTGATGTCCTTTCCGCCGCATCATTCACCGCCGCCCGCAGTCAACCCCAGCGCCAGAAATCGCCGCGCTCTTCCATGAAGTGGCGCGCGAGCACCTGCTGGTGCACCTCGGTCGCGCCGTCGACGAGGCGCGCCTGGCGCGCGTAGCGGTAGATCCACTCGAGCACCGTATCCTTCGAGTAGCCGCGCGCGCCGCACAGCTGGATCGCGGTGTCGGCGCACAGGTGCAGCGTGTCGGCGACGTGCACCTTCGCCATCGAGATCTCCTTCCGCGCGAAGTCGCCGTGCTCGAGGTACCACGCCGCCTTCATCACCAGCAGGCGGCCGATCTCGACCTGCATGGCGCAGTGGCCGAGCTTCATCTGCACCGATTCGCGCTCGGCGAGGCGCTCGCCCTGCGCGTGCCGCTCGCCCACGTAATCGCCGGCCACGTCGAGCGAGCGCCGCGCGAGTCCCAGCCAGCGCATGCAGTGCGTGAGGCGCGCGGTGCCGAGCCGGATCTGCGTGACCTTCAGCCCGTCGCCCACACCCATCAAGCGGTTCTCGTCGGCGATCTCGAGGCCGTCGAACTCGAGCTCGCAATGCCCGCCGTGCTCCTCGGGCCCCAGGATCGGGATGCGGCGTACGATGCGCCAGCCCGGTTGGGCGGCGTCGAAGAGGAACGCGGTGAGCCCCTTGCGCGGATCGTCCGACGTCTTCGCGACGAGGATGAAGTGCCGGGCGATGCCGGCGCCGGTAATGAACCACTTGCGGCCCTCGATGCGCCACGTGTCGCCGCGGCGTGTCGCCGTGGTGAGCATCATCGAGGGATCCGAGCCCGCGCCGGGCTGCGGCTCCGTCATCGCGAAGGCCGAGCGCACGCGCCCGTCCACGATCGGCTGCAGCCAGCGCTCCTTCTGCGCCTCGGTCGCCACCTTGTCGAGCACGATCATGTTGCCGTCGTCGGGCGCCGCGCAATTGCAGACCACGGGGCCGAACAGCGTGTAGTTGAGCTCCTCGTAGCACGCGGCCATGGCCGTGACGGCAAGCCCCTGGCCGCCGCGCGAGACGGGCATCTGCGGCGCCCACACGCCGGCTTCCTTCGCCTCGGAGCGCAGCGCCTGCAGCAGGTCCTCGCGCAGGTTGTCGTGCTCGTCGAAGGATTCGGGCGTAGTGTCGTACGGCAGCACCCGCTCGCGGGCGAACCGGCGGAAGCGATCGCGCGCACGGCGTGCGTCGGCGGAAAGGGCGAAGTCCATGGAGGCCGATTCTAGCGGCTCGCCCACGCTACGGTCCGTGGGCGCCGCACGGTATAATTTTTCCCCGCATGCGAATCCTCCTCTCGAACGACGACGGCTACTTCGCTCCCGGCCTCGCCGCGCTCGCCGAGGGGCTGGGCTCGCTCGGGGACATCACCGTCGTCGCCCCGGAACGCGACCGCAGCGGCGCGTCCAACTCGCTCACCCTCGACCGTCCGCTCATGCTCAGCCGCGCGCCCAACGGCTTCCGTTACGTGAACGGAACGCCCACCGATTGCGTCCACATGGCGGTCACCGGCCTGCTCGATTTCGACCCGGACGTGATCGTGTCGGGCATCAATTCCGGATCGAACATGGGCGACGACACGCTGTACTCGGGCACGGTGGCGGCGGCGACGGAGGGCTATCTCCTCGGCATTCCCTCGATCGCCGTGTCCCTGGTGGGGCAGGAGTTCCGCCATTTCGCCACCGCCGCCCGCGTGGCGCGCGACCTGGTGGAGCGCCTCGCGCGCGCGCCGTTGGGTGCGCCGGTGCTGCTCAACGTGAACGTGCCCGACGTTCCCTACGAAAGCCTCACCGGCGTCGAGGTGACGCGTCTCGGACGCCGCCACAAGGCCCAGCCGGTGGTTCCCGGCAGGAACCCGCGCGGCGAGACGGTGTACTGGGTAGGCGCGGCCGGGCCGGCGCGCGAAGCGGGGCCGGGCACCGACTTCCACGCGCTCGAGCGCGGCGCGGTCTCGGTCACGCCGCTGCAGGTCGACCTCACGCATGCGACGCAGATCCCGCTGGTGTCGGATTGGATGCGGCAATGAGCGCGCCCGACGGAATCGGGATGACGTCGGAGCGCACGCGCCTGCGCATGGTGGAGGCGCTGCGCAAGGACGGCATCGCGGACGAGCGCGTGCTCGCGGCGATGATGGAGATTCCGCGCCACCGCTTCGTGGAGGAGGGCATCGCCTCGCGCGCGTACGAGGACGTCGCCTTGCCGATCGGCCAGGGACAGACCATCTCGAGCCCTTCGATCGTCGCGCACATGACGCAGCTCCTGTTCGAGAAACCGAGGGCGAAGGTGCTCGAGGTGGGTACCGGCTGCGGCTACCAGACGGCGATCCTCGCGCGGCTCGCGAAGGAGGTCTATACCATCGAGCGCATCGCCGCGCTCATGGACAAGGCGCGGCGCCATTTGCGCGACCTGCGGTTCTACAACATCCGCTACAAGCACGCGGACGGGCACGCCGGGTATGCCGAGGGCGGACCGTACGACGGCATCCTCATGGCGGCCTCGGCGACGCACGTGCCGGAAGCGCTCAGGCAACAGCTCGCCGTCGGGGGCCGCATGGTGCTGCCCGTCGGGACGGAGGACCAGTGGCTCTACGTGGTCGATCGGAAGGAAAACGGATTCGTCGAGCAGAAGCGCGACGCGGTGCGCTTCGTGCCCTTGCTCCCGGGGGTCGCATGAGGAACGTCGTCGCGCTCGTCGCCGTGCTGGTGCTCGCCGGCTGCGCCGCGCCGCGTCCGGCACCGGTGGTGGAGCGCACGCAGCCGCCCGCCGAGCAGCCCTCCGCGGCGCAGCCCGCGCAACCCGCGGCGCCCGCGCAGCTCGCGCCGGAAAAGCCGATTCCCACGCACACGGTGAAGCGCGGCGAGACGCTGGTGAGCATCGCGTTGCAGTACGGGCTCGACTATCGCGAGCTCGCCGCCTGGAACGGCATCACGAATCCCTCGCAGCTGCGCGTGGGCCAAGTGCTGGTGCTCGCGGCGCCGGCGGCCATGGCGGGCCAGGGCGCAGCGCCGGGGAGCGCCGCGGCCAATCCGCAGTCCGTACCGGGGGCTGCCGCGCCCATGGCGGGCGCGCCGGTCGCGACGCCGCTCGTGTCGGCCGGGCCGCCGATCGAAGCGCGGCCGCTCGCCAACACGCCCACGCTCAAGGTCGAGCCGCGCGCCCTCAAGGTGCCGTACTCGGACAAGGCCATGGCGGAGTTCTCCGTGCCGGAGCCGCCCGCCGCGCCCGGCGCGGCGGGCGAATCGCCGCAAGCACCCCCCGCCGCGGCAACGCCCGCACCGGTGCCGCCGGCTCCGAAGGCCGGCACGCAGAAGGAGGATGTCGACTGGATGTGGCCGGTGAAGGGCAAGGTGATCGCGCCGTTCTCCGAGGCGAGCAAGGGCATCGACATCGCGGGCAAGCGCGGCACGCCGGTCCTCGCGGCGGCGAGCGGCCGCGTGATCTACGCGGACTCGGGGCTGCGCGGCCTGGGCAAGCTCGTGATCATCCGCCACAACGACACGTGGCTCTCGGCATATGCGCACAACGACAAGATCCTCGTGAAGGAGCAGCAGGAGGTGAAGAAGGGCGACAAGATCGCGGAGATGGGCTCGACCGACGCCGACCGCGTGGAGCTCCACTTCGAGATCCGGCGGCAAGGCAAGCCGGTCGATCCCGCGAAATACCTGCCGCCGATGTAGCGCCCGGCCCGCGCGCGCTTCGCTAGGCGGGGCGGAAATCGCGCACGCGCCCCGCGAGCTCGCGCAGCTCCTCGCGCGAGGCACCGGCTCCGTAGCGCGCGGCCACGTAGCGGCGCGTGATCTCCTCGGCGCTCGCGGCGAGCTCGGGCCGCGCCGCCTTCACCCGCGCGAGGTAGTCGAGCGGGCCTTCGTGCGGGGAGCGCGCCACTCCCGCGGCCGCCAGCTTCGCGCAATAGCGCTTCCAGGCGCAGAGCGAGGCATCCTCGCGCTGCGGACGCTCGCGCACGAGGAGCCCGATCGTCACCGCGGCACCGATCGAGAACGTCGCGATCAGCAGCCAGAAGCCGAGCGTGCGCCAGTCCACCGAGGGATAACCGAGGCGGCTGAAGAAGTCGCGCTGCCGGTCGCGGTTGTATCCCACTACCCACTGTTCCCAGTCGCCGTTGATCATCTGCCATCCGAAGCGCAGGCTCGCGAGCACGCCCAGGCGGTCCGCGGCGATGATCGTGGGCACCACGCCGATCGGGCCGAGCGCGGCGTTCACGCCCTGCTCCACGCGCAGCGGCGAGACGGCGGCCGTCGGGTCGATGCGCACCCATCCCTCGCCGCGCAGCCAGACCTCGGTCCAGGCGTGCGCGTCCGCCTGCCGCACGATGACCTCGCCGTTGAAGGGGTTCACCTCGCCGCCCTGGTAGCCGGTCACGACGCGGGTGGGGATTCCGGCGGCGCGCATGAGGAGCGCGAAGCTGCCGGCGTAGTGCTCGCAGAAGCCGCGCCTGGTGTTGAAGAGGAAGTCGTCGTAGGGATCGCGCGGATCGAGCTGCGGCGGCTCCAGCGTGTAGGTGAACGCGCGGTTGTAGAGCTGGATCGCGCGCTGGATGATCTCGTGCGGGTCGTGCGTCTGCGCCGCCCATCGGCGTCCCAGCGCGACGGTGCGCGGATTGCGCTCCGGGTCGTAGGCGCTCGCCTCGCGCAGGACCGCGGGATCCTCGTCCACGCCGTACTTGTAGTCGAGCCAGGACGACATCTCGTAGCGTCGTGCCTCGGTGATCGGCCGGCGCGTGCGGATCTCGAGGTCCGACCTCACGATCGCATCGCTCGGCGGCGAGGCGGGCGCGTCGAGCGCGAAGACCTGGTTGCGCGTGGTCGGTTCCTCGATCACCTCGTAGCGCACGCGCCTGGAGGCGCTCGCGTAGCGGCCGAAGAGCTCGCGCGAGCGATCGGCACGCCAGGTGTTGCCGTCGAGGACCGGCAGCACCGGTCCGCGCCAATAGAGCGTCGCGAACGGGGGGCGCGGGCCGTCGAAGCGCACGCGGAAGGCCACCGCATCGGACTTGATCAGCTCGGAGATTCGCCCGGGTGTCATCGTGTCGCTGAGGCCGGTATGCCCCGATTGCGTATCGCGCGGCAGCGCCCACAGCGGACCGGGCACGCGCGGAAAGAGCAGGAAGAACGCCACCATGAGCGGCAATGCCTGCACGAGGAGCGCGGCGGCGGGCCTGAGGCGTTCGACGACGCTCGGGGCGCCGCCCATCCGGTTGAACCCGATCAGCGTGCCGGTGAAGATCCACACGCAGGCGAGGAGGTAGAGGCCCAGCGGGATCGTCTGCGAGAAGAGGAAGTTCGTGAGCACCAGGAAGAAGCCGAGGTAGATCGAAAGCGCCACTTCACGCTGCGTGCGCATCTCGAGCAGCTTCAGCGCCGACATCACGACGAGGAGCGTCACGCCGCCTTCGCGGCCGGTGATGCGTCCGTACTGCAGGAACGTGCCGACGGCCGCGGCGACGGTGATCGCGGCGACCACCAGGCGCGGCGGGAAGCGGATCGCCGACCACGAGATCCAGGCTCTCCAGCCCACCACCACGATGAAGAAAATGCCCACCCAGTAGGGCAGGCGCAGGAGGTGCGGCGCCACGACGAAGAGCATCGACGCGAGCAGCCAGCCGACGTTGCGGATGTCGAGGTGCGGCGAGTAGGCGCGCGCGCTCACCGCGGCGCCTCGAAGAGCGCGAGCGCCTCGAGGCAGCGCGCGCGATGCATGCCGCCGCGGTCGGCCGCGATGCTCGTGCCCGGCAGCCGCAGGCCGTAGGCTTGCCCGTATTCGTCCGCCTTGAGCACCCACTGCGCGAGGATCGAAAGGCGCGATTCCACGTCCGGCGCGTGGGCGTCGTTCCAGTCGATCCAGAGCTCGCTCGAGGCGGTCGCGCTGAAGTCCTTGGTGAGGAGCTCCTGCTCGCGCGCGAGCGCCTTCCACGCGATCTGGCGCGGCGGGTCGCCGGCGCGATAGGCGCGCAGCATGTTGAACTCCTCGTCGCCCGCGATCGGAATGCCTTCCTCGCCCGCGTCCTGCCCGGCGTTGGGCGGTGCGCCGGCCGCCGGATCGGGCCGCGGATACACCAGGATCGAAAGATCGAACTCCACATAGGACCAGGCGTGGAAGAGCCCGATGGGGTAGCGCGTGAAGACCTCCAGCCGGCCGCAGCGGATCCTGCCGCGGCGCTGCGTCTGCACGGCGATCGCGAGCGTGGCCGGCTCCTCGACGCGGATGTCGCCGTGCACCGGCTCCTCGCCGCGCCGGCGCAAGCCGATCGCGAAACGCGTGAGCGAGGGCGACTCGATCGTGACCGCGAAGGCCGCGGTGTCGCCCGCGAAGACCGGATCGCAACGCCCGGGGCGAATGCGCAGGTGCGCGAGGTTGCGCCAGGTGTGCAGCAATCCGACCGCGGCCATGCTGCCGAGCAGGAAGGTGAGCAGGAAGCCGAGCGAGAGGCTGTAGTTGATCGACGCGAGCAGGAGCAGCAGGAGCATCAGCGCGAAGGCGTAGCCCTGGCGCGTCGGCAGGATGAAGATGCGCCGCTGGCCGAGCGTGACCGGCGGCGGCTCCGGCACCGCCGCGCGGAAGATCCAGTCGGAAACGGATTGCCGGAAGTCGGCGAGCACGGAGGCGGGCGCGCCGTCGCTCAGGGAATCGGGACGGCCGCCACCAGCTCGCGCGCGGGATCGAAGCCGCTCTTCACCGCGTCGGCATTGCCGTGCAGGCGATGCCCGACCACCGTCGGCAAGGTGGCCTGCACGTCCTCGGGCAGCACCTGGTGGCGTCCTTCCATGAGCGCCCAGGCCTGCGCCGCGCGCAGGATCGCGACACCGGCGCGCGGCGAGAGGCCCTGCGTGAAGCGCGGCGAGTGGCGCGTGTGGTTGATGAGCGCCTGCACGTAATCGAGGAGCGCGTCGGAGACCTGCAGGTCGCGCGCGCTCGCCTGCAGCTCCTGGAGCTGCATCGGCGTGATCGCGGGCTGCAGGTGCGCGATCAGGTCGCGCCGGTCCGCGCCGCGCAGCAGCTCGCGCTCCGCCCTCGCGTCCGGATAGCCGAGGCTGATCCGCATGAGGAACCGGTCGAGCTGCGATTCGGGCAGCGGGAAGGTGCCCACCTGGTGCAGCGGGTTCTGCGTCGCGATGACGAAGAACGGCTCGGGCAGCGGCCGCGTCGCGCCCTCGGCGGTCACCTGGTGCTCCTCCATCGCCTCGAGCAGCGCGCTCTGCGCCTTCGGGCTCGCGCGGTTGATCTCGTCGGCGAGGATCACGTGCGCGAAGATCGGGCCGGGATGGAACCGGAACGTGGACGTGGTGCGGTCGAAGACGGACACGCCGATGATGTCGGCCGGCAGCAGGTCCGAGGTGAACTGGATGCGCTGGTACTCGAGCCCGAGGAGCCGTGCGAGGCAGTGCGACAGCGTGGTCTTCCCGACGCCGGGCACGTCCTCGATGAGCAGGTGGCCGCGCGCCAGGATGCACGCCATGGCGAGCCGGATCTGGCGCTCCTTGCCGAGGATGACCTGTCCTGCGGCAGCGACAACCGCTTCGGTGGGGTTGGCCGAGAGGCGGCTGCGCGCGTCGATCAGCATGAAAAGCGAAACCTTGTCAGCGATTTGCGAAGGGATGCGTTATGTGCGCATGAGGATAGCACGGCCCTGTAGGCGCCATTCCCGCCCGCCGAAGCGTTCCGCTTGGAAGTCGGTTCAGGGACAATAGTTGCAAGGCCCACCGGGGCCCGATCGAGGTTTCCGCCATGCGCCATGCCATCGCCGCCGTCACCGTCGTCCTCGCGCTGCCCGCCGCGGCGCAGTCCACGCCCGCCGCCAACTACACGGATCTCTGGTACCTGCCCGCCGAATCGGGCTGGGGAGTGAGCTTCACCCAGCACACCGGCAGCAACCAGGTCTTCGCCGTGTGGTACACGTACGACCCGAGGCAGGCCGACGCTGCGAATCCCGGGCGCTTCAAGCCGCTCTGGATCGTGATGCCCGGCGGCACCTGGACTTCACCCACCACGGTGCAGGGCGCCGCGTACGTGACGAACGGCCAACCACTGGGTCCCAAGTCGGCCGCGACGCGCGTGGGCACGTTCACGTTCAGCTTCGCCGGCACCTCCAGCGGCACGTTCACGTACGCCATCACGCCGCCCGCGGGGCTCGCGCCTTCGGATCCCGCATTCGGGCTGCCCGCGTTCTCGGGGACCAAGAGCATCACGCGTCAGGGGTTCTAGAAAGCTCTAGAATCCGGGCATGGCGACCGTCCTCCTCACCCATCCCGATTGCGTGCTGCACGAGATGGGCGCGGGCCATCCCGAGTCGCCGCAGCGCCTGCGCTCGATCCTCTCGGCGATCGAGGCGAGCGGCCTCGCCGCGAGCCTCGACGTGCGCGAAGCGCCGCAGGCCACCCGCGAGCAGCTCGAGCGCGTGCACGAGCGCGATCACGTGGAGCTCATCCACGAATCGGCACCCGATGCGGGCTACGCGTACCTCGACCCCGATACCTCGATGAACGCGCGCTCGCTCTCGGCGGCGCTGCGCGCGGCCGGGGCGCTGGTCGCGGCGACGGACGCGGTGATGTCGGGCCCCGCGCGCCGCGCGTTTTGCGCGGTGCGCCCGCCCGGCCACCATGCCACGCGCGCGCGGCCGATGGGCTTCTGCATCTTCAACAACGTGGCGATCGGCGCGGCGCATGCGCTCGAGGCGCACGGCCTCGAGCGGGTCGCGGTCCTCGACTTCGACGTGCACCACGGCAATGGCACCGAGGATGCGTTCCACGAAGATCCGCGCGTCATGCTGTGCTCGACTTTCCAGCACCCGTACTACCCGTACTCGGGCGCGGATTCCGGCAACGACCACATCATCAACGTGCCGCTGCCCGCGATGACCGACGGGCGCGGCTTCCGCGCGGCGGTCGAGCGTTTCTGGATGCCGGCGCTCGAGTCCTACCGCCCGCAGCTGGTGTTCGTCTCGGCGGGCTTCGACGCGCATCGCGACGATCCGCTCGCCTACCTCAAGCTCGACGACGAGGACTACCGCTGGATCACCGAGCGGCTGGTGGAGGTGGCCGAGCGCCACGCGCAAGGCCGCGTCGTCTCGACACTCGAGGGCGGCTACAACACCGAAGCGCTGGCGCGCTGCGTGGTGGAGCACCTGCGCGCGCTCAACGGCTGAGCAACCGCGCGGGGTCGGCGCGCCGGTCGCGCACCTCGAAGCGTTTCTCGCGCGATCGCGCCCCGGAGGCGAGCGTCACGTCGCGGCGCGCGACGCCGAGCGCATCGGCGAGGAACCGCGCGAGGGCTTCGTTCGCGCGATCCTCGAGCGCCGGCTCGCGGACGCGCACCTTGAGCGAGTCGCCATGCATTCCCGCCACTTCCGTGCGCCGCGCGCCGGGCTGCGCATGGACGCGAAGGATCCACGCGCCGTCGGCGGCGCGCGAGAACCAGGCGGACATGGAACGGCTACTGGGAGGCGCGCGTCTTGTCGAGCATCGGCGGCTGCAGGCCGATGAGCGACCAGTTCTGCGTGTTGATCGCGGTGTGGATGATGCCGCGGTAGCGAACCGCCTGGGCATACGCCCAGGGGGAGGCGAGGAAGTTCTGGTACAGCTCCTCGAAGCTCGCCGAGCTGCAGTAGCCGCCATAGGCGCAGGCGAGCTGCGGCTCGCGGCTCAACGAGGTGCAGTCGGGCCCGAGGTCGCAGGCCACCAGCGAGAACGCGCCGAGGAACGCGGAGGGCTCCGGCACCTCGCCGTTCGGCCCGATGCGCAGCTGGGTGGCGATGTTCTGCTGCGCGAGGAACTGGCCGACGATGATCATCGCCTCCGGGTCGCGCGTCTGCAGCAGCCCGATGATGCGCGAGAAGTCGTCGGGCGTCACGGCGCCCGCGGGCTGCGACGGATCGCTCGAGTGCTGGCTCAGGCTCTTGTTGAGCTCGGCGACGAGGATGCGCGCCTGCGCGCGCGGGTCGCCTTCCTGCGCCGCCTGCTGCAGCAGGTCGTCGATGTCCTTCTGCGAGATCCGGGTCCCCTGGAAGCGCGCGCAGCGCTGCGTGTTGTCCACCGCCTCGTAGGCGGCGACGCGCTTCGCGTTGTTCGGGTCGTTGAGCGGCAGGCTCGCGATGAAGCTGCGCCGCTGCTTCGCGGCGTACGCGGCGATGTCCTCGGTGAGCGAGGTGGCGAACTGGCACTCCTCGAGCGCCTTGGCGAGGTGATAGCGCTCGTCGGCGGTGAGGCTGTCCTTCCGCGCGAGGAGCGCGTCGGCGAACGCCTTGAGATCGCGCGCCTGGCGGAACTCGACGGCGACGGCCGAGGCGCGCATCGGCGGCTCGCGCACCGTCGTGGGCGCGGCGAACGGCACGGCGCGGGGCGCCGGAATCGGCGCGGGATTCACCTCCACGAGGTCGCGGTCGGCGCTCGAATCGAGCGATGCCATGCGCGCGGGCGCGGGCTTCGCCTGCCGCGCGGCCGACACGACCGAGACGTACTTGGTCGCGATCAGCACCCCGTAGGCGAGGAGCGAAGCCAGGCCGATGGCCGTGAGGCGATTCATGGAGGGCAAGTCTCCCGAAAAAAGGCCGTTTCGTCAATGATTTCCGGTAGAACGGGCCGGTAAATCCCGGCCACCCCCCGCCGTTTCACGGCGTGTGCCACGCGTCACATCAGTGCTGCAGGATCTTCGACAGGAAAAGCTGCGCGCGTTCGCTGCGCGGCTTGCCGAAGAATTCCTCCTTGGGCAGGTCCTCCACGATCTGTCCGGCGTCCATGAATACGACGCGGTGCGCCACCTTGCGCGCGAAGCCCATCTCGTGCGTCACCACCATCATCGTCATCCCGTCCCGCGCGAGCTGCACCATCACGTCGAGCACCTCGTTGATCATTTCCGGATCGAGCGCGGAGGTGGGCTCGTCGAAAAGCATCGCCACCGGATCCATGCAAAGCGCGCGCGCGATCGCGACGCGCTGCTGCTGGCCGCCGGAGAGCTGCGCCGGAAACTTGTCCTGGTGCGCCCCGAGCCCGACGCGGTCGAGGAGCTTGAGCCCCTTGTCCTGCGCTTCGCGCGTCGCGCGGCCGAGCACCTTCACCTGCGCGAGCGTGAGGTTCTGCATCACCGTCATGTGCGGGAAGAGCTCGAAGTGCTGGAACACCATGCCGACGCGCGCGCGCAGCTTCGGCAGGTCGGTCTTCGGGTCGCCCACGGAGATGCCGTCGACCACCACGTCGCCCTTCTGGAAGGGCTCCAGCCCGTTCACGCACTTGATGAGCGTGGACTTGCCGCTGCCCGACGGGCCGCAGACCACCACGACCTCGCCCTTGTCGACCTCGGTGGAGCAATCGGAGAGCACCTGGAAGGCGCCGTACCACTTGGAGATTTTGCGGATCGAGATCATGGGCTCGGAGGAGGAATCGCTCGTCAGCGCACCACGGCGATCTTCGACTGCAGGCGCCGGACGAGCAGGGACAGGCCGAAGGAGACGATGAAGTAGACGACGGCGACGAAGCTGTACATCTCGACCAGGCGATAGTCGCGGTTCGCGATCTTCGCGGCGGCGCCGAGGAAGTCGGTCGCCGAGATCACGTACACGAGCGAGGTGTCCTGGAAGAGGATGATGGTCTGCGTGAGGAGCACCGGCAGCATGTTGCGGAACGCCTGCGGCAGCACGATGTGGCCCATGGTCTGCCAGTAGTCGAGCCCGAGGGCGTAGCCCGACCACACCTGCCCGCGCGCGATCGACTGGATTCCCGCGCGCATGATCTCGCAGTAATACGCCGCCTCGAACATCGTGAAGGTGATGAGCGCCGAGTAGAACGCGCCCACCGGGATCGGGCGCGGCTCGCGCAGGATCCACGCGCCGATGTAGGGCACCAGGAAGAAGAACCAGAAGATCACGAGCACCAGCGGGATCGAGCGCATCAGGTTCACGTAGCCGCCCGCGAGCATCGAGACGGTGCGCAGGTGCGAGAGGCGCATCATCGCGAGGAGGGTGCCGAAGAAGATGCCGCCGAACATCGCGAGCACGGTGAGCTTCACCGTGAACACCATGCCGACCTCGAAGAGGTACGGCAGGTTGGAGGTGATCTCGCCCCAGTCGAAGCCGCTCATCAGTGCGCCGCCGCCTGCGCCCCGCGCGTGGCGCTGATGAGGCCGGGCACGCGCACCTTGCGCTCGACCCAGCGCATGCCGAGGACCACGACGAGGTTCGTGATCATGTAGATCACCGTGGCGGCGGCGAAGGCCTCGAACACCTGGAAGCTGAACTCCTGCATCGACTTCGCGCGCCCGGTGAGCTCCATGAGCCCGATGGTGAGCGCGACCGACGAGTTCTTGATGATGTTCATGAACTCGGAGGTGAGCGGCGGCAGGATGATGCGCACGGCCTGCGGCAGGATCACGTAGCGGTAGGTCTGGAACTGCGAGAGCCCCATCGCGGTGCCCGCATAGCGCTGGCCGCGCGGCAACGACTGGATGGAGGCCTTGGTCTGCTCGGCGATGCGCACCGACGTGTAGAGCCCCAGGCACAGCACCGCCGGCACGTACGACCCCCAGGGCGGCGGCATCTGCTTGATCCAGTCGCCGAGCGCGGCGGGCAGCAGCTCCGGCACCACGAAGTACCAGAGGAACATCTGCACGAGGAGCGGGACGTTGCGGAAGATCTCCACGTAGGCGTTGCCCGCCCGCACGACCCACGGATGGTTCGTGGTGCGCAGCGTCCCGACGATGCCGCCGATCGAGAGCGCGATCAGCCACGCGGCGAGCGCCGTGGCGAGGGTCCACGCGAGGCCCACCAGGAGGTAGTGCAGGTAGGTCCCGCTGCCGCCGGGCTCCTGCGCGAAGAGGATCGCCCAGTTCCAGTGGTAGTTCATGTGGCGAGGCGCCCCGGAAATGCAAACGGGGGACCGAGGTCCCCCGTCTCACCGTCGGCGGTTATTCGTACGCCTTCGGATCGCCCGAGTCGGTCGGGTTGGCGATGATCTTCTTCAGCTCGGCGCTCATCGGCACCTTGAGGTCGATGTTCTTCGGCGGGATCGGCTTCTCGAACCACTTGTTGTAGATCTTGTTGATCTCGCCCGACTTGAAGATCTGGCCGATGGCGTCGTCCACCGCCTTCTTGAACTCGTCGTCGCCCTTGCGCATCATCGGCCCGTACGGCTGCAGCGACAGCGACACGTTGCTGATCTCGAACTCCTTCGGGTTGCGCGAGCTCGCCTGCAGGCTGTAGAGCAGGATGTCGTCCATCACGAACGCGGCGGCGCGCCCGGTCTCGACCATCTGGAAGGCCTCCGGGTGGCCGTTGGCGGAGATGATGTTCATCCCGAGGTTTTCCTTGTTGTTGATCTCGGTGATCTCCTTCAGGTTGGAGGTGCCCGCCGTGGAGACGATGGTCTTGCCCTTGAGATCCTGCAGCGTCTTCAGGTGCGCCGACTTCTTCGACACCCAGCGGTTGCCGGTGACGAAGTAGGTGTAGCCGAAGGCGACCTGCTGCTCGCGCTCGAGGTTGTTGGTGGTGGAGCCGCATTCCAGGTCCGCGGTGCCGTTCGCGATGAGCGGGATGCGGTTCGCCGAGGTGACCAGCTGGTACCTCACCTGCAGGTTCGGCATGTTGTACTTCTTCTTGATCATGTCGATCGCCTTGAGGCAGATCTCGAGCGAGTAGCCGATCGGCTTCTGGTTGGCGTCGTAGTAGGAGAACGGGATCGACGCGTCGCGGTTGGCGAGCGTGATGTAGCCCTGGGACTTGATCTTCTCGAGCGTGCCTTCCGCGAGCGCGCCGGTCGTGACGAGGGCGCAGGCGAGCGCGGCGACAATGGCCTTGGAGTGGCGAAGCATGGGTAAGCCTCCTGATTGAAAGGGTACGCGGCGTTTGTTGACGTTCGTGAATCCGGGGGGGCCGCTTACGCCGGCTAGGATACCCGCGCGCCGTTTGGAGGACAATAACGCTTTCCGTTCGTTGGGTTCGCCATGCACTTCCCCGCGCACGAGCAAAAACAAGCGCTGCTGGAGCGGGTCCTCGCGATCGCCGACGAGCGGCTCGCCCCGGCGGCGGCCGCCGAGGCGCGCGCCTTCATCGCCCGCTATTACGAGCAGGTCGACATCGAGGACCTCGTCGCGCGCCCGCCCGCCGACCTCTACGGGGCGGCCATCGCGCACCTCGAGTTCGCGCGCCTCTTCGCGGGCGGGAGCGCGAAGCTGCGCGTCTACAACCCGGGCCACGAGGAGCAGGGCTGGTCGAGCCCGCATACCGTGATCGAGATGGTGAACGACGACATGCCGTTCCTCGTCGACTCGGTCACGATGGAGGTGAACCGCCAGGGCTGCACCCTGCACCTGCTCAACCACCCGCTCTTCTCGACGCGCCGCGACGCGCAGGGACGGCTCCTCGCCTTCGGCCCGCCCGGCGCCGAGGAGCGCCAGGAATCGCTCATCCACGTCGAGGTGGACCGCGAGATCGACCCCGGGCGCCTGGAGGCGCTCGGCGCGGGGCTCGTCTCGGTGCTGGGCGACGTGCGCGCCGCGTGGGAGGACTGGAACGCGATGCGCGCGCGCATGGATGCGATCGCGGCCGAGCTCGCCGCGCCGCCCGTTTTCCTCGCCGGCGAGGAGACTGCGGAGGTGGCGGCGTTCCTCGCCTGGGCCTCCGACCACCATTTCACGTTCCTCGGCTATCGCGAGTACCGGCTGGAGAGCGTCGCGGGCGAGGACCAGCTCGCGATCGTGCCCGGCTCCGGCCTGGGCGTGCTGAGGAGGCCCGCCGAGGGGCGCTCGCGCAGCTTCACGGAGCTGCCGCGCGAGCTGCGCGCGCTCGCGCGCGAGGCGCGCCTGCTCGTGCTCACCAAGGCGAACTCGCGCGCCACCGTGCACCGCCCCGGTTACCTCGACTACATCGGCGTCAAGCGCTTCGACGAAAGCGGGCGCGTGGTGGGCGAGCGGCGCTTCGTGGGCCTCTACACGTCCTCGGCCTACCACGCCGATCCGCGCGAGGTTCCGCTGCTGCGGCGCAAGGTCGCGCGCGTGATCGAGCGTGCGGGGTTCCGGCCGTACAGCCACATGTACAAGAACCTCCTCACGGTGCTGCAGGACTATCCGCGCGACGAGCTGTTCCAGGTCGACGAGGAGAACCTGCTCGAGACCGCGATGGGGGTGCTGCGCCTGGGCGACCGGCGCAAGACCCGCGTCTTCATCCGGCGCGACATCTTCGGGCGCTTCTATTCCTGCCTCGTGTACCTGCCGCGCGAGAGCTTCAACACGGATTCGCGCCTCAAGGTGCAGGAGATCCTGCGCCGGCACCTCGACGCAACCAGCGCCGAGTTCACCGTGCACCTCTCGGAAGCGACGCTCGCGCGCCTGCACGTGCTCGTGCGCACCGGTCCGGGCGCGGCCGCGGACTACGACGTGCCGGCGATCGAGGCCGAGATCGCGCGCGCCACGCGCCGCTGGGAGGAAGGGCTCAAGCAGGCGCTGGTGGAAGCGCACGGCGAGGCGCGGGCGGTGCCGCTGCTGCGCGAGTTCGCGCACGCCTTCCCGGCCGCCTATCGCGACGACGTGGACGCCGCCGTCGCGGTGCGCGACATCGATTTCGTCCGCGTCCTCGGTCCCGAACGCACGTTCGCGGTGGAGCTCTATCGCCGCGACGCAGCGGACGAGCGCGCGCTGCGCCTGCGCGTCTACCGGCTCGGCGAGCCGGTGCCGCTCTCCGGAAGCCTGCCGGTGCTCGAGAACCTCGGCCTCGAGGTGCTCGACGAGGTGTCCTTCGAGCTGCATCCCGCAAGCCGCGCGGAGCCGGTCTTCCTGCACGATTTCGGATTGCGCGCCGCGCGGCCGATTCCCGACGTCGGCGCCGTGAAGGCGATCACCGAGGAGGCGCTGGTGCGCGTGGCGCGGCGCGCGATCGAGAACGACGGCTTCAACCGCCTCACGCCCGGCGCCGCGCTCGCGCCCGACGACGTGGTGGTGCTGCGCGCGTACGCGAAGTACCTGAAGCAGGCGGGCTTCACCTTCAGCCAGGCGTACATGGAGCAGACGCTCGCCGCGCATCCCTCGATCGCGGCGAAGCTCGCCGCCCTCTTCCACGTCCGCTTCGATCCGGCGCTCTCGCAGGCACGCCCCGCGAACGAGGCGCGCATCGTCGAGGAGATCCGCGCCGCGTTGAACGGCGTCGCGAACGCCGACGAGGACCGGATCCTGCGCCGCTTCCTCGCGCTCATCCAGGCGACGCTGCGCACCAACCACTGGGTGCTAGTGGACGGGAAGCGCAAGCCGTTCCTCGCGCTCAAGCTGCGCTCCGAGGCGGTGCCCGAGCTGCCGGCGCCGCGCCCGCTCTTCGAGGTGTGGGTCTACGCCGCGCGCTTCGAGGCGATCCACCTGCGCGGCGGCAAGGTCGCACGCGGCGGCATCCGCTGGTCGGACCGCCCCGAGGACTTCCGCACCGAGGTGCTCGGGCTCATGAAGGCGCAGATGGTGAAGAACGCGGTGATCGTGCCGGTGGGGTCGAAGGGCGGCTTCGTGCTCAAGGCCGCTCCGCCCGCGTCGCAGCGCGAGGCGTTCCTCGCCGAAGGGGTCGAATGCTATCGCGACTTCCTGCGCGGCCTGCTCGACGTGACCGACAACCTCGTCGCCGGGCGCGTCGTTCCTCCGCGCGACGTCGTGCGCCACGATCCGGACGACCCCTATCTCGTGGTCGCCGCGGACAAGGGCACCGCGACCTTCTCCGACATCGCGAACGCGATCTCGGCGGAATACGGCTTCTGGCTCGGCGACGCTTTCGCCTCCGGCGGCAGCGCCGGCTACGACCACAAGAAGATGGGCATCACGGCGCGCGGCGCCTGGGAGAGCGTGAAACGCCATTTCCGCGAGCTCGGCGTGGATACCCAGGCACAGGATTTCAGCGTGGTGGGCGTGGGCGACATGTCGGGCGACGTGTTCGGCAACGGCATGCTGCTCTCGCGCCATATCCGGCTCCTCGCCGCGTTCGACCATCGGCACGTCTTCCTCGACCCGGATCCGGATCCGCAGGCGAGCTATCGCGAGCGCGAGCGTCTGTTCCAGCTTCCGCGCTCGTCGTGGGACGACTACGACCGCGCACGCATCTCGAAGGGCGGCGGCGTCTTCCCGCGGAGCGCGAAGACGATCGCGGTCTCGCCCGAGGCGGCGCGCGCGCTCGCGATCGAGCCGGCCGACGTCACGCCCCAGGAGCTCATCCGCGCGATCCTCAAGGCGCCCGCGGACCTGCTCTACAACGGCGGCATCGGCACCTACGTGAAGGCCACGCGGCAGTCGAACGCCGAGGTCGGCGACCGCGCGAACGATGCGGTGCGCGTGAACGGCGCGCAGCTGCGCTGCAAGGTGGTGGGCGAGGGCGGCAACCTCGGCTTCACGCAGCTCGGGCGGGTGGAGTACGCGCTCGAGGGCGCCGGCGGCAGCGGCGGGCGCATCAACACCGACGCGATCGACAACTCCGCGGGCGTCGACTGCTCCGACCACGAGGTGAACATCAAGATCCTCCTCGGCATCGCGGAGGCCGAGGGCACGCTCGCGGCGAAGGAGCGCGACGCGCTCCTCGCCGCGATGACGGACGACGTGGCGCGCCTGGTCCTCGCCGACAACTATTTCCAGACGCAATCGCTCTCGGTGTCGGCCACGCGCGCCGACAAGCTCCTGGATGCGCAGGCCGCCCTCATGCGCGCCCTCGAGAAAGCCGGCCGCCTCGACCGCGCGGTGGAGTTCCTGCCGGGCGAGGACGAGATCGTCGAGCGGCGCCTCGCGAAGACCGGCCTCACCGCGCCGGAACGCGCGGTGCTCCTCGCCTACTCGAAGATGGCGCTGTTCGATGCGCTCGCCGCCTCCACGCTGGTGGACGACGAGTACGTGTCGCAGGCGCTGGTGGCGTACTTCCCGCCGCAGCTCGCCGAACGTTTCGCCGCGGCCATGCCGCGCCACCCGCTGCGCCGCGAGATCGTCGCCACCGTGGTCGCGAACGCGCTCGTGAACCGCACGGGCAGCACGTTCGTGCATCGCATGCAGGAGGAGACCGGCGCGACGCCGGAGGAGGTGGCGCGCGCCTCCATCCTGGTGCGCGACATCTTCGGCTTCGAGGAGCTGTGGGCCGCGATCGACGCGCTCGACAACCGTGTGGACGCGAAGCTGCAGTACGAGATGCTGGTGGACGCGGGACGGCTGCTGCTGCGCGCGACGCTCTGGTTCCTGCGGCGCCGGCGCGAGCGCCTGCCGATCGCGCGCGTGCTCGAGATCTTCCGTCCCGGGCTCGCGGCGATCGAGGGCGAGCTCGCGTCGATCCTGGGCGCCGAGGATCGCGCCGCGTTCGAGCAGGCGGCGCTGCGGCTCGCGAACCAGGGCGTGCCCACGCCGCTCGCGCGCCGCACCGCCGCGCTCGACGCGCTCTACGCGGCGCTCGACGTGACCGAGGTGGCGATCGCGCAGTCGAAGGGCGTGCAGGCGCTCGCGGCCCTCTACTTCGCGCTGGTGGGCGAGCTCGAGCTCGGATGGTTCGCGCGCAAGATCGCGCTGCTGCCGACCGACACGCCGTGGCAGGCGCTCGCGAGGAACGCGCTTCGCGACGACCTCGCGAGCCAGCAGCGCGCGCTGACCGCCTCGGTCTCGCAGCTTTCGCCCGGCTCGCAGGATCCCGCGGCGATGCTCGCGAACTGGCGCGAGCACTACCAGCCGGCGATCGCGCGCCTCAAGTCGATGATCGAGGAGCTCAAGCGCGCGGGTTCCCTCGACCTCGCGGTGCTCTCGGTGCTGCTGCGCGAGCTGCGCGGGATCTCGGCCTGAGCGCGCCGGGATCAAATAACCAGTGCCGCGACGACGTTGCGCCCTTCGCCCATGAGGATGTTGTAGGTGCGGCACGCGGCGGGCGTATCCATCACCTCGACCCCGATGCCCGCGTTGTAGAGCGGGGCGAGCTTCGCGGGCTCGGGAAAGCGGAACGCGGCGCCGGTGCCGAGCAGGACGATCTCCGGCTGCATCTCGACGATCGCCGCGAGATGGTCGGCGGTGAGCGAATCCACCGACTCCGCCGGCCAGTCGGTGACCACGCGCTCGGGACTCACGATGAGGCTCGCGTGCACGCGCGCACGGTTCACCTCCACGTAGCCCTCGCCGTAGCCGGTGAAGGCGTTCTTGCCCTCCGCGCGTTCCTGCGCGAACTTCATCGCCGCACTCCCCACCTCGCACGGGAAAGTTTCGCTAGAATCATAGACTTTCGCGTCCGTCCCCGGCAATGAACCTCAACGACAACGGTCCGCCCATGATCCCGGAGTTCTCGCGCATCAAGAGGCTCCCGCCCTACGTCTTCAGCATCACCAACGAGCTGAAGATGGCGGCGCGCCGCGCCGGCGAGGACGTGATCGACCTGAGCATGGGCAATCCCGACGGTCCGACGCCGCGCCACATCGTGGACAAGCTGGTGGAAGTCGCCCAGCGCGAGGATACCCACGGCTATTCCGTTTCCCGCGGCGTGCCGCGACTGCGCCGCGCCATCTGCCAGTGGTACAAGCGCCGCTGGGACGTGGACCTCGACATGGACCGCGAGGCGATCGTCACGATCGGCTCCAAGGAGGGGCTCGCCCACCTCATGCTCGCTACGCTGGACCGCGGCGACACGGTGCTGGTTCCCAACCCCAGCTATCCCATCCACATCTACGGCGCGATCATCGCCGGCGCGGACATCCGGTCGGTGCGCATGACGCCGGGGGTGGACTTCTTCGCCGAGGCCGAGCGCGCGATCCGCGAGCTGATCCCGAAGCCGAAGATGATGATCATCGGCTTCCCCTCCAACCCGACGGCGATGTGCGTCGAGCTCGACTTCTTCGAGAAGGTGGTCGCGCTCGCGCGCCAGCACGGCATCCTCGTCGTGCACGACCTCGCGTACGCCGACATCACCTTCGACGGCTGGCAGGCGCCCTCGATCATGCAGGTGCCGGGCGCGCGCGACGTGGCGGTCGAGTTCTTCACCATGTCGAAGAGCTACAACATGGCGGGCTGGCGCATCGGCTTCATGGTCGGCAACGCCGAGCTCGTGAACGCGCTCGCGCGCATCAAGAGCTACCACGACTACGGCACCTTCACGCCGCTGCAGGTCGCGGCGATCAGCGCGCTCGAAGGCCCGCAGGATTGCGTCGAGGAGATCCGCCTCAAGTACCAGAAGCGCCGCGACGTGATGGTGAAGGGGCTGCACGAGGCCGGCTGGATGGTGGAGAACCCGAAGGCCTCGATGTACGTGTGGGCGCAGATCCCCGAGCGCTATCGCGCCATGGGCTCGATCGAGTTCGCGAAGAAGCTGCTGCACGAGGCGAAGATCGCGGTCTCGCCCGGCATCGGCTTCGGCGACTACGGCGACGACCACGTGCGCATCGCCCTCATCGAGAACGAGCACCGGCTGCGCCAGGCGATTCGCGGCGTGAAGGAGATGTTCCGCAAGGATTGCCTCGCGCCCGGGAAAGGGCCGGGGTGAGCGCCGCGATCCACGTCCTCGCCGTGAGCGATCGCGGCGGGAAGCTGCTGCGTCCCGACCTCCTCGCGGCCGCGGAGGCCGTGCACCGGCAACTGCGACCGCACCTGCGCGCCGATTACGCCGGGCGCATGAAGGAGGTCTTCGCCGGCGGCGCCGAGATGGCGGTGGCGCAGGAGGGCGGCAACGTGCTCGGCATCGCCGTCTTCCGCGTCCTCGAGAAGACGCACTCGGGCCGCGAGCTCTACTGCGACGACCTGGTGACCGACGCGGCGAAGCGCTCGACCGGCGTGGGCCATGCGCTCGTCGCTTACCTGGAGCGCGTCGGCCGCGAGCGCGGCTGCGACACCTTCGCGCTCGACTCGGGCACGCAGCGCCAGCAGGCGCACAAGTTCTACTTCCGCGAGGCGATGACGATCACGTCGTTCCACTTCGACAAGAAGATCTCCGACCGGCCGACCAGCGTCCGCTTCTGAATGAAACCCATCCACGTAGGGCTGCTCGGCCTGGGCACGGTCGGCAGCGGCACCATCGAGGTGCTGCGCCGCAACCGCGAGGAGATCTCGCGCCGCGCGGGCCGCGAGATCCTGGTGAAGGCGGCGACCGCCCGCGACCTCGCGAAGGAGCGCAAGGTCTCGCTCGAGGGCATCGAGGTCGTGGCCGACGCCGCCGCGATCGTGGGCCGGCCCGACATCGACATCGTGGTCGAGCTGATCGGCGGCGAAACCGATGCGCGCGACCTGGTCATGAAGGCGATCGGCCACGGCAAGCACCTGGTCACCGCCAACAAGGCGCTCCTCGCCACGCACGGCACCGAGATCTTCGCCCACGCGCAGGCGAAGGGCGTGATGGTCGGCTTCGAGGCCTCGGTCGCGGGCGGCATCCCGATCATCAAGGCGATCCGCGAGGGCCTCGCCGCGAACCGCATCGAGTGGATCGCCGGGATCATCAACGGCACCTGCAACTACATCCTCTCGGAGATGCGCGACAAGTCGCTGCCGTTCGCGACCGTGCTCGCGGAGGCGCAGCGCCTGGGATACGCCGAGGCCGATCCCGCCTTCGACGTCGAGGGCATCGACGCCGCCCACAAGCTCACCATCCTCGCCGCGATCGCCTTCGGCATCCCGATGCAGTTCGACAAGGCCTACACCGAGGGCATCACGCGGCTCACGGCGACCGACCTCAAGTACGCCGAAGGCCTCGGCTACCGCATCAAGCTCCTCGGCATCACGCGGCGCAATCCCAAGGGCATCGAGCTGCGCGTGCACCCGACCCTGATTCCCGCGCGCCGCCTCATCGCGAACGTGGAGGGCGTGATGAACGCGGTGCTGGTGAAGGGCGATGCCGTGGGGCCGACGCTCTACTACGGGCGCGGCGCCGGCGCGGAGGCGACGGCGAGCGCGGTGGTGGCGGACCTGGTGGACGTGACGCGCATGGCGACGGCGGATCCCGAGCATCGCGTGCCGCACCTCGCCTTCCAGCCCGATCGCCTGTCGCGCGAGCCGATCCTGCCGATGGAGGACGTGGAGACCGGCTACTACCTGCGGCTGCGCGCGCTCGACCGGCCCGGCGTGCTCGCCGACGTGACGCGCATCTGCGCCGATCTCTCGATCTCGATCGACGCGATCTTCCAGAAGGAGGCGGCGGAGGGCGAGGACCAGGTGGACGTCGTGATCCTCACCCACGTGGCGCCCGAGCGGAGCGTGAACGAGGCGATGCGCAGGATCGAGGCGCTGCCGACGATTCCGGCGAAGGTGGTGCGCATCCGGCTCGAGGAGCTGCTGTGACGAAAAAGGGGCCAGATCCCATTTTTCGAGCGGGAGTGCGCTCCTGCGGCCAGCGAAAAATGGGATCCGACCCCTTTTCCCGGCGATGAAATACGTCAGCACCCGCGGCCACGCGGCCTCGCAAGGGTTCACCGACATCCTGCTCGAAGGCCTCGCGCCCGATGGCGGGCTCATGGTGCCCGAGCAGTGGCCGCGGCTCACGCGGCCGAAGCTCGACGCGATGCGCGACCTGCCGTACCCGCGGCTCGCCTTCGAGGTGCTGCGTTTCTTCGCCGACGACTTTCCCGGCGGCGAGCTGAAGTCGCTGGTCGACCGCACGTACACGGCGCAAGCCTTCGGCACGCCGGAGATCACGCCGCTCCACACGCTGGAGCCCAACCTGCACCTCCTGCGGCTTTCGAACGGGCCGACGCTCGCCTTCAAGGATGTCGCGATGCAGCTCCTCGGCAACCTCTTCGAGGCCGTGCTCGAGCGGCAGGGGCGGCGCCTCAACGTGCTCGGCGCGACCAGCGGCGACACCGGCGGCGCCGCCGAGCATGCGCTGCGCGGCAAGGCGCGCGTGAACGTCTTCATGCTCTCGCCCAACGGGCGCATGAGCCCGTTCCAGCGCGCGCAGATGTACTCGCTGCAGGACGCGAACGTGTTCAACGTCGCGATCGAGGGCGCGTTCGACGACTGCCAGGACGTGGTGAAGGCGGTGAACCTGGATGCCGGGTTCAAGATGCGCCACGCCGTCGGCGCGGTGAACTCCATCAACTGGGCGCGCGTGGTGGCGCAGGTCGTCTACTACTTCAAGGGCTATTTCGCCGCCACCCGGTCGAACGACGAGCAGGTGTCGTTCGCGGTCCCGTCCGGCAACTTCGGCAACGTCTTCGCGGGCTACGTCGCGAAGCGCATGGGCCTTCCGGTGCGCCGCCTGGTGCTCGCCACCAACGAGAACGACGTCCTCGACGAGTTCTTCCGCACCGGACGCTACCGTCCGCGCAAGACGAGCGAGGTCCACGCGACCTCGAGCCCGTCGATGGACATCTCCAAGGCCTCGAACTTCGAGCGCTTCATCTGGGACGCGGTGGACCAGGACGGCGACAAGGTGGCGTGGCTCTGGAGGCAGGTGGACGAGGAAGGCGGCTTCGACCTCTCCACCGATCGTGCGTGGGAAAAGATCGAGGAGGATTCGGGCTTCGCCTCCGGCCGCAGCACGCACGCCGACCGCATCGCCACGATCCGCCTGGTGAACGAGAAGTACGGCGTGCTGATCGACCCGCATACCGCCGACGGCGTGAAGATCGGGCTGCGCCTGCGTGAAGGGCGCTACCCGACGATCTGCCTCGAGACCGCGCTCCCGGCGAAGTTCGACGAGACCATCGTCGAGGCGCTCGGCCGGCATGCGCCGCGCCCGCCCGGCTTCGAGGGAATCGAGGATCGTCCGCAGCGCTTCGACGTGATGCGGCCCGACCCCGAGGCGGTGAAGCGCTACATCGAGGAGCGGGCGCGGGACTAGCGCGGAGCGCCCGGCGCGGAACGCGCCGTCAGAAGAAGACGATCCAGGCGACCAGCAGCGTGAGCAGCATCCCGCCCACGATCGCGGAGAAGATCACCGCCAGCACGCGCGCGTCCGACGCCTGCTGCGCCGCGATGTCGTCGTGCGCGATCGCCTTCCCGATGCGGCGCTCGCGAAAGGCGAACCAGATCACCGTCACGAGGATCGCGACGAATCCCGCGAAGGCGATGGCGAGCTTGTGGAGGAGGAGCACTCCTCCATTATCGCGCTACTGGCAGACGGTCGTCGGTGTCCCGAACACCTGGCGGGTGATCGACTTGCTCTGCGCGACGCCATTCACCGTATACGAGAAGGTGCCGGTGTTCGCGTCGTCGAAGGTGAACGTCGCCGTTCCCACCTGCGTCGCGACGACCTTCGACGGGTCCCAGGGCGAGGCATTGAACGCGGGGCCGGTGGTGCGGAACAGTCCGCCCGTGAAGGTGCTCGTGGTGCCGACACGCTCGCCGTCGGGCATCACCAGCCACAAGCCCTTGCCGGTCGAGTCGTACGTGAACCAGGTCGCGAAGATGATGTTGCCCTGGTGCGTGAGGTTCACGCCCCAGCCCGACTCGCTTCCGGCCGGCGCGCGCCACCAGAGGTCCTGGTAGTTCGGGCCGGCGGCGGTGCCGGTGCCGTAGTTGAACGTGGTGCCGTTGCTCGCCGTTCCCTCGAAGCAGGTGGGCGTGGGATTGCCGAATACCTGCCGCGTGATCGCCTTGCTCTGCGAGACTCCGTTCACGGTATAGCTGAACGTGCCCGTGTTCGCGTCGCTGAAGCTGAAGCTCGCCGTGCCGACCTGGGTCGCCACGACCTTCGACGGGTCGAACGTCGCCGAGTCGAACGAGGGCCCGGTGGTGCGGAAGAGCGCTCCCGAATAAGCGTTGGTTCCGGTCTTGGTTCCGTCCGGCATCACCAGCCACATGCCGCTGCCGTCGGTGTCGTAGGTGAACCAGGTGGCGAACAGGATGTCGCCCTGGTGCGTGATGTTCACGCCCCAGCCCGATTCGCTGCCCGCGGGTGAATTCCACCACAGGCCCTCCACGTTGAAGGAGGACGGCGGCGGAGGCGGCGGTGGGGAGCCGGACACGGACGCGGTGACGCCCGCGAAATTGCGGGCGGAGTTGGTCGCGGTGGAACCGTCGCGCTCGAGCGCCTTGGTTCCGTCGCTCGGCAGCGCCGCGTAGTTCCAGACGTCCGAGCCTTCCGCGTAGGTGATGGTGCCGTTGCCCGAGAAGAAGAAGCCGTTCGGGACGACGTAATCGGGCGTGACGATGTTCAGGTCCGCGAAGCCCTGCGTCGCGATGAGCATCACCTTGCCGGAGGTATCGCCCGGAAGGTTGGACGGGAAGGTGAAGCTGTGGGTGGTGCCGCCCTGCTGCACGCGCAGGGTGTGGCCGCCGACGAATTCCTGGGCACTGGTGAGCGCCGTGATCTCGAGGAATTGCACCGAGCCGTCGCCATTCGAATACAGCTCGCTCATCGAGAACAGGTGGAACGAAGCCGAGGCCGGCGCGCTCGCGAGCGAGGCGAGCAGTAGCAAGGCGGCGGACAGGAATCGGCGGAATGCGGGAACCAGCATGGGTCACCTCCGCCGGTGCAAACAATTCCGGCGGAGAAACTATTCCCGCTTACTTCTCCTCGTCCTCGAGCGGCGGCTTGCCGTCGTAGACCTGGTTGCGCCGGCGCTGCAGCCACGCGTCGCGCGTGAAGAGGTACGGATCGAGCGCGGCCTGCTCGAGCACGTTGGTCGCCTTGAGGAGCTGCGCGCGCGTCTGGACCACGTCGAGGCCCCACAGTCCCCACGCGACCGCGCTGTTGTCGATGGCGCGCGAGTAGAACCACTGCGGATCGACGGCGCGCGCCGGCGCGTCGCGCGCGGTGCTCGGTCCGAGGAAGGGGATCACGAAGTACGGGCCCGGCGGCACGCCCCACCAGCCGAGCGTCTGGCCGAAATCCTCGTTGCGCTTGTCCACGCCGAGGCCGCTCGCGACGTCCCACAATCCGGCCACGCCGAAGGTGGTGTTCACGACGATGCGGCCGAAATCGTTGATGGCGTACGGGAGCTTTCCCTGCAGGATGTCGTTCATGCCCGTGCCCACGTCGGCGATGTTGGCGAAGAAGCTCGAGACGCGCGCGCGCACGAAAGGCGTCGTCACCTTCACGTAGCCCTGCGCGACGGGCTTGAGCACCGCCTTGTCGATCTCCTGGTTGAGCGCGTAGGTCTTGCGGTTCATCGCTTCCCACGGATCGGAAGGATCGTGCGCGCCGGTGGTGGCGCAGGCGCTGGCGAGGAGCAGCGTGGTGAGGGCGGCGGGGGCGCAGGAAGGTCGCATCGCGATGGGGTCAGGCCCGCGGACGGGGCTCGGGATGGTTCACGAAACGCATGGACAGGTCGAGCGCGTCCACGTCCTTGGTGAGGGAGCCGATGGAGATGCGGTGCACGCCCGTCTCGGCGATCGCGCGCACGGTGGAAAGGCTCACGCCGCCGGAGGCTTCCAGCTCGGCGCGGCTGCCGGCGATTTTCACCGCCTCGCGCATGGCGCCGAGGTCGAAGTTGTCGAGGAGGATCGAGCGCGCGCCGGCGTCGAGCGCTTCGCGCAGCTGGTCGAGGGTTTCCACCTCCACCTGCAGCATGACGTCGGCGGAGGCTTCCTGCAGCGCACGCCGCACCGCCTGGCGCACGCCGCCGCTCGCGTGGATGTGGTTCTCCTTCACGAGGATGCCGTCGTAGAGCCCGATGCGATGGTTGGTGCCGCCGCCGACGTGCACCGCGTACTTCTCGGCGATGCGCAGGCCCGGGAGCGTCTTGCGGGTGTCGACGATCTTCGCGCGCGTGCCGGCCACCGCGCGCACGAATTGCCGGGTGCGCGTGGCAACGGCCGACAGGAGCTGCACGAAGTTGATCGCGGTGCGCTCGCCGGTGAGCATCGGGCGCGCGCGTCCCTCGACCTCGCAGAGCGACGTGTTCGCGACGATGTCCTCGCCGTCCCGGTGGTGCCAGAAGATCTCGATGTCCGGATCGAGCTCCTCGAACGTGCGGTTGAACCACTCGACCCCGCACAGCACGCCGCTCTGGCGCGTCATGAGGCGCGCGACGCCGAGCTCGTGCTCCGGGATGAGGCGCGCCGTGAGGTCGCCGGTGCCCACGTCCTCTTCGAGGGCGCGGGTCACGTCTCGCGTGACCGTCTCTTCGAGCAGGTGGAAGGCGTCGGGCATCGGACTTCTGACAGGCGCGACGATGCGCCGGTTCGGAACGATACCATGGCCCGCGAACGGCTTTCCGGCCGGCCACTCGGTCGCGGGCCGATCGTGCCGGGGCGTGAAACTTCCCCGGTTCGATCCGGAACAAACCTTTCCCGGCCGCGAAAAAGCGGCTCGGCGGGCTTGAAACCGGCCTTCCCGGCGGCCAATTTAGGGAAGACGATCGAACGACGGCCCTCCAGGACTCACCATGCGCATCGACAAGCTCACCACCCGGTTCCAGCAGGCGCTCGCGGACGCCCAGAGCCTCGCGCTCGCCGGCGACAACGGCTTCATCGAGCCCCAGCACCTGCTCCTCGCGCTGCTCGACCAGGAGGACGGCGCTACGGCCTCGCTGCTGCAGCGCGCGGGCGTGAACGTGGGTCCCCTCCGCAAGGCGGTCGAGGACTCGATCCGGCGCCTGCCCAAGGTCGAGGGCCAGGGCGGCGAGATCGGCATCTCGCGCGACCTCAACAACCTCCTCAACCTCACGGACAAGGAAGCCACCAGGCGCGGCGACCAGTTCGTCGCCTCCGAGCTCTTCCTGCTCGCCGCCGTGAAGGACAAGGGCGAGACCGGGCGGCTCCTCAAGCAGCACGGGGCCCACGAACAGGCGATCGCCGACGCGATCCAGTCGGTGCGCGGCAACGAGACCGTGCACGACGCCAACGCCGAGGGCCAGCGCGAGGCGCTCAGGAAGTACACCATCGACCTCACCGAGCGCGCGCGCGAAGGCAAGTTGGACCCGGTGATCGGCCGCGACGAGGAGATCCGCCGCGTGGTGCAGGTGCTCCAGCGCCGCACCAAGAACAACCCGGTGCTCATCGGCGAACCCGGTGTGGGCAAGACCGCGATCGTCGAAGGGCTCGCGCAGCGGATCGTGAACGACGAGGTGCCCGAGGGCCTGCGCGGCAAGCGCGTGCTCGCCCTCGACATGGGCCTCCTCATCGCGGGCGCCAAGTACCGCGGCGAGTTCGAGGAGCGCCTGAAGAGCGTGCTGAAGGAGCTCGCGGCCGACCAGGGCCAGACCATCGTCTTCATCGACGAGCTGCACACCATGGTGGGCGCCGGCAAGGCCGAAGGCGCCATGGATGCCGGCAACATGCTCAAGCCCGCGCTCGCGCGCGGCGAGCTGCATTGCGTCGGCGCCACCACCCTCGACGAGTACCGCAAGTACATCGAGAAGGACGCGGCCCTCGAGCGCCGCTTCCAGAAGGTGATGGTGAACGAGCCCACGGTCGAGGACACCATCGCGATCCTGAGGGGCCTGCAGGAGAAGTACGAGCTGCACCACGGCGTGGAGATCACGGACCCGGCGATCGTCGCCGCGGCCGAGCTCTCCGCGTGCTACATCACCGACCGGTTCCTCCCCGACAAGGCGATCGACTTGATCGACGAGGCCGCCTCGCGCATCAAGATGGAGATCGACTCCAAGCCCGAGGTGATGGACCGCCTCGACCGGCGCCTCATTCAGCTCAAGATCGAGCGCGAGGCCGTGCGCAAGGAGAAGGACGAGGCCTCGATGCGCCGCATGGAGCTGATCGAGGACGAGATCCGGCGCCTCGAGAAGGAATACTCCGACCTCGAGGAGGTGTGGAAGGCGGAGAAGGCGCGCGTGCAGGGCACCACGCACATCAAGGAAGAGCTCGAGCGCGCCAAGCAGCAGATGGAAGAGGCGCGCCGCAAGGGCGACTGGCAGAAGATGAGCGAGCTGCAGTACGGCACCATCCCCGCGCTGGAGAAGCAGCTCAAGCAGGCGGAGGAACCCTCGCCCCAACCCTCTCCCAAGGGAGAGGGCGGCTCCGAGGGTAGGCCGCGGCTCTTGCGCACCCAGGTCGGTGTCGAGGAGATCGCCGAGGTGGTTGCGCGCGCGACCGGCATCCCGGTCTCCAAGATGATGCAGGGCGAGCGCGAGAAGCTGCTCCTCATGGAGGAGCGCCTGCACCAGCGCGTCGTGGGCCAGGACGAAGCCGTGCGCCTCGTCTCCGACGCGATCCGCCGCTCGCGCGCGGGCCTCGCCGATCCCGACCGGCCCTACGGCTCGTTCCTCTTCCTCGGGCCCACGGGCGTCGGCAAGACCGAGCTTTGCAAGGCGCTCGCGGAATTCCTGTTCGACTCCGAGGAGGCGCTGGTGCGCATCGACATGTCCGAGTACATGGAGAAGCACTCGGTCGCGCGGTTGATCGGCGCGCCGCCCGGATACGTCGGCTACGAGGAGGGCGGGCACTTGACCGAGATCGTGCGCCGCAAGCCCTACTGCGTGATCCTCCTCGACGAGGTGGAGAAGGCGCACCCGGACGTCTTCAACGTGCTGCTCCAGGTGCTCGACGACGGCCGCATGACCGACGGGCAGGGGCGCACCGTGAACTTCAAGAACACGGTGATCGTGATGACCTCGAACCTCGGCTCGCAGATGATCCAGTCGATGGCGGGCAGCGACTACAGCGTCGTGAAGCTCGCGGTGATGGGCGAGGTGAAGTCGCACTTCCGGCCGGAGTTCGTGAACCGCATCGACGAGATCGTCGTCTTCCACGCGCTCGACGAGGCGAACATCGCGCAGATCGCGCGCGTGCAGCTCAAGTACCTGCAGCGCCGCGTCGAGGCGATGGAGATGCGCCTCGAGGTGACGGACGCCGCGGTCGCCGAGCTCGCCAAGGCCGGCTTCGACCCGGTGTACGGCGCGCGCCCGCTGAAGCGTGCGATCCAGCAGGGGCTCGAGAACCCGCTCGCGAAGGAGATCCTCGAGGGCCGCTTCGGCCCGAAGGACACCATCGTCGCCGACGTGAAGAACGGCCGCTTCTTCTTCGGCAAGGGCGGCTCGGAGGAGCACAAGAAGGCCGCGTAACCGCGGCGAAAAAGGGGTCAGATCCCTTTTCCTTCGCGTGGCACGGACATGTTCGGCCGGCGCCCAGGGAAAAGGGATCTGACCCCTTTTTCGAATGGCTCGATGGGCCGACCGAGCCATCAACTTTCGCGCTGCGCCGCTGTCCGCCGGTAATCCTGTCTGCTGAAGGAGGATCGGCCATGACTTCCCGCACTCTCGTCGCCGTGATCGCGCTCGTCGCGCCCGCGGCCGCGTTCGCCCAGGTTTCCCATTCGCGCGCCTACATCACGGGACCGGTGGTGGTCCCGAACGAGCCCGCTTACGTCGTGCCCGCGCAGCCGTATCCCTCGGCGTGCACCGACCTGCAGGACCGCAGGGCCATGCTCGACGACGAGAAGGTGACCTACGACCGGGAGCGCGACCAGCTCGACGCCGAGAACGCGCAGCTCACGCAGGAGCTGCGCAACCTCGACTCGCGCGACTCCGTCGCGGTCGCCGCGTACAACGCGCGCAGCGACGACCATAACCGCCGCGTGGCGGCGCATAATCGGCGCGTCGCCGAGATGAACGACGCCGTGGCGCGCCTCACCTCGGACCTCGCGAACGCGCAGCCTTACTGCCGCTTCGCGTGGAACGGATACACGTACGTCTACTGATTCACGAAAGGGCATTCGATGAAGACGCGCAGGCTGGGCGGCCTGGAGGTTTCCACGATCGGGCTCGGCTGCATGGGCATGTCCGAGTTCTACGCCGGCGGGAGCGAATCGGAATCGATCGCGACCATCCATCGCGCGCTCGACCTCGGCATCACGTTCCTCGACACGGCCGACATGTACGGCGTCGGCCGCAACGAGGAGCTCGTGGGCCGCGCGCTTCGCGGACGCCGCAAGGGCGTCGTCGTCGCCACGAAGTTCGGCAACGTGCGCGGCGAGGACGGCAGCTTCCGCGGCGTGAACGGCAGGCCCGAGTACGTGAAGAGCGCGTGCGAGGCGAGCCTCAAGCGCCTCGCCATCGACGTGATCGACCTCTACTACCAGCATCGCGTCGATCCCGACACGCCGATCGAGGACACGGTGGGCGCGATGGCGGAGCTCGTGAGGCAGGGCAAGGTGCGCTTCCTCGGGCTTTCGGAGGCGGCGCCGCAGACCATCCGCCGCGCGCAGAAGGTGCATCCGATCGCGGCGCTCCAGACCGAGTACTCGCTCTGGAGCCGCGATCCGGAGGACGAGATCCTGCCGACCGTCCGCGAGCTGGGCATCGGCTTCGTGCCCTACAGCCCGCTCGGGCGCGGCTTCCTCACCGGCCGGATCCGCTCCATCGACGACCTCGAGTCGAACGACTACCGCCGCAACTCGCCGCGCTTCCAGGGCGAGAACTTCGAGAAGAACCTGCGCCTCCTCGACGAGGTGAACGCGATGGCCGAGGAGAAGGGCTGCACGCCGTCGCAGCTCGCGCTCGCCTGGGTGCTCGCGCAGGGCGACGACATCGTCCCGATCCCCGGCACGAAGCACGTGAAGTATCTCGAGGAGAACGCGAAGGCGGTGGACCTGCGCCTCACGCCGCAGGAGCTCGCACGGATCGACCGCGCGCTCCCGCCCGGCGCCGCCGCGGGCCTGCGCTATCCCGAGCCGGGAATGCGCACCGTCAACCGCTGAGCGCTCATCGACCGCTGAGCGCTCATTCGGGCGCCTGCATCACCTCGCGCGCGCCGCTCGCCGCGAGAAGCTCGCCGATGCGACGCCGTTCGGGTTCCGAATCGCCCGCCTCGACGCTCACCGTGCACAGCGCACTTCGCACCGCCGAGCCGAAACGCGCGCGCTCGGCCGATGCCCCGTCCTCGCCCGCCTGGTTCTCGTAGCTCTCGCCGGGCGCTTCGGCGGCGATGCCGTCGGAGGTTTCCATCGCGCTCACCGCGATGCGCTCGCCGCAGATGCCCTGCGCGAGCAGCGCCTCGCGGGCGTGCGCCGGCGCCGCGCTGGAATCGAAGATGCCGGTCACGAGTGGGTTCGCCATGGCGCGCCTCTGTTCCCTCTGTGTTTCCGGCCCTACCGCGCAGCCAGCCGAGCGAGTTCGTCGAGGAGCGCCACCTGCGCGGCGAGGATGCGGCGACGCGCCTCGTCGAGGCTGAACCAGGCCGCGCGATCGACCTCGGGAAATTCGGCCATCCTTCCCGAGCGCGGCGGCCACTCCATCACGAACGTGTTGCTGCGCACCGCCGCGGCATCGCAGTCGCCTTCCACCGCCCAGGCGCGCACCACCTTGCCGCTCGCCTGGCGCACCGGCGCGAGCTCGCGGAACGGTCCCTCGATCGGAAAGCCGGTCTCCTCGCCGAACTCGCGCTTCGCCGCGTCGAGCGCGTCCTCGCCTTCCGGATATTCGCCCTTCGGGATCGTCCACGCGCCTTCGTCGCGGTCCTTCCAGAAGGGACCGCCCGGATGGACGAGGAGCACTTCGAGGCATCCCCCGCGGCGGCGATAAAGGAGAATTCCGGCGCTGCGGCGGCCCTTCGCCCTGCGAGGCTGCGTCATGCGTGCGCCGATGCCGGGAACATGCGAACAGAATACACTCGCGCATCCGTCCCTTTTCCGCCCTGCCATGAAGGATCTCACGCACGGGCCGGTCTTCCGGCACCTGGTCGCGCTGTCGCTGCCGATTGCAATCGGCATGCTGCTGCAGACGCTGTACTTCCTCGTCGACCTGTACTTCGTCTCGGCGCTGGGCGATGCCGCGATCGCGGGCGTGAGCGCCGCGGGCAACGTGATGTTCGTCGCCTTCGCGCTCACCCAGGCGCTTTCGGTTTCGACCGGAACGCTCGTGTCCCATGCCGTGGGGCGCAAGGACCGCGGCGAGGCGAACCACGTCTTCAACCAGTCGGTGGTGCTCGCGGCGCTCCTCGCGGCCGCGATGCTCGCCGGCGGCAACGCGATCGCCGGACGCTACATGGCCGTGATGGGTGCCGACGAGGCGACGCGCGCCGCGGGCATCACCTACCTGCGCTGGTTCCTGCCGAGCCTCGCGCTGCAATTCGCCGTGGCGAGCATGGGCGCGGCGCTGCGCGGCACCGGCATCGTGAAGCCGTCGATGGTGGTGCAGATGCTCGGCGTGCTGCTCAACGCGGCGCTCGCCCCGGTGCTCATCGCCGGGTGGGGTAGCGGCCACCCGCTGGGCGTGGCGGGTGCGGGGCTCGCGAGCAGCATCGCGGCCGCGGCGAGCGTGGTGCTCCTCACCGTGTATTTCGTGCGCCTCGAGAAATACGTGCAGTTCCATCCGAGCCAGTGGCGGCCGCGCCTCGCGACGTGGATGCGGATGCTCGACCTCGGCGTGCCCGCCGGCGGCGAGTTCGCGCTCATGGGAATCATCATCGGCGCGATCTACTGGATCATCCGCGACTTCGGCGCCGCGGCGCAGGCGGGACTCGGCATCGGCTCGCGCGTGATGCAGTCGATCTTCCTCCCCGCGATGGCGGTGGCGTTCGCCGTGCCGGCGCTCGCCGGGCAGAACTTCGGCGCGCGCCATTTCGCCCGCGTGCGCGAGGTGTTTCGGGTGGCGACCGCCGCCAACACCGCGATCATGGTCGTCGTGACGCTCGCCTGCCAGTGGGTGGCCGAGCCGCTGATCCGGGCCTTCACGCACGACCCGGCGGTGATCGAGGTGGGTGCCACGTACCTGCGCATCATCTCGTGGAACTTCGTCGCGGTGGGGCTCGTCTTCACCTGCTCGGCGATGTTCCAGTCGCTGGGGAACACGTGGCCCTCGCTCCTCAGCAAGGCGGTGCGGCTCATCACGTTCGTGGCCCCGGCCGTCTGGCTTTCCCACACGGCGGGCTTCGCCCTCGAGGACGTGTGGCTCCTCTCGGTCGGGAGCGTGCTGCTGGAAGCGCTCACCAGCTACACGCTGCTGCGCATCGAGATGCGCGGGCGCCTGGGACCTGCGGCGGCGGTTGGCAATCCTCCGGATGGAATTCCCGCCACCCGCGCGCGGTCATAACCGGGTCGTAAACACCCCCGGAGGAGCCGTCATGGCCAGGTACGGAAAGAAAACGCAGAAGAAGGTGAAGAAGGTGATGGACGAGTACAAGCACGGCAAGCTCAAGAGCGGCCGCTCGGGCAAGAAGGTGAAGAGCCGCAAGCAGGCGATCGCGATCGGGCTGTCGGAAGCGCGCAGGGAAGGCGACAAGGCGCCGCCGAGCCCACGCAAGAAGAAGAAATCGTCCGCCAAGTCGCATCGCAAGTCTTCCAGCCACCGGAAGTCGTCGAGCCACAAGAAGTCTTCCAGCCGCCGGAAAACGTCCAGCCATAAGAAGTCGTCGAGCCGGCGGAAGTCTTCCTCGCGCAAGAAGAAGTCGTCGAGCCGGAAGAAGTCGCGGAAGTAGCGCTCAGGCGGCGCGGCGCAGGCGCGGGGACTCGAGCACCGCGGGGTTCACGACGTTGATCGGCGTGCCCGCGAGCCACTCGAGGACCTGGTCGAAGATCTCCTCGAACTGCAGCTCGTACTCCTCGCGCGTGGCGTAGCCGATGTGCGGCGTCGCGAGCACGTTCGGGAGGTTCAGCAGCGCGTCGCCCCGGTCGAGCAGCGGCTCGTGCTCGAAGACGTCCACCGCCGCCATGCCCGGACGGCCGGCACGCAGCGCGGCGACCAGCGCCCCGGGCGCCACCAGCGGCGCGCGGCTCGTGTTCACGATGAGGGCCGAGGGTTTCATGCGCGCCAGGTCCTCGGCCGTCACGATGCCGCGGGTCGCCGGGTAGAGGCGCATGTGCAGTGACAGCACGTCGCTCCGTTCGAAGAAAGCCTCCCGGGAGGGCGCCACCTCCACACCCTCGGCGCGCGCGTTTTCCCTCGAGCGCTCGCTCGCCCACACCCATACGCGCATGCCGAAGGCGCGCCCGTACTCGGCCACCGCGTGCGCGATCCGTCCCCAGCCGTAGAGCCCGAGCGTCTTGCCGCGCAGCGTCGTGCCCACGCCCATCTGCCAATGCCCGGCCTTGAGCGAGGCCACCTGCTGCGGCAGTTGGCGCATCGCGGCGAGCACCAGCGCCCAGGTGAGCTCCGCCGCGGCGTAGCACGGCGTGCCGGGGTGCTGGCTCGAGGAGACGACGATGCCGAGCCGCGTGCACGCCTCGGTGTCGATGTGCGGATAGACGCTGCGCTGGCTGATGAGCTTGAGCTGCGGAAGCCGCTCGAGGAGCGGGCCGAGGATCTTCGTGCGCTCGCGGATGAGGACCAGGACGTCGGTCTTCGCGAGGCGTTGCGCGAGCACGTCGTCGTCCTGCGCGTGGTCGTTCCAGATCTCCACCGCGTGCCCCTCGAGCATGCGGATGCAGGGCAGGGTGCGCAGGGTATCGAAGTAGTCGTCGAGGATCGTGATCTTCATGGGGATACCATCGTACTAGTTCCAATGGATCATGCGGGCCGGCGCCGGCCGGATGGGAGAATGGCGCTCGCTCGCCCGAGGTAAACGCTTCCCGTCATCGCCTTGCTCCGCCACGCGCTCTTCCTCCTCGCCGCGCTCCTTCCCCTCGCCGCGTTCGCGCACAAGGAGACGGTGTGCACCGTCACCGTCAATTCGAGCGACGAGCGCGATGCGTTCCGGAGGAACCTCTCGCCCGACCGGTTCGATTTCGTCGAGCTCGTCGAGCACGGCCGCGCCGACTGGCTGCGGTCGGCCTGCGAGCGCAAGGTTCGCTGCGACGTCCTCGTCGTGTCGGGCCATTTCGCGGGCTCGGAGTTCTATTCCGGCGATCCCTCGGTCGAGGAGACGCTCGGCGTGGACGAGATGGAGCGGGCGGCGTGCGGCGCGTGCCCGGACCTCTTCTCGCATCTCAAGGAGGTCTACCTCTTCGGGTGCGACAGCCTCAAGGCAGAGGCGCCGAAATCCGCGATGCCGGAGATCGTGCGCGGGCTGGTGGAGGGCGGAGCGCCGCGCGCGGGGGCCGAACGCCGCGCGAAAGCCTTGAGCGAGCGCGAGGGCGAGGATGCGCGCGATCGCATGCGCCGCATCTTCGCGGGCGTTCCGGTGATCTACGGCTTCGCCTCGCTCGCGCCGTACGGCAGAACGGCGGGCCCGCTGCTGCAGCGCTACTTCGACGCGGCGCCGGCGGGCGAGGTCGGCAGCGGCAAGGTGAGCGAGAGGCTGCTCGCGCTCTTCGGGCCGTCCAGCATGATCGCGACGCGCGGCGAGCTGCCCGGCGATCCGGACTCCGATTACCGCGCGCAGGCGTGCCGCTTCTACGGCGACCATCCCGCGGCGGAGCGGCTCGCCGAGCTGCGCATGGAGCTTTCCGGCGACATGCCGGACGTGCGCATGGCGTTCGATCGCGCGGAGAAGTTCTTCGCCTCGCTCACGCAAGCCGATCGCGGCGATGCGCGGTTCAGCGCGGCGCTCGGCGCCATGGCGGGCGATGCGAGCCTGCGCGTGCGCTACCTCGCCATCGAGCGCGCGACCGGGGATCCGGCGCTGCGCGTGCGCATGATCGCGCTCGCGCGCACGATCGGCTGGCTCGGCGACGCCGGCCGCCAGGCGGAGCTCGCGCACACCATCGTCGACATGCTCGATCGCCGCTCGATGGCCTACGGCGACGTGGACCTCGTGTGCACGCTCAACGCCGATCGAAGCCTCGACGCGGTGCGCGGCGAGCTGCGCGACGCGGCGGTGCTTCGCAAGGCGGCGGCGCGATCGGCCGGGCTCGCCTGCCTGGGCAGCGCCGCGGCGCGCGCGCAGGTATTGCGGCTCCTCGCGAGCACCGACGAGTCCGACGTGCAGGTCGCGCAGGCGTACTTGCGCCACCATCCGATCACCGATGCGGCGGAGCTGCGTGTGGTGACCGCCGCGATCGCCGCGATGAAGCCGGGTCCCGCCCAGGTGCGCGCGCTCGACGCGCTGGGCCGCATGCACCTCTCCGACGCGAAGGCGCTCGACCAGCTCGCCGCGCTCTTCGCGCGCACGCGCTCGCTCGCGGTGCAGCGTGCGATCGCCGAGGTGTTCCTGCGCTCCGATCCGCAGGCGATCGCGCGACCGCAGGTCGCGAAGATTTTTCGCACGCATCGCCTGCGCTCGCCCGACGGCGCCGACCTCATCGACGTGCTGGTGCGCGAGCTTTCCTGACGCCTGTCGGCGTTAGCCGACTCCCGGCAAAGGGGATTTCCGGCTGATTTCGGGCGCGATCTCGACGATGCTCGGAGCATGTCGATGACGAGATGGGCCGTCGCGAGCGTCGTGCTCGCCGCCGCCGCGTGGAGCACGGCGGCGCAGGCCGGGACGAAGACCGTGTGCACCGTGACGGTGAATTCCGCCGACGAGAAGGAGGCGATGCGGCGCCACCTTCCGCCCGGGAAGTACGACTTCGTGGAGCTGCTCGACCGGGCGCACGACGACTGGCTCGAGCGCGCCTGCCATCGCCACGTCCAGTGCGACGTGCTCGTGATCTCCGGCCACTTCAACGCCGGCGAGACGTTCTACTCGGACAAGGTGGACGTCGAGGCGAGCCTCAAGATGGACGAGCTCGAGCGCGCCTCGTGCAGCCATTCGTGCCCCGCGCTCTTCGGGAAGCTGAAGGAGGTCTACCTCTTCGGCTGCGAGAGCCTGAACCCCGACGCCTCGCAGTACGCCTCGGCGTACGGCGAGAGCGGGCGCGAGCGCATGCGCCGCGTCTTCCGCGGCGTGCCCGTGATCTACGGCTTCTCGTCCCACGCGCCCGTGGGCCCCGCCGCCGCGATGCTCCTCGACCGCTACTTCGCCCAGGGAGGCGCGGCCGAGGTGGGAAGCGGGCATGCGAGCGCGAGGCTGCTGCGCATCTTCGGCAGGAACTCGCTCACCGCGATCCGCGGCGCGCGGGACTCCGACCCCGGAGCCGTCGAGCGGCGCGAGAT
>DATNGJ010000020.1:0-23748 GCA_035605915.1 Usitatibacter sp.
GGCAGCAATACCGTCACCGTGATCGACGGCTCGAACGGCACGACATCGACCGTGGCGGTGGGGACCACCCCGCACGCCATCGCGGTGAACCCGGCCACGAACGAGATCTACGTGGCGAACCAAAACAGCAACGACGTCACCGTGATCGACGGCTCGAACAACATCACCACGACCGTCGCGGTGGGAACCACTCCCTTCGCCGTCACGGTCGACCTGGTCGCCGACAGGATCTACGTGCCGAACGTCGGCAGCAATACCGTCACCGTGATCGACGGGTCGAACAACACCACGAGGACCTTGGCGGCGGGAACGTTTCCCGACGCCGCCGCGGTGAACCCGGTCACCGACCGGATCTATGTGCCGAACTTCAACAGCGGCAACGTCAGCGTGATCGACGGGGCGACCTACGCCGAAGCGACTATCCCGGCGCCGGCCGGCCTCGAATTCATCACGGTGAACCCGGCGACCAACAAGATCTACGCGATGAGCCTCATGAGCAGCAACGTCACGGTGATCGACGGCTCGAACAACACGACGTCGACGGTCGTGGCGGGAACTGCGCCCGCGGCCATCGCGGTGAATCCGGTCACCAACACGATCTACGTTGCGAACTCGGGCAGCAACGACGTCACCGTGATCGATGGTTCGAACAACGCCACGTCGACCGTCGCGGTGGGGACTGCACCCAGGGGCATCGCGGTGAACCCGGTCACGAACAAGATCTACGTTTCGAACGCGCAGAGCAACGACGTCACGGTGATCGACGGATCGAGCAACGCCACGTCGACCATCGCGGCGGGAGACGCGCCCGATGCCATCGCGGTGAACCCGGTCACCAACAAGATCTACGTAGCAAACGAAGGCAGTAACGACGTCACGGTGATCGACGGCTCGAGCAACGCTACATCCGCCGTCGCCGTGGGCGCGCTTCCCACTGCGATCGCAGTGAACCGGCTCACCAACCAGATCTACGTCGCGAACACCAGCAGCAACAACGTCACGGTGATCGACGGCTCGAACAACATCACGTCGATCGTGGCTACGGGGAGCATGCCCGAATCCATCGCCATCAATGCGGTCACCAACAAGATCTACGTTGCGAACGTTGCCAGCAACAACCTCACCGTGATCGACGGCTCGAACAACACCACGACGACCATCACGGTGGGGGCGTCTCCCTTTCCCGTCGCGGTGAACCCGATCACCAACAAGATCTACGTGGCGAATGACAATGGCAACGACGTCATTGTGATCGACGGGTCGAACAACACCTCGATGAACCTCGATTCCGGATCCCATCCCGATGCCATCGCGGTGAATCCGATGACCAACAAGATCTATGTGGCGAACTCCGCCAACAGCATCATCAGCGTGTTCTCGCCGGAGGCTTCCACCTTCGTCGAACACGGCACGACAGCGACCACGGCCGGCGGGTTCGTGACGAGCGCGAGCGTGCCGGCGTTTTCCCTGGGCGTGTGCTGCGCGTATGCGCCGGCGGATCCCGCGATCGCCACGGTGTATTACCGGGTCGGCGACGCCCAGGGCGCATTCACCGCCGCCTCCGGCAGCGGTCCCTTCACCGCGTCGGCCGCGGCGCCGTTGGGCGAGAACTACCTGGTCCTCTTCGCCGCGGATGCCATGGAAGCGAACGGCATGATCGGGGCGCCGAAGGTCTTCTACTTCCTCCGCGTCAATCCGCCCGCGAATCCCGCGCGCCTCGTCAACATCTCCTCGCGCATGGACGTGCTCACCGGCGACAACGTGATGATTGCCGGATTCGTCGTCGGCGGTTCGGCCTCCAAGACCGTGGCGATCACGGCGACCGGGCCTTCGCTCGTGCCCTTCGGCATCACGAACCCGCTCGCCAATCCGACGCTCACGCTGGTGCGCCAGAGCGACCACGCGGTGATCGCGACCAACGGCGACTGGCAGACCGATCCGAACGCGGCGCAACTCACGGCGAGCGGCTTCGCGCCGACCGATGCGCTCGAGTCGGGGCTGGCGGTGACGCTGCCGCCGGGGGCCTACACGGCGATCGTGCAAGGGGTCGGAGGCGGAGTGGGCGTGAGCGTGATCGGCGTGTTCGAGGTCGACCATCCCGAGACCGCGCTCGTCAACATCTCGACGCGGGGCCTGGTGCAGACCGGCGGCAACGTGATGATTGCCGGCTTCATCGTTTCGGGCACCGGATCGCAGAAGGTCGCGGTCACCGCGACCGGACCGTCGCTCGTGCCCTTCGGCATCCCGAATCCACTGGCCAATCCGACGCTCACCATCGTGCGCTCATCCGACCAGGCCGTGATCGCGACGAACGACGACTGGCAGACCGATGCCAATGCCGCGCAGCTTCAAGCGAGCGGCTTCGCTCCGACGGATCCGCGCGAGGCTGGATTGCTGCTGACCCTTCCGCCCGGAGCCTACACGGCCATCGTGAGAGGCGCGGGCGGCACGACCGGGGTCAGCGTGGCGGGCGTGTTCGCCGTGCCGTGAGCGGATGAAGGACCTGATTCGATTGGCGCGCCCGACACGATTCGAACGTGCGACCCCTGCCTTCGGAGGGCAGTACTCTATCCAGCTGAGCTACGGGCGCGTATCTATCGGATTCTAAACGGCTTGGAGTGGTTCCGTCCAACCGCGCGAGGAGAGCGCCGCGCGAGACCGGCTATAATCGCGCTTTTCGGCGCGCATTCTTTCGCCGCATTCCGAGGCAGCCAATGTCCGAGCCGCAGCACCATACCGATCCCATCGAGGAGAACATCGACTCGCATCCCGCGACGGTCGCGATCGGAATATTGATCGGCGCGGTCGCCGTGATCATCGGCATCATCCTGCTCGCGCAGTTCGCCATCGGGGCCTACGGCGTGCGCTCGATGAAGAACGATCCGAGCATGCGCCCCGACCGCGTCGCCGAGCGCATCGCGCCGGTCGCGCAAGTGGCGATCGATCCGAACACGCCTTCCACCCTCGCGACCGCGACACCCGCGGCACCGGCCGCCCCCGCCGCGGCGCCGGCCACGCCGGCCGCGATTCCGCCTCCGGCCGCCGCCTCGCAGAAGACCGCCCAGGCGGGCAATGCCGCCGGCAAGAAGACCTTCGATGCGGTGTGCACCGCCTGCCACAGCGCGGGCGTCCTGGGCGCACCGAAGTTCGGCGACAAGGCCGCATGGGCCCCGCGCATCGCGCAAGGCAAGAACACGCTCTACAACGCGGCGCTGCACGGCCTGCGCGCGATGCCGGCGAAGGGCGGCAATGCGTCGCTCTCGGATGCCGACGTGAAAGCGGCGGTCGACTACATGGTGGCGGCCGCGAAATAGCACGAGGCTTGCGCCGCGAAAAGGGCGATCGCGGTCGCCCTTTTTTCATTGCGAAGGAATGCCATGGCGACCTACGCGATCGGAGACCTGCAGGGCTGCTTCGAGCCGCTCGAGCGGCTCCTCGCGCGCATCGCCTTCGACCGCGCGCGCGACCGCCTGTGGTTCGTCGGCGACCTGGTGAATCGCGGGCCCGACTCGCTCGCCTGCCTGCGTTTCGTGAAGGACCTCGGCGATCGCGCCGTGACGGTCCTCGGCAACCACGACCTGCACCTGCTCTGCGTGGCGGAAGGCGTGGAGCCTGCGCGCAAGCGCGACACGCTCGAAGCGGTGCTCGATGCGCCCGATCGCGGCGAGCTCCTGCGATGGCTTCGGACACGCGCGCTGATGCATGTCGAGGGCCCGTTCGCGATGGTCCACGCGGGGCTCCTCCCCGAGTGGTCGGTGGACGAGGCGCGGCGCCTCGCCCGCGAAGTCGAGGCGGTGCTGGGCGCGCCGGACTATCGCGATTTCCTCGCCCGCCTGTACGGCGACGAGCCGTCGCGCTGGAGCGATTCGCTGCGCGGCGTGGAGCGGCTGCGCGGAATCGTGAACGCGATGACGCGCCTGCGCGTCTGCCGCGCGGACGGCGCGATGGCCCTCTCGTTCAAGGGCGAGCCGGGCGAAACGAGCGAGGGCCTCACGCCCTGGTTCGACATGCCGGCACGTCGCAACAGCGACCACACCATCGTATGCGGGCACTGGTCCGCGCTCGGCCTGTGCACGCGTCCGCGGCTGCTGAGCCTCGATAGCGGGTGCGTCTGGGGACGCGCGCTCACCGCGGTACGGCTCGACGATCGGGCGCTCTTCCAGGTGGATTGTCCCGCGGATCGAGGCGCAGCAGGCTAGCGATCTGCGCGTGCGCGAGGCGCGCGGCCTCGCGCCGGTCGCGCGCTCGCGCCGGGCCGATGGCATCGCCGAAATCGACCCGCGCGACCACGCCGCGGCGGGCGATCACGCGAGCGAGCGATTGCAGGAACGTCATCTCGCCCACGTACGCGAAGTGCGTGCACGGCGTGCCGTCCGCGTTCTCGTAGCGCACGGCCGCGGGATGGACGGTCGCCGAGTTCGCGATCGCCGGCTCGAAGAGCGACGTGTGGAACGGCAGCAGGCGGTCGCCTTCCGTCGTGGTGCCCTCGGGGAAGAGCCCCACGCAGTCGCCCTGCGCGAGCGCCTCGTGCACGCGCGCGTTGATGCGCGCCGCATCGTGCCGGCGCGCGCGCTGCACGAATAGCGTTCCCGCGCGATCGGCGATCCATCCGGCGAAGGGCCACGCGCGAATCTCGCTCTTCGCGATGAAGCGCGCCGGGCGCACGCTCATGATCGCGAAGATGTCGAGCCAGGAAACGTGGTTCGCCGCGATCATCGCCGCCTCGCCGCGGGCGGGCGGAGGCTTTCCCGAGACGCGCAGGCGCACGCCGAGGATCGCGAGCAGCGCCCGCGCCCACCAGCGCGCGAGGCGCCGGCGCGTGCGCGGGGCCGCGCGCGGGTAGACGAAGCGAAGGATCCAGGCGGCGCGCGCGCCGTGGGCGGCCAATCTCGCCCAGCGCAGCAGGCGGAGGACCCGCCCGGCGCGCGCCTGCGCGCTCAGTGCGTCACGCGCGTCGTGCCGCGCCCGGAGAGCACGCGCACGCGGTCGCCGGGCCGGAACACCTCGTCGGCGCCCTGCACCACCGAGATGTAGCGGCCGTTGTCGAGCAGCACCGTCACCTCGACGCCGGGACGCTCGTTCGCGGAGTGCTCGATGTTCGAGCCGAGGATGCCGCCGAGGATCGCGCCGCCGACCGCACCCGCGACCTGCCCCGTGCCGCCGCCCACGTTGCTTCCCGCGAGGCCGCCGAGCACCGCGCCACCGGCCGCGCCCACGCCGGTATCGCGCGGGCTGATGTTCACCGGACGCACCGAATCGACGACGCCGAAGCGCACCGACTGCTCGCCCATCACCTGGTAGCCGCGGTAATCGTAGCTGCCCGCCGGATAGGCGCAGCCGCCCAGAACCAGCAGGCACGCCGCCGCCGTCGCCCAACCACGAAATCGAATCATCTCTCGTCTCCTTCGCGAATCCGACCGCGGCACGCCGGCGGCCTTCCTCACAATGTGTGTCCGAATGTTTCCTTGAAGCGCCGCGCGATCGCCTCGCGCGCCGGCCGATGGTTCTGTCCGCCGCGATGGGCGATCTTGATGGACCCCATCACCGATGCGAGCTGGGCCGACTTCTCCCAGCCCCAACCGCGCGCCATGCCGTAGAGCAGCCCCGCGCGAAACGCATCGCCGCACCCGGTGGGATCCACCACGCCTTCGGCCGGCACCGCCGAAACGCGCAACTCGCCGGCGGCGGTGATCACCACCGATCCCTCGCCGCCGCGCGTGACCACGACGGCTTTCGCCACGCGCGCCAAGGCCTCGATGCTTTTACCGATCTTCTGCTCGACAACGCGCGCTTCGTAATCGTTCAACGTCACAGCCGCCGCGCCGGATGACATCTCGAGGAGCTCCGCGCCGGAGAACATCGGCAGTCCCTGCCCGGGGTCGAACACGAACGGGATCGAGCGGGCGGCGAAATCGCGCGCATGCTCGATCATGCCCTGGCGCCCATCGGGGGAGACGATGCCGAGCGATGCGCCGGGCGCGTCCTCGATGCGGTTCAGGTGCGCGAAGGACATGGCGCCGGGATGGAAGGCGGTGATCTGGTTGTCGTCGACATCGGTGGTGATGAACGCCTGCGCCGTGAACTGCTGGTCGAGCCGCTTCACGTGGCGGGTCGAGATGCCGAGCGCGCGCAGGCGCTCGCCGTACGGCTCGAAGTCGTGGCCCGCCGTCGCCATGATGCACGGGTCCTCGCCGAGCAGCTTGAGGTTGTATCCGATGTTTCCGGCCGTTCCTCCGAACTCGCGCCGCAGGTCCGGAACCAGGAATGCCACGTTCAGGATGTGGATCTGCTCGGGCAGGATGTGCTTCTTGAACTGGTCCGGGAACACCATGATGGTGTCGTAGGCCAGGGAGCCGCAGACGAGGATGGTCATGGCCGGCAGTATAAGCGGTAGGAAGCGCTCACCTTTGCGGGACATGCGGCGCGAACCGCCCGACGAGCGGCCTTGACGCCGGCGTTCGTGGAGCCCAATCTCGCCCGCGTAGTGGGTTACATCGGTAATCCGGCCGGTGCGAGGCCGGATCTTGCGGCGCACGATTTCTGCAACAGGGCAAACCCATCGAAAGGTGGGGACGCAAAATCTCCGGTCTAAGGGGCTCGCGCCCTACGACAGCGGGATCGCCAGGGTCGCCACGGAGCTTCCACCTCCGGTAAGCCGCGCCTCCCTGTCCGTTGCGTTCCCGCCTTCCGGGTTGTCCTGCGGGGGTGGTGGACCATGGCGCAGAACGGCAATGTCGTCCCGCTGGGCGATCATCCGAAGGCGAGGGCGCGGCTCAGCTCGCGCGAGTCCGCCGATGTCCTCAGCGGTTGCCGCGAGCTCGCGCTCGATCGCATGGCGCGCGCGCTCGGCAGCATGCTCGACCGGGTCGAGGACGATCTCTTCGAGCTCGCGGAGAAGGCCGGCGATCGCGCGGCGCAGAACGCCTACCTCGACGCGCGCACCAAGGCGCGCGAGAAGCGTCCCGCGATCGAAGCCGCCTTCCGCAGCCATTTCGTGGAGCTCTTCAACCGCAAGGTGCGCGGCGAGCCGGCGAGCGTCTCGCAGCCGGCCGCGCCCGGCGAGCTCTCGCTGGTCGAGCCCGAAGATCTCGAGGAATCGATCGCCGTGCGCGAGATGTCGCGCAACCTCGAGGCGGCTTGCGAGGGCGAGCTCTTCGCCTTGAGCCAGCGCATGGGCTTCCTGCTCGAGCGGCCCGACCTGCAGGACGACGCGAATCCGCTCAGTCCCTCCACCGTGTGCGCCGCGCTGCGCGACGCGTGCGAGCAGATCGGCGCGAGCCTCAAGGTGAAGCTCGCGCTGCTGCGCCAGCTCGAGGGATACGCGCAGTCGGAGCTGCTGTCGATCTACCGCGACGTGAACCAGCACCTGGTGCAGCGGCGCATCCTGCCGGAGGTGCGCGTGGAATTGCGCAAGGCACCCTCCTCGCCGCGTCCCGAGCGTGCCGCACGCGCGCCGGCGAAAGACCAGCAGCCCGCGGTCACGCCGAAGGACATCTTCGGCGCGCTCACGCAGTTGCTCGGGGCGGCGATGCCCGGCGGCGCAGGCGCCCAGATGTCGTCCGGCACGGAGGTTGCGATGCCCGATGGGCTCGCCGGTGCCGCGGCGTCGGGGGCGGCCGGTGCGGCGCCGATTCCCGCATCGTTCCTTTCCGAGCTCACGCGCATGCACCGCGAAGGCGTCGCGGGCGGGCAGGCGGGCGATCTCCCCGTCAACGTGGTGCGCGGCATCCGCGCCGCGCCGCAGAGCGCCTCGCTCGCCACCGTCGACGCGATGACCATCGACCTCGTGTCGATGCTCTTCGATTACATCTTCGAGGATCGCCACATCCCCGCGAGCGTCAAGGCATCCCTCGCGAGGCTGCAGATCCCGACGCTCAAGGTCGCGCTCCTCGACAAGAACTTCTTCTCCTCCAAGGCGCACCCCGCGCGTCGCCTGATCGACCGCCTCGCCGAATGCGCCATCGGCCTCGACGGCGCGAATGCCGACGGCAACGGCTGCATGGCGCTCGTCGAGGGCGTGGTGAGCCACATCCTCGCGGATTTCGACACCGACATCGCGCCGTTCGAATCGCAGCTCGCGCGTGTCGAGGCGTTCATCGAGGAGCGCCGGCGCGCCGAGGCCGAGGTCGTCGAGCGCTCCGCGCGGCTGGTCGAGGAGCGCGAGCGCGAGGAGATCGCGCGGGCGTTCGCGGAGGACGAGGTGGCGCGCAGGCTGCAGTCGAGTCCCTGGGTGCCGGCGGTCGTGCGCGAGATGCTCGAGGTCACGTGGGTTCGCGCGCTCGCCGCCGCGCGCCTGGTCGAAGGCGAGGGATCGCCGTCCTGGCAGTCGCTCGTGAAGACGATGGACGAGCTGGTGTGGAGCGTGGAGCCGAAGGCGCAGCCCGACGACCGCAAGCGCCTCGTCGCGATCCTTCCCGCCATGATCACCCGGCTGATCGAGGGCCTGCGCCGCGGCTCGCTCGACGCGGCTGGGCGCGACGCGTTCCTCGGGTCGCTCGTGGATTGCCACGCTGCCGCGGTGAAATCGGGACTGCGCGGCATGGCGGCCGTTCCCGAGGTGCCGCAGCCTCCGCGGCGCGAAGAGCCGGCGATCGAGCGCGAGCTCCTGCCCGCCCAGGGGATCCACGTCGAGGAGATCCGCCTTCGCGTGCAGCGAGGCGCCGTGCGCAACGTCTTCACCCGCACCGGAATCTGGACCAACTTGCAACGCGGAACCTGGGTCGAGTTCGCCGGCGCTGCCGGAGCGAAGCGCGCGCGGCTCACGTGGATCAGTCCGAACAAGGGCGTGTACCTCTTCACCAACCCGCTCTCCGTCGATGCCGCGGTGTCGATCTCGCCCGAGGCGCTCGCCGAGCAGATGCGCCTGGGCGAAGCGCGCATGCTCGACGACGCGCCGCTCGTCGACCGGGCCGTGGACTCGATGTTCGCCGCGCTGCGCGAGGGCGCCGCGGCGGGCGGCTCCGCCTAAGGGTAGAACACGAGGAGCTCGTAGCCGGTCGGCTTGAGGCCCGGGGTCTCGAGCCGCAGCTGGATCGCGACCTCCGCGCCCGCGGCGAGCACCTCGCCCTGCGAGATCGCATGCCCGAGGTAGTCCGCCGGCCGCAGCACGCGGCGCGCGGCCGGCTGCCCGCCGATGTCGGTGAGCGTGAGCTCGAGGTCGGGATACTCCTGCGCGAAGCCCGCGAGGTTGCGGATGCGCGCGCCGAGCGCGATCTCGTCCGCCTTGCCCGGCACCTCGAGCAGCTGCGAGTCTTCCAGCTTGAGCAGGCGCTCGTCCCGCGACCAGTGCACGGCGCATCCGATGCGCATGCATGCCGATTCGAGCCAGGGGCGCAGCACGGGATAGCGTTGCGCGAGCGGCGTGCGGAAGGCATAGGCCGCCTCCGTCGCGAGCACGAGGAGCAGCAGCACCACGCCGAAGGACCAGGCGCGCGCGACGGGCTTTCGCGGCGGCGTGAGGTCGAGCGGCTCGGCGAGGGCCTCGGCGATGGGCGGCCGTTCGTTGCGCGCCGTCGCTTGCGCGCCGGCCGTCTGCGCGCTCGCGGGAGGTGCGCCGGATGCCGAAGGCCGGCTTGCGCCTCTTGCGGGCGCGGGAGAAGCGGAGGGCGGCTCGACGGTCTCGAGCTCGGGCAGGTCGTCGGCCGGCGGCGCTGGCGCCGGCGATTTTCTCTCGAGCGCTTCGCGCGCGGCGAGGAGCCGCGTTCCGGTGTCGTCGTCGGGCACGCGCTCGAGCGCCTCGAAGCCGCTGAACACTTCTGCGCATTTTCCGCAGCGCACCTGTCCCTGGCGCGAGTTGAGCTGCTGCGGCGTCACGCGGAAGCGGGCGAGGCAATGGGTGCAGGTGGTGATCAGCATCGCGCATGCCTCCTTCCGGCGAGAAGCAGCCAGCCGGAATCGCGCTCGCGCACCTCGAGCTTCGCCCAGGGCGCGTAGGCCGCGGCGACCTCGTCGGCCTGCGCGTCGAGGATGCCCGAGAGCGCGATTTCTCCTTCGGGGACGGTGTGCGATGCGATGACGGGTGCGAGCATGCGCAGCGGATTGGCGAGGATGTTCGCGACGGTGATGCGCGCGTCGCTGCCGAATGCGTGATGCGCATCGACGACTTCGAGGCGCACGCCGTTACGCTCCGCATTGTAGCGTGCGGCCTCGAGCGCGAGCGGGTCGATGTCGACCGCGCGTGCCCTTGCGGCCCCGAGCTTCATCGCCGCAATGGCGAGGACGCCCGAGCCGCAGCCGTAGTCGAGCACGACGTCTCCGGCGCGCACGCTTCGCTCGAGCCACGCGAGGCACAGGCGCGTCGTGGGATGGCTCCCGGTGCCGAAAGCGGCGCCCGGGTCGAGGACGAGGTTCACCGCGCCGGGGTCGGGCGCGTCGTGCCACGTCGGAACGATCCACAGGCGCTCCCCGGCGCGGATCGGCTCGAATTGCCGCTGCGTGAGCCGCACCCAGTCGGCGTCCTCGACGCGCTCGATGGAGGCCGCCTCGAGCTGCGGCAGGCCGCAGGCGGCGAGCGCCCGGTCGATCGCGGGCGAGATTGCGTGCTCGCCGGGAAAGAGGGCGCTCACGCGCGTGCGCCGCCAGCCCGCCGCCTCCGCGCCCGGCTCGCCGAACCAGGGCTCTTCCTGCGCGGTGCCGGCGTCCGCGTCGCTCAGCTCGGTGGAGATCGCCCCCGCCGCGGCGAGGGCCTCCGCGAGCGCTTCGGCGCGGGCCCCCTCGACGACGAGATCCACGCGCTGCCAGCCCACGGCGCGCTCAGCTCTCCGCCTGGATCGACTTGAGCGCCGCCATCTTCTCCTCGAGGTAATGGATGTTCACCCCTCCCCGGATGAAGGCCGCGTCGCTCATGAGCTCCTGGTGCAGCGGGATGTTGGTCTGGATGCCCTCGATCACCATCTCGGAGAGCGCCACGCGCATGCGCGCGATCGCCTGCTCGCGCGTGTCGCCGTAGGCGATGAGCTTGCCCACGAGCGAATCGTAATAGGGCGGCACGTAGTAGTTGGCGTAGACGTGCGAGTCGTAGCGGATGCCGGGACCGCCCGCCACGTGGTACTGGGTGATGCGGCCGGGCGAGGGCACGAACGAATACGGGTTCTCCGCGTTGATGCGGCACTCGATGGCGTGGCCCTTCTTCACGACGTCGCGCTGGCGCAGCTTGAGCTTCATGCCCGCCGCGACGCGGATCTGCTCCTGCACGATGTCCACGCCCGTGATCACCTCGGTCACCGGGTGCTCGACCTGCACGCGCGTGTTCATCTCGATGAAGTAGAACTCGTCGTTCTCGTAGAGGAACTCGAAGGTGCCCGCGCCGCGGTAGCCGAGCTTGCGGCAAGCCTCCGCGCATTTCTCGCCGATGCGCTCGATGAGCTTCGGCTTCACGTGCGGCGCCGGCGCTTCCTCGATGATCTTCTGGTGGCGGCGCTGCATCGAGCAATCGCGCTCCCCCAGGTAGATCGCCTGCTTGTGCTCGTCGGCGAGCACCTGGATCTCGATGTGGCGCGGGTTCTCCAGGTATTTCTCGAGGTACACGACCGGGTTGTTGAAGGCGTTCTGCGCCTCGGCGCGCGTCATCGTGACGGCGTTGATGAGCGCCGCCTCCGTGTGCACCACGCGCATGCCGCGGCCGCCGCCGCCCCCGGCCGCCTTGATGATGACGGGATATCCGACCGCCGCGGCGAAGCGCCGGATCTCCTTGGGATCGTCGGGAAGCGGCCCGTCGGAGCCCGGCACGCACGGGATGCCGACCTTCTTCATCGCGGCCTTGGCCGCGATCTTGTCGCCCATCGTGCGGATCGACTCCGCCTTCGGGCCGATGAAGACGAAGCCCGAGTTCTCGACGCGCTCGGCGAAGTCCGCGTTCTCCGAAAGGAACCCGTAGCCGGGGTGGATCGCCTGGGCGTCGGTCACCTCGGCCGCGCTGATGATCGCCGGGATGTTGAGGTAGCTGTCGCGCGAAGCCGCCGGGCCGATGCACACGGACTCGTCGGCGAGCATCACGTACTTCGCGTCGGCATCCGCCTCGGAATGGATGGCCACCGTCTTGATGCCCATCTCGCGGCACGCGCGTTGTATGCGGAGCGCGATTTCCCCCCGGTTCGCAATGAGGATCTTCTCAAACATCGCGAAAGCTTCTCCAACGATCGCTCCCGCTCCCTTGGGAGAGGGTTGGGCAGAGGGTCATGAGCGCGCTATTCGATCAGGAACAGCGGTTGCCCATACTCCACCGGCTGCCCGTTCTCCACGAGGATCGCCTTGACCGTCCCGGCGACGTCCGACTCGATCTCGTTCAGCAGCTTCATGGCCTCGATGATGCAGAGGGTTTGTCCCTTGGTCACCGCCTGGCCGATCTCCACGAAGGCCGGGGCGCCGGGCGAGGGCGCGCGATAGAACGTTCCCACCATGGGCGACTTGAGCTTGTGCCCGGACGGTTCCTGCGCCTCGACGGGCGGCGCCGAGGGCGCCGGCACGGCCGCCAGGGCCGGACCGGCCGACATCGGCATCTGCATCGGGGCGGCGGCCATGAGCACCTGCGGCGATCCCGCCGCCTGGCGGCAGATGCGCACCTTCTCCTCGCCCTCGGTGATCTCGATCTCCCCGATGCCGGATTCCTGGACGAGGTCGATCAGCTTCTTCAGCTTGCGCAGGTCCATCGCGAGCTCCTCAATCCGCCCGGGCTGCGCCGATGGCACGCAGGGCGGCGTCCAGCGCGAGCTCGTAGCCGAAGGGGCCCAGCCCCACGATGACGCCGGCCGCCAGATCGGAAAAGTACGAGTGGTGGCGGAACGGTTCGCGGGAATGGACGTTCGACAAGTGCACCTCGATGAAGGGGATGTTCACGGCGGCGAGCGCGTCCCGAAGCGCGACGCTGGTGTGCGTGAACGCCGCAGGATTGATGACGATGAACGAAGTTCCGTCGGTTTTCGCCGCCTGGATGCGGTTCACGAGGTCGGCCTCCGAGTTGCTCTGGAAACTCTGGACCGCCACGCCCGCCTTGCGTCCGCGCTCGCCCAGCCGCTGGTCGATCGACGCGAGGGTCTGGGTGCCGTAATGCTCCGTTTCGCGGCCGCCCAGCAGGTTGAGGTTCGGCCCGTGCACCACCAGGATCGTAGGCATGACCAGCGAGTTTGCCGCAGTTCACCGAGCATTGTCCAGTTTCGGCGACATTCGCCGCGCCTGAGGCTATGGCGGGCATGAATCCCGCTTTGGAGCGAGCGCCAGCTAGCGCGCTCGAAGCCGTTCGCCGAAGATGAAGGACGTTCCCAGCGGGTTCACGGCGGCTCGAGGGCCAACGAGCGCAGCTGCGTGTCCAAGCGAGCTTCGGTGTAAATGCCCACTTGCTGGTCGACGACACGGCCTTCCGCGTCGAGGACGACGGTGAAAGGCAATACCGCGTCCCGATCGCCCAGGCGTCGCGCCCACGCCTCGGCATTCCGACCCGCGAGGAACACCGGGTACGACACGGGCACCTGCCGCAGGAAGCGCTCGACCGCGTGCGGGTCGTCGCCCGTCACGCCGACGAACTGGACGTCGCGCGCCTTCCAGCGGGATTGCAGCCGCGAGAAGCCGGGCATTTCCTCGCGACAGGGCGCGCACCAGGTGGCCCAGAAGTTGAGCACGACGAACTTCCCGCGGAATTCGGCGAGCGAGCGCGGCTTGCCGTCCACGTCGCGAAAGGCCATCGAATAAAGCGTGGCCGGCGCGAGCTCGACCGCCTCGACGCGCGGTGCAGGGCGGTTGAGGCGCCACAGCCCGGCGCCGGCGAGGACCGTGACGACGGCGACGAGCGCGAAAGTCCAGCGGGCGCTCACCGAGCCCCGACTACGCGCAGCCGCGGTCTCGTCATGCGACGCCGTCCGCCGGCGCGCGCACTTCCTCCTCGATCCATCGGAGGTATTCTGCGAGCCCGCGCTCGACCGGCCAGGCGACGATTTCCGGAACGGAATAGGGATGGCGCTCGCGGATGGCGCGCTCGAGCGCGGCGTAGCGATCGACGGTCGACTTCACGAGCACCGGATATTCGCTCGCGCGCTCGAGACGTCCTTCCCAGCGGTAGAACGAGGTCGCGGCGGGAAGAACGTTCACGCAGGCGGCCAGTCTCATCGACACGAGAGCCTGCGCGAGATTGAAAGCTGCGTCGGAGTCGGGTAGGTTGGTGAGGACGAAGATCGCAGCCATGACGGCGTCCGCCGGAAGGCGGCGAGGGACAGACGATTGGAACGGTGCTCGCGATGCGGCTGCTGCTGATTTCGATTCTACTGGGTTTCCCGCTGCTCGAAGCGCTGGTCCTGGTGCGCCTCAGCCAGACGCTGGGATGGTGGGTGCTCGCGTGGGTCGTGCTCTCCGCGTGCGCGGGCATGGCCTTGATCAAGGAGGCGCGCTTCACGCTCCTCGCGCAGCTCGCCGCCGGCCTCGCCGAGGGCGAATTCTCCATCACCGCGCTCAGCCACAGCGCGCGCACGGTGCTCGCCGGCCTGCTGCTGATCTTTCCCGGTGTCGTGTCCGACCTCATCGCGATCACTCTCCTGCTGCTGCCCGGTCCCCGCGTGGCGAAGGCGCCGCGCATCCGCCGCGCCGTCGGCGGCGCGTTGATCGAAGGCGAGTTCCGCCGCTCGCGCTGAGCCCGCCGCGCGAACCGGTGGGTTAGAATCGGCTCGGCCTCGCGCCCCCTCGCGAGGTGTTCGTTTTCCCAGCGCGCCCCAGGAAAGCCGTCGAATTGCCCCAACCCCCCGAGAATCCTCACGAGGTCCGGCTGGAACCGAGCGGCCACCGGTTCACCGTCGCCCCCGGCGAGACGATCCTCGAGGCGGCGCTGCGCCAGGGCATCGGGCTGCCCTATGGCTGCCGCAACGGCGCCTGCGGGGCGTGCAAGGGCATCCTCCAGTCCGGAACGCTCGAGTATGGCGAATACCAGGAGCGGGCCCTGCATCCGCACGAGAAGGCGGCGGGGAAGGCGCTCACTTGCTGCACGCGGCCGCTCGAGGACATCGTGTTCGAGGTGCGCGAGGTGTCGGGCGCGAAGGATCTCGCGATCCGCACGATGCCCGCGCGCGTGGAGAAAGTGGACAAGCCCGCCGAGGATGTGGCGATCCTCTCGCTCAAGCTTCCCGCGGGCGAGCGGCTGCAGTTCCTCGCCGGACAGTACATCGACATCCTGCTGAAGGACGGCAAGCGGCGCAGCTTCTCCATGGCGAACGCGCCGCACGACGACACGTTCCTGCAGCTGCACGTGCGCAAGTCGCCCGGTGGCGCGTTCTCCAACTACGTGTTCGAGCAGATGAAGGAGCGCGCGATCCTGCGCTTCGAGGGCCCGCTCGGGACGTTCTACCTGCGCGAGGATTCGGACAAGCCCATCGTGTTCGTCGCCGGCGGCACCGGCTTCGCGCCGATCAAGGCCATGGTCGAGCATTGCTTCCACGCGGGGATCGGTCGCCAGATGGTGCTCTACTGGGGGGTGCGTTCGCTCACCGACCTCTACATGCGCGAGCTCCCCGCGCGCTGGCAGCGGGAGCACTCCAATTTCACCTTCATTCCCGTGCTCTCCGACCCGCGGCCCGAGGACCACTGGACCGGGCGTACCGGCCTCGTGCACCAGGCGGTGCTCGACGACTTCGACGAGCTCTCGGGCTACGAGGTGTATGCATGCGGCGCTCCGGGAATGACGGACATCGCGCGCAAGACCTTCGTCGAGGAGCGCGCGCTTCCCGAGGACGAGTTCTACTGCGACGCCTTCACGCCCTCGGTCGATCCGCGCAACTGACGCGCCGCGGGAACCGATCCGGCGCCTGATCCCGGCGTCGTCGGAATGCGCCGCTAGACTTTCGCCGCCGCGTCGTCCCCGAGGGGTCGCGCAGCCGAGCCGCGCGCTTCCCGCTCGCGCAGCACCTTGCGCTGCACCTTGCCGGTGGTGGTCATCGGCAGCTCGTCGATGAACTCGATCTCGCGCGGCTGCTGGTAGGGCGCGAGGTGCTGCTTCACGTGCGCGCGGATCGAGTCCTTCAGCGTTTCGGAAGCCGCGTGGCCGGCCGCGAGCAGCACGAACGCCTTGATCAGGTTGCCGCGCGTCGGGTCGGGCGTCGGCACCACCGCGGCGTTCGCGACCGCCGGGTGCTTCACGAGGCAGTTCTCGATCTCGGAGGGACCGATGCGGTAGCCGGCGCTCTTGAAGACGTCGTCGGCGCGTCCCTGGTACCAGAGGTAGCCCTCCTCGTCCATCGCGGCCTCGTCGCCGGTGCGGCACCATTCGCCGCTGTATTTCTTCGCCGTGGCCTCGGGGTTTTCCCAGTAGCCGAGGAAGAACACGGGGTCCGGCGCGCCGTCGATCCAGGTGCGCGCGAGCGCGACGTCGCCCACCGTGCCGCGCGGCACCTCGCGGCCTTGCTCGTCGATCACGGCGATGCGATGGCCCGGATAGGGCCGGCCCATGGAGCCCGGGCGCACCGGCCAGAACCGGTGCGAGTTGCCCACGATGTAGTTCACCTCGGTCTGCCCGAAGATCTCGTTCGGCGTGACGCCGAGCTCGTCGCGTGCCCAATGGAAGACCGCGGGCCCCATCGCCTCGCCGCCGCTCATGAGCGAGCGCAACCGGAGCGGGAACCGTGAGCGCGGCGAGGGGAACGCCTTCATCATCATCTTGAGCGCGGTCGGGACGAGGAACGTGTTGCGGATGCCGTAGCGCGCGAGGAGGTCGAAGGCGCGCTCCGGATCGAAGCGCCCGCGGAAGCCGAGGATCGGTCGACCGTGGTAGAGCGTCGGCATGAGCGCGTCCCAGAGGCCGCCGGTCCATGCCCAATCCGAAGGCGTCCAGAACACGTCGCCTTCCTGCGGGAACTGGTCGTGGGAATGCTCGAACCCCGGCAGGTTGCCGAGCAGCGCGCGATGCGGGAGCAGCGCGCCCTTGGGCGGTCCCGTCGTGCCGCTCGTGTAGATGATCGCCGCCGGGTCGTCGGGATGCGTCGCGGCGAGCGTGAATTCCGGGGATGCCCGTTGCAGCATCTCCTCCCACGCGTGCACCCCGGCTCCGCGTGCGCCGGCGACGCCGATCACGTTCGCGAGCCCGGGCAGGCGCTCGCGGATGGGCGCGAGGTTGGCGAGCGTCGCCGGATCGGCGATCGCCGCCTTCGCGCCGCTGTTGCGCAGCCGATACTCGAGCGCCTCGGGCCCGAACTGGAACGAGAGGGGCACCGCGATCGCGCCCATCTGGAAGCAGGCGATGTAGGCGGCGACCATCTCGGTGCGCTGGGGAAGCATCAGCGCCACGCGGTCGCCGCGCGCGACGGCGAGACCCGAGAGCGCGTTCGAGAGCCGGTTCGCCTGGGACGCGAGCTCGGCGAAGGTGAGCGTGCGCCGCTCCCCCGATTCGTCTTCCCAGCGCACGGCGACGCGGCCCGAATCGCAGGCCCACCGGCGGCAGGTCCAGTGCGCGATGTTGAAGTCCGCCGGCACCTGCCAGCGGAACGACTCGTAGCGCTCGCGGTACCGGTCCATCGCGATCTCCTAGCGCGCGAGCGCCGCTTCGATGTCGGCGAAGGTCTGCGCCACCTCGAACGTCTGCACCTCCATGCCGAGCTGCCGCGCGACCTGCGAGGCGGAGAAGATGCCGCGGATGCGCGTGCCGTTGTCCTCGGTGACCGTGAGGTGGCGGCGGCGCGCGGCCTTGAGCGTCGCCACCACGTGGCCGACGCGCATCTGCGCCACCTCCAGGAGCGAGAGCGCATCGAGCTGCGAGGCGGGCGTCATGATGTCGCGCACCTGCACCTCGGCGTGCGAGACGCCGCGCGCCTGCATGAACTGCATCGGCTTCACGCCGAGCAGGTCGGTCGCGGTGACCACGCCGGCGACGGCGCACTGCGGGTCGAGCACGAAGAGCAGCCGCACGCCGCGCCGGATCATCGCGGCGTGGGCGGCGTCGATCGGCTCCTCGGGCGTGGTGGTCGCGGCGCTCACCTCGCGCAGGTCGGTCATCACCGAGAACGCGGGGTCGTCGAGCGTCACGCGTCCCGGAGGGTTCGGGCTCGCGACGCGCGAGCCCGGCTTGATCGGAGATAGGGTGAGCGGTGCGTACGCGCGCATGGAAACCTCCTTCGAACGTCAGCCCGCCAGCTCGGCGCTGCGGCGGAAATGCTGCACGGCCTCCTGGGGCTTGCCGAGCTGCTCCATCAGCGCCGCGAGAGTCATGTGGCCGTCGTGCGTGGGCTCGAGCGCGAGGCTCGCCTCGATGTAGCTCTGCGCCTTGCCCCACAGGCCCTGCTTCATGCAGAGCTTGCCGAGCGCGAGGAGCAGCGCCGGATCGCGCGCGTGCACGCGCAGCCAGCGTTCCGCGCGCTCGATCTGCGGCAGCGCATCCGGTCCCGCGGCCTCGCCGTACAGCGCGACCAGGCTCGGGTTCCATTCGCGCTCGAGCGCCTGCTCGACGATCGCGCGCGCCGCGGCGGGGTTCGCGGCCGCGAGGTGGTAGCGCGCGGCGGTGGCCGCCACGGCCGCATCGACGCGCATGTCGGCCGGAAGCGTCTTCCAGTACGCCTCCAGCGCCGCGGCATCCTGCGACCTGCGGTTGAGGTTGCCCAGGTGAGCGGCGCGGCGCGCGGCCGTCGCCTCGTCGGGGCCGAGGCCGCCCAGCTTCACGAGAGAAGCGACCGTGGCGAGTACCTCGTCCCAGTTGCGCAGCGCCTGCTCGGCCTGCAGCTTGAGGCGCAGCAGCCGGAGGTTGCGCGAGTCGCGGGCGGAGAGGTCCTTCAGCACGCCGAGCGCTTCCTCGTGGCGGCCCTGCGACACGAGCAGGTCGGCGAGCGTCGTGAGCCGCGCCTGGTCCACGGCCGGCGCCGTGCCCTTCGCGTGGTCGAGGAACTGCTCGCGTTCGCTGAAGCGCCCGAGCTCGTGCGCGCTGCGCGCGGCGATGATGGCCGCGACGCCCTTGGTCTCCTCGCCGAGGAGCGCCTGCGCGGCGCTCTTCTCGGCCGACGCGTAGCGTCCCTGGAAGAAGGCGAGCAGCCCCTCGTTGAGCGCGTGGCGGTGCACCGCGCGCTCGCGTTCGGCGCGGTAGGCGCGCACGCGGCGCGGGATCGCGACCAGGGTGCCCACCAGGCGCGCGAGGAAATAGAACGCGAAGTAGCCCGCCACCACCAGGAACACGAAGAGGTTCACCGAGAGCTCGATGCGCCAGGGCGCCGACACGATGACCACGTAACCCGTCGAGCGCTCGGCGAGGAGGGCGATGCCCACGGCGAGCGCGGCGAGGACGAGGGACCAGAGCGCGAAGCGCATGGCTAGTGCTTCTCCCGGGCGGCGCGCGCGGAGCGGACCGCCGCGAGGCTCGCGTTGATGTCGGGCAGCGTGATCGAGACCGGCGTGTCGCCGAGCTGCTTGATGGTCGTGAGCGCGACGGTGGTCGTCTTCGCGTGCGGGTCGAAGTAGCGCGCGACCCACGCCTGCGTCGCGTGCATGTCCTCGCGGAACGAGGGCTCGTCCCGCGCGAGGAGCGCCACGCGCGCCGAGAGCAGGCGCAGCTTCAGGTTCTCGCGCAGGAAGTAGCTCTGCGCCGGGCTCAGGAGCGCGGTGTCGGTGCTCTCCATGTCGCGGATGCGCACGAGCCCCTTCATCTCGTCCCAGAAGTCGCGCGCGGCGCGCGAGAAGCCGCCGCGGTCCTCGACCGGCCGCCAGCGCGAGGCCGGGCGCGGCGGCGGCAGGTTCTCCGAGATCACCAGCGGGAGGCTATCCGCCTGGTTGATGAGCCCGTCGATCTTCACCGCGATGCCGACGGTGTCCACCTGCGGGACCGCCTTGAGGCGCTCCATGTCCGCGGCGATCGCGCGGCGCAGCGGCGTCGCGGCGAGCTTGTCGGCCTTCGCGAGGCGCTGGTCGGCGGCCTGCAGCGCGGCGAGCGCGGCGCGCACGTTTCCCGCGAGCTGCAATTGCTGGCTCGCGAGCACCAGCATCTGCTCGACGTCGGAGAGCACGCGATCGTCGGCGCTCCGCGCGAGGTCGCGGTACATCGTCTCGAGGGCCGTGCGCTGCTCCTGCGTGTCGGCGATGCGCGCTTCGAGCTCGCCGATGCGTGCCTGCGCCTCGCGCAGCGCCGCCTGGGTCTGCGCGAGCCCGGCCTGCGCGCGCGCGGTATCGGCGCCCAGCTCGGCGAGGCGCCCGCCCGCGCTGGTCTCCATCGAGCGCACGGCGAGCCGCGCCTCGATCGCGAGCCAGCCGATGGCGATCGCCGCGGCGATCGCGAGGAGCGCGAGCCCGCGCGCGGCGCGATCGCGCGGCCGTTCGCGGCCTTCGGAAGCGGGCGTGCTCATGGCATCACGCGCAGGCTGGCGAGCGCGTTCACCAGGCCCTCGGTCCCCGGCGAGGCGACGAGCACGCGCGCGAAGCGCCGCGCATCCGGGTGCGATGCGATCGCCGGATGCGGCACGACCAGCGTGCATTCCTCGATGAGCCCCTCGCCTCCCTCGCCCAGCATCGCCACGAAATTCTCGAGCGTCTCGGCGCTCAGCGCGTTCACCGCGTGCACCTCGCCGTGCTGCCACGCGTGCAGGAGCGGCGCGGGATCGGCGCTGGGACGCGCGCGGCGATAGCACTCGACGTACGCCACGTGCGCACCGTGCGACTCCAGTCCTTCGCGCAGGAATTCCCTGCCGCCTTCGCCGCGGAACACGATGATGTTCTCGCCTTTCACGGCACGCAGCTCCGGCAGCGCGAGCAGCGCCTCGCTGTCGTGCCGTTCGCGAGGTGAGATCACCGCCTCGAACCCGGAGTTCCGGAGCGCGGCCGCGGTCGCCTCGCCCACCGCCGCGACCCGGGCGCGCGGCGGCCACGGCCCGGCGCGGCGCGCGGCGGCGAGGCCGTGCTCCACGGCGTTCGCGCTGATGAAGATTGCGAGCGTGCAGTCGGCGAGGCGCCCGAGCGCTTCCAGCGAGCGTTGCGAGAGCGGCGCCGCCTCGATCGCGAGCGAGGGGAAGACGAACGCGCGCGCGCCTTCCTCGGCGAGCGCCGCGGCGAGCGCTTCGGCGGCCGGTCGCGGCCGCGTGACGATCACGCCGAGGCCGTCCAGGCGACCGGAGCTCATGCGCTGCGCCGTGCGAGGAGGTCGAGGATCTCGCGCCCCCCGCCATCGAGCAGCCGGCGGCCGAGCGACGTGCCGAGCGACTCGGCCTCGCCCGCCGGGCCCTCGATGCGATCGCGCACGCAGCGCGTGCCGTCGGGCAGGCCGATGAATCCCTCCAGCGCGAGCGAGCCGCCGTGGGCATGCGCGAGGCCCCCGAGCGGCACCTCGCAGCTGCCCTCGACGACGAGGCCGAGCGCGCGCTCGGCGCGCGCCGCGCTGGCGGTCTGCGCATCCTCGAAGGGTGCGAGCAGCGCGGCGATGTCGGCGCGGTCGCGCCGATATTCGACCGCGAGGATGCCCTGGCCGATGGCGGGCAGCGCGAGCGCCTCCGGAAGCGTCGCGCGGATGCGCGACTCGAGGCCGAGGCGGCGCAGCCCCGCCGCGGCGAGGATGATCGCGTCGTACTCGCCGGCGTCGAGCTTGGCGAGGCGCGTGTTCACGTTGCCGCGCAGCGGCCGGAAGCGAAGCCTCGGGAAGGCGTGGCGCAGCTGGCTCTCGCGCCGCAGGCTCGAGGTGCCGACGAGCGCGCCCGCGGGCATCGAATCGAGCGCGGCATGCCTGGCGCAGACGAAGGCATCGTGCGGATCCTCGCGCCGGCCGAAGGTCGCGAGCGCGAACTGCGCCGGGATCACCATCGGCACGTCCTTGAGCGAATGCACCGCGATGTCGGCGCGGCCTTCGTCGAGCGCGACCTCGAGCTCCTTCACGAAGAGCCCCTTGCCGCCGACCTTAGCGAGCGGCCGGTCGAGGACGCGATCGCCCCTGGTCGTCATGCCCACCGCCTCCACCGCGAGGCGCGGATGGCGGGTGCGGAGCGCTTCTCCGACCATTTCCGTCTGGCGCATCGCGAGGCGGCTTTCCCGCGTGGCGATGCGGATACTGGCGGGGATCTGTGGCATGGAACCGATAATCGTACTACGGACCCCGCCGATGCTGCGGTGCGGTAAGATCGAACGTTTCCTCCGCGCACCGCGGAAGTCCTCCCATGACCGCCGCGCGCCTGCGCGAGATTCCGTACAACTACACGTCGTTCTCCGATCGCGAGATCGCGATCCGCCTGCTCGGTCCGCCAGGCTGGGCCGCGCTCGAGGAGCTGCGCGACCAGCGCCGCACCGGCCGCTCGGCGCGCATGCTCTACGAGGTGCTGGGCGACATCTGGGTGGTGCGGCGCAATCCCTACCTGCAGGACGACCTGCTCGACAACCCCGGGCGCCTGCGCCTCCTCGTCGAGGCGATGCGCCATCGGCTGCGCGAGATCGGGAAGCGCCGCGCGCCCGACGCGCCCTCGGACGACCGCGTGGCCGAGCTCATTCGCCTCGCCCGCGGCGCGGTCGACGCGTTCGAGGCGGAGTTCGCCGAGACGCGCGAGCTGCGCCGGCGCACGCTGCGCCGCCTGCGCAGCATCACCCGGCGCGACAACGTATTCTTCGACGGCCTCGCCCGCGTCTCCCACGTGACCGATGCCACCGACTGGCGCGTCGAGTACCCGTTCGTGGTCGTCTGCCCCGACGGCGAGGAGGAATGCGCGCCGCTGGTGCGTGCGCTGGTGGAGCTGGGGTTCACCATCATCCCGCGCGGCGGCGGCACCGGCTATACCGGCGGCGCGGTCCCGCTCGAGCGCATGAGCGCGGTCATCAACACCGAGAAGCTCGAGTCGCTCGGCGCCGTCGAGCGCGTCGTGCTGCCCGGCCTCGAGGGCCCGGTCCCGGTGATCCGCTGCGGCGCGGGCGTGGTCACCAAGCGCGTGATGGAGGCGGCCGAAGCCGAGGGGCTCGTGTTCGCGGTCGATCCCACCTCCGCCGATGCGTCGTGCATCGGCGGCAACGTGGCGATGAACGCGGGCGGCAAGAAGGCGGTGCTGTGGGGAACGGCGCTCGACAACCTCGCGGCCTGGCGCATGGTGTCGCCCTCGGGCGACTGGCTCGAGGTGGAGCGCGTCGGCCACAACCTCGGCAAGATCCACGAGGTGGCGCTCGCCCGCTTCCGCATCCGCACCTTCGAGGCCGACGGGCGCACCGTGAAGGGCGAGGAGACGCTCGAGGTCGAGGGCCGGCGCCTGCGCAAGGCAGGCCTCGGCAAGGACGTCACCGACAAGTTCCTCGGCGGCTTGCCGGGCGTGCAGAAGGAAGGCTGCGACGGGCTGATCACCTCGGCCACCTTCGTGCTGCACCGTATGCCGGCGCACACGCGCACCTTCTGCCTCGAGTTCTTCGGCGACGTGAAGCGTGCGGTGCCGGCGATCGTCGAGGTGAAGAACTCGCTCATCGCCGATCCGGCCGTGAGCCTCGCCGGGCTCGAGCACCTCGACGAGCGCTACGTGAAGGCCGTGGGCTACGCGACCAAGGCGAGGAGCCGCGGGCGCCCGCGCATGATCCTGCTGGGCGACATCGTCGGCGACGACGAGGTCGCGGTGGCCGAGGCCGCCTCGCGCGTGGTGCGCATCGCCAATGCCCGCGACGGCGAAGGCTTCGTCGCGGCGAGCCCGGAGGCGAGGAAGCGCTTCTGGCTCGACCGCGCGCGCACGGCCGCGATCTCCAAGCACACCAACGCGTTCAAGATCAACGAGGACGTGGTGATCCCGCTGGGGCGCCTGGGCGAGTACACCGATTTCATCGAGCGCATCAACATCGAGTTCTCGCTCGCCAACAAGCTCG
>DATNGJ010000021.1:0-111829 GCA_035605915.1 Usitatibacter sp.
ATGCTCTTCGCCATTGGCGCGCTCTCCAGGCCCGCGGGCGCCGTGCCGATTCCCTGGAAGAACTGCGGCGGGGCTGCCGATTCCCTGAAGATCGCGCAGGCGAACGCGAGCGCCTGGCCCCCGCCGGTCGCCGCGCCGGCGGCCGCGACGGCGACCTTCGACGCGCACGGCAATCTCCTCGACCTGCGCTTCGTCCTGCTGCAGGGAGTGTTGTGGTCCTTCGACAGCGGTCCGCTTTCCACCACGACGAGCGCCGGATTCGTCTCCCTTCCGGCATCGTTTCCAGTCGCTGTCACGGCCCCGGCATTGCCGCTCGCCGCCGGTCCCTACACGACGACGCAGACGTTCACCGACAACGGCTCGTCGGTCACGATCGTGGACAAGGCCGCGGTGGCGCTACCGGTGAGCGCTCCGGTCACGACCACGATCGGCCTCTCCTCGAACGGCACGCCCGGCTTTCCATTGGTGTCGGCCGCGGGCGATACGTACGAGCTGCGCGTGCAGATGGACGAAGCGGGCGGCGCCGGAGTGTTCTGCATGGACATCGTCGTGCCGTTCAAGACCGCCAATCCATTCGTGACGGTCGTCCAGGCATCCGATGCCCCGACGCTATCGACCGCGGGACTGATCCTGCTCGCGCTGCTGCTTCTGGCCACCGGGGTGATCGCGCGCCGCGGCGTGCGCGCCCGCGTTCGCGATCGAAACCCCCTCGAATGAAGACCCAACCGTCCATTCCCATGAGCTCCTTCCTCGAAGCGCGCGACTTCCTGTTGGCGAAGCGCGAAGACTATGCCGGCGCATACGCCGGATTCCAGTGGCCGAAGCTCGACACGTTCAACTGGGCGCTCGACTTCTTCGATGCGCAGGCGCAGGGCAACGCGCGGACGGCGCTCTGGATCGTGAACGAGAACGGCGCCGAGGAGAAGCGCTCCTTCGACGAGATGCGCCGGCGCTCGAACCGCGTCGCGAACTTCCTCCGCGCGCAGGGCGTGAAGCGGGGCGATCGCATCGTGCTCATGCTCTCGAACGTGGTGCCGCTGTGGGAGATCACGCTCGCGGTGCTGAAGCTCGGAGCCGTGGCGAGCCCCGCGACGTTGCTCCTGACCAGAGCCGATCTCGCCGACCGCGTCGAGCGCGGCGAGATCCGCTGCATCATCACGGACGTCGCCGGCACCGCGAAGTGCGACGAGCTCCCGTCGCGATGTACGCGCATCGTCATCGGCGAGGTGCCCGGGTGGGCTTCGTACGGTGCGGCCGATGCGTGCGGCGAATCGTTCTCCCCGGACGGGGCGACGAAGGCGCGCGATCCGTTCCTGCTCTATTTCACGTCGGGCACCACCGCCAAGCCGAAGATGGTGCTGCACTCGCAGCAGAGCTATCCGGTCGGCCATCTCTCGACCATGTACTGGATCGGCCTCAAGCCCGGCGACGTGCACTGGAACATCAGCTCGCCGGGCTGGGCGAAGCACGCGTGGAGCTGCTTCTTCGCGCCGTGGAACGCGGGGGCGACGATCTTCATCTACGAGCAGTCGCGCTTCGACGCGCGGCGATCGCTGCAAACGGCGGGCCGCTGCGGCGTCACGAGCCTGTGCGCGCCGCCCACCGCGTGGCGCGCCTTCGTGCTGCAGGACCTCGAATCGTTCGACGTGAAATTCCGCGAGCTGGTGAGCGCCGGCGAGCCGCTCAATCCGGAGGTGATCGAGAAGGTGCGCGCCGCCTGGGGCGTCACCATCCGCGACGGCTACGGCCAGACGGAAACGACCTGCATCGTCGGCAATTCTCCTGGGCAACCGGTGAAGCCCGGCTCGATGGGCCGGCCGATGCCCGGCTATCGCGTGAAGCTCGTCGATGCGGAAGGAAGGGAAAGCACGGAAGGCGAGGTGTGCGTCGAGCTCGATCCGCGGCCCGTCGGCCTCATGGACGGCTACCTCGGCGATCCGGCACGCACCGCCGCGGCCCTGGGCGGCCGGTACTACGGCACCTCGGACGTCGCGATGCGCGATGCCGACGGCTATTTCATGTTCGTCGGCCGGACCGACGACGTCTTCAAGAGCTCCGACTATCGCATCAGCCCGTTCGAGCTCGAAAGCGTGCTGATCGAGCACAGCGCGGTCGCCGAAGCGGCCGTCGTCCCGAGCCCCGATCCGCGCCGCCTCGCCGTGCCCAAGGCGTTCGTCGTGCTCAAGCCCGGCCACGAGCCCAGCGCGGAAACGGCAACCTCGATCCTGCGCTTCGTCGAGGACCGCGTGCCTCCGTACAAACGCATTCGCTGCGTCGAGTTCTGCGATCTGCCGAAGACCATCTCGGGCAAGATCCGGCGCGTCGAGCTGCGCACGCTGGAAGAGCGCCGGCGCGCCGCGAACGAGACGGTGCGCGGCGAGTTCTGGGCGAGCCAGCGCGGATAGTCAGGATTTCCGCCTGGGCCGCCGCACGGCCCGCACCTTGCCGCTGCGGCTTCCCCCGCAGTAGAAACGATCGCCGCCGTCGGCTTCGAGCCCGGACACCGCGACGCCCGCCGGCATCTCGATCGCTTCGAGCACCTCTCCCGTGCGCGGATCGACGCGCCGGATCTCGCTCTCGTCGCCCTCGGACGTGGCATGCCACAGGTCTCCGTCGACCCAGCTCACGCCGGTGACGAAGCGGTTGGATTCGAGCGTTCGAAGGACCTTTCCGGTTTCGGGATCGACCTGGTGGATCCTGCGCTCGCGATACACGCCGACCCAGAGCGTGCCTTCGGCCCACGCGAGTCCGGAATCGCCGCCGCCGCCCGGTGCCGGAATCGTGGCGAGCACGCGCCCGCTCGCCGGATCGATCTTCTGGATGCGGGCCTCGGCGATCTGGTAGAGATGGCGGCCGTCGAAGGCGGTGCCGGCGTGCGCACCGACCTCGATCGAGCGCCCGGTCTCGCCGCTCGCGGGGTCGAGCGAAACCATCCTGTCGCCGGCCGCGAACCACACGCGCTCGCCGTCGTAGGTGGGGCCGTGCACGTGATCGATGTCGGGGAACGGGCCGTACTCCCGGAGGATCTTCGCGCGGGATCGTTTCATGGTGGCATCCTACTCATTCGCCGATCGGGGCGGGGAGTAACAATGTCGTCGTGAATCCGGGCAGCGGCGAGGTGGCCCAGCGGCGCGCGCGGCCCTTTCCGAACGATTGCACCTTGCCTGCTTCGGCGAGCGAGTCGAGGGTGCGCTGCACGGTGCGCTGGCTCGCGCCCAGCGCGAGCGCGAGCGCCGAGCTCGACCACGATTCGCCGTCGGCGAGGAAGGCGAGCACCGCACCATGCGCTTCCTCGATCGGCGCGATGAAGACCACCGCGCACGCACGGCGCGGCGCGAGGATGAAGCCGCGCTCGGTCGCGTGCACTTCCGCGAGCCCGCGCAGCGCCGCGCGAAGCCGGCCGATCTCGACGCGCAATCGCGCCCGGTAGGACTCATCGGCGTGCTTGCCGCGGAAGGCCTTCGCGACGAGGGCGGTTCTCGCCACATCCTCCGGCCAAGCTTCGGCGAGCGCGCCCGCGAGCGCGAAGAGCACCGGACGCCGTGCGAGGGCGACGAAGCGGCGCGCATCGCGCACGCCATGCCGGCAGCCGTCGACGACGAGGGCGCCCGAGGCGAGCAGCGCTTCCACGTCCTCGAGGCGCAGCCGCCGTTGCGAATCGCGGCGCACGAGGCGGGCCGCGGGCGTGTCGAGGATGCGCGAGACGCCCTGCACCTCCGCGGTGAGGGCTGCGATGCCCGACTCGCGCGCCGCGACGGCCGCCCGGGCGAGCGCCGCGCGCGCTTCGCTCGTGCGCAAGCGGCGCATCGCGATCCCGGCGGCGACCAGCTCGTGGGCGGCTCTCCAGCCTGGTGGAAGCGGAAGCGGCTCGAGCTCGGCGAGGCCGCGTTCCGCCTCGTCCAGGCGACCGAAGAGCAGCAGGCGGCGGATCTCGAGATGGCGCGCGTGGGCCGCGTTCAGGCGGTCGCCGTGGGATTCGAGGACCTTGCGGGCGGCGGAGAGCCTCGCCGCCGGCCAGCCGAGCTCGCGCGAAGCGAGCGCGATCTCGGCCTCGGCGAGCACGCAGCGCGCGCGGGCGAGCGCCTCTTTCGCTTCGAACGCGCGTCCGGCACGGCGCACGAGCGCCCGCGCGCGGGCGAGATCCCCGAGCTGCGCCATCGCGATGCCGCGCAGCGCGAGCGCCGGCGCGTCCTCGCGCAGCGCGATCCGGTTGAGGGCCCCGATCGGGTCCCCGGCCGCGAGCGCGCGCGCCGCCGCGGTGATCAGCGAGTCCATGCGAATCCCGCCAGGCTTGTCACTCCCAGGGCTGCGCGCATCGGCCTAATCTTCTCACGGCATTCGCACCGCTCGACCGGCGGCTCGTCGAGCCGCTGAAGACGAACGCCCGGCGAGAACCAGCGCGCCCATCGATCGGCCCAGGGGAGCATTATGGCGTCCGCGTAGTCCACGGAGTCTTCGGGAATATCGGCCGGACGCGCATGTTGCCTCGACGTCCACTCCTGGAGCCCGCGATGCGAATCCCGATCTTCCTCCTGCTCGTCGCGCTCGCCGCACCGCTCGCGAGGGCGGACGATCCGGCGAGCGGCGATGATGCGCAGCTCATCCGCATGGAGACGCAGAAGTGGCAGGCGTCGAGCCTCGCCAATCCGATCCGGCTCCTGTCCATGTTCTCTCCGGAGATGCTCTCGGTCGATCCGGGGGCCGACGTCCATGGCGGCGCCGAGCGGCGTACGTGGAAGGAGATCATGGAGTACGGGCCGCTGCCGGCGTGGAACGTCGATCTCGGCGAATGGCGCGTGCTGCACCCGACGCCCGACGTGGCGATCGTCTCCTATAAAGTGACCGGCGTCTCGATCCAGTGGAAGGCGTACGCGACTTCCGTCTGGGTAAGGCGCGACGGGCGCTGGAAGACGACGTTCTACCAGGCGTCCACGGCAAAATAGCGGAAAGGGCGAGGTCCATGCACAACGCGATCGCGGCCGGCGCTGTCGGCTTCCTGGGCGGTCTCGCAGCCGCCGTCGTCGCCGGCCATTTCGGCGCTGCCCTTGCGCTGGCGCGCGAGCCCTCGGCGGCGCACGAGCTCGACGCGACTGCCATCCGCCTCGTCGACGCACACGGCAAGCTGCGCGCGGAGCTCGCCATGTCGCCCGAAGGCGGACCGGCGCTCTTCTTCTTCGACGCCCAGGCACGCAACCGGCTCGTGCTCGGTCTCTACGCGCCCGCGGAGAAGGAAGCGCCGTTCGTGGTGCTCAACGATCCGTCGCAACGCGCGGCCGGCATCTTCCGGCTCTTCGGCGCGAACGACACGCCGGTCGTGGTGCTGAAGAATGGCGGAGTCGACCGCTCGATCTACGGGCTGAATCCGGGGACGTTCGAGCCGTTCCTGGTGAACTATGGCGCGGATGGAAGGAAGGATGCGGTCTTCGGGAAGTATTAGCGCGCACGGCGTGCTCCTCGTCGCCTGCCTCGCGCTCGCGGCGCTGGGCGCATCCTGGGCGTGGAAGCTGCACGCGCGTCCGCCGCGCCCGCGCTACGTGCTCGTGAACGAGACCGGGCGCCATGACTTCGACCTTGCGCTGCGCATGAGCTTGAGCCTCGCCGAGAAGAAATCGGGGATCGAGAACGCGCTCGTGCTGCTCGCCTCGCTCCCGCCCGGCAAGACCATCGAGGAGGCGGCCGCGGACTATTTCTCGCGGTTGAGGATCGGCGAGCGGCGCAACGGCCGCGGCGTCCTGTATCTCTACAGCGCCCGGGAGAACCTCATGAAGATCGAGGTCTCGTACGCGCTCGAAGGAGACATTCCCGACGCCTATTGCCGCGAGCTCGAGGAGGCGGCGCGCACCTACATGTTGTCCGAGGTGCCGCAGGACTTCGTCTCCGAGCTCATCATCACGACCAACCTGCGCGGCATGGGAACCAAGGACGCGGACGCGCTCTCCCGACCCCGGTGGATGAGCGACGACTTCCTTTCGGGTGGCGCAGGGGCGCTGATCCACGGCTATGCGCGCACCGTCGAGGACTACGAGCGCGCCATCCGCAAGCTTCCGGAGGCGGATTTGCGCGACTACGCGCCGTCGAAGGATGCCGAGGCCACGCTGCGGCGCTACCTCGCCTCGCTCGAAGCGGGAATCGGCGATCCACGGCTGCCGCTCCTCACGAAGGGCGGCGCGGTCTTCCGTTCCGTCGTGCCGCGCGATCCCGCCCAGCTGCGGCGCATCTTCGAGTTCCTCCAGGCGGGCTCGCCCCTGCGCCTCTTCTTCTCGGGCGATCTCGCGCTCGCGGTTCCGGCGCCGGGACATTCCAACCTTCCCGTGGTGCTGCGGCGCGCCTCGGACGGGCTGTGGTACGTGGACGAGCCCAAAGCGTGGACGTATTTCCATCGCTTCGAGGACGGCGTCGATTTCCAGGTGAAGTTCGCCGACAATCCCTTCCTGCGCGCGCTCGATGGCGCCGGCCTCCTCGTGACGCGCCAGCCGATCTATGGTGGCCACGCCGGCACTCCCGCGCTACCCCGGTACCCGTTCTCGCCGTCGGTCGCGGTGCGCGAGCTGCAGGAGCGCATCGCCGGGCATCCCGACGACGCGGCCGCCTACGCCGCGCTCGGCGACCTGTACCTCTTCGAGATGGACTGGATCACGAAGGCGATCGGGATGTACGAGAAGGCGCAGGCGCTCGCGCCCGAAACGCTTGCTTATCGCTGGCGCCTCGTGGACCTCTACCTCAACGACTCGCGCGCCGACAAGTTCCTCGAGGAGCTGAAGTTCCTGTCTTCGCGGCCCGATGCGGACGGGCAGGCGCGCGCGTGGTACCGCTACTACAAGGCGCAATACGACGCGGTCATGGCCGGGGCCGGCGCTGCAGCCGCGGCGCGTTGAGCCGCCGCGGCGCGCCGAGAAAAAAGAAAGGCCTGCCCCAGGGCAGGCCTCTCCACTCGCTTCGCGCAGGACGATCGTCGCCGCCTCGTCCTATCCCTGTCCCCTGGCAACTGCAGCCCGGCGCGGAGACAAGTCCGGCGAAGCTCAGTACGTGACGGTCAGGATGCGCGCGTCCGTGCCGGAGCAGGAACCGAGCGCGCAGGTGCCGCCCTGGCCGGAGGCCATCGTGCCGTTGATGGTGTAGGCCTGCGCCACGCCGCTGCCCGTCGCCGAAGCGGCGGAGAGCGCGAGCGAGTAGTTGAGGCCGCTCACCGTGCCGGACGTGGCGTCGAGCGACATCGTGTAGGGCAGCGTGTTTGTGCACTGCACCGAGTAGCCACCGCCGGTCGAGGTCGCCGCGGCGCCCTGGAACGACGTATAGGTGAACGCGACGTCGGCGGGGCCCGAAGAGATCTGGCACTTGGACGTGAGCGTCACGGTGACGTTGAAGTTGCCCGTGGCGGTGGCGGCTTGCGCGGCCGGGACCCCGGCGAAGATCGCCACGAAGGCCGCGGCGAGTGCGATGCGTTTGTTCATGTTCGGCTCCATTCGTTGGTTGGGGGACAGGTGCGTTCGTAACGGCGCCCATCATTGCCGCATGGAGCCGATTGCCGTATGACGCGATTCACAAAGTGCCCGTGCGCCGTGTTACAGGCGCAAGCGGGGTGACGGTTGCAATCGATGAGGCGCCCGGGGATTACGAACGTTGCGGCTGAAACGCGCGGGTGTGCGTTGCGTCACAGCGGCGCGCCGTGACGCGGTTCACATTCCTTCCCATCGAACACGGGCAGGGGAGAGGACTCGTGAGATCGATCTTCAAGCCATCCGCCGAGCGCCACCTCACGGTGGTCGGACCGAAGCGTGCGTCACGCACGCTCGCCGCGCTCTACCGCCTGCTGCGCGAGGACTTCGAGCGCCGGCGCACGCCCGGCTGCGACTGCACGATGCCGATGGTCTTCGAGGCCGCGCGCCAATCGCCCGCGGAGGCGAACTGGCGCGTGGAGGCGCTCTGGTGCGGGTCGCTCGACTGCCAGTACGCGCTCTCCGAGTGCGTCGCGATGCACGCGAGGCTCTACGACCTCGAGCAGCCCGAGTCTCCCACCTTCGACTTCGAAGCGACCGGCGGCTTCTGAGCTTCAGCGCACGAGCCGGCGCAAGGCGGCGAGCAGCCGCTCCAGGTCCGCGCCGTCGACGTGCAGGTGCGGCGAGAAGCGCAGCGACCTCCCGCGCCGGCTCACGTAGATCTCCTGCGCGCGCAGCGCCGCGACCAGGTCGCCCGTGAACCCCTCGGGCACTTGCGCGCCGAACATGTGCGGACAGCGCAGGGCGGCCGGCGGCACGCGAAAGCCCAGCGCTTCGAGCGTGTCCGCGATGCGTGCGTTGATCGAGGCGAGCGTTTGCGCGATCGGCGCGACGCCCCACGCGCGCAGCTGCTCGAGTCCCACGATCGCGCCCGGGAGCAGCGCATTGCCTTTCTCGCCCATGTCGAAGCGGCGCGCGCCGCCGGCGTACTGGCTCGAGGGCGAGACGAGGCTCGCGAAGTCGTCGGCATCGCGGCGCGCGAGCCACGCTTCCTCGAGCGGGCGCGCGGCGCGCCAGCGCGGCGCGACATACAGGAGCGAGACGCCGTACGGGCAGAACAGCCACTTGTAGCCGGACGCGGCGACGAAGTCCGGCTCGACCGCCGCGAAGTCGAACGGCATGCCGCCGAGCGCCTGCGTGCCGTCCACCACCAGCGCGGCACCCGACTCGCGGCAGGCCCGCGCGACCGCGGCGAGGTCGACGCGCGCGCCGTTGGTCCAGTGGCAGGCGGAGATCGCGACCACCTTCGTGCGCGCGCCGATGCGCGCACGGATCGCCGCGGACCAGTCGCCGTCGGCCGGCTCCGCCGCGACCACCACCGAAGCGCCGCGCTCCTGCGCGATGCGGCGGAAGGCGAGCACGAGGACCGGGAATTCCTCGGCCATCATCACGATCTCGTCCCCCTCGCGGAGGCTCGGCTCGATGGCGCGCGCGGCGGTCGCGATCCCGTAGCTCGCCGAGGGCACGATGGCGTATCCCTCCGCATCGCCGCCGACGGCCTCCGCGACCAGGCGACGGACGGCCTCCGCGTCGGCGAAATAATCGGACGGTTGGCGCGTCCACGCATGGCTCTTGCGCCCGGCGGCGGCGGCGAGCCGCTCGCGCGCAGCGTTGAGCTGCGGCATGTTCGACGCGCAGTTGAAGTACGCGACGTCGCGCGGAACGTCGAACAGGTGGCGTTGCGGGGGAAGGATCATGGGCCTCGTGCGAAAAGGCTATCACGGAGCGAGCGCGAACCTTTCGCATGCCCTACACTATCGCCCGCGGTAACCACGGCACCCACGACAGAGACACCCTGGAGGATCAATGAAGAGCTGGAAAGCGGTACTGGTCGCCCTCGCATCCTGCATTCTCGCCGGCTCCGCAGCGGCGGCCGACAGCTGGCCCGCGCGCCCCATCAAGCTGATCGTGCCCTTCGCGCCGGGCGGAAGCACCGACCTCATCGCGCGCGTCTTCGCCGACCCGCTCGGGCGCGAGCTCGGGCAGACGGTCATCGTGGAGAACCTCGGCGGCGCCGCGGGCGCGCTCGGCACCATGCAGGTGAAGAACTCGAACCCCGACGGCTACACGCTCGCGATCGCCACCGTGAGCACGATGATCGTCTACCCGGCGGCGCACAAGAAGGCCGAGTACACGCTCGAGGACTTCGCCCCCATCACCAACATCGCCTCGATGCCGAACGTGATGACGGTGAACAAGGACTTCCCCGCGAAGGACCTGAAGGAGCTGATCCAGGTGCTGCGGGCGAATCCCGGCAAGTACTCGTTCGGCAGCTCCGGCATCGGCAGCATCAACCACATGCTCGGCGAATCCTTCCAGTCGGCGGCGGGCGTGAAGATGATCCACGTGCCCTACAAAGGCTCCGGGCCCGCGATGCAGGACATGATCGGCGGCCAGATCAACGCGCTGTTCGACCAGTTTCCCTCGTCCAAGCCGTACATCGACAGCGGGCGCGTGCGTGCGATCGGAGTGATCTCGCCGCACCGCATCGCGGGCTACGACGTGATGACGATGGAGGAGGCGGGCCTCAAGGGATTCGACGACGAGGCGTGGTACGGGCTCCTCGCGCCCGCGAAGGTGCCCCCGGCCGTGCTCGCGCGCCTCTCGGCGGCGGTGAAGAAGGTGATGGCCGACCCGACCCTGCGCGCGAAGCTCGAGAAGATCGGCGCGCGCCCCGTCGGCAACACGCCCGACGAGTTCAAGGCGCAGATCCACGCCGAGATCGCGCACATGAAGCAGCTCGTGAAGGAGCGCAACGTCACGCTCGACTGACAGGCGCCCCGAAAATCGTCGCGCCCGCGGGATCGAACCGCTGGCGCGGCTGTTCACTCCTTTCGCAGTCGTAGGTACGCCCCCGCCAACCCGAAGAGGAGAACCGCATGTCGCCCCTGCGTCTTGCCATTGCAGCCCTGGCCGTCCCCGGCGTCCTCGCTGTGCTTCCCGCCGCCGCCCAGGCACCGAACCCGCTCGACAACGTTCCTGAAAAGATGCCCTTCGACGTGCCCTACGGCGAGCCGATCGCGCTCGAGAAGGCCCAGGCGCTCGTGAGCGCCGCCGTCGCCGAGGCGAAGAAGCACGACTGGAAGATGAACGTGGCGGTCGTCGATTCCGGCGCGAACCTCGTCGCGTTCGGCCGCATGGACGGCGCGCAGCTCGCCTCCATCTCGATCGCCGAGCACAAGGCGCGCAGCGCGGCGAAGTACCGCCGCGAGACCAAGGCCTTCGAGAACGGCATCCAGCAGGCGGGCATGCATTACCTCGCCACGCTCGACGACGTGGTGGCCTCGCGCGGCGGCATCCCGCTGGTGCAGGGCGGCAAGCTGGTCGGCGCGATCGGCTGTTCCGGCGGCACCGGCTCGCAGGACGAGGTGGCCTGCAAGGCGGCGCTCGCGGCGCTGCAGTAGGCATCACGGGGCTACCGCGCCGCAGCCCTGATTGCGCGCGCGTCGCTCGAGCTGCGGCCGATCGTTGCCTCGCTGCTGCTCACCAAGCCTTCGTGGCGCTGGAGCCCCGGCGCGCTAAGGAACAGTGAATACGCCCACCAGGCTCACGCCGACTCCGCCGCCCACGCCCGAGACGATCGCGGTGTAGGCGCCCGGATCGAGCGCCACCAGCAGCGCCGACTCGTGCGGATCGGTGGGCGCGAAGCCGGTCGCCATGATGTCGGCCGCATTGGCGTTCGTCTGCCAGTCGTCGTTGGTGGCGATCACCACGTGGTCGCTCTGGCGCACCAGGGTGAGGCTCGGGTTGGCGAGCGGGTTGGTGATGCCGAAGGGTACGAGCGACGGACCGGCGGCCGTGATCACCACCTTCTGCGGACCGGTGCCTTCCACGATCAAGCCGGCGATCATCACGTTGTTGCCGCCTTGCACGAAGCCGCGCGTTGAGATGTTGATGAGCGGGATCTCGGGATGGTCGAGCTCGAAGACGCCCACCAGGCTCACGCCCACGCCGCCGCCCGAGCCGGACACGATCGCGGTGTAGGCCCCGGGGGGCAGCGTCACCACGAGCCCGGCCTCGTGCGGATCGGTGGGCGCGAAGCCGCTTGCCAGGAGCCGGGAAGCGTCGGGATCGGTCTGCCAGTCGTCGTTGGTGGCGAGCACCACGTGGTCGCTCTGGCGCACCAGCGTGAGGGTCGGATTCGGCAGGGGGTTCGAGATGCCGAAGGGCACGAGCGACGGTCCCGCCGCGGTGATGGCCACCGTCTTGGGCGTCGAGCCGCCGATGATGAAGCCCGCGATCATCACGTTGTTGCCGGTGAGGACGTCCATGCGCGTCGAGATGTTGGCGAGGCGCGGCGGATCGGGCGGCGGCGGCACTACGGGCGAAAAGTCGGCCTTCACGGTCGGCGGCTGGGCGGCGTCGATGCCGAAGCCCGGATCGTTCAGCGCATCGTTGCCGAATCCCGGCGTGGCCGCAGTGGGCAGCGTCACGCCGTCCTGGTTCACCGTGATGTTCATCGACACCGGGCAGCCGTTGCCGTCTTCGTACCACGCCCAGAAGAGGTAGCCGATGCTGTTTGCGTTCGCGCGCGTGAGCAGGTTCGCATAGTGAACGAGATCACACGGATTGTTCGTGACAGCGTTGCTCGACGCCTCGCCGATCACGATCGGGAGCCCGCTCGCCTGCAGCGAGTCGAGGATCGCGAGCACGTTCGCGTCGCTGAAGTTGGGATCGCTCGCCGCCCAGTACGCGTGGACGCTGAGGAGCGTCGAGTGCTGAGGGTCGAGCGCGAGGATGTCGGCGCCGTGGGCGAGGAAGAACTCGTAGTGGATCGCTTGCGGCGCGTCGATCATCAGCGGCGCCACGATGCCGGCGTTACGAATCGCGGCGATGGCGGTGCCGTAGGTGGAGAGGAAGGTCGCGGGATCCGACGGGTCTCCCCATTCGTTCGCGACGTTCACCACCACGTGGTCCTGGTGCTTCACGAGGATCGCGACGATCGCCGGGTCGGTCCAGAAGGGCGTGATCGTCGCGGCGAAGACCGCCGGGTCGCTCTTGAACGTGAGGTCGTGCAGGTCGACGATCGGGACGATGCCCAGGTCGAAGAATTTCTGGATGGCGCGATCGAGGTTCGCGGCCGTGTACTCGGTCGTGCCGCCGGGCGGGACCGCCCACCATTCGAGCCGCACCGCGTTCGCCTGCGTGAGCGCGACCGCGGCGGCGACCGCGTCGAGGTCGTCCAGGAAGCCCGACTTGTAGACCGGGACGTTCAAGCCCCGCAGCATCAGGTTGTTGCCGTGGGCGTCCTGCAGGAAACGCCCCGAGACCTTCAGCGGGGCCGCGAGTGCGGGGCTCGTCGCGAAGATCGCCGCGCACAGTGCCAGCGCTGCGAGGAGCCGACGTCGAACCACGGATGCGAACGAGCGTGCGAGCTGGTCGTCCATCGGCTCCCCCGGGGGCTGGGTGTGATGTCAGGCGCTGCGACCGGCCATTATAATCGCGACAGTCGCAAGCCGTTTCCCCGCTCGTCCTCTCGCCTTCCATCCCGAACGTGCTCCGGACGCTCGTCTTCTGGGCCATCCTCGCCGTCTACGGCGTCGTGCTCTACGCCATGGCGCCCGCGGCACGCAATCCCGAGGGATTCTTCCGCGGCCGCGACCGGTCCGGGCGCGCCACTTCGCGCTGGATGCTCACCTCGAGCGTCTTCATCGCGTGGATCTTCGCGAAGTCCGTCACCAACGCCTCGAACCTGGGCGAGGAATACGGCATCGTGGGCGGCCTCGCCTACGCCGCGTACTGGCTGTCGATCCCGGTCGCGGGATTCGCGATCTTCGCGATCCGCCGCTCGACCGGCGCGCGCGGCATGGTCCCGTTCCTGGTCTCGAAATACGGGCGCGGCGCGGCCGTCGCCTTCGCGGTGGCGATCCTCATCCGGCTCTACAACGAGGTGTGGAGCAATACGGAAGTGGTGGGCGGCTACTACGGGGCGCCCGGAAGCGTCCCGTTCATCGTGTCGGCGCTGGCTTTCACCGCCGCGGTGCTGCTCTACAGCATCAAGGGCGGATTGCGCAGCTCCATTTTCACCGACGTGCTGCATGCGGCGATCTTCGTCGTGTTCCTCGCGGTCGTGCTGTTCCTCATCCTGCCGCGGCACGCGCCCTCCGGGCTCCTCGGCGAGGGCCGCTTCTCGCTCGCGACCGGCGGCGACCTCGTGCTCGTGGCGCTGCTCCAGGTGCTGAGCTATCCGTTCCACGACCCGGTGCTCACCGACCGCGCGTTCATCACCGAGGAGAAGGCGATGCTCGGCGCCTTCGTCGTGGCGGGGGTGCTCGGCTTTCTCGTGATCTTCCTCTTCAGCCTCGTGGGCGTGCATGCGCGGATCGAAGGCATCGCGGGGCACGGCAACGTCCCGGCCGCGGTGGCGCGCACCTTCGGGCTGGGCGCGTTCTTCCTCATGACGGTGATCATGGTGAACGCCGCCGGCTCCACGCTCGACTCGGCGTTCTCCTCGTTCTCGAAGGCGGTCGCGCTCGACATACCCGCGCTCGCCGGCCGCGTGCCCGCCGCGGGCTCGGTGCCGCTCGGCACCGCCGCGATGGTCGCGGTCGCGATCCTCGGCAACATTCCCACGTTCTTCGGCGCGGACATCCTCGCCGCGACGACGATCAGCGGCACGATGGTGATGGGCCTCGCGCCGGTCTTCCTGCTGCAGCGCTTCGTGCGGCGTTCGCCGTGGAGCTTCCACCTCGCGTTCTGGCCCGGCGTCGCGCTCGGATTCGCCTTCGCGGCGAAGGCGATCCCGGGCTCGTGGGCGATCGGGAGCGGCAAGTACGCCCTGCTCCTCGGCACGAACCTCTACGGCTTGCTCCTCTGCACGGCGGGATTCCTCGCGCCGCTCGCGTTCGATCGCGCGGCCCCCGCGCAAGCGGCGAACCGCTGAGGCGTTTCTCCCGCACCACGCCGCTACGCCCGGCGCTTACTTGATCCCCGCTTGCATGAACGACTGCATGAACTGGCGCTGGAAGAGCAGGAACGCCGCGAGGAGCGGCGCCACGGCCATGAGGGTGCCCGCGCTGATCACCGCCCAGTCGACGCCCGACTCGGGCGCGCCGAAGATCGCGAGGCCCACGGTGAGCGGGCGCGTGTTCACCGAGTTGGTGATGATGAGCGGCCACAGGAAGTTGTTCCAGTGGTAGCTCACCGAGACGAGCGCGTAGGCGAGGTACGTGGGGCGTGCGAGCGGCACGTACACCCGCCAGAGCACGCCCAGCATCGAGCAGCCCTCCACGCGCGCCGCTTCCTCCAGCTCGCGCGGGATCGTCTTGAAGGTCTGGCGCAGCAGGAAGATGCCGAACGCGCTCGCCATGTAGGGCAGCCCGATGCCCACGATCGTGTCGACCAGGCCGAGGCGCGCCATCGTGCGGTAGTTCTCCACGATCAGCACCTCGGGCATCACCATGAGCTGCACGAGCACCAGGCCGAAGGCGATCTCGCGCCCGGCGAAGTCGAAGCGCGCGAAGGCGAATCCCGCGAGCGTGCAGAGCACGAGCTGCGCCGCGAGGATCATCGTGACGAGCATCGTGGTGTTCAGGAACTGCCGCGCGAACGGCGCGAAGCTCCACGCCTTGCGGAAGTTCGCGAGCGTGAGCGGCGCGAAGGGATCGAAGTGCGTCGCGAGCGCCGCCGGGTGCACGGCGGCCCAGGCGGCATAGGCGAGCGGCGCGATCCACAGGAGCGCGAGGACCCAGGCGCCCGCCTTCTCGACCGCGCTCATCGGTAGTGGACGCGCTTCTCGACCAGCACGAACTGGACGATCGCGAGCGCGGCGAGGAGCGCCAGCAGCACGACGGTGAGCGTCGCGGCGTAGGCCGTGTCGAAGAAGCTGAAGGCGACCTGGTAGATGTAGTAGAGGAGCAGGTTCGAGGCGTTGTCGGGGCCGCCCTTGGTGAGGATGAAGAGATGGTCGACCAGCTTGAACGAGTTGATGGTCGCGTTCACCAGCACGAAGAGCGTGGTCGGCATGAGGAGCGGAAAGGTGACGCGCCGGAAGAAGTACCAGCGCGAGGCGCCCTCGATCTTCGCCGCCTCCTCGAGCTCCGGCGGCAGCGACTGCAGCGCCGCGAGGTAGAAGATCATGAAGAAGCCGGCTTCCTTCCACACGGTCATCACGGCGAGGCAGGCCATCACGGTGTGCGGGTCGCCGAGCCAGTTGTGGCTCCCCGCGCCGAAGACCGACGTGAGCTTGTCGAGCAGGCCGATCTGCGGGGTGTAGAAGAAGAGCCACAGGTTCGCCACCGCGATCATCGGCAGGATCGTCGGCGTGAAGTAGCTCATGCGCACGAGCGCGCGGGCGGGAAGCCTTCCGTTCACCCATACCGCCATCAGCAGCGCGAGCGCGATCGAGGTCGGGATGGTGCCGAGCGCGAAGGCGACGTTGTTGCCCAGCACCTTCCAGAAGATCGGGTCCTGCGCGAGGGCGGCGTAGTTCCCGAGGCCCACGAAATGCCGCGGGCGGACCACCGTTCCGGTCGAGAAGAAGCTGTCGTAAAGGGTCGCCGCCGCCGGATAGTGCGTGAAGGCGACGAGAAGGAGGGCTGCCGGCGCGAGCAGCAGCCATCCATGGACGTGCTTCAACGGTAGGGACGCAGGATCCGGTCGGCTTCCGATTGCGCGCCCTTCAGCGCGTCGGCCGGCGACTTCTGGCCGGTCACCGCGGACTGCACCGCGTCCTCGAGGAGCTTCCTCACGCGCCCGCCCTGGAACGTCGCGAGCTCCGGCGTCGCGTACTGGAACTGGTCGCGCGCGACGACGGCCTGCGGGAAGCTCGCCGCGTATTCCTCGAGCTTCTTCGTCTCGTAGGCGGCGGGGCTGGTCGCCACGTAGCCGGTCGCGATGCTCCACGCGGCGGCGCGCTCGGGCGTGGTCATGAAGCGCACGAACTTGAGCGCCGCCTCGCGCTCGGCGGGCGTGGTCTTCTTGAAGAGATAGAAGTTGCCGCCGCCGGTGGGCGACCCGCGCTGCTTCGAGGCGGGCAGCATCGCGACGCCGAAGGGGAACCTGGCCGTGTCCTTCACCGCCGTGAGGTTGCCCGTGGTGTGCCACATCATCGCGGTCTTGCCCTCGGTGAAGGCCTGCCGCAGCGTTCCCCATTCCACGGTGCCCTCGGGCATCACGTGGTACTTCGCGCCGAGGTCGCGCCAGTACTGCAATGCGGCGACGACATCCGGGTTGTCGAAGTTGGTCCTGTTGCCGTCGCGGTTCATGAGGTCCTCGCCGTTCTCGCGCGCGAAGGCCTGGAACATCCAGTACGCGTAGCCGGTGGACGGCACCTCGACGCCCCAGCGCGTGACGTTGCCGCTCGCGTCCTTCTGCACGAGCTTTTCGGCCATGCGCGTCATCTCGTTCCACGTGGCCGGCGGCTTGTTCGGGTCGAGGCCCGCCTGCTTGAACGCGTCCTTGTTCCAGTAGAGGACGATCGTCGAGCGCTGGAACGGGATGCCGTACACCTTGCCTTTGTAGGTGCCGTTCAGCATGAGGGCGGGGTAGAACGACTTGAGCCAGGCCTTGTCCGCGGCGCTCTTCGCCACGTCGTCCCACGGCACGATCACGTCCTGCTCGAGCAGCTCGTAGAGGTCGATCGAGAAGAGCACCGAGAGCTGCGCGGGCTGGCCGGCCTTGAGCGCGGCGAGCGCCTTCACGCGCGCGTCGTCGTAGTTGCCGGCGTAGATGGGATGCACCTGGATGCCCGGATTCTCCTTCTCGAATTCCGCGGCGAGGCCGTCGATCACCTTGGTGAGCGGGCCGCCCACGGCGATCGGGTAGTAGAAGGTGAGCTCGGTGTCGGCGCGCGCACCCTGGGCGAACAGGGCGACGAGCGCGGCGGTGACGATGGCGAACATGGATCGCATGGTTTCTCCCCGGGTAGTTCGTGAAATTCGCGGCTCCGCGGTCTGCGTTGCGGTTCGTTGACGAGCCTAAGCGCGCGCTTCGCGCAAATCAACCGGCGGGGCCGAGCGCGCCCGTGCTTCCGAATCCAGCGTGCGCAGGCCGGTCGCCGCGTCGAAGAGGTGCGCCGATTCCGGCGCCCACGCGAGCCGCACGGGCGTGCCGGGGCGAAGCGCGTGCTGCCCGGGCGAGCGCACCAGGAGCGATTCCGCGCCGACCGCCGCGGTGAGGACCGTATCGGCGCCATGGTACTCGGAGCTCGCGACGGTTCCCGCGATGCCGCCGGAATCCACCAGCCGCACGTGCTCCGGGCGCACGCCGAGCGTGAGGCCGGCGCCGCGGCCGGCGAGCACCCGCTCCGCCGATCCGCGCACCACCGCGCCTTCGGCCCCGTCGTCGAGCGCGACGAGGTTCATGCCCGGCGTCCCGATGAAGCGCGCGGCGAACGTCGTCGCCGGCCTCGAGTACAGCTCCTCCGGCGATCCTTCCTGCTCGATGCGCCCGTCGCGCAGCAGCACCACCCGGTCCGCCATGCTCATCGCCTCGACCTGGTCGTGCGTCACGTACACGACGGTCATGCCGAGCCGGCGCTGCAGCGCGCGGATCTCGACCCGCATGCCGTGGCGAAGCTGCGCATCCAGGTTGGAGAGCGGCTCGTCCATGAGGCAGATGTGGTTCTCGGCGACGATCGCGCGCGCGAGCGCCACGCGCTGGCGCTGCCCGCCGGAGAGCTGCCCGGGCTTGCGGTCGAGCTGGCCGGCGAGGCCCACGAGATCGGCCACGCGCGCGAGGCGCCGGCCGCGCTCGGCTTGCGCCGTGCGCCGCACCTTGAGGCCGAACACGATGTTCTCCGCGACGGTGAGGTGCGGGAAGAGCGCGTACGACTGGAAGACCATGGAGATGCGGCGCTTCGCCGGCGGGAGGCCCGTCACGTCGCGCCCGTCGATGAGGATGCGTCCCGCGGTGGGCTCCTCCAGGCCGGAGACGATCCGCAGCAGCGTGGACTTGCCGCAGCCCGAAGGACCGAGCAGCACCACGAACTGGCCCGATTGCGCGCGCGAGCTCACGCCGTCGACCGCGTTCACGCGCCCGAACCGCTTGGTCAGCTTCTCGAGGACGATCTCCGGCACGCGCCTCCCTCGCGTTGTACGGATCGGGACCGCTTCACATTATGCCGGAGGGGGCGAGCACCAGCGCCGCGCCCGATTGCGCTATTGTCCGCACTATCTCGGCGCCGGGATCGGCCTTCTCGCCTCGGCGCACCTGCTCGCGGCCGCCGGAGGCGACGGAATGCTGGAGATCGACGCGAACCCCAACCCGCTGCGCAAGCTCACCTGCGGCGCCGCCGCCAACGTCGTCGACGGTCGCATCGTCCTCGACGAGCAGCCCGGCCTCGGCGCTCCGCCCGAGCTCGAACGACTTCGTTCCTTCCGCGTCGCGCTCTAGCGATGGAGCCCGCCGCGCACGGCAGGCACATCGCCGAGGCGCTGCGCTGGTCGCCGCACACGCCGAGGAGCGCCTGGCAGGGCGTGGCCGCGGGGCTCGGCATGGCGGCGCCGCTCGCGTTGGGCTTCGCGATCGACAACGCGGGCGCCGGATTCGCGGGCGCGGTGGGCGGCCTCATGATGGGCGCCGTGCCCACCGAGCGCACGCTCGGCCGGCAGCTGCGCGACCTCGCGCTCGCGATCGCTCCCGCGTCGTTCGCGCTCGCGATCACGATGGCGATCCCCGGTCCCGGAGCGCTCGAGCGCATCCTCGTCGTCGTGCTCTGCGCGATCGCGGCGCTCGCCGGCGGCCTCGGCCGCTCGATGGCGGTGGCGACGTACCGCTTCGTGCTCTTCCTCCTCATCGCGGTCTCGGTCGCGGGCAACGTCGCGCACCGCGGCGAGCTCCTCGCGCCGATCGCGCTCGGCATCGCGTGGGGCGCGCTCGCCAATATCGTCTTCGGCTCGATCGCGCGCGCTTTGCATCCGGCCGAGGTCGCCGAGGCGGAGCCGGTGCAGCCGGCGCCGACGCTCGCGCGGCGCATCGCCCATTGGCGCGGGACGCTCCGCCATCTCGCCGGATGGCAGTACGCGCTGCGGCTCGCGGCCTGCCTCGCGCTCGCGCAGGCGCTCGATGTGCTGTGGCCGGGGCATCGCCTGCACTGGATCGCGCTCACGGTCGCGCTGGTGATGGAACGCGGCGTCGAGGCGCTGCCGATCCGCGGCACGCAGCGCGCGGCGGGAACGCTCCTCGGCGTGCTGGTCGCCGGCATCTTCTTCGGTGTCGCCCTGCCTGCCGGCGCGCTGGTCGCGGTGGTGGGCGTGCTCGCCGCCGCGCGCGCGATCCTTCGCACGCGCAACTACCTCGCCTACACGGTGGTGACGACGCCGCTCATCCTCGCGATCCTCGACGCGGGCGAGCCTCCCGGGATGGCGCTCCTCGTCGAGCGGGTCCTCGCCACGCTCGTGGGCGCGGGGCTCGTCATCGCGGCGAACGGCGCGATCCGCCGCCTCGGCCATCCGCCGGCGCCCGCGCGCTGATCCGAACCAGCGCGCCGGGCGACGGTCGAACGCGAGGTCCGACCACGGGAGCCCAGCCATGCAATGCAACGTCGGAGGCGTGGAGCGCGAGGTGCGCGGCGGGATCGGGCTCGCGCTGCTCGCGGCATCGTCGGTGAGCCCGTTGCCGGTGCGCTGGCGGGCGCTGCTCGCCGGAATCGGTGCGATCGGCGTGGCGACCGCGGCCTCGCAATATTGTCCCCTCAACTCGATGCTCGGCATCGACACCTGTCATCTTCCGCGCCGCCTGCGCGGCTAGCGGGTCAACGCGCGCGCGAAGCCTCCATCGCGCGGATCGCATCGGCGATGTCGCGCGCGATCCGCTCGAGCGCGCGCGAGTGCGCCGCGGCAAGCGCCGCCGCGTCGTGGGATGCGAGCGCCTCGTGCGCGAGCGTGCGCCCGCTGCGCGCGCTTCCCGCGGCCGGCGTCACGGTCCACAGCGCGTCGATCGTCGCACCGTCCGCGAGCGAGGAATCGAAGCGCTGCACCTCGATCGAGACGCGGAAGTCGAACGCCGCGCCGGCCGCCATGCGACTCGAGAGGACGCGCGAGGTGCCGAGCCCCTGCGAGAGGTCTTCGGCGACCACGCGCGGGATGGCGTCGCGCAGCGGCTCCGCCCAGCGGTAATCGTCGGAAATGTCGACCTGGTGGCTGCCCGTCGCGAGCACCATCTGCGTGCGGTCGGCCGAGGCGGGGATCGAGACCGGTCCGACGAAGACCGAAGGCGTGGCGGAGGCGGGCGGCGCGGCCCCGGCCGCGGGGCGAGCGAGCGTGAAGAACTGCTCGCGCGGCGCGGGCGTGCCCGCGCACGCGGCGATCGAAAGCGCCGCGGCGATGGCGGCGAGACGCACGAGCCAGGTCATTTCCTCTCCTCCCGCCGGCCGCGGAGCAGCGACTCCGGATGGCGTTCGAGGTAATCGGTGAGGTCGCGCAACGACTCCGCGGCGCGGTTCACCTGCTCGAGCGTCTCGCGCAGGTCGCCTTGCACCGGCGAATCGCTCGAGAGCACGTGCTCGGCGGCCGAGAGCGTCTTCCGCGCCTGCTCGATCGCGGCGCGCATCTGCGGCGTGAGGTCGCGGTCGATGTGCTGCGAGAGCGTGTCGAGCCTCGCGAGCGTCTCGCGCAGCTGCACGAGCGACTGGCGCAGCTCCGTGCCGATCTGGTCGAACGGCACCTTCTCGAGCTTCTTGATGATGTTCGCGACCGATTCCTGCAGCTCGCCGAAGCCGCCCGCGAGGGTCGGGATCTCGGGCGCGGGCTGCGTGAAGTCGAGCTTCGCGGGCGCCGCCTTGGGGAAGAAGTCGAGCGCGATGTAGAGCTGCCCGGTGAGGAGGTTCGCGTTGCGCAGCTGGCCGCGGAAGCCGTGCTGCACGAAGAGGCGCATGCGCTCGGCGGGCGTCATCGAGTCCCACTTGCCGCCGGGGCGGGCGTTCCTCGGCCGCAGCCGCCGCGGCCAGATCTCGATCTGCACCGCGGAGCGGAAGCTCACGGTGCGCGCATCGTATTCGAGGTCGATGCGCTTCACGCTCCCCACGGTCACGCCGCGGAAGTCGATCGGCGCGCCGACGTTGAGGCCGCGCACCGATTGCGCGAATTTCATCACGTAGTTCTCGACGACCGTCTCGCGCGGCCGGAGCGCCTCGCTCTTGCCGTCCCAGAGCGGGAAGGTCGCGTTCGCCGGCACCGCCTGTCGCTCTCCCTGGTCCGGCGGGGTCTCGAACGAGATGCCGCCCAGCAGGATCGTCACCAGCGACTGGGTGTCGAGCTGCACGCCGTTCGCGCTCACGTTGAAATCGACGCCGCTCGCGTTCCAGAAGCGCGTCTGCGTGTTGACGAACGCGTCGTAGGGCGCGCGGATGAAGACGTCGATCCTCACCAGGCTGCCGTCGTCGGCCACCTTCGCGGCGACGACGCGCCCGGCGAGGATGCCACGGTAGTAGACCGGCGAATTCACGTCGAGCGAGCCGAGGTTCTGCGCGAGCAGCGTGAACGTTCGCCCGGGCAGGTCCGAGGTCACCACCGGAGGCTCCTCGAGGCCGGTGAAATGGGCCTGCGCCTTCTTCGACTTGCCGGGCTCGGCGGCGATGTACGAGCCGGCGAGGAGCGTGGAAAGGCCCGAGACCTGTCCGCCGGCGATGCGCGGGCGCACCACCCAGAAGCGCGAATCCTCCACCAGGAAGTCGCGCGCGTCCGGATCCATCTCCGCGATGACGACCACGCTCTTGTGGTCCGGCGAGAGCTTCACGCTGCGCACGGTGCCTACGTCGACGTTGCGGTTCTTGATCCTGGTCTTGCCCGCCTCGATGCCCTGCGCGGTGCGGAACTGGATGGTGATCGTGGGCCCGTGGTCGAGGTAGGCCTTCACGGCGATGCCGAGGCCCACGATCGCCGCGACGATGGGGATGATCCAGACGAGTTGCAGCGTGCGGGGGCCGGGCTTGCGCGCGACCGCCCGCGGGACCTCGCCGTCTTCGGGGACCGGGGGCAGGTCGCTCATGGATGCTGGAGCTTCGCGAAGACCGGTCCCGCGTTCACGTCCTCGCCCGCGTCATCCACCGCGTCCCAGATGAGCCTCGGATCGAAGCTCTCCGAGGCGAGCATGGTGAGGATCACCACCGCGCCGAAGTAGATCGCGCCCGGGCCCGGCTCGATCGCGGCGAAGGGCTGCAACTGCACCAGCGCGACCGACACCGCGCCGATGTAGATGTCCACCATCGACCAGCGCCCGATGTAAGTGGTGAGGCGATAGAGGCGCGTGCGATCGGCCGGCCGCCAGCGCGAGCGCCGCTGCGAGGTGACGAGCAGCATCACGAGCACCGCGATCTTCGTCGCCGGCACCACGATGCTCGCCACGAACACGATGATCGCGAGCGCCCAGGAGCCGGTGCGCCAGAAGTAGAGCACGCCGCCGAGGATCGTGTTGCTGTTGGAGCCGAAGAGCGTGCCGCTGTGGATCACCGGCAGCAGGTTCGCCGGCACGTAGAGGACGCCGGCCGCGGCGAGGAACGCCCAGGTGCGCACGACGCTCGCGGGTTTGCGCCAGTAGAGGCGCGACTCGCAGCGGGCGCAGCGCGCATCGTCGATCGCCTCGCACGGGCGGTTGAGGAGGCCGCACGTGCCGCACGTGAGGAGCCCGCGCCTGGCGGCGGTGGCGATCATGCGCCGAGCTCACGCGCGCAGCGCCACACGGCACGCGGCTCGTACCAGGCATCCGCCGCGGCGAGGAGGAACACGAAGACGCCGAGCGCGTAGAGGCCGATCCGCGGGTGCACCGGTGCCACGTCGTGGAGCTTCACGAACGCGATCAGCGTGCCGAGCAGGAACACCTCGGCCATTCCCCAGAACTGCACGACGTTCACGATGCGGAAGGCGATGCGCAGGCCCGGCGGCAGCCGTCGCAGCCGCAGGGGCAGCAGCATGTAGAGCATGGCGACCAGCTCGACCACGGGAAGCACGAGGGCGGTCGCGAGGACCAGCACCGCCACGCTGGGCGCCCCCTGTTCGACCAGCGCGCTCACCGTGCCGTAGATCGTGGTCGAGGAACGCAAGCCGCGCGCGTCCATCTCGAGCAGCGGGTAGAGGTTGGCGAGCACGAGCACGATGGCGGCGGCGAGGAGGAAGGCGAGGGTGCGGTCGAGGCTGCCCGGCTTGTACCGGTAGAGCTCCGCGCCGCAGCGGATGCAGTCCGCGGAGCCCCCGGCGACGAGGGCGGGCTCGCGCTGCAGGGCGTCGCATTCGGGGCAGGCGACGAGGGGGGTTGTGCGAGAGGCCATTTCTGCCTTAGTCCGATCCGGCTGCCGGGCGTTCCGCGGGCCCGCGGCTTGCTAGAATAAGCTGTTCCCGAAAGTTCCCGCATCATGGCCCGTGTCGAAGAGCTCTCGATCGACGAGATCCGCAAGCGCTACGTCGAAGGGAAGCAGCCCGTCTCCCAGCAGGTCCTCAACCGTCTCCAGCGCGACAAGCGCCAGGGCGTGCAGCGCCTGTACGCGGCGCTGCGCAAGCGCTTCGAGCGCGAGCGCGACGAGCGCGTGCGGCTCGACGCGATGCGGCACTTCGAGCGCGTGCTGTGGAAATCGGGCGTGCGCGACATCGCCGGCGTGGACGAGGCGGGCGTCGCGCCGCTCGCCGGGCCCGTCGTCGCCGCGGCCGTGATGTTCCCGCCCGAGACCGAGATCGCGGGCGTGGACGATTCGAAGAAGCTCGACGCGCCGACGCGGGAGACCCTCGCGGCGCAGATCCGCGCGCACGCTTCCGGCGTCGCGGTGGGCATCGCGACGGTCGAGGAGATCGACCAGCTCAACATCTACCACGCCTCGCTCCTCGCGATGCGCCGGGCGGTCGAGGGCCTGCCGCGCGCCCCGCAGCACGTGCTGGTGGATGCGCGCACGGTGCCGGGCATCGCGATGCCGCAGAACTCGTTCAACAAGGGCGACGGCATCAACTTCAGCATCGCCGCGGCCTCGATCATCGCGAAGACCTCGCGCGACGCCATGATGGAGGCGCTCGACCGCCAGTATCCGGGCTACGGGTTCGCGACGCACAAGGGCTATCCGACGCCCGAGCATCGCGAGGCCCTGGTGCGCCTGGGCCGCACGCCGGTGCACCGCATGTCGTTTCCGGTGCTGCACGAGCTCTTCGGCGAGTATTCGGCGCGCTTCTATGCGATGAAGGACCGGCTCTTCGGCGCCGAAACGCGCGAGGCGCTCGTGGCTTTCGAGGCGGAGCTCGCCGATGCCTGCGAAACGCTCGCCGAACGCGAGCTGAAGAAGCTGCGCCTGCTGCTCGGCCGGCGCTGGAAGGCGAGCGCCTGAGCCGGCGCCCCTAGAGGCGCGAGAGCTCCGTCTGGATCGTACGGTCCAGGTGCTGCACCCAGCCGTTGTAGTCGCGGTGGATCTGGCCGTTGGCCTCGTCGAGGTTCACCGGGCTCCTGTACACGATGCTGTACTTCGAGGCGCTGTAAGGAATCTCCACGACCGCGGTGTGCTGCCCGCAGGCCTCAGGCGCTCGCCTGGGCGAGCCGGCGCATGGCCGATTCGATGTCGCGCGTCGTGGCGCCGGGAAGGATCAGGAGGCGCGCGTGGCCCTCGGCGTCGAAGCCGAACACGCCGCTCGAGTGCATCACCTCGTACTCGCCGTGCGCGTCGGGCCGGGCGGCCGAATAGCTCACGCGGTAGCGCCTGGCGAGGTCCGCGAGCTCCTCCTCGCCGGGACGCAATCCCTTCACGCGCGGGCCGAAGGCGTGCACGTATTCGGCGAGCTGCGGCGTCGTGTCGCGCGCCGGGTCCACGGTGACGAAGGCGATGCGCAGCCGGCCAGGCGCGGCTTGCTTCGCCGCTTCCGAGAGGTGCGCGAGCGTGGTGGGGCAGACATCGGGGCAGTGGATGTAGCCGAAGTAGACCAGCACCGGCGCGCCGCGGAAGTCCTGCGCGTGCACGACGCGGCCGTTCTCGTCCGTCATGGTGAAGCGCAGGTCCTTCACGAGGCCCGTGACGTCGCGCACCGGGCCGTCGTTGCCCACGAAGCGATCGCAGCTTGAGAGCGCGAGGAGGGCCGCGGCGAGCGCGAGGAGCCTGCGCATCTCAGTCTCCCGCCCCCGGCACGAGCAGCGGAGCGCGCGGCGCGGGCCGCCCGCGATCGGCGTGCATCCAGCGCGAGATCACGATGAGGGCGCCGACCACGTGCATCATCGCGGCGGGGATCCAGGTGACGAGCCCGCCGATCGTCTGGTCGGTGGCGGCGCTCATGTCCCACGCGCGGCCGCAAAGGCCGTACACGTCGAAGAGCTCCACGCCGGAAAGCGAGATGTAGGCGCCGAGCACGATCTGCGGCGGCATCGCGAGGATGAGCATCCAGATGCGCGCGCCGAATCCGGCCCACGCCGTCGGCGGGCCGCGCGGGTCGAGCACCAGCGCCCAGAACAGCAGGCCGTCGAGGAACATGCTCCAGTTCATCACCCAGTACACGTCGGGCGAGAGCATCGCGACGAAGTGGATCGCCGGCGTGAGCCAGAAGTAGATGAGGCCGACGAAGATCACCGGCGCGACCCACACGTTCTGGACCAGGCGCACCGCGAGCTGCATCGCGGGACGCCGCCACAGGGGAGCGAGCACGCGCCCGGTGAGCGCGCGCGGAAGCCCGCGGGCGAGCACCGCGACCGGATTGGAGAGGGCGATGAGGAAGGCGCCCAGGTGGTGCAGCACGAGGTGCGCGACGCGATGCAGGAAGAACATGTGCTGCGCGTAGTAGTCGAATCGCGTCTGCGTCACGAACCAGACGAGGCCGAATCCGATGAGGCAGGCGGCGCTGCGCCAGCGCGAAGGCCGCTCCTCGGGTGCCATGCGGGAGAGGCCGACCGCGTACGCCACCACGCCGCCCACGCACAGCACGAAGGCGAGCGGGGAGAATTCCCAGGGCAGGAGGAAGGCGAGGCCGTCGCGCAGCGCTTGCGGCATCCCGGTCCCTCGCTAGCCGCCGGGTCCGCGCACCGGGAAGCGCGCATCGAGCGTGCGCCCGCCGGAGAAGCGCAGCTCGATCGTCACCTCGCCGCCCACCTTCACCTTCGGGCTCGGGCGCATCATCATCAGGTGGTAGCTTCCGGGCGCGAAGCGGATCTCGCCGTGCGGCGGCACCGTGACCTTGTCGACGTCCTCCATGCGCGAGGTCGTGCCTTCGGTCACCGTCCGGTGCAGGCTCACGTCCGCGTAGTCGGGCGAGCGCGCGCCGAGCAGCACGATGGGCTTGCCCGAGTCGTTGTGCACGGTGAAGTAGCCGCCCGAGGGTGCGCCGCCGGGAATCCAGCGCACCCAGGAATCGGTGACGCGCAGGTCGGCTGCGAACGCGCTCGCGCAGGCGAGGAGCGCGACGATCGCGACGGCGAGTCGTTGCATGCGCTATTTTAGCCCAGCACCGCCTGCGGCACGCGCACCCAGCCTTCCATGAGGCGCCGCGCGCTGCGGCTCATCACCGCGCGCTCGACCGTCCATTCTCCGTTGGCGCGAGTCACCGCGGCACCGACGCGCAGCACGCCCGACGCATGCCCGATGCGTGTCGCGAGCGGATCGGCCGCTTCGCGCCGCATGCGGTTCGGGAGGGTCCCTTCGATCGCGCACGCGACCGCGGTCGCGACGGCGCCGGTTCCGGTGACCGCGTGATGGAGCTCTCCCATCGAGAGCATGCGGATCGTGAGGTCGATGTCGTCGGCCGCGATCGGCTTGCCGCTCGAGGCGACGTAGGACTGCGGCGGCGAGACGAAGGCGATCTTCGGCGTGTGCAGCCGCTTCTCGCTCGCCTCGCGCGCGCTCGCGGCGAGCCCCATCGCGACGGCCGCATGGGCGCGGATCGCCTCGCAGCGTGCGAGGAGCTCCGGATCGCCGTTCACGCGCGCCGCGAGCTCGCATCCCGTGAGCCCGAGCGCGCGCGCCGCGACGAACACGGTGGGATTGCCCGCGGTGAGGAGCGTCGCCTCGGTCGGGCCCACGCCGGGAACCTCGAGCGAATCGACGAGGCGGCCGGTGGGAAGCATCGCGCCGCCCGCGTCGCCGTCCTCTCCGGCGCCACCGGGATCGAGGAACTCGAGGCGGATCTCCGCCGCGGGAAACGCCACGCCGTCGAGCACGAAGCCGCCTTCTTCCACCACTTCGCCGCCGCGTACCGGCACGTGCGCGACGATGCGCTTCGCGATGTTCGCCTGCCAGATGCGCACCGGGGCGAGCCCGTCGCGCGGCGCCTTCACCCAGCCCTCGGAGATCGCGAACGGGCCCACGGCGGCGGTGAGGTTGCCGCAGTTGCCCGACCAGTCGACGAGCGGGCGGTCGATCGCCACCTGCCCGAAGAGATAGTCGACGTCGCAATCGGGCCGCTTCGACGGCGCGAGGATCACGATCTTGCTCGTGCTCGAGGTGGCCGCGCCCATGCCGTCGATCTGCTTGCCGTAGGGATCGGGGCTGCCGACGACGCGCAGCAGGATCGCGTCGCGCTCGGCGGCGCTCGCGGGAAGATCGGCGGCGCGGAAGAACACGCCCTTGCTGGTGCCGCCGCGCATGTAGACGGCGGGAATCCGGAGCTGGCCCATGGAGCCCTCCATTTTGCCCGACCCCGGATGCGGCGGACGGCTAGTAGCCGTAGAACTCGTCGGTGAGGATATGGGCCGCTTCGACGCCCATCGCGCCGAGCGCCTTGCGCAGCGCCCCCACCATGCCCGGTGGACCGGCCAGGTAGTAGGTCGCGCCGCCGGCATCGTGCAGCTCGTCCCGCAGGAATTGCGGATCCGCGATGCCGCCCCAGGTGCCGGCGGCGGGCGCGTTCTCGGTGATGGCGGAGACCATTCGCAGGCCCGTCCCCGGGCGCGAAAGCCGATGCAGCTCGGCGAGGAACGGGGCATCCGCCGGGCTGCGGTTCGAATAGACCAGCACGCGCGGACGCCGGGAGGCGTTGTGCTCCTCCTCGCGCAGCATGCTCATGAACGGGGTGATCCCGATGCCGCCCGCGAGGAGCACGACGGGGCGCGACGCATCGTCGGGGAGCGTGAAGTTGCCCATCGGGCCGCGCAGCTTGAGGCTCGCGCCGGGCGCGAGCGAGCCCAGCACGCGCTTGAAGGCGGTGTCGCGCATGCGCGTCGCGACCTGCAGCGACTTGTCCGAAGGAGCGCTCGCGAGCGAGAACGTGCGCGAGTTGCCCTTCGCGTCGGTCTCGGGCGGATCGATGAGACCCAGGTTCACGGCCTGCCCGGCGTGGAAGGTGAAACCGGCCGGCCGCGCGAAGCGAAAGGCGAGAGTGCCGCGCGCGACCTCCTCGTGCCCCTCCAGCGTCGCGGTGAAGAGCGGCATCGGCTAGGAAGCGGCGTCTTCGCGAATGCCCGGAAACGACTCCTTCGCCTCGTGCCGCTCGCCGTCCTCGTCGTACCACTGCACCTTGCCCGCCGGCTCGCCTTTGGTGAGCTCGTGGCTGCCGTCGCAATAGGGCAGGTTGTTGGAAAGGCCGCACGCGCAGATGTACTGCGTCTCGCCGCCGACCGTCACTTCATACGGATGGTCGCGGTTGCGCTTCACCACTCTCGCCATGAAAGTCTCCTGCCGTGAAAGGTCCATTGGATGCACGCGCGAGCGGCGCCGTTCCGGCGGCTCGTCCGTAGGAAACGGCCGACGCCAGGTCGCGCGATCGTCCGATTCTATTATGGCGCGGCCTGTGTTGTTCTCCGCGTGCCCCGTCCTTTTCCCGGTGCAACTCTCGCGCCCGGAGGCTTCCATGCTGCGCCGCCCCCTCGTCGTACTCGCCCTGCTGACCGTTTCGTCGTGCGTCAACGCCCCGCGCGATGTGCAGACCAACACCGCCGTGTCCGCCGAGAAGCGCGAGCCCGTTTCCTGGTCGCACGAGATCGACGCGAATTCCGACCGGCTGTTGCGCGAGGGGCGGGAGATCTTCCGCTACGACACCTTCGGCAGCGAGGACTTCTGGGGCGCGAAGCTGCGCCTGCACGAGGCGATCGCGGGCGAGGCCCACGGCGGCGTCGGCCCGGGAGTCACCGCGCACCAGGCGCTGCAGCTCGGCCTCAAGGTGGACGTCGCGCGCCTTCCGAGCATCCTCGTCGAGGCGATCCGCGGCGGTCACGTGAGCCTCGAGAAGGTCGATACCACGCTCGAGCTCTTGCGCGCCGACGCGGTGGTGGGCGTGAAGGCGCATTTCGAGGGCAAGCGCATCGTCTCGATCGGCCTCACGTGCGCGTTCTGCCATTCGACCGTCGACGACTCCCTCGCGCACGGCATCGGCCGGCGCCTCGACGGCTGGCCGAACCGCGACCTCGACGTGGGCATGATCGCCTCGATCGCACCCGACCTGCGGCCGCTGCAGGATCTCCTCGGCGCGGATCGGGCGACGGTGGTGAAAGTGTTGAGGAGTTGGGGGCCGGGGCGCTACGACGCCGAGCTCGACAAGGACGGCAAGGCGATGCGACCGGACGGGAAGAGCGGGCCCACGCTGATCCCGGCGGCGTTCGGGCTCGCCGGCGTGAACCTCCACACGTACAACGGCTGGGGCGGCGTTCCGTACTGGAACGCCTATGTCGCCGTGACGCAGATGCACGGATCGGGCACGTTCTTCGATCCGCGGCTCGCCGATCCGGCGAAATATCCGATCAGCGCGCGCAACAGGCTATGGAACGTGCGTCCGGCCGAAGACCGCGTGAGCTCGAAGCTCGCGGCCCTGCAGTACTACCAGCTCTCGATTCCGGCGCCGAAGCCCAGGCCCGGCAGCTTCGATGCCCGGGCGGCCGCGCGCGGGAAGGCGCTCTTCGAAGGCCGCGCGCGCTGCGCGACGTGCCACGTTCCGCCGCTCTTCACGGAGCCGGGCTGGGCGATGCACACGGCGAAGGAGATCGGCATCGACGATTTCCAGGCGTCGCGTTCGCCGGACGATCGTTACCGCACGACGCCGCTCGCCGGTCTCTTCGCGCGCGCGAAGGGCGGCTTCTACCACGACGGACGGTTCGCGGATTATCGCGCGGTGATCGAGCACTACGACCGGCATTTCGCGCTCGGCCTGGAGGAGGCCGGCAAGCGCGACCTGGAGGAGTACCTGAAGTCGCTCTGAGGCGCCCGCGCCCTACAGCCGCCACTCGGCCGCGGCGCGCGCGGCCGCGGTGCGGGTATAGAAGAAACCGTTGCGCACGAAGCCGGAGATGAGCGTCGCTTTCGCCGCGACGACGCGGCCCGAGGCGGCGCGGTCGGTCACCACCTCGTCGGGAAGGCCGTCGAGCACGTGGAAGGGCGCCGGCAGGCCGTTCGCGAAGCGGCTGGGATAGATGGTCTGGGTCTCGAAGTCGAGGAACGCCGGCCTGAAGCCGAGGCCGCAGCCATCCTCGCTGCGTCCGCCGGTGCGCGCGTGCACCCGGTTCTCTTCCTGGAGCCGTTCGGTGCTGAGCGGTTTCATCGGTCCCCTCCTGGCGCACGCCGCGCGTTGTCCATGAGCCGAGTCTCCGCGCCGGGCCGGGTCGCCGCCATGGGTGAAACACCCAATCGCGCGCCGTGATCGTCCGATTCGCGCGGTAGGCATTTCCCCCGTCCTCCTGTGGGATGCGTTCCGGGGATGCTTATTCGATTGTCCGGGAATCGATTTTCGATGGCGGCCGCGCCGCCCGAGGCGTCTCATGGCGCCACTCGCGGCGGCACCGCGTGCCGGCCGGGAGCTTCCCCAACGAACCGAAGAGGAACCCGTGAAGACGAGAACCCTTTGCCTCACCGCCTGCGCCATCGTGCTCTCGCTCAGCGTCGCACCGCTGCGCGCCGCCGAGGGCGAATCCCACACCACTCCGCAACGCGAGAAGTTCGCGGCCTGCGCCCACGAGGCGCAGGGCCTCAAGGGCGACGAGCGCCGCGAGTTCATGAGCGAATGCCTGCGCAAGCATCCCGAGGGCGCGAAGCAGGCGGTCGCGACGGAATCGGGCGGCCGCCTCGCGCCCTGCAACGCCGAGGCCGATCGGCTGAAGCTGCACGGCGACGAGCGGCGCGCATTCCTCGGCACGTGCCTGCGCGGCTGAGCCGGACCGGGCCGCGGGCCGCGCCCGCGGCCGGTGAAACTTTCCCGCGCGCGATTTTTCGGATAGAAAGCGGCATCCCATCCGAAGGAACCTCTCCTGAATCGCGCGCAACGTATCGAGGCGGTCCGCGCCGTGGCGCTGCTCGAGGCGACCAAGGGCGCGGTGGTCCTCCTTGCCGGATTCGGCGTGCTCTCGCTCATCCACCAAGGCGCGCAGCACGTGGCGGACGTGATCGTGCACCACCTGCACCTCAACCCGGCGAAGCACGATCCGCGCATCTTCCTGGAAGCGGCGGCGCGCCTGCGCGACGCGCGGCTCTGGTGGCTCGTCGCCGGGGCGAGCGGCTACTCGCTGGTGCGTTTCGTCGAGGCGTACGGCCTGTGGCGCCAGCGCTGGTGGGCGGAGGGATTCGCCGCGCTGAGCGGCGGGATCTACATGCCGTTCGAGATCTGGCGGCTCGCGCACGGCGGCCATGCGGTCGCCGCGATCGCGCTCGCCATCAACACGGCGGTGGTCGCGTTCATGGTGTATGCGCTCCTCGCCCGCCGGCGCGAGGAGCAGGCGGCGCGCCTCGCCGCACGCTGAGCGCAGCGGTCCGCCGATCGGAACGGGCCGAATCGGCGAACGCTTTCCGCGCGGCCGTGTCATTGCGATCCCGAGCACAGGGATCGGCAAAATGGAGACACTTTCTTCCCATACCCCGACCGCCGTCGCGCGGTCCATTTCCGCGGCCGCGCCGGGCGTCCTATCGCTGCCTTGCTCCGCGGCATGCGCCGCCATGGACGTCGATTGGCGGGAATTGCGCGCGGGTTGCGAGATGCTGCTCCCGGGAGACCGGATCGACCTGCTCGTCCCGCTGGACGGCGCCGCGTTGCGCGCCACGCTGCCCGATTCCTCCGGGCGTCCACGCGAGGTCGTGTTCGCCGAGCCGGAGGTGGCGATCGTTCCGGCGCAGGGCCGCCAGTCGCTCATCGCCGAGCGAACCGGCATGCTGCTCGTGATCGAGCTCGACCCGGCCCGATGGGCGGAGCGGGCGCGCGCGGTTTTCGGCCATGTGCGCGAGATCCGCGAGTCGCACGTGGCGCCCGATCCGTTCGTGCGCGGGCTCGCCTCGTTCCTCGGCGGGAAGCTGCGCGGCGCGGCCGCACCGGCGCGCGAGTGGCTGGAGACCGTACGCGAGGATCTCGGCCTGCACCTCGCGACGCGCTACGGGCGCCCGCCGGAATCGGCGGCGTATTCGGGGCTCGCGCCGCACCGCCTGCAGCGCGTGCTCGGCATCATCGACGAGCGCCTCGCCGAGCCGATCCAGGTGCGCGAGCTCGCCGATGCGGTGCACATGAGCCCGTACCACTTCGCGCGCATGTTCAAGCAGTCGACGGGACATCCGCCTCATCTGTACATCACCTGGCAGCGGATGGATCGCGCGAAGCAGCTGCTCGCGCAATCGATGCTTCCGCTCGCGGAAGTGGCCACGCGCGTGGGGTACCAGACGCAGGCCCACTTCACCGGCGTTTTCCATACGCGCGTCGGAATGACGCCGCGCGCGTACCGGGTGCGCTGCCGCCATGCGCAGGGCGCGGACGGCGGCGAGAGCGTCGCTTCGGCGGACGACGCCGCGCCCGCCTCGCCCTAAGGGTGCGAGGTGCGCTGGAACCAGTAGGCGCGTGTGTCGTGGCTCCACGCCGAGGAGATCGGGACCCTCGGCTCGGGCGCGCTCACCTTCGCGAGCACCCAGCGGGCGCGTGCCCGCCGCGACCAGGTGGGAAAGAACTCGCGCGACAACGCGCGCGCGTGTGCAAGGCTGGTGTGCTTCATGTGCGCGTCTCCAGGGTGGTTCGATTCGGCCGTTCGGGTTGGGCCGTTGGAGACATGATGGCGACGGTTCGCGACGCGATCTGTCGCCGCGCGTCTGAATCACTTATCGGAATCTTCCGGCACGAGGTAACGCGCCGCGGTGCGCAGGTCGCCGACGAACTGGCGGTGCGCCTCCTCCTCGCCGGGCCGATCCTTCAGGCGCAGCAGGTACGACGGATGGAAGGTGGGGACCAGGTCCGGCATCCCTTCGCGCCGCTGCACCTTCCCGCGCTGCTGCGTGATGCGGAACGAAGGCCCGAGCAGCGACTTCGCCGCGGTCGCGCCCAGGCACACGATGACGGCGGGGCGCACCGTCTCGATCTCGCGCTCGAGCCATTGCCGGCACGCGTCGATCTCGCGCTGCGCGGGCGTCTTGTGCAGCCGGCGCTTGCCGCGCGGTTCCCACTTGAAGTGCTTGACCGCGTTGGTCACGTAGGTCGCGTCGCGCTCGATGCCCGCATCGGCGAGCGCCGCGTCGAGGATGCGGCCGGCGGGACCGACGAAAGGATGGCCCGCGCGGTCCTCCGCGTCGCCGGGCTGCTCGCCTACCAGCATCAACCTCGCGCGCGCGGCGCCTTCGCCGAACACGGTCTGCGTCGCGTGCTCCCAGAGCGGGCAATCGCGGCAATCGGCCGCCTGCTCGCGCAAGCGCTCGAGGCGCGCGGCGGGGTTCGCGCGCGTCTTCTTCACGAAAATGTGAACTGCGTCATTCGCGAATTGTCGGGGCGTGGAGACGCCCGACCGTTCATCGGTTCGGCCGCGCCCCCGGTCGCCGCGATTGGCGCCGTGGGCCGGGCTCCGGGAGGATGGGCATCGGCCGAAGGTTTTCCGGCCACGAGGAGACGACCATGTGCCGCTCGCCTTGGATCGCCGCAATGCTCGCCTGCCTGGCGGGAGCCGCCCAGGCGGAAGACCTCGACTTCTCGATGAAAACCAAGGCGGCCATCGCTTCGATCCCGGCCGCGCGCACTTCGGCGCCGTTCCTCGCCGCGCACGAGGGCGTCGCGCACGACGCCCCGCCGGTGCGCGAATCGATCCCGTTCCATGTCGAGCATGCGGTCGAGGAGGGGCGCGTTCCGCGATCGGCGTGCGAGCGCTCGGCGCACGATGTGTGCTACGACGCGGCCGAAGGACGCATCGTGTACCGCGCGGCACGCGGATACATGCCGAAGATCGGCGAGCTCACGCCGGAGAGCGTCTCGCTGCGCCGCAATCGCATCGTCTTCAAGTACAGCTTCTAGCTGCCCGGGCGGCTAGCTCGAGGCGACCTGCGAGAGCGCCAACGCCTTCGCCTGCGCGGTGCGCGCCTCGGCGAGGCAGCTCGCACGGTCGCTGCCGCGCGCCTCGCACTCGGCGCGGGTGATGTCGAAGCGCGCGTGCGCGCGAACTTCCTGGGCGTGCGCTTCGGCCTGCACGGTGCCGAAGTAGCGCGCGTCGAGCTCGGCCTTCTGCACGCGGTCCTGCGCGCGCACGCTCGCGCGGCACGCCTCGCGCAGCGACTCGGAAGCCGTGCGGCAGCGGCCGAGGGCGGCGCGCGTCGCCTGCTCGATGGAGCGCCATGCCTGGTCGTGGTCGGACGGGGACATCAGCGTGGGCGGGGCGCTCATCGCCGACTGCACGCCGTACCCCGCCGCGGCGGCGAAGGCGACCGCGGCGAGCGCGATCGGGAATGTGGTGGGATTCATGCGAGGGCTCCTCCGGACCTCGAGCCACGCGAAGCGTGGAAACGAAGGGCCGATCCTCGGACCGGCCCCTCGCGTGTTGCGTTCGGCGCCTTGCGCCGCGATCACTTGCCGGTCTGGCTGGTGGTGCCGCTCGCGCCCATGTCGGACTTGGTCGAGCGCGAGTGCGAGGCGTTCGACGCCACGTTCTTGCGCAGCGACTTCGCGTCGGCGAGGGCCTTGTCCTCGTCGGCCTTCGCCTGCTTCTTGCACGCCGACTTTTCCTTGCCCTTCATGTCGTCGCACTTCTCCTTGGCGACGTCGTAGTTCGCCTTCGCCTTGGTCTCGGCGACCTTGTAGTCGGAGGCGGGGTCGTTGCCCTTGCGCTTGGCGTCCGACTCGGCCATCGCGATCTTCTCGTCGGCCTTCGCCTGCTTCTCGCACACGTCCTTCGCGTTGCCGCTCATGGACTTGCACTTCGCCTTGGCTTCCTTGTAGTCGGCCTTGATCTTGTCCTTCTCGGCCTTGTTCTCGTCCTTCGCGCCGGCGTTCGCGTGGTGCATCGTGTTCGCGCTCGCGCTGGTGTTGTCGCCCGTCGTGGTGTTCGTCGTCTGGGCGGGGCAAAGGGTCGCCGCGCCGAGCAGCAAGGCCCCGGACAGGGCGGCGTAAAGAGCTGTCATTTTCATCCTTGTCTCCTTATGCGGTTCCAGTCACTGGACCCACCGATCGCGCTCGCAACGCGCCTCGAAGTCGCTGATCTGCTTCTCGGCCTCGTCCTTCGCGATCCCATACGAGTCCTGCAGGCTGCCCGCGAGCTTGTCGCGATGGCCGGCGATGGTGTCGAGCTGGTCGTCGGTGAGCCGACCCCAGGTCTCGCGCACCCTGCCCTTGAGCTGCCTCCAGTTGCCCTCGATGCGGTCCCAATTCATGGTTCACCTGGTTGTGGAATGAATCTCGTCGCGCTCCGGACGCAATGCCCTCCGGAGCTATGCACATCATCGATCTGTAGGACAGGCCGATCTGTCGGCAGAGCGGAACCGCGCAAGAGAAAAACGCTGATCCCGCTGTCGGAACTTTCCTACCCGCCGGGCGACTCACCCATGCGCGCTCCCCGCACCGGAGCGCACCTCGTCGCGGCGAGGTATCCTGTAACGTTCACCCCGGAGGAAAAACCATGGCTACGCAAACCGCTCCGTTCCAGCTCCCGCCGCTTCCCTGGCAGGAGAACGCGCTCGATCCCGTGATCTCCGCGAACACGATCGGCTTCCACTACGGCAAGCACCATCGCGCGTACGTGAACAAGCTGAACGAGCTCGTGCAGGGCACGCGCTTCGCCGACATGAGCCTCGAGCAGATCGTGAAGGAGAGCGCCGGCAAGGAGCAGAAGATCTTCAACAACGCCGCGCAGGCGTGGAACCACACGTTCTACTGGAGCTGCCTCAGGAAAGGCGGCGGCAAGCCCGCCGGCGCCATCGCCTCGCGCATCGACAGCGATTGCGGCGGCTACGATACGTTCAGGAAGAAGTTCGCCGAGGCCGCGGTGAACTGCTTCGGCAGCGGCTGGGCCTGGCTCGTCGAGAAGGACGGCAAGCTCGACATCGTCGCCACCCCGAACGCGGGCACGCCCATCGCGCAGGGCCAGACGCCGCTCCTCACGCTCGACGTGTGGGAGCACGCGTACTACCTCGACTACCAGAATCGCCGTCCCGACTATGCCGCCGCGGTGATCGAGAAGCTCCTCAACTGGGACTTCGCCGCCGAGCAGCTCGAGAAGGCGAAGCAGCGCAAGGCCGCCTAGCGGCCGACGGAAAAAGGGGTCGGATCCGTTTCCCGGGCCGGGAAAAGGGATCCGACCCCTTTTCTCTTAAAATGCGGGGATGACTCCCCGCGCTGAATCTTCCCGCCGGTCGATGGCGGTGTGGCTCTTCGCGTGCTGCGCGCTCGTGTTCGCGATCGTCGACGTGGGCGGCATCACGCGGCTCACGCACTCCGGGCTCTCGATCGTCGAATGGCAACCGCTGGAGGGCGCGATCCCGCCGCTCGACGAGCAGGAGTGGCAGGCGACGTTCGCCGAATACCGCAAGACGCCCGAGTTCCGCGAGCGCAACTTCGACATGACGCTCGCCGGGTTCAAGCACATCTTCTGGTGGGAGTATTTCCACCGGCTGCTCGGGCGCTTCATCGGCGTCGTGTTCTTCGTCCCGTTCGCCTGGTTCCTCGCGAGGGGCGCCATCGCGCGGCCGATCGCATGGCGCCTGGCGGGCATCTTCGCGCTCGGCGCGTTCCAGGGCGCGCTCGGCTGGTTCATGGTCGAGAGCGGGCTCGTGCAGGATCCGCGCGTGAGCTCGATCCGGCTCGGCGCCCACCTTTGCACGGCGCTACTCATCTATGCATCGATGCTGTGGCTCGCGCTGGGGCTCGCCTTCGGCATGCAGCGGCGAACCGGGCCGCGCACCCGGCGCCATGCCGCGATCCTCGCGGTGCTGGTGTTCGCGATGATCTTCACCGGCGCGCTCGTCGCCGGCATCCACGCGGGCTACGCGTACAACACGTACCCGCTCATGGACGGCCACTGGGTCCCGCCCGAGATCCTCGAGCTCGATCCGTTGTGGAAGAACTTCGTCTACAACATGGCGACGGTGCAATTCGACCATCGCGTGCTCGCGATCGTGATCGCGCTCACCGCCGCGGCGCTCGTCTGGCGCGTGCTGCGCGACCGCGCGGCGCGCGCGCGCGACCGCGGCTGGGCGTGGGCGCTCGCCGTTGCGGTGGCGCTGCAGCTCGCCGCCGGCATCTCGACGCTCCTCCTGCGCGTGCCGGTGCCGCTCGCCGCGCTGCACCAGGCGGGCGCGGTCGTCGTCTTCACGTGCGCGCTCGGCCTGCTCTATTCCCTATCGCGCGAAAAGGAGCGATTACACCCGTAATCGCCCGTACGCAGGGGCTGTGACCTGCGTCACGGGCGCGCCCGTGCCGCCCCCGGATAATTCGCGCAACACTAAAAAACGCATGACGGGAGCTTCATGGACATCGGTGCGCGCGCCGAGACGGGGAACGTCAAGCAGCAGGTCCGGATCCGGCGCTTCTACCTCGCCACGGCGGCGTACGCGGCGTGCCTGGTCGTGCTCGCCGCGGCGAATCGCGTGGGCCTGGTCGGCACCGCGCCGATGCTGCGCATCGCGCTCCTCATGGTCGCGGCCAACGTCGCGTTCCTCGCGATGTTCCGCAGCGGCCTCAACCAGCGCTTCCCCGATCCCAGCCTCACCTGGCCGCAAGTGGTCGCCGCGCTGGCGATCGTGATGTACGCGGTGTACTACTTCGATACCGAGCGCGGCCTCGCCCTGATGATCTGCCTCGTGGTGCTCCCGTTCGGCGCCTTCCGCTTCACGACGCGCGATTTCCTCGTCGCCACGGGGCTCGTGCTCGCGGGCTACCTCCTCGTCATCAACGTGATGATGTGGGCGAAGCCCGGCGTGGTGAACGTGCCGATCGAGGGCTACCGCTGGCTCACCATGGCGCTGGTGCTGCCGTGCTTCTCGCTCGTCGCCGGGCGTATCAGCGAGCTGCGGCGCCGGCTGCGGCGCACCAACGACGAGCTCTCCTCGGCGCTCGCGATGATCCAGAAGATGGCGACCCACGACGCGCTCACGGGACTGCCCAACCGGGCGCTCTTCAACGAGGCGCTGGTCCACGCGATCGGGCAGGCCGAGCGCCATCACCGGTCGCTCGCGCTCTTCTTCCTCGACATGGACCGCTTCAAGAACATCAACGACACGCTCGGCCACAGCGTGGGCGACCGCGTGCTGCTCGAGGTGGGCCGGCGCCTGGGCGCGGCGGTGCGGGCGAGCGACATGGTGGCGCGGCTGGGCGGCGACGAGTTCGTGCTGCTGGTCGAGGACTTCGCCGAGACGCGCGACCTCGCCGACATCGCCGGCAAGATCCTGGGCGCCTTCGAGCCCTCGTTCACGGTGGAAAAGCAGGAGCTCGCGCTCTCGGCGAGCATCGGCATCTGCACCTTCCCCGAGGACGGGCACGACGCCCAGACGCTCCTCTCCAACGCCGACATCGCGATGTACCGCGCGAAGGAGCAGGGACGCAACCGCCACTGCTTCTATTCGGCCGAGCTCAACAAGCTCTCGCAGGAGCGGCTCGCGCTGGAGGCGGCCCTCAAGCACGCGCTCGACCGCGACGAGATCGAGATCCACTACCAGCCCAAGATCGAGTTCGGCGGCGGGCGCGTGACCGGCGTCGAGGCGCTGATCCGCTGGCGCCATCCGCAGCTCGGGCTGCTGCTGCCCGATCGCTTCGTGCCGCTCGCCGAGGAGACAGGGCTCATCGTGCCGATCGGCTACTGGACGCTGCGCAAGGTGTGCGAGCGGCTGCGCCGCTGGCGGGAGCAGGGCCTCGCGCTTTCCATCGCGGTGAACCTCTCGGCGAGCCAGTTCCACCAGGCCGAGCTGGTGAAGGAGCTCGCGGCGATCCTGTGGTCCACGGGCGCGCCCGCGCAGCACCTCGAGCTCGAGATCACCGAGACGATGGTGATGAAGGATCCGGACCGGGCGGTCGGGGTGATGGAGCAGCTGCGCGCGATGGGCGTGCGGCTTTCGATCGACGACTTCGGCACCGGCCACTCCTCGCTCGGCTACCTCAAGCGCTTCCCGATCGACCGCCTGAAGGTCGACCGCAGCTTCGTGCGCGAGCTGCCGCACAACGGCGACGACGCCGCGATCACGCGCGCGGTGATCGCGCTCGCGCACAGCCTCAAGATGACGGTGGTCGCCGAGGGCGTCGAGGACGAGCAGCAGTTCGAGCTGCTGCGCGAGCAGGGATGCGACGAGTTCCAGGGCTACTTCTGCCGCCCGCCGCTCCCCGAGGCGGAGCTGCTGCGCTTCCTCGCCGAGGAGCGCGGCTCGTTCCACCGCGCCCGTCCCCTCGACAGCCGCGTCGCGAGCTGAGCGGCGCTACGCGCGCCCGTGCATCGCCTTCGCCGCGGCCTTCGCGGTGACGCGCACCACCTCGCCCACCGCGCCCGGCACCGACGCGGGATTGAAGGTCTCGGACTCGCTCGCCCACACCAGCTTGTCGCCCGGGATGCTGTACACGTTGGTCGCGATGCGAACGACGCGTTCGTTGCGCAGGGGCGGCGGCTCGTAGACCGTGGTCCAGCCGTATCCCCAGTAGCCCCAGAAGCCGTGGTAGTAGCCGGGCACGGTGTAGATCTGCGACGGCCGGTAGGTCTGCCGGTGCTCGACGCCGAGGACGCGCATCACCACGGACGAGTCGAAGCCCAGCTCCTTCACGCGCGCCTTCACCTTGGCGACGTCGCGCAGCTCGTCGTCGCGCAGCACCGTGTAGGCGGGGACCGCGTTGGGAATGTCGCGCGCCATCTCGTCCTCGACGATGCGCCGCAACCCCGGATCGGCGTTCTGGAAGACGGTGAGCACCTTGCCGAAGGGGACGTCCTCGAGCGCCGGGTCGCGCCATTCGCTCGTGATGCGCGTGGTCGCGCACCCGGTGGCGGCGGCGACGATCGCTTCGCCGAGGAAGAGCAGCACTCGGTGGGAGAGCGCCACGCCGCGACTTTCAGTCCGCGCGCAGCGTGTAGGGCGCCTGGCTTTCCAGGAGCGCGCGGCCGAGCACGACGTGCGCCGCGATCAGGCACTGGTCGTGATCGTAGCCGCGGAGCGGCACGCAGCGCGCGAGCGCCGCCTGGTGGCGCAGCTCGATGCGCGCGCGCTGCGCATCGCGGGCCGCATCGGGGGTATGTCGGTAGCGCATCTCGAGGTCGGCGGCGCGCATGTCCGCGCGCGCATTGGCCTGCGCCTCGCACCCATCGCGCTCGGAGGCGGGGCGCTTCGCGCACGCTGCGACCCCGGCGCCGCGCTGGTGGTCGATGCGCTCGCGCGCCGCGAGGTATGCCGCGCGCTGCATGCCCTCGGAGGACGGCTCGTCCGCGGCGCCGAGGCGGATCCCGGCCGCGCTCGTGATCGCGGTGGCGGTCGCTAATGCCACGAAAGTCGCACGATTCATCGGGTTCCTCCGGTTGGATGGGGCGGTGCGCGAGGGGCCTGCCGCCGGAGTGGACCCAGAATGGTGGAGCCGGTGAAGGGGGTCTGTAAGTGGAAAAAGAAAAGCCGCTTCCGACGCCGCTGATTCAGGCGTCGGAAGAGTCCTACATTCGCGCGTTTTACGGAATCAGGTGCAGCCGCGCAGGAGGTAGATGAGGAACAGCACCGGGATCGGCACCCCGATGAGCCACAGCAGGATGTAGCCGACGCGGCCTTCCTGGCTCGCCGGCAGGTTTCTCAGGTCGGGCAGTCGCATGGCAAGGCTCCGGACGAATAGGACCTGGAGCCATCTTCCGGTCGAGCCCGCGCGACCGGGAGCTTGCGGCTTCCGATTCGACTGTAGGAAGCGGGCGTGAGGCGCGGTGGGCGGCGCGTCAATCCATGTGCAGGCCGCCGTTCACGTCGAGGATCTCGCCGGTGATGAAGCCGGCGAGGGGCGAGGCGAGGAAGCGCACCGCGTGCGCGAACTCCTCCGGCTCGCAGAAGCGGCCCACCGGAATCTGCGCGAGGATCTGGCGCCGCTGCGCCTCGGTCATCTGCTCGGTGAGCGCGGGCGACTTCACGTACGCGGGCGCGATGCCGTTCACGGTGACGCCGTGGATCGCCACCTCGCGCGCGAGCGCGAGCGTCAACGCCGCGAGCGCGCCCTTGGAGGCCGCATAGGCCGTGCCCGTGTCGGCGCCGCCGGACTTCGCCGCGAGCGAGGTCACGTTCACGATGCGTCCCCAGCCGCGCTTCTTCATTCCCGGGAGCACCTCGCGAGCCCAGTGGAAAGCGCCGTCGAGGTTCACCGAGAGCACGCGGCGCCACTCGAGGTCGGCGGTGCCGTCGACTTTCTCCACCGAGCCGACGCTCGCCGCGTTCACGAGCACGTCGACCGGTCCCAGCAGCTTCTCCACGCGCCGATGCGCCTCGCGCACCGCGCCGGGATCGCTCACGTCGCAGGCGACGGCGACCGCGGTGCCGCGCAGGAAGCGGATCATGCTGTCCATGCGCAGGGCATCCACGTCGACCAGCGCCACCTGGGCTCGATCCTCGAGCAGCACGCGCACCGCCGCGAAGCCGAGCGCGCCGGCCGCGCCCGTCACCACCGCCGTCTTTCCCTCGAGGGTCATTCGCCCGCCGTTCCGTCGCGCAATGGGTTGAGGCACATACTAGCAAGATCATGGAGGCGCGCCCCGTGGCCGAGCTCCGCTTCTACGAGGAGCTCAACGATTTCCTGCCCGAGGAGCGGCGCAAGCGCGCGATCGCGGTCGAGGTGGACCGGGCGCGCTCGGTGAAGGACGCGATCGAGTCGCTCGGCGTGCCGCACACCGAGGTGGACCTCGTGATCGTCGACGGCCGCTCGGTGGACTTCGGCCACTTGCTGCGCGGCGGGGAGCGCGTCGCCGTCTACCCGATGTTCGAGGCGCTCGACATCGCACCGCTGGTGCGGTTGAGGCCGCGCCCGCTGCGCGATCCGCGCTTCGTCGCCGACACCCACCTCGGCAAGCTCGCGCGGCACCTGCGCATGGCCGGGTTCGACACGCTCTACGGCAACGACTGGGACGACGATCGCATCGCGGCCGTCGCGCGCGAGGAACGCCGCACCATCCTCACGCGTGACCGCGGGCTCCTGCGCCGACGTGAGGTGGACCGGGGATATTGCGTGCGCGCGGTGGAGAGCGAGGCGCAGCTCGCCGAGGTGGTCGAGCGGCTGCAGCTGGAAGCGCTGATCGAGCCCTTCAGGCGCTGCCGGGAGTGCAACACGCCGCTCGAGGACGTGCCGCGGGAAACGGTCGCGCACCGCATCCCGGAGAAGGTTTCCGCCCTTTACGAGCGCTTCAAGCGGTGTGCGGCGTGCGGCCGCGTCTACTGGGAAGGCAGCCACTACGAGCGCTTGAAGGGTGTCCTCGAGCGGCTGGCGCACGGCAGGTCCGGCATGGGGAATGCGGAATAGTCGCGTTGCGCGCGGCGCGTGCGGCAGGGCAGAATAACCGCGTTTCACGGGAAGAAATACAAGGGGGGACCCGTATGCCCGCGGCATGGCGTCGTGCGCTCGCGCGCACCTTTGCGATCCTTGTGCTCGGATGGGCCGGTAGCGCCGGTGCCCAAACCTCGACGCCCGACCTCGTCGGCGTCGCCGGCGATCCCGCCACCGGCGAGCTGGTGTTCGAATGCAGCGGCTCGCCGAGCTGCACCGGCGAGGTGGTCATCGTGTCCCTGGACAGCGGCTGCTCCAATCCGCTCGCGGTGGCCGGCACCATCCAGATCACGGCGCCGGACCTTTCGGTCGCCGGTCCCATAAGCGGCAGCGGCTCGATCGTGGCGAGCTTCGCCTCGCACCACAATGCGGACGGCAGCTGCTCTCTTGCCGGCTCGGCGCCGCAGACCGATGCCATCACCTTCAGCGGCACGTCGGACGGCGTGATCGCCACGGCCACGTTCACCGTGACGGACGCCGACGGCTCGGTGCACCAGGCGGCGGGGACGCTGTTCCACGCATCGGCCACGTTCGGCACCGCGCAAGTGAGCGGGTCGTTCGCGGGAACCACGACCGGCGGCGGCGCGGTCCAGGCGACGTTCACCTGCGCCGGATCGCCCGTGTGCACCGGAAGCTACAGCGCGGCGCTGCGCGACAACGGCTGCAGCAACAGCTTCCCGATCTCGGGCGCCATCACGTTCACCGGCTTCGACCTCTCCAGCGGCAGCTTCGGCGGCACCATCGTGCTGCAGAACGCCGACACGCACGATACGCGCAACGCCGATGGCACCTGCAGCGTGAATTCCACCTCCGACCAATCGGTCACCTACTCCGGCACGTTCAATGGCGGCGGCGGCACGCTCACGGTGACCGGAACCGACAACCAGGGCGTGCCGTTCTCGATTCCGGGCACGTTCTCCGCGAGCGGGATCGGCGCAACCCCGCCGCCGGGCTCGACGCCCCCTTTCCAGCTCCAGGTGAGCTCGAGCATCACGCAGACCACCGCCAACGCGACGGCGCAGATCCAGCCGCCCACCGGCGACGTCGGAAAGACCGTGAGCGTGTACGTCTTCGCGTTCGCGCCGCGCAGCCTGGTGAAGTCGGCCGCGCGCCTCGCGATGAAGGACGACACGAGCGGCTGCGAGCTCGCGCAGCTCGATCCGGCGACCGGACAGTTGCGCGCGGCCTCGGCCTCGAGCCTCACGCCCGCGCTTACCGCGACGCTGGGCGCCCAGGGGCAGTCGGTCACGATCCTCAACAACGCCTCCACGCCCTCGATCGCCGGCGCCACGTTCTTCGTCGGCTACGGCGCGGATGCCTCCACCATGATCAGCAACGGCGGGAACGTCAACGCCGTGCAGATTCCCGGCGCGCAGCAATGTCCCGCGGTCTTCCCGGAGACGCCGGCGGGCCTCAGCGGATTGTGGTGGGGCGGCCCGGCGGAGAATGGCTGGGGCATCGACTTCACCGAGCGCCACGACACCATCTTCGCCGCGTTCTACACCTACGACAGCGCCGGCAACGCGAAATGGTACGTGTCGCCCAACTGCAAGCTGCCCGCCTCGGGCGTCACCAGCGGGCGCTGCACCGGCGATCTCTTCGAGGTGGACGGCACGTCCCCGCTCTTCGGCATCGTGCCGAGCGGCACGCTGGGCGCGCCCTCGAAGGCGGGAACGCTGCAGGTGGATTTCACCGACTCCTCGCACGCGACGATGAGCTTCACCGTGGGGAGCGTCTCGCGCACCGTGCCGATCCTGCGGCAGATCTTCGGCTCCGGCATCACGCCGCCCACCATCGACTACACCGACCTCTGGTTCGCGGGCGCGTCGGGATCCGGATGGGGCATGGCGATCAGCCAGCAGTACAACATCATGTTCCTCGCCTGGTTCGTCTACGACGCGAGCGGGAAGCCCGTGTGGTACGTCGCGCCCGATTGCGTGGTGCCGCCGAGCGGCAACGGATGCAGCGGCGACCTTTTCCAGGTGACCGGCCCGCCGTTCGCGACGACCTTCGACCCGTTGAAGATCCAGGCGAGCAAGGTCGGCACCGTGGCGGTCACCTTCACCGATCCGAACAACGGGGCGATCAACTACACCGTGAACGGAACGACGTCGAGCAAGACCATCACGCGCCAGGTCTTTTGAGGGAGACGGGAAAGACGATGTCCAGGCAGGCGACGATCGCGGCCCTCGCCGCATGGGCCGCGCTCGCGGCGGGCGGCGCGCTCGCCGCGCCCGAGCAGCGGGCGGAGATCGTGGGCATCCAGGGCCAGGGCGAGTACCGTCCGCAGCACGACCTCGCGTGGAGCGCGGCCCACGTGAAGCAGCCGCTCTACCCGGCGGACTTCGTGCGCACGCTCGGCATGAGCCGCATGGAGATCCGCTTCTCGAACGGCGTCACGCAGACGCTCGACCACGACGGCCAGATGCAGGTGCTGGACGACCAGGCCGCGCGCGACACGAAATGCACCGTGATGCAGGCGCGCTCGCGCAGCTGGGGCGTGGCGCGCACGCCGCCGGAAGGCTTCTCGGTGTGCACGCCGTCCGCCACCGCGGCGATCCGCGGCACCGAGTGGGAGATCGCGGTGGCCGACGACGGAGCCGCCACGCTCTCGGTCTTCAACGGCGTGGTGCGCTTCTACAACGAGCACGGCGAGGTGCTCGTGCACCCGAACGAGCAGGCGCGCGCCGAGGTGGGCAAGGCGCCGGTGAAGCTCTTCCTGCGCGTGACGCGCGAGCGCGTGCAATGGGTGAACGCGTTCCGGGTGGATCCGGCGCGCTATGCGGAGTTCGCCGGCAAGCCCGCTCCGGCGCTCGCCGCGATCTCCGAGGCCCTGCGCGAGGATCGCCTCGCCGCCGCCTACGATGAGACGAAGCGGCTCGCTTCCGGCCCGCGCGCGCCGGCGGTGGCGTTCCTGCTGCTCGCGGATATCGAGACCTACCAGGGCGACCTCGTCGCCGCACGCCGCGCGGCCGAGGAGGGCGCGCGGCGCTATCCCGCGGACGAGCGCTTCGACGTCTCGCTCGCGCGGAGCGCGCTTTTCGCGGGCGACATCGCCGAAGCGTATTCGCACGCCGACGCCGCGCTCGCCAAGCGCCCGGGATCGGTCGATGCGCTCGTGATGCGCGCGGACATCGACCACCACGAGGGCCGTGGGCGCGAGGCGATCGACGAGTACGGCCGCGCGCTCGCCGCCGCCGCGCGCGATGCGCGGCCATGGTACGGGCGCGGCGTGGTCGAGGGCGAGCGCGAGGATGTACGCCGCGGCCGCGCGGACCTCGCCAGGGCGATCGAGCTCGATCCGTCGGAGGCCACCTTCCGCGCCGAGCTCGGCACCCTCGAGGGCTCCGCGGGCGACCTGCGCCTGGGCCGGCGCGAGCTCGAGCACGCGCTCCAGATGCAGCCCGACAACTACGTGGCGCTCACCGGCCTGGGCGTCGTGCAGCTGCGGGAGGGCGAAACCGAAGCGGCGATCGCCTCGTTCCAGCGCGCCTCGGCGATCGAGCCGCGCTATGCGCGCGCGCACCTCTACGCGGCGGCCGCGTACTACCAGGAGCGTCGCGACCACGACGCGCTCACCGAGCTCGAGCGCGCCGCCCAGCTCGACGCGAACGACCCGCTCCCGCACCTGCTCCTCGCGATGATCCACCTCGATCGCATCGAGCCGGGCGATGCCGCGGCCGAGGCGCGGGCGGCGCTCGCACGCGTGCCGTTCCTCAAATCGGTGAACGGGGTCGCGGACAACCAGAAGGGCATCGCCAACTTCGGCGCGCCGCTCGCCTTCATGGGGCTCGAGGAATGGGCGCGCTCGACCGCGCACGATTCGTACCTGCCGTTCTGGGGCGGGAGCCACCTGTTCCTCTCCGACCGCTATCCCGGCGACTTCGACCGGCGCTCCGAGCTCATGCAGGGCTTCATCACCGATCCGCTCGCGTTCGGCGCGTCGAACCGCTTCGTCTCGCTCTTCCCCGAGCCGGGGCGCCACGCGACCGCGTCGGTCCTCTATTCGACGAGCGACGACCTGCACGTGACCGAGCCGATCGTCACCCTCAACGGCTACGACGCGAGCCGCTTCCCGATCTCGTACCTCGCGGAGGCGATCGACACGCAGGTCGATCCGGGCAACTCCGACATCGCGATCCGCGCGCACACCTACACGGGCGCGCTCGGCATGCGCCCGGTGCCCGCGGTCGGCACCTTCCTCTACGTGAACCGCTTCGACATCGGCGCGGACCTCGGGCGCCGCGACGTGCCGGGCACCTTCCAGCGCATCGACGGCACGGTGACGCGCGTGGACGCCGGCGTGCGCGTCGCGCCGGGGCCCGATTCGAGCCTCTGGATCAAGGCGGGCGGCAGCAGGCAGGATTCGACGCTCGACGAATCGGATCTCGCCACCGTGCAAGGCACCGACCTCCTGCGCCAGTCGCACTTCACGCTGCAGCCCAGGTCGGCCGACGCGGCGCTGCGCCATACGTTCTCGATCGGCGAGGGAGCGCAGGTGGACTGGGGCGTGGAGGGCGCGCGCGTGCGCGAGCCGAGCTTCCTCGGCGAGGATGCGACGTTCCATTTCGTCGACGCGCAGGTTCCCGCGCGGAGCCTCGCGCAAGCGGCGGTCGACCGCTCCACCGGCGTGTACGCGTCGACGCGCGTCACGAACGGCGCGCTGCGCCTCGAAGCGGGGCTCGGATGGCGCGACTATCGCAAGGACCGCGACCTCGATTTCCTCATCGCCGGCGAGGCCTCGCACGAGGAGGAGACGCTGGAGCGGCGCAAGGGCGAGCCGTTCGTGGGCCTCACGTGGCGGCCGATCCCCGCGATGGCGATCCGTGCCGCGTGCCGGCGCTGGCTCCATCCGGCGGCGCTCGAGACGCTCGCCCCGGTCGCCGTCGCGGGGATGCCGATCGACGACCAGCTGGTGCTCGCCGGCGGCCTCCTCGACCAGTGCCGCGCGCAATGGGAGTGGACCGCTCCGGATCGCACCTTCGTCGCGGCGCGCGTCGAGCGCAGCCGCGTGCGCAACCTCTCGTCCCCGCTCGACGGCGTGCAGAACGGCGAAGCCGACATCAGCGACCTCGAGCGCCTGCGTAACCGCGTGCTCACGCCGCCGCCGATTCCCGACCAGCTCGAGGACACGCCGGTATTCGCCGCCGGCATCGCCAAGCGCGCGACCGTCGCGGTGGAGCGCATCGTCACGCCGCGCATCGCGGCGCGCGCCTATTACACCTACACCGACAGCGTGAACGACGGGCCCTTCGCCCCCGGCCGCGCGATCCCCTACCTGCCGCGGCACCAGGTGGACATCGGCGGCACCTGGGCGCCGGGCTGGCACACGTTCGTCACGCTGCAGGGCGTGTACCGGACGCTGCGCTTCGCGGACGAGGCGAACACCTCGCAGCTCCCGCCGGGTTGGGACGCCGAGGCGCGCGTGTTCGTGGAAAGTGCCGACAAGCGCTGGGCCGTGGAGGCCGTGGCCGCGAACCTCCTCAAGAAGGAAGCCTCGGATGTCTTCAGCATCACCGTGAGCTACCGGTACTGAATCGCATGTTCGACCGCGCGAGCGCACTGCCGGCCAAGGTGCTCCTCGCGATCGCGTTCGCCGTGGCGCTCGTGTTCGTGCTGGTCCCGCTCACGGTGCCCTGGTACGTGCTCGAGCTCAAGGGCTTCGACGCGCTCACCCGGGCGACGGCGCCCAACGCCTCGCAGTTCCCGGTCACCATCGTCGCGATCGACGAGGCGTCGTTCGCCAACGTCGGCAAGCAGTGGCCGTGGCCGCGCGCGTTGTATGCGCGCCTGATCGACCAGCTCGCGAAGTCGGGCGCGCTCGTGATCGCGCTCGACGTCGTGCTGCCCGAGCCGTCGAACCAGGGTCCGGCGGACGATGCGGCGCTCGCGCAGGCGATCCGCCGCGCGGGCAACGTCGTCCTCGCCTCCGAGCGCCAGTACGAGGAGACGGCGCTCTCGCGCCAGTGGCTGCGCGTGGACCCGCTGCCGCAGTTCCTCGCGGCCGGCGCGGCGAACGGCTACGTCAACATCGAGTACGACCCGGACCAGGTGGTGCGCGCGATCCCGTTCGCCTCCGACGCGTTCTGGAAGAAGATCGTGGAGAAGCTGCCGCCCGGGCTCGTGAAGGCGGCGATCCCGAAGCGCGGCGCGATGTTCCGCTTCGCCGGCGGCGATCACACGTTTCCCTACGTGTCCTTCTACCAGGCGCTCGACGCGGACAAGGACCTGCCGCCCGACGCCTTCCGCGACCAGATCGTGCTCGTGGGCCGCGACGTGAAGGCGAACGTGGACGTGCGCCTCGCGAACGGCGACCTCTTCGCCACGCCGTTCACCGGAATCGCGGGGGGGCTCATGCCGGGCGTGGAGCTGCACGCGAACGCCCTCGAGACGGCGTTCCGCGGCAGCGCGCTCGATCCCGCGCCGGCCTGGGCGAGCGCGGTCCTCGTGCTGCTGGTGGTCGCGCTCTGCGCGGTCGCGATGCGGCGCTGGCGGCCGCTTTCCGGCGGCGCGGCGGTGATCGTCCTCCTCGCCGCGCTCGGCGGGCTCGACTGGGCGCTCTTCCAGAAGGCGAACGTGTGGCTCCCGGTATTCGCCGCGATGTCGTCCGCGTTGGCGATGTACCTCGCGTGCGGCGGCGTCGCCTACGCGATCGAGCGGCGGCGCCGCGGCGAGATCCGCCGCGCGTTCTCGCTCTACGTCTCGCCGGAAGTGGTGGACCACGTCATGGCGCATCCGGAGCGCCTCGCCCTCGGCGGCGAGCGGCGCGAGGTGACGATGCTCTTCACCGACCTCGAGGGCTTCACCACGCTCTCCGAGCGCCTCGAGGCGGAGAAGGTGGCGAGCATCCTCAACCTGCACTTCACGCGTGCGACCGCCATCGTGAAGCGCCATCGCGGCACGGTGAATCGCTTCATCGGCGACGCGATCATGGCGATGTGGGGCGCGCCGGTCGACGATCCCGACCACGCGTACCACGCGGCGGCAGCCGCGGTCGAGATGCAGCGCGACATGGAGGCGCTGCGCGCGGAGCTCGCCGCGCGCGGGCTTCCCGGGATCCGCATGCGCGTGGGGCTGCATTCGTGCGTCGCGGTGATCGGCAACCTCGGCTCGAGCGACCGCTTCGACTACACCGCGATCGGCGACGGCGTGAACCTCGCGGCGCGGCTCGAGGGCGTGAACAAGCTCTACCACACCGGGATCCTCCTCTCGGGCGAGACCGCGCGGCGCATCGACGGCCGGATCGGCCTGCGCGAGGTGGACCGCGTGATCGTGAAGGGCAAGAGCGAGGCGGTGGAGATCTTCACGCCTTGCGACGAGCCGGCCGTGCTCGAGGCGAATTCGCGGGCGATCGCGGCGTGGCGCGGGCGACAATGGGACGATTCCGAGCGCGCCTGGCGCGCGATCCTCGCGATCCATCCCGACGACGGCATCGCGCGCCTCTACGTGGATCGGATCGCCGAGGCGCGCCAGGCCGCGCCCGAGGCCTGGCGCGATGCGGTGGAGCTGGAGAAGCTCTAGAAAAGCGAAAAAAGGGGTCAGATTACTTTTTTCGTCTTTGTCGAAAAAGTAATCTGACCCCTTTTTCGCTTTCAACAGGCGCTGCGCAGGTGCCACGCTTTGGGCCGCGTGAAGGCCTCGATGCCGGCGCGCGAGAGCGTGAGGCCGATGCCCGACCGCCCGACGCCGGACCACGGCAGCCGCGGGCTCACGCGATCGCAGCAGTTCCAGTACGCGGAGCCCGCGCGCACACCCGCGAGGATGCGTTGCGCGCGCTCGCGGTCTCGCGTGAAGACGCCGGCCGTGAGCCCGTAGGGCGTGTCGTTCATCAGGGCGAGGGCCGCGTCGTCGTCCGCGGCGGGCATGATGCCGATGAGGGGGCCGAAGGTCTCGTCGCGCATCACCGCCATCGAGTGGTCCACGGCCGCGAGGACCGTCGGCTCGAACCAGCTGCCGGGGCGCGCCAGGCGTCGCCCGCCGAGGAGGACCCGGGCGCCTTTGGCGAGCGCGTCCGCCACCTGCGACTCGAGCACGTCGAGCTGTGCCGCGCGCGCGAGCGGGCCGATGTAGGTCGATTCGTCCATCGGGTCGCCGGTGCGATAGCCGCGCACTTCGGCGACGAACGCCGCCACGAAGCGATCGAAGATGCGCTCGTGCACGTAGATGCGCTCCACCGAGCAGCAGCTCTGGCCGGTGTTGTAGTAGGCGCCGTCGGCGACGCTCGCCGCGGCGCGCGCGATATCCACGTCGTCGCATACGTACACCGGGTCCTTGCCGCCCAGCTCGAGCTGCAGCTTCAGCATGCGCCCCGCGGCCGCGCGCGCGATGCGCTCGCCGGTCGCCGCGGAGCCGGTGAAGAAGATGCCGTCGACCGGCTGCTCCACGAGCGCCGCGCCGGCTTCGCCCGTGCCGACGATCGGAACGAATGCGTCGCCCGGAACGCCGCTCTCCTCCATCATGCGTGCGATCTCGAGCCCGGTGAGCGTCGCGTATTCCGACGGCTTGTAGAGCACCGCATTGCCGGCGAGGAGCGCGGGCACGAACACGTTGCTGCCGACGAACCAGGGATAGTTCCACGCCGAGATGTTCGCCACGACGCCGAGCGGCTCGCGCGTGATGCGTTCTTCGAGCGAGCCGTCGGCCGCGGCATGCACCGTTTCCCCCGCGAGCACCGCGGCCGACTCGGCGAGGAAGAAATCGATGCGTGCGAGGAGGCCCTTCAGCTCGTTGCGCGATTGGGCGACCGGCTTGCCCACTTCGGTGGTGAGGATGCGAGCGAGCTCCTCGGCGCGCGCGACCGCGAGCGCCCGGAATCGCGCGATCGCGGCGAGGCGCTCGTCGAGCGAGGTGGCGGCCCATCGCGCCTGCGCGGCGCGCGCACGCCGGTACTTGGCCGCGATGGCGGCGGCGTCGTCCGACTCCAGGCGCGCGACCGTCTCGCCGGTCGCGGGATTCGCGACCGCCAGCGTCACGCCGCGCGCACCGCCATGACCGGCGACGCCTTGCCGGTCTTCCGGCGCAGCTCGCACGCGGAGAGGAAGGCGCGCAGCAGCGGCTTGCTGTCGATGAGCGTGGGATCGCCGGGGTCGAGGAACTCCGGGTGCCACTGCACGCCGACCACGAAGCTGTGGCCCTCCCAGCGGATCGCCTCGATCACGCCGTCGGGCTCGCTCGACGCCTCGACCACCAGCCCTTCGCCCAACTGCTTGATCGCCTGGTGGTGGATCGTGTTCACGCGCGCGACGGTGATGTCCGGATAGACCCGCGCGAGCCAGGTGCCGGGCAGGATGCGCATGTCGTGGAAATGCGCGTCGTAGCGCGACTCGTCGCGGTGCGCCGCCTTCTCGGGGCATTGCGTCGCGATGTCCTGGTAGAGCGAGCCGCCGAGCGCCACGTTGACGAGCTGGTGGCCGCGGCAGATGCCGAACACGGGCTTGCCCTGGGTCACGAACTCGTGGAACAGCTCGATCTCGTACTGGTCGCGCACCTCGTCGCCGGCCCAGAGCGGGTTGAGCGGAGCTTCCCCGTAGCTCTTCGGCGAGACGTCGGCCCCGCCCTGCAGCAGCAGCCCGTCCAGCGCATCCACGTAGTGGCGCACCTTGAGGGACTTGGGCCGGTGCGCGGCCGCGAGGCTCATCGCCGGCACCATGAAGGCGAGGACCTCGCCGGACATGAGCCAGTTGGCGACCGACTGCTCCAGGTACTGGACCGACTTGGTCGGCAGGAAGGAACGGCCGGGATCCGGATAGAGCAGGCGGCCGGAGACGCCGATGCGCAGGGGTTCCATGACGGCACTGTATCGCGCTAGAGGGCGGCGGTGAAGATGCGCTCGAAATCGGCCGCCGAGCACGGGCGCGGGTTGGTGCGATGGCAGGTGTCGCCCAGGGCGACCTCCACCAGGCGCGGCAGGTGCGCGGCAGAGACGCCGCTTGCGCCGAGACGCGCCGGAATGCCGATGCGCGCCTTCAGCCGCGTGAGCCAGCCCACGAAGTCGTCGGCGCTCGCGCCCGCGCGGCACACGCGCGCGAGCTCCGCCATCCTCGCCTCCGCCGCCGCGGCGTTGAAGCGCATGACGTGGTCGATCATGATCCCGTTCGCGAGGCCGTGGTGCATGTCCACCACGGTGCCGAGCGCGTGGGCGCACGAGTGCACGGCGCCGAGGTCCTTCTGGAAGGCGATCGCGCCCATGAGCGAAGCCATCATCATGTCGGCGCGCGCGGCGAGGTCCCCGGGGCGCGCCACCGCGCGCTCGAGCGAGCGCGCCGCGATGCGCGCGCCCTCGAGCGCGATGCCGTCGCAGATCGGATGGAACGCGGGCGAGAGGTAGCTCTCGACGTTGTGCGTGAGCGCGTCCATGCCCGTGGCCGCGGTGACGCTCGCCGGCAGGTCGAGCGTGAGCTCCGGATCGGCGAACACGGCGCGCGCGAGGAGCGCGGACGAGAACACGATGCGCTTCACGCCGCTCGATTCCTCCGAGATGACCGCCGAGCGCCCGACCTCGCTCCCGGTACCGCTCGTCGTCGGCAGCGCGACGAGCCAGGGCAGCGGCCGCTCGATCGGGCGCACGCGCGGGTGGTCCCAGGCGTATTCGAGGATCGATCCCTCGTGCACGGCGAGGAGCGCCACGGCCTTCGCGACGTCGAGCGCCGCGCCGCCGCCGAAGCCGATCACGCAATCGGCGCGATGCTCGCGAAAGGCCGCCACGCCGCGTTCGACCTGTCCCGGCACCGGATTGCCGTGCACGCCCGAATACACGCCCGCCTCGAGGCCGCCGAGCGACGCGACGAAGTCGGAGAGGATCGGCAGCGCGCGCAAGCCGCGGTCGGTGACGAGGAGCGGGCGCTTCAGCCCGCGCGCGAGGAGGCTCGGCCCCGCACGCCGCCGCGCGCCGGCGCCGAAGTGGATCTCGGTGGGGAACGAGAACTGCGCGATCTCCACGGCCACGTCACACGAGCTCGAAGTAGCGCTTCAATTCCCAGTCGGTGACGGCGTCCAGCCAGCGCCGCCATTCCCACTCGCGCGTGGCGGCGAAGTGGTCGACGAAATCGGCGCCGAACCACTCGCGTGCGAGCTTCGAGGCGTGGAAGACGCGCGTCGTCTCGATGAGCGTGCGCGGCGCACGCACCACGCCCTCGCCGCCCTTGTTGTCGCCGGCGATCGGCCTGGACGAGAGCTTCATTCCCCGCTCCACGCCTTCGAGCCCGGCGGCGAGCGTGGCGGCGATGGCGAGGTACGGGTTCATGTCGGCACCGGGACAGCGCGTCTCCAGGCGCGTCGACTTGGGCGAGCCGGGCAGCACGCGGAACGAGGCGGTGCGGTTGTCCACGCCCCAGGTGGGCTTCACCGGCGCCCAGAAGCCGTCGACCAGGCGCTTGTACGAATTGATGGTGGGCCAGAACATCGGTCCGAATTCCATGAGGTAGGCGACCTGGCCGGCGAGGTAGCTCTCGAAGGCCTTCGACATGCCGCCGTAGCGGCCCTTGGGATCGAAGAAGAGGTTCTTCTTGCCGTCGGTGAGGCTCTGGTGGACGTGCCCCGAGCATCCGGGATACTTCGGGCTCCACTTCGCCATGAACGACGGCATGATGCCGAAGCGCGCGCCGATCTCCTTGGCGGCCATCTTGAAGAGCACGCCGCGATCGGCCGCCTCGAGCGCGTCGGAGAAGAGGAGCGCGGCCTCGTACACGCCCGGCCCGGTCTCGGTGTGCAGCCCCTCGATCGGCACGCGGAAGCGCGCGAGCTCGTCCATCAGCGCGTTGAAGTACTCGCGGTTCTGGCTCGCGCGCAGGAGCGAGTAGCCGCACATGCCGCTCGTGATCGGCGTGGGATCGACGCCCTTCTTCGCCGCCCAGCTCTGCGAGGTCTCGGCGAAGTTGAAGAACTCGAACTCGACGCCGCACATCGCCTGGAAGCCCATCTTCTCCGCGCGCTTGAGCACGCGCTTGAGCACTTGCCGCGGGCAGAGCGGATAGGGGCTCCCGTCGGGCTTCACGAAGTTGCCGAGGAAGAACGGCACGCCGCCTTCCCACGGCACGTGGCGCGCGGTGGCGAGGTCCAGGCGCACCATCGCGTCGGGGAACCCGTGGTGCCAGCCGGTCATGCAGGTGTTGTCGTAGGGCTGGTCCTCCATGTCCCAGCCGAACACGACGTCGCAGAAGCCGAAGCCCGACTCCACGGCCGAGAAGAACTTGTCGCGGTGCATGTACTTGCCGCGCAGGATGCCGTCGACGTCGCAGACCGCCACCTTGACCTTGGTGGTGTCGGAAGCGCGGATCTCCTCGAGGACCGAGGCCTGTTCCTGCAATGGGCGGGAGGTGTCGTTCATCGCGCGCTCCGGGGTGGGCGCCCGTTTCGACTGCGGGACGGCCGGAAAGATTCCGGCCATCCCGCCTCGCCTTAGCTCACCAGGCTTCGCCCTCGAGCACCTCGGTCACGCTGCCGGTAGGGATGCGGCGCACGAAGCGGAAGCCGGTCGCCTCGAGCAGCGCACGGTATTCGCGCTCCGTGCGCTCGCGTCCGCCGTTCATGACCATCATCTGCAGGTCGGAAGCCGCGACGAGCTGCGCGTCGACGCCGGCCCGGATGCGCTCGGGCAGGACGCGCTCGACCAGCAGCAGCCGCGCGCCCGGCGCCATCGCGCGCCGGCAGTTGCCGAGCAGGGCAGCGGCGCGTGCGTCGTCCCAGTCGTGGATCACGCGGGAGAGGAGGTAGGTATCGGCGCCGCCGGGTACGCCCTCGAACGCGTCGCCCTCCAGCACGGAGCAGCGCGATGCGAATGGAGATGCCGCGATGCGCCGTTGCGCCTTCTGCGCGACATGGGGCCGCTCGAACACCGTGCCCAGGGCCTTCGGATGCGCGGCGAGGATCGCGAGGAGCAGCGCCCCCTCGCCGCCGCCCACGTCGACGATCCGGCCGGCCTGCGCGAAAGCGCCGCTCCCGATCACCGATTCGTTGGAAGCGGCGACGTAGCTCACCATCGAGTCGTCGAAATCGCGCGCCGCATCCGGGTGCGCGGCGCGGTAGCTCCATACGTCGGTGCCGAATGCGTGGTCGAAGGCGAGCTCGCCAGTACGGACGCCGTGCATCACGTCGCCCCAGGCGCGGTACGGATAGTCGCCGACCTGGCCGATCACCCACCCTCGCAGCGACTGCGGGTGGTCGCTGCGCAGGGTCTCGCCGAGCGGCGTGAGCGACGCACGGTCCGCCTCGTCGAGCGCCACCACGCCCGCCGCGGCGAGGAGCCGCAGGATGCGCAGCAGCGCGAAGGCGTCGCTGCCGGTGGCGGCGGCGAGCTCGGGACAAGCTTTCGGGCCCTGCGCGAGATGGTCCGCGAGCTGGAGCCGCGCGGCGACGAAGAGCGCGCGCGACACGTGGAAGCCGCTCACGAGCGCGAGCATCTGGGTGCGCGCGAGCGCGGGATTGCGATCGATGTCGTTCATGGTCAGTCCGCCTTCGCGCCGGAGAGCTCCACCAGGTGCCGGTAGCGCAGCGTCTCCGAATGGATGAACTTGCCGAATTGCTCGGGCGTATCGGCGACGACCACCAGTCCGAGCCCGGCGATGCGCTCGCTCACGGCCTGGTCGTGCAGCGCCGCCGCGATTTCGCGCTGCAGCCGATGGGTGATTCCTTCGGGCGTGCCCACGGGGGCTGCGTAACCGAACCATACCGACGCGAGGAGATCGGGATATCCCTGCTCCGCGGTGGTCGGCACGTCCGGAGCGAGCGCGCTGCGCGAGCGTGCCGCGGTCGCGATGGCGCGCAGCCGTCCGGCCCGCACGTGGCGGATCACGTTGGAGAGGTTGTCGCACATCATGCTCACGCGCCCGGCGAGGAGATCGACCTGCGCCGGACCCACGCCCTTGTATGGGACATGGACCATGTCGATGCCCGCTTCCTTCTTGAGCTGCTCGGCGCAGAGATGGTGGGAGGTTCCGCTGCCGCCCGAGGCGTAGCTCAGCGTTCCCGGCTGCGAGCGCGCGAGCGCGACCAGCTCCGCGAGGCTGTGCACCGGGCTCGAGGCCGGCACGACGATGAGGTTGTCGGTGCCCGCCGCGTCGGTGATCGGCACGAAATCCTTCTCCGGGTCGTACGGCATCTTCTTGTAGAGCCATTGGTTGGAGGAGAGGATCGGCGGGGTCACCATGAGGATCACGGAGCCGTCCGGCTTCGCTTTCGCCACCGTCGCGGCGCCCACCATGCCGCTCGCGCCCGGCTGCGTCTCGACGATCACCGGGACGCCGAGCGACTGCGAGAGGTGCGGCGCGATGAGCCGCGAGATCACGTCGGTGCTGCCGCCGGGCGGGAAGGGGACGACGATGGTGATGCTGCGCGGCGGGAAGGATGCCTCGTGCGCGGCGACCGATGGGTCGGCGTGCGCCGCGACGGGGGAGAGGGAGAGCGCGGCCGCGCAGGCCGCGAGCGACTTCGAGAGGTTGCCGAAAGCCGTGTTCATGATGCCTCCTGGATGGGTGGTCCGAAGCGCGACGCGCGTTTCGGTGAGCCCATCGTCGTCGCCGGCCGATCGGGCGTCTTGAGGCAAACGTCCCGTTTCGCATCCGGGACACGATCCGGGACATCCCGGGACATGCGGAAGCTAGCGCTCGTCGCTTCCCGCCTTCGCCTCGCGGCCGTAGCCACGCTCGCGCGCGTGGACGATCGCCTGGGAACGGTTGGAGACGCCGAGCTTTCCGTAGATCGTGGAGAGGTGGTTGCGCAGCGTCTTCTCGCTCATCCCGAGCCGGATCGCCATCGCCTCGGTGTCGAGCCCTTGCGCGAGCGCCTCGAGTACCGAGCTTTCGCGCGGCGTGAGCCCGTCGATGGAGCCCGCGCGCGAGGCCGCGGGCGCCGGCGCGAGGAACTCCTCGAACGCCTGCGCGAAGACGGTCCAGCCCGGCTCGGCTTCGAGCAGCATGTTGTTGCGGCTGTCGATCGGCAGGAAGCGCGCGCCCGGGATCAGCGCGGCGAGCGCCCGGCCTTCGTCGAACGGGATGCGCAGGTCCTGGCGCGCGTGCAGCACGAGCGTGGGGCAACGCACGCGGCTCGGATCCTCGCCCAGCCTGCTGTTGAAGATGCCGCGCAGCAGCCGCGCGGCCGCCGAGGACGAGGCCGAGTGCCGCATCAGCTCGTTCAGCGAGCGCAAATGCCCGGGCGGCGCGTCGGGCATGAACTGGTAGGTGAAGAGCTGCCGGAAGAGTGGATTGTCCTGGCCCCATCCGACCTCGATCAGCTTGAGCAGAAGCTCGGTCTCCTCGCGCTGCTCGGGCGCGAGGCTCCGTGCGAGGCGGCCGGCCGTATGCCCGGCGTACAGGAGCAGCCGCTGCACGCGCTCGGGATGGCGCGCGGCGTGCACCACCGCGACGTCGGACCCGCCCGTGATGCCCACCATGTCGAAGCGGTCGAACGCGGCGGCCTCGACCACCGCGGCGAGGTCCTCGGCGTAGCGCTCGAACGTGAACTCCTCGCAATGCCGGTCGGAAAGGCCGGTGCCGCGCATGTCGTAGCGCACCAGCGTGTGCGCGCGCGTGAAGAGCTCGAGCCAGTGACGCCACGCGAGGCAGTCCCATTCCAGCTCGAGGTGCGAGAAGGTATGGCCGGCGCGTACCAGCGGCGGGCCTTCGCCGCACGTCGCATAGGCGATGCGCGTGCCGTCGCGGCTCCTGCAGAACCGGATCTGCTGTGTTGGTCGCGGCATCGGCGCCTTCTCCCCGGCAAGGCGGCTCTCGGCCGCTCCCCGCGGCCCGTAAGCGAACACGCGAAGCGCGCCACTATTCCATGAAACGCGGTGCCGCGCTCCAGAACGTCAGTTTCCGGCCTCGCGCGCCTTGCCCGGGGCGAGGTCCGGCCGCGCGGGATAGGCACCGGTGCTGCCGCTGAGGAGGCGGCTGCTGCGCAGCTTCCCCGCCTGCTCGAGGATCGGGTAGGCGGTGGAGCAGAAGAAGGAGTTGATGCGGCGCATGTCGCTGATGATGTCCAGGTGCAGCGAGCTGGTCTCGATCGAGGCCGTCGACTGGCCCGCGAGGCGGTCGAGGTGCGTCTCGTGGTAGGCGCGCTCGAGGTCGCGGAAGCGCTCCTTCTCGGCGAGGAGCTGCTGCGCCATCGCCACGTCGCTGTTGAGGAAGACCGAGAGCCCGAGGCGCAGGTTCGCCACCAGCCGCTCGTGCATCGCGAGGATCTCCTTCATGCCCGCCTCGGAGAAGGAGAGCTTGTGCGCGATCTTCTTGTCGCGCAGGTCGAGCAGGATGTGCTCGAGGATGTCGCCCACGTGCTCGAGGTTGATGGTGAGCTGGATGATCTCCTGCCAGCGGCGGCTGTCGCGGTCGTCGAGCTGCTCGCGCGTGATCTGGGTGAGGTAGAGCTTCACCGCGGTGTAGAGGCGGTCGACGTCGTCGTCGAGGCGGATGATCTCGTTCACGCGCGAGGCGTCGTTGGTGCGGATCACCTCGATCATGCCGTTGAGCATCTGCTCGATGGTGTCGCCGATGCGCAGCGTCTCGCGCGCCGCGTTGGCGAGGGCGAGGCCCGGCGTGCCGATCGCGGCGTTGTCGAGGAAGCGCGGCTCGGTATGCGCGGGCCCGTCCTTCGCGGCGGGCACCCAGCGCTCCACGAGCCGCGCGGTGAACTCGGTGAGCCCGATGAAGGCGAGCGTGATCGCGACGTTGAAGAGCACGTGGAAATCGAGCACCTGGCGCCGCAGGTCCGGGTCGAGGCGCGCGATGAGCGGCTGCAGCCAGGGGAGCGCGACCGCGAAGCCGAGGCAGCCCACGACCTTGAAGACGAGGTTCCCGAAGGCGACGCGGCGCCCGCCTCCCGAGGTGCGCGCGTTCACGAGGAGCGCGAGGAGGCCGCTGCCGAGGTTCGCGCCGAGCACGAGCGAGAGCGCCACCGGCACCGCGACCACGTGCGAGGCGGCGAGCGTCGCGCACAGCAGCACCACCGCGAGGCTCGAGAACGAGGCGATCACGAACGCCGCGCCGATCAGCATGTCGAGCATCACGTCGCCCGAGAGCGTCGCGAAGATCACGCGCACGCCGTGCGCCTCGGTGATCGGGCGCGTCGCCGCCATGACGAGCTGCAGCGCGAGCAGCATGAGGCCGAGCCCGATCGCCACGCGCCCGAGCTGGCCGGCGCGGCTGTCGCGCCGCGTGAGGTAGAAGATCACCCCCACGAGGATCAACAGCGGCGAGAGCCACGACAGGTCGAGCGAGAAGACCTGCGCCATGAGCGAAGTGCCGACGTCGGCGCCGAGCATGATCGCGAGCGCGGCCGGGAGCGCGATCAGGTTCTGCGCGACGAACGAGCTCGCGATGAGCGCGGTGGCACTCGAGGACTGCACCAGGCTCGTCACGCCCAGGCCGGCGAGGAACGCCGTGCCGCGGCTCGCGATGCTCCGCGAGAGGATGCGGCGCAGGTCCGCGCCGAAGACGCGCAGCACGGCGCTGCGCACGATGTGCGTGCCCCACACGAGGAGCGCCACGCTGGCGAGGAGGTTGAGGAGAGTCTGCACTTCGGTTTTCGGTTCTGGAATCCGTCATTTAAACTCGGGCGCCATGACTCCCGCAACCGAATCCGGCCGAGCCGGCGCCGCGCCATGATCGGCGTCGCCTTCGACGGGCTCGCCTACGGGAGCCTTCTTTTCCTCGTGAGCGTCGGCCTGTCGGTGCAGATGGGGCTCATGAACTTCGTGAACCTCGCGCACGGGGCGTTCGCGATGGCGGGCGGATACGTGGCGGTGGTGCTCATGTCGCGCCTGGGCGTGCCGTTCCTCGCCACGCTGCCGATCGCCTTCGCCGCGATGGCGCTCGCCGGGTCCATCCTCGAACGGCTGCTCTATCGCCGGCTCTACGGCGCGAGCCACCTGGACCAGGTGCTCTTCTCGATCGGCCTCACGTTCGTCGCGATGGCCGGGGCGAGCTGGATCTTCGGGGCGTCGCAGCAACCGGTGCGGCTGCCTGCGTTCCTGCGCGGGCAATTCCATTTCGCCGGCACCGACTTCGGCGTGTATCGCCTGTTCCTGCTCGCCATGGTGGCCGCGCTCACGCTCGCGCTCGTCGCGCTCCTCGGGCGCACCCGTTTCGGCGCCCAGGTGCGCGCGGCGGTGGACGACGAGCGGACGGCGCGCGGCCTGGGCATCGACGTCGACCGCGTGTTCACGGCGGCCTTCGCGCTCGGCTCGGGCCTCGCCGGGCTGGGCGGCGCGCTCGGCATCGACGTGCTCGGGCTCGACGCCAGCTTCCCGCTGCGGTACATGGTGTACTTCCTCCTCGTGGTGGTGGTGGGCGGCGCCGGTACGCTCGCCGGCCCGCTCGCCGCGGCGATGATCCTCGGCGTGTGCGACGTCGCCGCGAAGTACTACGTGCCCGCGCTGGGCTCGTTCGCGATCTACGCGGTGATGGTCGTCCTGCTGCTCGCCTTCCCGGCCGGGCTGCTCGGAAGGCGCGCGTGAGCGAAGCGCCGGGGCTGCGGGCGGCGCGCTGGCAGGCCGCGGAGGTCGCCGTCTGGCTCGCCGCCGGCGCGAGCTACTTCCTCTTCCCGGGCTACCGCGTGCTCGCGAGCCAGGTGTTCATCACCGCGCTCTTCGCGCTCTCGCTCGACCTCGTGATGGGCTATGCCGGCATCCTCACGCTGGGTCACGCCGCCTTCTTCGGCATCGGCGCGTACACGGCGGGGCTGCTCGCCGCGCACGGCTGGGGCGAGCCGGTGTCGGGGCTCGCGGCGGCCGCGGCGATCGCCGCCCTCGCCGGATGCGTCGTGAGCTTCCTCGTCGTGCGCGCGGAAGACCTCGCGCGGCTCATGGTGACGCTCGGCATCGGCCTGCTGCTCTACGAGGCGGCGAACCGCGCGGCCGGCCTCACCGGCGGCGTCGACGGGCTGCAGGGCGTGACGATGGCGAAGCTCCTCGGCCTCTTCGCGTTCGACCTCGAGGGCAGGACCGCTTTCGTCTACAGCCTCGTCGTGCTGTTCGCGATCTTCGCCGGCGCCCGGCGCCTGGTCGCCTCGCCGTTCGGCCTGTCGCTGCGCGCGGTGCGCGAGAACCGCGCGCGCATGCCGGCGATCGGCGCGCCGGTGGAAAGGCGCCTGGTCGCCGCGTTCACGCTCGGTGCCGCGATCGCGGGCGTGGCGGGCGCGCTCCTCGCGCAGACCACGCAGTTCGTGGGACTCGACACGCTCGGCTTCGGCCGCTCCGCCGACGTGCTGATCATGCTCGTGCTGGGCGGCACGGGGCGGCTTTACGGCGCCCTCGTGGGCCCGGCGGTCTTCATGCTCGCGCAGGACTACCTCGCCGGCGTGAACCCGGTGTACTGGCAGTTCTGGCTCGGGCTGCTGCTGGTCGCGTTCGTCTTCTTCGCGCGCGGCGGAATCCTCGGCGCGCTCGAGCGCATTCGCCGCCGCTCCCCGCGCCGATGACGGCCGTGCTTCGCACCGAGGGACTCACGCGCCGCTTCGGCGCGCTCGAGGCGCTGTCGGGCGTGAGCCTCGCGCTCCCGGCCGGCGCCCGCCAGGCGCTCATCGGCCCGAACGGCGCGGGCAAGACCACGCTCGTGAACCTCCTCACCGGAGCGCTCGCGCCCAGCGGGGGCGAGGTGTGGCTCGGCGAGGAGCGCATCACGCACCTCGGCCCCGATCGGCGCGTGAAGCGCGGCCTTGCCCGCACTTTCCAGATCAACACGCTTTTCGGCGGGCTGACGGTGCTCGAATCGGTGGCGCTCGCGATCCTCGAGCGCGCGGGACGCGCGGCACATTGGCGCCGCCCGGTGGCGAGCTATCGCGAGGAGGTGGACGAAGCGATGGAGCTGCTCGCCTCCCTGCGCCTCGCCGACGACGCGGGCCGGCGCAGCGCGACGCTTCCCTATGGCCGCCAGCGTCTGGTGGAGATCGCGCTCGCGCTCGCCACCCGGCCGCGCATCCTGCTGCTCGACGAGCCCGCCGCCGGCATCCCGGCCGCGGAAAGCGGCGCGGTGCTGGCCGCGATCGCGGCGCTCCCCGCGTCGGTGAGCGTGCTCTTCATCGAGCACGACATGGGGCTCGTGTTCCGCTTCGCCGAGCGCATCACGGTGCTCGCCGCCGGCCGCATCCTCGCCGAGGGCACGCCCGACGAGATCCGCCGCGACGAGCGCGTGCGCGCGGTGTACCTGGGACGCGAGCATGAATGAGCTCCTCGCGCTCGAGGAGGTCGCGTCGGGCTACGGCGAGTCGATCGTCGTGGAAGGGGTGCGCATGCGGCTTGCCGAGGGCGAGAGCGTCGCGCTCCTCGGCCGCAACGGCGCGGGAAAGAGCACGCTGCTCGCGACGATCCTGGGGCTCACGCGGCTGCAGCGCGGCGCGATCCGCTGGCGCGGCGCGGACCTCTCGCGCTCGCCGGCGCACGCGCGTGCGACGGCCGGAATCGGATGGGTGCCGCAGGAGCGGGGCATGTGGCGCTCGCTCACCGTGGAGGAGCACCTGGGCTGCGTCGCGCGGCCCGGCCCGTGGACCGTCGCGCGCGTGGAGGCGCTCTTTCCGCGGCTCGCCGAACGCCGCCGCCATCGCGGGACGCAACTCTCCGGAGGCGAGCAGCAGATGCTCGCGATCGCGCGGGCGCTCGTCACCAATCCGGCGCTCCTCCTCCTCGACGAGCCCATGGAAGGCCTCGCGCCGATCGTGGTGCAGGAGCTCGCGGCGGTGCTGCGCGACCTGGTCGCCGCCGGCACGATCGCCGTCGTGCTGGTCGAGCAGCATCCGCGCTTCGCGCTCTCGCTCGCGCCGCGCGCGCTCGTGATGGAGCGCGGGCGCCTCGTGCACGACGGCGCGAGCGCGGCGCTCCTCGCCGATCCGGCGCGGCTCGATCGCTGGCTCGCGGTCGCCTGAGCGCGAGCGTGCGCCGCGTCAGCGCCGGCAGTCGACGCGCACGCGCGCTTCGGGCGACGAGATGCCGGTGGGTGCGAGCACGTGCAGCCGCTCCCAGACCACGCGGCGTTCGCCGCCGCGCCCGAGGGTCCAGCTGTCGGTCACGCCCTGGCCGGCGGAGCGGATCTCGATCGTCTCGCGCCGCCCGCGGCCGCCGTCGCTGCGCTCCCATTCGTACTCGACGCGCACGGGGTGATGGCTCACGTGGATGGTCGCGATGAACTCGAGCGTGGCGGGACAGGGGCCGGTATAGGAGCGGGGCTTGGCAACGATTCCCACGCGGGTGACCGTGCGTTGCTGCGCGTAGGCGGCGAACGCGACGGCGGCGAGGGCGAGGGCGATTGCGGCGGCGACGGCGGTGCGCTTGCGGTTCATCGATCCTCCCGGGGGTCCATGGGGCGAGCGGCCGGGGAGTCTACGCCGGAATGGTTGCGGTGTCCTGAAAGCCGGCGGTTCCGCGCCCGGGCCCGGCACGCTAGCATCCGCCATGGCTTCGCACGCCTTCGACCTCCCGCCCTCGGCCTGGGTGCGCCAATGGACGGACTGGATCCAGCCCGGCGGCACGGTGCTCGACCTCGCATGCGGCTCGGGGCGCCATGCCCGGCTCCTCGCGCGCCTGGGATTCGAAGTGGACGCGGTGGATCGCGACATCGCGCTCTTCGCCGATCCTCCGCCCGGGGTGAGCTTGGCGGAGGCCGACCTCGAATCGGGCGCGTGGCCCTACGAGGGGCGACGCTTCGCGGCGATCGTGGTGACCAACTACCTTCACCGGCCGCTGCTGCCGATCCTCGTCGACTCGCTCGAGCCGCAGGGCATGCTGCTCTACGAGACGTTCGCGCGCGGCAACGAGCGCTTCGGCAAGCCTTCCAATCCGGCCTTCCTGCTCGAGCCCGGCGAGCTGCTCGATGCGGTGCGCGGGAAGCTGCGCGTGGTGGCCTACGAGGACCGGGTGGTGACCGAACCGCGTCCCGCCGCGATCCAGCGGATCGCCGCACGCCGGGAATAGTCCTGTAAAATCTTCGCTTCTTCGAGCCCGACCGAACCGCATGCTTTCCGGAAGTATCGTCGCCATCGTCACCCCGATGACCGCCGATGGCGCGCTGGACCTGCGCGGGCTCGAGTCGCTCATCGACTGGCACGTCGCCGAAGGCACGGACGGCATCGGCATCGTCGGCACGACGGGCGAATCGCCCACCGTGGACGTGGAGGAGCACTGCGAGCTGATCGCGAAGGCGGTCGAGTACGCCGCGGGGCGCGTGCCGGTGATCGCCGGCACCGGAGGCAACTCCACGCGCGAGGCGATCGAGCTCACCAGGTTCGCGGCCAAGGCGGGTGCCGCATACGCGCTCTCGGTGGTGCCGTACTACAACAAGCCGACGCAGGAAGGGCTCTACCGCCATTTCCGTGCGATCGCCGAGGCCGCCGACATCCCGTTGATCCTCTACAACGTGCCCTCGCGCACCGTGGCGGACCTCTCGAACGAGACGGTGTTGCGCCTCGCGCAGCTGCCGCGCGTCGTGGGCATCAAGGAATCGACCTCGAACATCGAGCGCGTGACCGACCTCATGACGCGCATGCCCAAGGGCTTCATGGTCTTCAGCGGCAACGACGACGCCGCGCTCGCCTACACCATGCTCGGCGCGAACGGCGTGGTGTCGGTCACGGCGAACGTCGCGCCGCGTGCCATGCACGAGATGATCGTCGCCGCGCGTGGCGGGGATTTCGCGCGCGCCATCGAGATCAACAACCGCCTGCTCCCGCTGCACAGGACCCTCTTCGTCGAGACCAACCCGATCCCGGTGAAATGGGCCCTGCATCGCATGGGGCGCATCGCCGAGGGCCTGCGCCTGCCGCTCACGCCGCTCTCGCCGCAGTACCACGAAACCGTCGCCGCCGCGCTTCGCGCGGCCGGCTGCCTCTCCTGAAGGACCGAAAGCCCATGATGCACCTGCGCCATTACCTCATTCCCGCCGTGCTCGCCCTCGCCCTGGCCGGTTGCTCCTGGTTCGGGTCGAGCAAGCCCGACTACAAGGGAGCGCAGGCGCGCACCGACCAGCCGCTCGAAGTGCCGCCGGAGCTCACCGCGCCGACGATGGACGATCGCTACTCGATCCCCGATCCGCACGCGCAGACCAGCTACTCCGACTACAGCAGGCAAGTGTCGGGCGCGCACGGGACGGAGGCGCCCGCCGCGCCCACGGTGCTGCCGCCGATCCACGGCGTGAAGCTCGAGCGCGACGGCACCATGCGCTGGCTCGAGGTGAAGGGCGAGCCCGACAAGGTCTGGACCGCGATCCGCCAGTTCTGGATCGACAACGGCTTCGCGCTCTCGCGCGAGAGCCCCGAGGTCGGCATCATGGAGACCGAGTGGCACGAGGACCGCGCGAAGATCCCCCAGGACTTCATCCGCCGCACCATCGGCAAGGCGCTCGACAACGTCTACTCGACGCCCTACCGCGACAAGTACCGCGTGCGCCTCGAGAAAGGCGCCGAGCCCGGTACGACCGACGTCTTCGTGACGCACCGCGGCATGGAAGAGGTCTACGTCGACCGCGACGGCATCGCGACGAAATGGCAGCCGATGGCGGACAATCCCGAGGCCGAGGCCGAGATGCTCTCGCGCATCATGGTGAAGCTCGGCGGCGAGCCGGCCAAGGTCGCGACGCAGCAGGCGAAGCTTCCGGCCGGACGCGCCGCGCTCGCGCAGGCGCCCGCGGCGGAGGCGCGCAACGCGGTGCTCGAGAATTCCGGCGCCGGTCCCCTGGTCCTCAACGACGGCTTCGACCGCGCCTGGCGCCGCGTGGGCCTCGCGCTCGACCGCACCGGCTTCACGGTGGAGGACCGCGACCGCTCGAAGGGCGTCTTCTACGTGCGCTACATCGACCCGGACGTCGATCCCACGAAGGACGAGAGCTTCCTCAGCAAGCTCGCATTCTGGAGGCCCACGCCGAAGGGGCCGAAGCCGCAATACCGCATCCTCGTGAGCGACGCGGGGACCAGCGCCTCGGAGGTGAAGGTGCAGGACGCGAACGGCGCGCTCGACGCGAGCTCCACCGGCAGGAAGATTCTGGCGGTGCTCTACGAGCAGCTCAAATAGGGAAGCCGCGAGACATGGCGAGCGGCGAGAACCGTGTCGGAGCGGACACGAGGTGCCGCTCGACACGACGGGACAGCCCGCTTTCGCCGGGATACATCAGCCCTCGATGAGGTTCTGCTCGCTCGGTAGCGGGAGCTCCGGCAACGCGCTGGTGGTGGAGTGCGGCACGACCCGCGTGATGATGGACTGTGGATTCACGCTCGCGGGCGCCAAGGAGCGGCTCGAGCGCGCGGGCCTCGCGCCGCGCGACATCCACGCCATCGTCGTGACGCACGAGCACGACGACCACATGGGCGGCGTCGCGCGCTTCGCGAAGCGTCACGCGATCCCGGTCTACCTCACGCGCGGCACTTCGAACTGGCTGCCGCCCGATTTCCCCGCGGTGCTGGTGCGCTTCATCGATCCGCACACGCCGTTCGCGGTCGGCGACGTGGCGGTCGAGCCGTTTCCCGTGCCGCACGATGCGCGCGAGCCGGTGCAGTACGTGTTCTCGGACGGCGCTTCGCGCCTGGGCGTCCTCACCGATCTCGGGACTCCGACCTCGCACGTGCACGAGAAGCTCTCCGGCTGCCACGCGCTCGTGGTCGAGTGCAACCACGACCTCGAGATGCTGATGAACGGCGACTATCCCTTCGCGCTCAAGCATCGCATCGCCGGCCGCTTCGGGCACCTCGACAACCTGGCGGCGGGACACCTCGTCGCGAGCCTCGACCGCAGCCGCTTGACGCATCTCATCGCGGCGCACCTCTCGCGCCAGAACAACACGCCCGCGCTCGCCGTGGCGGCGCTCGCCGCGGCGGCCGGGTGCGAGCCGTCGTGGATCGGCGTCGCCGACCAGGACCAGGGCTTCGGCTGGCGCGTGCTGTAGCGCCCGCCAACGAAAAAGCCGGCGCGGGGCCGGCTTCTCCGTTCGGTCTTGCCGAGGCCTACATCTTCTTGGCTTCGTCCTTCTTCGGCTCTTCCGCGGGCTTCGCGGAGTCGCCGGACTTGCCGGCATCCGGGGCGGGTGCGGCTGCGGGCGCCTCGGAGGGCTTCGGCGCCTCGGTGGGGGCAGGCGTCGGAGCCGGCGTCTCGGCTTTCGGGGTGGGCGTGGGAGCGGGAGCGGGTTCTTTGCTGCAGGCGACCAGGCCGAACGCCAGCGCCGCAGCGATCAGGTACTGTTTCATTGTTCTCTTCCTTGTGTGGGGGGAGGGACTCGACATTCTCGGCGGTTTCCCCGGGCGGGTGTTGCGCCGCGTCAAAATCGCGCCGGCCGGAGGAATTGCCGGGCGCGATTGTAACGGAACCCGCGCCCGCTTCAAAGGCCCAGCGTGGTCGCGGAAACGGCGGGCTCGGAAAGGTCCCAGATCTCGGCGAAGCGCTGCGCGATCGGCAGGGCGTCGGCCGGCGAGTGCACCGCAACAATCGCGCGCGGCTGCTGGAAATGCTGCTGGTGCCATACGCTGTGATCGTCGGCGAGCACGAACGGATCGCGCGCGTTGCGCGCCTCCCCGAGCGTGCGATGGATCTCGATCGACATCGGGAACTGCCGCAGCAGCGTGAGGAGGCGCGGGCATTCGCGCTCGAGGAGGTCGGTGTCGTGCAGCGCGACGAGGATGCGGTGCGCGCGGCCGCCGACGAGGAACGCACGCAGCTTCTCCGTGCGCTGCGGGGTATTGAATCCGCGGTTCGCGAGGTCGATGTCGAAGATGCGGATGGTCTGCACCGCGCAGCCGATCACCTCGTCGATCGCCGCGAGCGAATCCGCGATGCCGAGGATCGGCCGGTAGGCCGGCTTCGGGGCCGGCGTCGTCTCGCTCATTCTTCCTCTCCCGTGCGCGCCGCGAGCGCGCCCTGCAGGTACCACGCGTGCATCGTTTGCCAGAACGCGCCGCCGGCGCGGACCGGCGGCGCGAGCGATCGAAGGTCCGCGAGGCGGCGCACGAGCGCGCGTGCCGCGGGCGGGACCTCGACCCGCTCGCCGTTCAGGAAGAACATCGTGCCAGAAAACAGCAGCCGTGCGCGCGCATCGAGGGCGAGGCCGAGGCGGGCGGCGCGCCGCGCGAAGCGCGCGGCCGCAAGCGGGCGCGCCGGCGGCGTGAAGTACACGTGCGCCTTCGGTTCCGACAGGAAGCGGCCCGCGAACTCGCGAACCTCGGCCGCGCTCCAGCGCACACGCGAGATCGCGCGGGCGGCGTGCGCCTCGAGCGCGGATGGGATCGCGCCCGGGTGGCGCGCCGGCGCGCTGCCCGGATCGCGATACTCGCCGCGCGCATCGAGCCGCTCATGCAGGAAATCGAGGAATCCCGCCACGAGCTCGCGATCGGACGGGGCACGGAAGCCGATCGACCAGGTGAGGCACTCGGTTTCGGCGATTCCGTCGTGCGCGATGCCCGGCGGCAGGTAGAGCATGTCGCCCGCTTCGAGCGTCCACTCCTGCTCGGGCGCGAAGCGCCGCAGGATCTTCAGGTCGAGGCCGGGGACGAACGACCGGTCCTTCTGCCGCGAGATGCGCCAACGCCGGCGCCCGCGTCCCTGCAGGAGGAAGACGTCGTAGGAGTCCACGTGCGGTCCGACGCCGCCGCCCGGCACGGCGTAGCTCACCATCACGTCGTCGATGCGCGCGTGCGGGATGAAGTCGAAGCGCGCGAGCAGGCGCGCGGCGCGCGCCGAGAAATGGTTGGTGTCCTGCACCAGCACGGTCCAGTCGCGCCTGGCGAGGCGCCGCAAGCGCGCGGCGGGGAACGGTCCGTGCTCCACGTTCCACGCGTGCGCGCGGCGTTCGACGAGGCGCGAGACGGCCTCGGTCGAGCGCGCGAGCGCGAGCACCTGCGCGGGCGAGAGCGGGTCGACGAAGGCGGGAAACGCGCCGCGCACGAGCAGCGGCTCGCGCTGCCAGTGGCGGCGCATGAAGCGCTCGACATCGAGCGAACCCGGGGGCTTGCGCGGCATCAAAATCGGCTAGAATCGATTCGAACTTCGAGATAGCGGGTGCCATGCTACAGGTTGGCCAGCCAGCACCGTCATTCACGCTTCCGGACGCGAACCTGGAGATGATGGATCTCTCCAGCTACCGGGGCAAGAAGAACGTCGTCCTGTATTTCTATCCCAAGGACGGGACTCCCGGCTGCACCATCCAGGCGATCGGCTTCAGCGATCGGGAGGACGAGTTCATCCGGCTCGACACCATCGTATTCGGCGTCTCGCGCGACGACGTGCTCTCGCACCAGGCGTTCCGCGACGAGCACGGCCTTACCGTGAACCTGCTGGCCGACACCGAGGCGGAGGTGTGCAAGCTCTACCACGTGATCCAGGAGAAGATCGTGGACGGCCATCCGCGCTCGGTGCTCCTGCGCTCCACGTTCGTGATCGACAAGAAGGGCGTCGTGCGCCACATCCTGCAGGACGTGAACCCGCGCGCCCATGTCGACGAGGTGCTCAAGGTCTGCCGCGAGCTGAAGAAGGCGGCGCATGCGAATTGATCCCGGCACCGTGGTGCGGCTCGCCTACGAGCTGCGCGACGCCGACGGCGAGCCCCTCGAGGAAGAGGGGGCCGAGATGGAATACCTCCACGGCGGCTACGGCGGCATCTTCCCGAAGGTGGAGGCGGCGCTCGCCGGGAAGCTCCCGGGCGAGCAGATGAGCGTCACGCTCGAGCCCGAGGATGCGTTCGGCGAGTACGACGCGGAGCTGCTGCGCGTCGAGCCGCGCGATCGCTTCCCGGACGCGCTCGAGATCGGAATGCGCTTCGAAGGCGTGCCGGGCGAGCGCGAGGACGAGGCGCAGGTCTACACCGTCACCGACATCACGCCCGATTCGGTCGTGGTCGACGCCAACCATCCGCTCGCCGGCGAGCGCCTCTGGTTCCGCTGCTCGGTGAAGCACGTGCGGGCGGCCACGCCGGACGAGCTCTCGCATGGACATCCGCACGGCGAATCCGGCGTCCAGGCGCACTGAGGTCGTGCTCAGCGCGCGATCGCTTCCAGGTGCGGATCGATCCTGAATAGCCGCGGGTCCGAGGGATCGACCGTGACGTCGATCCATCCCACCAGCGGGCTGCCGTAGGTTTCCAGGCGCGTGATGTTGTCGATGGGCGTGCCGTCGGAATCGTGGAACGGCCAGTCGAGCCGGTAGGTATGCGTGTCGCCGTGCACGAACAGCACGGGGCGGCCGAGCCGCTTGCCGACGTCGCCGATCTCGCTCACGAGCCCCCGGTACACGTCCTTGCCGGTCGCCCAGGGATCGGCCTGGATCGCGATCACGAGCGCGAGCCCTTTCGAGGACTCGACCTCGTGCACCGCCTGGTCGAGCCATTGGCGGTCCGCCTCCTCGCGGCACAGCGCCTCGCGGTCGTTCCGCGCGTCGTAGCCCACGTTGTCCTCGCTGCCCGGGACGTTCAGCGTCACGAACGTGACGCGGCCGTAGGTCCACAGCCGGTTCTCCGGATGCGCCGCGCAGCCGCACTGCGGGAGCACCGGCGCGATGCATCGCGATTGCGCGCGCAGCGCGAGCGGCTCGTGGCCGAGCGCGGCCGGCGTGGCGAAGAAGATCTCGCGCAGGCGAGCGAGGCGCTCGATGGGATCCATCGCGCCGTTGCTCTTGCGGCGGCAATCGGTCCAGTCGTTGTCGCCCGGGGTGAGCACGATCGGGTGGCGCGAGCGCTCGAAGTCCGCCTTGCGCTCGAGGTAGAGCGAGTCGGTGCACGGCGAGTTGCCGCCCGCCTTGATGTCGCCCACGTGGATCGCGAAGGCGATCGGCTCGCGGTCGAGGCGCGCGAGCATCGCGACGAACGCCTTCTCCTCGCGCGCGCTGTAGGGAGTGTCGCCCATCACCGCGAAGCGGAAGGCACCGGGGCCGAGCGCCGCCGGAGGCGCCGCGCAGCCCCCGACCGCGAGGAGCGCGAAGATCACGAACGCGCGCGCGCTATTCATCGGCGAGCTTCTTCAGGCGGTAGAGCGCCTCCAGCGCCTCGCGCGGCGACATCGTGTCGGGCTCGATCGCGGCGAGCGCGTCGAGCGCGGGGTGCGCCGGCGGCGCGGCGCTTTCCAGCGGTGCGGCGAAGAGGTCCGGTTGCGAGGATGCGGGGCGCAGCTGGCGCTCGAGCTCGGCGAGGTGGCGGCGGGCGGCGCGCACCACGTCCTTCGGGATGCCCGCGAGATGCGCCACGTGGATGCCGTACGAGCGATCCGCGGGGCCCGCTTCGAGGCGATGCAGGAACACGATGCGGTCCTTGTGCTCGATCGCATCCAGGTGCACGTTCGCGACGTTGGCGAGCTCCCCGGCGAGCTGCGTGAGCTCGAAGTAGTGCGTCGCGAAGAGCGTGTAGCAGCGCACGCTTTCGGCGAGGTGGCGCGCGATCGCGTAGGCGAGGGCGAGCCCGTCGAAGGTGGAGGTGCCGCGGCCGATCTCGTCCACCAGCACCAGGCTTCGCGGCGTCGCGTTGTTGAGGATCGCCGCGGCTTCCGTCATCTCGACCATGAAAGTCGAGCGCCCGCCGGCGAGGTCGTCGGAGGCGCCGATGCGCGTGAAGATCCGGTCGATCGGGCCCAGGCACGCGGATCTCGCCGGCACGTACGAGCCGCAGCAGGCGAGGAGCGCGATCTGCGCGACCTGCCGCATGTAGGTGCTCTTGCCGCCCATGTTCGGCCCGGTGACGAGCAGCAGCTGGCGCGAGCGCGCGAGGCTCGTGTCGTTGGGGATGAAGTGCTCGACCTGGCTCTCCACCACGAGGTGCCGACCCTCGGCGATGTCGATGCGCTCCTCGGTCGTGAACTGCGGCCGCGCGAGGTCGAGCACCTCGGCCGATGCGGCGAGCGAGGCGAGCGCGTCGAGCTCGGCGGCGGCATCGGCGATCGCCCGCAACCGCGCGATGTGGCGGTTCAACGCCTCGAGGAGCTCCTCGTAGAGCGCCTTTTCCCTGGCCGCCGCCCGCTCGCCCGCGGCGAGCGCCTTGTCCTCGAAGGCCTTGAGCTCGGGCGTGATGAAGCGCTCCGCGTTCTTCATCGTCTGGCGCCGCTTGTATTCCACCGGCACCTTGTCGAGCTGGCCCTGCGTCACCTCGATGTAGAAGCCGTGCACGCGGTTGTACTCGACGCGGAGGTTCGCGATGCCGGTGCGGCTGCGCTCGCGCCTTTCCATGTCGAGCAGGAAGGCGCTCGAGTCCTCCTGGATCGCGCGCAGCTCGTCGAGCTCCGCGTCGCGCCCCGTGCGGATCACGCCGCCGTCGCGGACCAGCGCCGGGGGCTCGTCGGCGAGCGTGCGTGCGAGCTCGCCGAGCGCCTCGTCGGCCGGGGCGAGCGCGGGGGCGAGGGCTTCCAGCGCCGGGTGCGCGCTTGCCTGCAGGGCCTCGTGCAGCGCGGGAAGCGCGGCGAGCGTTTCACGCAATCCGGCGAGGTCGCGCGGCCGGGCGCTCCCGAGCGCGATGCGCGCGGTGATGCGCTCCACGTCGCACCAGGACGAGAGGAGCTGCGCCACACGGGGATAGCGCAAGGGCGAGGCGGCGTCGAGGAGCGCCGCGATCGCATCGTGCCGCGACCGGGGAATCCGCGAATCGCGCAACGGATGATGCAGCCAGTGCCGCAGCCGGCGCGCGCCCATCGTCGTCGCGGTGCGCTCGAGGAGCGAGAAGAGCGTCGGCGATTCCGCGCCGCCGAGCGTCTCGGTGATCTCGAGGTTCCTGCGCGTCGGCGCATCCATCGCGACGAGCTCGCTCTCGCGCTCGACGCGCAGTCCCGTGACGTGCGGGAGCGCCGACCGCTGGGTGTGCCGGCAATAGGCGAGGAGCGCCCCGGCCGCGCCGATGGCGGCGTCCATTCCTTCGCAGCCGTATCCCGCGAGGTCCGCGGTGCCGAACTGCCGCGCGAGATCGCGGCGAGCGGCCGCGGCATCGAATTGCCAGGGGTCGAGGCGCTTCACCGCCATCCCCGGCCGTGGCGGCATCGAGGCCTCGGTCGCGCAGAGGAGCTCCGCCGGCTGCAGCCGCTCGAGCTCGGCGCCGAGGCGTTCGGCGGGAACCTCGGCGATGCGCAGCTCGCCGCTCGCGAGCGAGATCCACGCGAGCCCCGCGACCGTGCCCGCGAGTGTCACGGCGGCGAGGAAGCTCTCGCGCGTCGGCGCGAGGAGCGAGGAATCGGTGAGCGTGCCGGGCGTGACGATGCGCGTGACCTTGCGCTCGACCGGCCCCTTGCTCGTCGCGGGATCGCCCACCTGCTCGCAGATCGCGACCGACTCGCCCATCTTCACCAGCTTGGCGAGGTATTGCTCGACCGCGTGGTAGGGAACGCCCGCCATGCGGACCGGCTCGCCCGCCGATTGCCCGCGCGTGGTGAGCGTGATGTCGAGGAGCTTCGCGGCGCGCTCGGCATCCGCGTGGAAGAGCTCGTAGAAATCGCCCATGCGATAGAAGAGCAGCACGTCCGGGTGCTGGCTCTTCAGCGCCAGGTACTGCTGCATCATCGGGGTGTGGGCAGCCTTCGGCTGCGCGGAGGAATGGCTCACGGCCGGCGCGTTCATCGCCCCTATTCTAAGGGAGCGCGACGCGCGCCTCCCGCATCATTCACGCGGCGCGACGCGCGGGCGCTCGCGAGCGGCGAAGCCGAAGAGCATCCCGTGCGCATGGCTCGCGGGCAAGGCGAGCCCGGGCAGGACGGGCGCGATCCCCGGCATCGGCAGCACCGACGCGGGGAGGACCAGCAGCGCGTACGCCGCGGCCTGCGGGAAGAAGAGCCGGCTCGCCGCGGCGCGAGGTTGCATGTTATGCGGCTTGAATCCAGCGCGGCGCGGCCGCATAATCAATATCCGAGATACATCTTTAAACGGCTTCGACGGCCGCGGGACCGATGCGCCTCACCACCTTCTCCGATTACTCGCTGCGCGTCCTCATCTACCTCGGCGTACGCGAGGGCCGCCTTGCCACCGTCTCGGACATCGCGGCCGTCTACGGCATTTCCGCCAACCACCTGATGAAGGTGGTGCATCACCTGGCGAGGCACGGCTACGTGGAGACCCTGCGCGGCAAGGGCGGCGGCATGCGCCTCGCGCGCACGCCCGCGGGCATCAACCTCGGCGAGCTCGTGCGCGGCAGCGAGGAACGGCGGCTCGTCGAATGCTTCGAGGCCGATTCCTCGTGCCGCATCGAGGCGGCGTGCGCGCTGCGCGGCATCCTCGGCGAGGCGCTCGAGTCGTTCTTCGGCGTGCTCGACCGGCACACGCTCGCCGATCTCCTGGTGCACGAGCGCAAGCTCGCGAAGGTGCTCAGGTTCGTGCCGCCGGCGCGCCACGCGGCCGCGACGAAGGCGCGATGAACGACCTCTCGCATGGCGCGCCGCCGGTCGCGAAGGGCGCCGCGATCCCCTCCCACACCTGCGAGCGGATCACGCGGGTCGAAGGGCGCGGCGCCTCGCTGGTCGCGTTCGACACGACACGGCCCGAGGGCTTCCGCTTCACGCCCGGCCACTACGCACGCCTCGGTGTCGGGCCCGGCGAGGACATCGTGTGGCGCCCGTATTCGATCGCATCGCCCGCCGATGCGGATCGGCTCTCCTTCCGGTTCACGCGGGTGCCCGACGGCGCTTTCAACCGGCGCTTCGAGCGGCTGCGCGCGGGGGACGAGATCCGGCTCGACCGGCGCAGCTTCGGCTTTCTCACGCTCGCACAGGTCGCGCCGGGCGGAGTGCTATGGCTCCTCGCGACCGGCACCGGCATCGCGCCCTTCGTCTCGATCGCCGCCGATCCTTCGACCTGGAAGCGCCACGAGCGCGTGATCGTCGTGCACAGCGTGCGCCGCGAGGTGGAGCTCGCGAGCGCCGACCTCGAGCATGCGATGTCGCGCCATTCCGGCGCCGAGCGCGCCCGGCTGCGCTTCGTTCCCGTGGTGACGAGGGAGCACGTTCCCGGTGCCTTCGGCACGCGCATCGGCGCGTTGCTTCGCGAGGGCACGCTCGAGTCGGTGACCGCAACGCGCATCGAGCCGACGTCATCGCGCGTCCTGCTGTGCGGCAATCCCGACATGATCCGCGAGACGCGCGCATGGTTGCGGGAACGCCGGCTCGAGGCCGGCCGCCGTGGGTTGCCCGGCCAGCTTGCCACCGAGGGCTACTGGTAGGCCGGAACGAAATCGCGGCCGCCTGTCCAAAAGAGGGACCTTCGCGGGAACGACCATGGCCATCCACCACGCCGCCCCCGGCGAGCGCATCGAGCTCTACCCGAAGGATGGCGGCGAGGAGCCGCCGGGCTCCGTCGCGTTGATCCGCGACGAGCACTTCGAGGTCTTCCGCCTGGTGATGGAACAGGGCAAGCAGCTTCCCGAGCACGAGCACGCGAGCCTCATCACGATCCAGTGCCTGCGCGGCCGCGTGCAGGTGACGATGCCGGGGCGCGAGGAGGTCCTGTCCGCCGGCACGATGATCTACCTCGCGAGCGGCGAGCGCCACGGGCTGCACGCGCTCGAGGATTCCTCGGTCCTCGTGACGATGCTCGTCGCGCGGGAATAAGCGCGGCCTACGCCGCCGGCGCGTTGAGCGCCTTCAGCATCGCGCCGAAGATCTTCCCGTTGGCCGCGACGATGCGGCCGTTCTCGAGGAACGCATCGTCGCCGGCGAGATCGCCCACCAGGCCCCCCGCTTCGCGCACGAGGAGCGCACCCGCCGCCATGTCCCACGGCGAAAGGCCGAGCTCCCAGAATGCGTCGGTGCGCCCGGCGGCGACCCATGCGAGGTCGAGTGCGGCGGCGCCGGGGCGGCGTACGCCCGCGGCCACCACCATCATGTTGCGCAGCATGCGCAGGTACTCGTCGACGTGGCCGACCTCCTTGAACGGGAAGCCGGTCCCGATGAGCGCGCCCTCGAGCTTGTCCGTACGGCTCACGCGGATGCGCCGATCGTTCACGAACGCGCCCGCCCCGCGCGTCGCCGTGAAGAGCTCGTTTCGGTTCGGGTCGAACACCACCGCCTGCTGCAGCTGTCCGCGGTGCGCGAGCGCGATCGAGACGCAGTACTGCGGCACGCCGTGCAGGAAGTTGGTGGTGCCGTCGAGCGGGTCGACGATCCATACGTAGTCGGCCTTGGCGTCGCGCGCCCCGCTTTCCTCGGCGAGCACGCCGTGATCGGGGTAGGCCTCGCGCAGGATCGCGAGGATCGCATCCTCGGCGGCATTGTCGACCTCCGAGACGAAATCGTTCTTGCGCTTGGCGCGGACGGTGAGCTTTTCGACGTCGTAGGAGGCGCGGACGATGATCGCGCCGGCCTTGCGCGCGGCCTTCACGGCCGTGTTGAGCATGGGATGCATGGGAAAGAGCGGATGGCGCGCGGCGGGCGCCGCGGAGAGCGAGCGATTCTACTATGAACGCGCGCGCCGACTCCGGTTCTCGGCAGGCGCCTCGCCGAGGGGCTGCTCGCCGGTCGCGCGCGCGAAGTAGCCGATGAAGCGGCTCAGGTCGCGCCCGATGCGGCGCAGCTCCCCGCGATGGATCGAGGCGAGGCGGCCGAACACCTTCATGCCGCTCGAGGTGAGGCGGATGCCGACCTTGCGCCGGTCGTCGGAGGCGGGCTCGCGGCGCACCATGCCGAGCTCCTCCAGCCGGTTCACCATGCCGACCGCGCTGTGGTGCTTGATGAGCATCTGCCGGGCGAGCTCGCTGATCGTGAGGAGCCCCGGCCCGCGGTGCGCGCGCACCACGAGGAGCGCCTGGTATTGCTGCTGCGTGAGCCCCACGGTTTCCGCCGCCTTCTCGCTGAACGACAGGAACTGCCGCAGCTTGAAGCGGAAGGCGGCGAGCATCGCGTACTCGGAAGTGGTGAGTGGCGGCATTCCCGCGCCCTCCTCGGCGCGGTTGACAGAGTATCGGCGTGCGATATATAAAAGCAACATATCGTAATACGATATAGTCCGCCGGACGACACAGCGCCCCTCTCCGCGGGGCGGCCGGGCGGGCAGCCGGAAACAACCGATCGAAGCGCCGGCGACGAACGGCGCCGTGAGACGTTGGGTTCACCGTGGGGCGCAAGTGCGGAGCGCCGGGGGCGGCGCTCCGCTTTTTTTTTCCGGCGCGCCCTTCGTGCAGAATGTGCCGATGCCGAGCCCCTCGATCCTCGAGCGCATCCGCGTCGTGCTCGCGCGGCCGAGCCATGCCGGCAACATCGGCGCCGCCGCTCGCGCGATGAAGACCATGGGCTTCGCCGACCTGCGCCTCGTAGCGCCGCGCCGCGCGCCGGATGCCGAGGCGCGCTCGCTCGCCGCGGGCGCCGCCGAGCTCCTCGCCGCGGCCCGTACCTGCGAGCGCCTCGAGGACGCGCTCGGCGACACGGTCCTCGCGGTGGGCTTCAGCGCGCGCGGTCGCGACCTCTCGCAGCGCCTGCGCTCGTTGCGCGAGGCCGCGCCGGAAATCCTCTCGGATGCCGCGCACGGCCCGGTCGCCCTCGTCTTCGGCAACGAGACCTATGGCCTCACCAACGAGGAGATGGGCCACTGCGGCATGCAGGTCTCGATCCCCGCCAATCCGGAATATTCCTCGCTCAACCTCGCCGCCGCCGTGCAGGTCGCGTGCTACGAGCTCGCGTCGAGCGCGCGATCGTTCGCGCTGCCGCGCCGCGGCGAGCACGACGAGGCGACCCACGAGGACGTGGAGGCGCTCATCGCGCATTGGCAGTCGGCGATGATCGCGAGCGGCTATCTCGATCCCGGGCAGCCCGGCCGCCTCATGGAGCGGCTGCGCCGGCTCCTCGCGCGCGCGGAGCTGGAACGCTCCGAGGTGAAGCTCCTGCGCGGGATGCTGGGCGCGTTCGAGGCGCGGATGCGCCGCTAATCCCGCGCCGGGGCGGCCGCGATGGCGGGCCGCGCCGGAACGAGCGCGAGGGCGAGCAGCGCCATCGCGGCGACGATGGCCGCGCCGATCGCGAAGGGCACGCGCACGCCGGCGCGCTCGACGATCAGCCCGCCGATCGCCATTCCCGCGCCGAGCCCGCTCACGATGAACGTGGACGACCACGTGAAAGCCTCGGCCGCGTAGTGCGAGGGCGCGAGCCGCGAGACGAGCGTCGACTGCGCCGCGATCGAAGGCGCGATCAGCGCGCCCGCGAGGAACGCCACCACGGCGAAGAGCGCGGTCGGCGAGACGACGGCATGGAGCAGCAGCGGCACCACCATGAGCGCCATCGCGGCGGCGAACTGGCGCTCCACCGGCGCCTTGAAATGGAGCCCCCCGTAGGCGGCGCCGCCCACGGCGCTACCGAGCGAGCTGATGCCGAGCAGCAAGCCGCCCACCGCCGGGAAGCCGAGCGCCGTCGCGTACGCCGGGTATCCCACTTCCAGGAAGCCGACCGCGATGGTGAGGCCGAAAGTCGCGCCGAACACGATCCACAGGCGCGGCTCGGTGAGCGGCCCCAGCAGGTGGCGGCGCGCGCCGGTCTCGCGGCGGAAATAGCGCAACGCGGGCGACATGGTGAAGAGGAAGATCGCGAGGATCGCGGCGGCGATGGCGACGCTGAACGCGGCCGTGGCGCCGGCGGTCGCGAGGATCGCGGCCATGATCGCGGGGCCCGCCGTGAAGTTGATCTCGATCGTCACCGCGTCGAGCGCGAAGGCCGTGCGCCGATCCTCCTCGCGCTCGAAGCGCTGGCGCCACACCGCGCGCGTGAGCGTGGTGATCGGCGGGGCGAAGGCGCCGGCGCAAGCCGCGCTCGCGACGACGAACGCGAAGGGAAGCCCGAGCTTCACGCTGGCGAGGATCGTGAGGAAGGCGAGCGGCTGCACGATGCCGGTCACCCACAACAGGCGCCGGGGGCCGTGGCGGTCGATGATGCGGCCCATGATCGGCGCGGCGACCGCGAGGGCGATGAAGTTCGCGCCGACGGCGGTGCCCGCGAGCGCGAAGTTGCCGAGCGAGGCGCGCAGGAACATCAGCATGGAAAAGCCCACCATGCCGACCGGCATGCGGGTGACGACCGCCACCGCGAGCAGGCGCGCCACGTCGGGCTGGCGGACGAACTCCGAGTACTTGGCGAGGATGGTCTTCAAGGCAACGAGAGGGCGCTCCCGCGCCGGCTCGTGGCGGCGGGGATTCGTCGCGTGGGTCGCGGGGGTGGAATAGTTGATAAGTTTACTCGGGAATGCGAGACTTCGTCCACAAGACCGCCCGACGGGCGCCCGCCCCCGAGGAACCATGTTCAACCGCATCCGCGAGGACATCCGCAGCGTCTTCGAACGCGATCCCGCCGCCCGCAACGTCTGGGAGGTGCTCACCTGCTATCCGGGCCTGCACGCGATCCTCCTGCACCGCGTGAACCACCGCCTGTGGCGCTGGGGCCTGCGCTGGCTCGCCCGATTCGGTTCGCACCTCGCGCGTTTCTTCACCGGGATCGAGATCCACCCCGGCGCCGTCATCGGCCGCCGCGTCTTCATCGACCATGGGATGGGCGTGGTGATCGGCGAGACCGCGGAGGTGGGCGACGACTGCACGCTCTACCACGGCGTTACCCTGGGCGGTGTCTCCTGGAACAAGGGCAAGCGCCACCCCACGCTGGGCCGCGGCGTCGTGGTGGGTGCGGGGGCGAAGATCCTCGGGCCGTTCGTGGTCGGCGATGGCGCGAAGGTCGGCTCGAATTCGGTCGTCGTGAAGGCGGTGCCGGACGGCGCGACCGTGGTGGGCATCCCGGCGCGCCTCGTCGAATCCACCGGGGCGAAGGCCGAGGCCGCACGCATGGCGTTCGACGCCTATGCCGTGAGCGCGGACCTGGACGACCCGGTGAGTCGCGCGCTGGTCGCGCTCGGTTCGCGCACCGAGGACATGGACGGGCGGCTCGCCGAGATCCTGCGCCGGCTGGACGACCTGGAGCGCGGCGAGGCGGGCGAGGAGGGCGCGCGCCGGGCTGCCGCCGGCCGGGGCTAGGTTCCCGGCGATGAAACTATTCTTGACTATTTCAGTCGGATTTCCTATACTTGAGTAAATCGCTCGGGTTTTAGGCGAGCGCCATCGAGGAAGCCCATGAGACTCACGACCAAGGGACGATTCGCGGTCACCGCGATGCTCGACCTCGCGCTGCATTCCACCGACGGCCCGGTCACGCTCGCCGGCATCAGCGCGCGGCAGAAGATCTCGCTCTCGTACCTCGAGCAGCTGTTCGGGAAGCTGCGCCGGCGCGAGCTGGTCGAGAGCGTTCGCGGGCCGGGCGGCGGCTACCACCTCGCGCGCGACCCGGGCGAGGTCTCCGTCGCCGACATCGTCTGCGCGGTCGAGGAGTGCATCGATTCCACGCAGTGCGGCGGCCGCGAGAACTGCCACGAGAACCAGCGCTGCATGACCCACGACCTGTGGGCGGATCTCAACCAGACCGTGTACGGGTTCCTCGCCGGCGTGAAGCTCTCGCACCTGGTCGAGAAGCAGCGCGCGCGGGGCAAGGTCTCCGTCGTGCGCGCGAAGCCGCAAGAGCCCCACATCCTTCCCGCGTGATGCCATGAACCGCAAACCGATTTACCTGGACAATTCCGCCACCACGCCGGTCGACCCGCGCGTGGCCGAAAAGATGATCCCGTGGCTCACCGAGCGCTTCGGCAATCCGGCCTCGCGCAGCCACGCGTTCGGCTGGGACGCGGAGGAAGCCGTCGAGAACGCGCGCGCCGAAGTCGCGAAGCTCGTGAACTGCGATCCCAAGGAAATCATCTGGACCTCGGGCGCGACCGAATCGGACAACCTCGCGTTGAAGGGCGCCGCGCACTTCTACAAGACCAAGGGCAAGCACCTCATCACCATGAAGACCGAGCACAAGGCGGTGCTCGACCCGATGCGCGAGCTCGAGCGCGAGGGCTTCGAGGTGACCTACCTCGACCCGGAGCCGAACGGCCTCCTCGACCTCGGCAAGTTCCAGGCGGCGCTGCGCCCCGACACCATCGTGGTCTCCGTCATGCTGGTGAACAACGAGATCGGCGTGATCCAGCCGATCGACGAGATCGGCGAGATCTGCCGCGCCAAAGGGATCGTCTTCCACGTGGACGCGGCGCAGGCGACGGGCAAGGTGGCGATCGACCTGGAGAAGCTCAAGGTGGACCTCATGAGCTTCTCCGCGCACAAGACCTACGGGCCGAAAGGCATCGGCGCGCTCTACGTGCGCCGGCGCCCGCGCGTGCGCCTGGAGCCGCAGATGCACGGCGGCGGCCACGAGCGGGGCCTGCGCTCCGGCACGCTTCCCACGCACCAGATCGTCGGCATGGGCGAGGCCTACCGCCTCGCGCGGCTCGAGATGGCGACCGACAACGAGCGCATCCGGATGCTGCGCGACCGGCTGCTCGCGGGGGTGAGCGAGATGGAGGAGGTGTACGTGAACGGCGACCTCGAGCATCGCGTGCCGCACAACCTCAACGTGAGCTTCAACTTCGTCGAGGGCGAGTCGCTCATCATGGGCGTGAAGGAGCTCGCGGTCTCTTCCGGCTCGGCGTGCACCTCCGCGAGCCTCGAGCCCTCGTACGTGCTGCGCGCGCTCGGCCGCAACGACGAGCTCGCCCACAGCTCGATCCGCTTCACGCTCGGCCGCTTCACCACGCCCGAGGACATCGACTTCGCGGTAAAGCTCATCAAGGAGCGCATCGGGAAGCTGCGCTCGATGAGCCCGCTCTGGGAGATGTACCAGGAGGGCATCGACTTGAACAGCGTGCAATGGGCCGCACATTGACAGGGCAGGGCACATCGGCGAGTGCGGTTCGTCGCCTCGCATCGTGACCTGATCCCGAGGAGAGAAGGAATGGCATACAGCGACAAAGTCATCGACCACTACGAGAACCCGCGCAACGTCGGCTCCTTCGCCAAGGGCGAGGAGGGTGTGGCCACCGGCATGGTGGGCGCGCCCGCATGCGGCGACGTGATGAAGCTGCAGATCAAGGTGAACAAGGACGGCGTCATCGAGGACGCGCGGTTCAAGACCTACGGCTGCGGCAGCGCCATCGCCTCCTCGTCGCTCGTCACCGAATGGGTGAAGGGCAAGACCGTCGAGGAAGCGTCGACCATCAAGAACACGCAGATCGCCGAGGAGCTCGCGCTCCCGCCGGTGAAGATCCACTGCTCGATCCTCGCCGAGGACGCGATCAAGGCGGCGATCGCCGACTACCGCAAGAAGTACGGCGGCGCGGAAGCGGTCGCGCAGGCCCTCGACCCGGCGCAGAAGGCGGCGGACTGACATGGCGGTCACGCTCACCGACCGCGCCGCCGAGCACGTGCGGCGCTACATCGAGAAGCGCGGCAAGGGCGTGGGCCTCAGGCTCGGCGTGAAGACCACCGGCTGCTCGGGCCTCGCCTACAAGCTCGAGTTCGCCGACGACGTCCAGCCCGAGGACACCGCGTTCGAGAGCCACGGCGTGCGCGTCCTCATCGATCCCAAGAGCCTCGCCTACCTGGACGGCACGGAGCTCGACTTCGTGCGCGAGGGGCTCAACGAAGGCTTCAAGTTCAACAACCCGAACGAGAAGGACCGCTGCGGCTGCGGGGAATCGTTCAACGTCTAGGCGGCCGGCCGCAGAAAGCGAAAGGGGCGGGGGACCGCCCCTTTTTTCTCCATGACCTCGGACTTCGCGCGCAACCATTTCGAGCTGCTCGGCCTTCCCGCCGCGTTCGCGCTCGACGGCGCTCGCCTCGAGCAACGCTACCGCGAGCTCCAGAGCCGCGTGCATCCCGACCGCTTCGCCGCGTCGAGCGAGGCGGAGCGGCGCGTGGCGATGCAATGGGCGACGCGCGCGAACGAAGCCTATCGGACGCTGCGCGATCCGCTCGCCCGTGCCCGCTACCTGCTCTCGCTCAAGGGCTACGACACCGGCGAGGAGAGCAACACCGCGATGCCGCCCGATTTCCTCATGCAGCAGATGGAGTGGCGCGAAGCGGCGGCCGAGGCGCGCGCCGAGCGCGACCAGGAGGCGCTCGCGCGCCTGCGCGCGCAGATCGCCACTGCGCGCGGCGAGATGCTCGAGCGGCTCGCGCGCTCGCTCGATGCCGCGCACTACGACGCCGGCTGCTCGCTCGTCCGAAAGCTGCGCTTCCTCGAGAAGCTCGACGAGGAAATCGACGAGGCGATGAACGGCTGACATGGCGCTCCTGCAGATCTCCGAGCCCGGCGAATCGCCCGACCCGCACGAGCGACGCATCGCGGTCGGCATCGACCTCGGCACGACCCATTCGCTGGTCGCGACGGTGAGGAGCGGCGCCGCGGAAGTGATCGCCGACGAGCGCGATCGGCCGCTGCTCCCTTCGATCGTGCGCTACCTTCCCGACGGCCGGCCGGTGGTGGGATACGAAGCGCGCGACGCGCAGGCGGACGACCCCTCGAACACGATCGTTTCGGTGAAGCGCTTCATGGGGCGGGGCGTCGCGGACGTCGCGAAGTACGGCGCGCTTCCCTATCGCTTCGTCGACGCGCCCGGCATGGTCGCGATCGAGACGCGGGCGGGACGCCGCTCGCCCGTTCAGGTCTCGGCGGAAATCCTCAAGGTGCTGCGCGACCGCGCCGAGCGTTCGCTCGGCGGCGCGATCTTCGGCGCGGTGGTCACGGTGCCGGCGTACTTCGACGATGCGCAGCGCCAGGCGACGAAGGACGCGGCGCGCCTCGCCGGCCTCAACGTGCTGCGGCTCCTCAACGAGCCCACGGCGGCCGCCATCGCCTACGGCCTCGACCACGCCTCGCAGGGCACCTTCGCGGTGTTCGACCTCGGCGGCGGCACCTTCGACATTTCCATCCTGCGGCTCACGCGCGGCGTCTTCGAGGTGCTCGCCACCAACGGCGATTCCGCGCTCGGCGGCGACGACTTCGACCAGGCGATCGCGATGCACTGGCGCAAGGCGCACGGGATCGCCGATGCGGGGAGCCGCGATACGCGCCGCCTCCTCGCGGCAGCGCGCGAGGTGAAGGAACGCGTGTCCACGGAATCGGGCGCGGACGTGCAGGTCACGCTCTCCTATGGGCAGAAGCTGAACCTGCACCTGCGCCGCGACGAGTTCGAGGGGCTCACGGCGGCGCTCGTGCAGAGGACGCTGGGACCGACGCGCAAGGCGCTGCGCGACGCGCACCTCGAGCCGGGCGGGATCGACGGCGTCGTGCTGGTCGGAGGCGCCACGCGCATGCCGCACCTGCAGCGCGCGGTGGAGCGGTTCTTCGGAAGCGCGCCGCTGAAGGACCTCGATCCCGACCAGGTGGTCGCGCTGGGCGCGGCGATCCAGGCGAACGTGCTCGCCGGCAATCGCGCGCCGGGCGACGACTGGCTGCTCCTCGACGTGATCCCGCTTTCGCTCGGCCTGGAGACGATGGGCGGCCTGGTCGAGCGGGTGATCCCGAGGAATTCCACGATTCCGGTCGCGCGCGCGCAGGAATTCACCACCTTCAAGGACGGCCAGGCGGCGATGGCGATCCACGTGGTGCAGGGCGAGCGGGAGCTCGTGAGCGACTGCCGCTCCCTCGCGCGCTTCGAGCTGCGCGGCATCCCGCCGATGGTCGCCGGCGCCGCGCGCATCCAGGTCACGTTCCAGGTCGACGCGGACGGCCTGCTCTCGGTCGCCGCGCGCGAGAAGACCACCGGCGTGGAGTCCTCGATCGTGGTGAAGCCCTCCTATGGCCTCTCCGACGACGACGTCGCGCAGATGCTGCAGGAAGGGTTCTCGCACGCCGGCGAGGACCGCGACGCCCGCGCGCTCGCCGAGCAGTGCGTCGAGGCCGAATCGCTGCTCGCCTCGGTGCGCGCCGCGCTCGGGCAGGACGCCGATCTGCTCGATGCGGCGGAGCGCGCGGAGATCGAGGCGAGCGTCGCGGCGCTCGAGGCGGCGCGCCGCGGCTCCGACCACCGCGCGATCAAGTCGGCGATCGAGGCGCTGAACCGCGCCTCGGCCGCGCTCGCCGCGCGCCGCATGAACCGCGCCATCGCTTCCGCGCTCTCCGGCCGCAGCATCGACGAGCTGCCGAAATGACGAAGCTCACGGTGCTGCCGCACGAGACGCTGTGTCCCGAGGGCAAGGTGATCGAGGCGGCGCCGGGGCGGTCGATCTGCGACACGCTGCTCGCGAACGGCATCGAGATCGAGCACGCGTGCGAGAAGAGCTGCGCGTGCACCACCTGCCACGTGGTCGTGCGCGCCGGCTACGAGTCGCTCGAGCCGCCGAGCGACAAGGAGGACGACCTCCTCGACAAGGCCTGGGGCCTCGAGCTCACCTCGCGCCTCTCGTGCCAGGCGAAGGTCGCCGACGAGCCGCTCGAGATCGAGATCCCGAAGTACACGATCAACCAGGTGAGCGAGGGCAAGTCCGGCTGACCCCTGGGGGTCCGCCGGCGGCCGGATCGATGAAGCCCCGCGCGCCGTCTGCGCTAAGATGCCGCCCATGAAATGGATCGATACGCGCGAGATCGCGATCGCGCTCGCCGATGCGCACCCCGACGTGGATCCGCTGCGCGTGAACTTCGTCGACCTGCACCGCTGGGTGACCGGGCTCGAGGGCTTCGACGACGACCCGAAGCGCTCGGGCGAGAAGATCCTCGAGGCCATCCAGGCGGCGTGGATCGAGGAGGCCGGCTGAGCGAGGAGCCGATCCGCGTCGAGTTCGGGCGCCTGCGCTACTTCATCGCCATGGCGTTCGAGTGCGTGGGCATGCCGGCGGCCGATGCCCAGGCGGTCGCCTCCCTCATGGCCGAAGCGGACCTGCGCGGCGCCGACGGCCACGGCGTCATCCGCCTCGTGCCGTACCTCAAGCGCATCCGCGCGGGCGGCGTGAACCTGCATCCCGAGATCCGCGTCGTTCGCGAACGCGCCGCCACGGCGCTCGTGAACGGCGACAACGGCATGGGGCACCTGGTCATGAAGCGCTGCGCCGAGATCGCGATCGCGAAGGCGCGCAGCGCCGGCGTCGCGTGGGTCGGCGCCCAGTGGAGCAACCACGCGGGCCCGGCAGCGCTCTACGCGCGCATGATGCTGCCGCACGACATGCTGGGCCTCTACTTCGCGGTCGGCAACGCGAACCACCTGCCGCCGTGGGGCGGTCTCGAGATGCTGCTCTCGACCAACCCGATCGCGGCCGCCATTCCCGCGGGAGAAGAGCCGCCGATCGTGCTCGACATGGCGACCACGGTGGCGGCCTACGGCAAGGTGAAGGCGAAAGCGGCGCGCGGCGAGTCGATGCCCGAGGGCTGGATGGTCGATCGCGAGGGACGCCCGCTCACCGATCCGAAGCGCGCCGCGGAGGGATTCCTGCTGCCCATCGGCGGCTACAAGGGCTACGGGCTCGCGCTCGTGGTGGGCATCCTCGCCGGCACGCTCAACGCAGCCGCGATGGGCCGCGACGTGATCGACTTCAACGCCGATGCGGCGAGCGCCACCAACACCGGGCAGGCGATCGTCGCCATCGATCCCGCCGCCTTCGGCGAGGTGGCCGAGTTCAAGGCGGCGGTGGACCGGCTGATCCGCGACCTGCGCGGGTCCGAGCGCATGCCGGGCGTGGAGCGCATCTTCATGCCGGGCGAGCAGAGCCATGCCCGCGCCATCGCCCAGCGCCGCGAAGGCATCGCCATCGCGCCCCAGCTGGTGCACACTCTCGACCGCCTCGCCGAGCAGCTCGACATCCCGCCGCTGCGCACCAGCTAGGAGGATCGCATGGGACCCACGCTCCGCATCGCGTTCGCCGCGCTCGCCCTCGCGCTTCCGTCGCTCGCCTCGGCGCAGGCGTGGCCCACCCGGCCGATCCGCATGATCATCCCGCTCGCCGCCGCGAGCGCGGTGGACAACGCCGCGCGCGTCGTGGCGCAGCACATGTCGGCGACCCTCGGGCAGCAGGTCGTGATCGAGAACCAGCCGGGGGCTTCGGGGCAGATCGGCGCGGACAAGGTGGCGAAGTCGGCGCCCGACGGCTACACCATCGGCGGCTTCAACGACAGCATCATGACGATGCTGCCCAACCTCTATCCGGACAAGCTGCCGTGGGACACGCTGCGCGACTTCGAGCCGGTGTCGCTGGTCGCGACCGTGGAGTGGGGACTGGTCGCGGGCAACAACACGCCGTACAGGACGGCCGCCGACCTCATCGCCGACGCCAAGGCGCGTCCCGGCAAGATCGATTACGGCTCCGGCGGCATCGGAAGCCCGCAGCACATCGCCATGGCGCTCTTCGCCTCCACCGCCGGCATCGAGCTCACGCACGTGCCGTACAAGGGTGCCACGCAGGCGGCGCTCGGTGTGGCGGGCGGCGAGGTGCCCGTGGCGTTCCAGGGCATCGCCACGGTGACGAGCCTGGTACGCAGCGGCAAGGTGCGGCTCATCGGCGTCGCGACGCCCGCGCGTCTGGCGCAATTTCCCGAGGTGCCGCGCGTGGCCGAGTCGGGGCTCGCGGGCTTCGCATTCAACTCGTGGTTCACGATCGTCGCCCCCGCGGGCACTCCGAAGGACATCGTGGCGAAGCTCAACCGCGCCATCGTGCAAGCGCTCGCCGATCCGCAGGTACGCGCCCGGCTGAACGACCAGGGGCTCACGCCGCGCGGCAGCTCGCCGGAGGAGCTCGCGAAGGCGACGCGCGAGCAGCTCGCACGCTATCGCAAGCTTTTCCAGGAAGCCGGCATCAAGGCCGAGTAGCGAGCCGCGAAATGAAGAGACGAGGCTCCCGGTGAAGCGCGCCCTCGCCTTCGCGGCGCTCGCCGCCGCTTCGCTCGGCTCGCTCGCGCAGGAGACGGCGCCGGTGTCGCAGGAGCCGGTGGTCGTCTCCGCCACGCGCAGCGAGCAGCGCGCCTTCGACGCGCCCGCGGCGATCGGAGCCGTCGACGAGTCGGTGATCCGCAGCGCCGGCCCGCAGGTGAACCTCTCGGAATCGCTCGACCGGATTCCCGGCATCAGCGTCCTCAACCGGCAGAACTACGCGCAGGACCTGCAGCTCTCGATCCGCGGATTCGGCGCGCGCTCCACGTTCGGCATCCGCGGCGTGCGCCTCATCGTGGATGGAATTCCCGCCACCATGCCCGACGGGCAGGGGCAGGCCTCGTCGATCGCGCTTCCCGCGGCCGCGCGCGTCGAGGTGCTGCGCGGGCCGCTCGCGCTGCTCTACGGCAACGCGGCGGGCGGCGTGGTGCAGGTCTTCAGCGAAGTGGGCGCCGATCGTCCGACCGTGACGCTCGGCGCGGCGGCCGGTCCCTACGATTTCCAGCGTTACGGCGTCGACTTCCTCTCCACGATCGGCGAGCATCGTTTCGGCCTGAGCGCGAACGAGTTCTCCACCGACGGCTATCGCCAGCACAGCGCGGCGAGCCGCGGGCAGGTGAACGCCAAATGGGAATGGCAGGCAGGCGGCGGCACGCGCATCGACACCGTGTTCAACGCGCTCGACGTCGAGGCGCTCGATCCGCTCGGGCTCACGCGCGCGCAATGGGAGGCCGATCCGCGCCAGGCACCGGCGGTCGCATTCCAGCTCAACCCGCGCAAGACCGTGCGCCAGCAACAGGTGGGCACCGTGATCGAGCACGCGCTCGATCCGGACACGACGCTGGGCGGTCGCGTCTACGTCGGCAAGCGCGATCTCGACAACGCGCTCTCGGTGCCGCTCGCCGCGCAGCTGCCGCCCACCTCGAGCGGCGGCATCGTCTCCTTCGACCGGCATTATGCGGGCGCGGCGCTGCAAGCCTCGCACCGCATGCGCCTGGGCGACTCCGTTTCCGCGACGCTGCTGGGCGAGCTCGACTACGACTGGATGCTCGACGACCGCCAGGGCTACCTCAACGTCAACGGCGCGCGCGGTGCGTTGAAGCGCGACGAGGACGACCGCGTCGCGGACTCCGACGGCCTCGCGCAGGCGACGTTCGATTTCGGTTCGTCGTGGAGCGCGATCGCGGGCGTGCGCGCGAGCCACGTGAAGTTCCACACCGCCGACCGCTACATCGTGCCGGGCAACCCGGACGACAGCGGCACGATCGACTATCGCGCCACCAATCCCGTCGCAGGCGTCACCTGGCACGCCTCGCCGAGGCTCAACGTCTACGCCAACGCGGGGCGCGGCTTCGAGACGCCGACCTTCACGGAGCTCGCGTATCGCGACGGCGCCTCGGGACTCAACACCGACCTCAAGGCGGCGAAGAGCCGGCACGCGGAGATCGGCGTCAAGTGGCGGCCGGACGCGCGCCAGAGCGTGGACCTCGCCCTCTACGACATCCGCACGCGCGACGAGATCGTCGTGGACCAGAACGTCGGAGGCCGCTCCACGTTCCGCAATGCGGGATCCACGACGCGGCGCGGGATCGAGCTCTCGTACCTGGGATGGCTCGCGGCCGATTGGCGCGCGCTCCTCGCGCTCAGCGCGCTGCACGCGCGATTCGACGACCCGTTCCTGAGCGGCAGCGGCAGCGCCGCCGTGCTCGTCGCGAGCGGCAGCCATCTGCCCGGAACGCCCGAGCAGACGGTGTTCGCCGAGCTGGCCTACCTGCCGCGCGCCGTGCCGGGGCTCGAAGCCGCCGCCGAGCTGGTGCACGTCGGGCGGCTCTACGTGAACGATGCGAACACGGACTTCGCACCGGCGGCGACGTTGCTCAACCTGCGGCTGGGCTTGCGCTTTCGCAGCGGGGCAATCGAGTGGCGGCCTCTGCTTCGCCTGGACAACGCGACGGACCGCAACTACGCGGGATCGGTCATCGTGAACGAGGCGAACGGACGCTACTTCGAGGCCGCGCCGCCGCGAACGTGGATGGCCTCCATCACGGCGCGCTACGTGCGCTGACTCGACTGCGCGAGACGGCATGCCCTTCAAGACGACCCGCGAAGCGCTGCTCGTCGCGCAAGACGAGAGGGAGGTCGCTCGTCTCGTGCTGGCCGCGATCGGCGAGGTCCCGCAGGAAGAATTGCGGCGGCTTCCGCACGAATGCGTGATCGCCCTGGCGGAGACCGACATTCACGCGGCGGCCGTTGCGCTCCTGCATTGCGACTTGTCGCTGCAGGGCCTCGCGCCGGAAGTCGCCGAGCTGGTGCGGCAACTCGCGCTGCTGTATGCGACCGCCTCGGCGCGCCTCACCCAGGTGCAGGCCACCCGATAGCTTGGGTACGTGAAGTACAACATCGCTAAAAAAAACGGGGCAGATGGAATCTGCCCCACAAGGCGCACAGCCTGTATGGAGCAAGCGGAATGCCAACCTTGGCTTTCCTTGCTTTTTCAGGGGGTTACGGCGGCGGCTCGGCGCAAGCGAGGCGGCCTGCCGCCACGGTTGTCTCCGGCCGGCGACGCGGCGTTCGAGCGGAAAGGCTAAGCGACTGTTCGGGAACGAAGAATTCGCGTCGTTGTAGAGCGACAGCCACGCCGCGTGGCGTCGCAGCTACGCCGGCTATTTGTGCGTTCCCTTGAACACCGCCGCCTCGATGCCGTGCCGCTGCAGCAGCTTGTAGAACTCGGTGCGATTGCGCCGCGCGAGCTTCGCCGCCTGCGTGACGCTGCCGCGCGTGAGCTTGAGGATGCGCGTGAGGTAGTCGCGCTCGAAGCGCTTGCGCGCGTCCTCGAACGAGGTCATCTCGTGCATCTCCACCTGGATCGCCTGCTCGACGAAGGTCTGCGGGATGATCGGCGTCGGACACAGCGCGATCGACTGCTCCACGACGTTGTAGAGCTGGCGCACGTTCCCCGGCCACTTCGCCTTCACGAGGAGCTCGAGCGCCTCGGGCGAGAAGGACGCCTTGTCGCGCCCGTAGCGCGGCGCGAGCGTCGAGAGGAAATGCTCGGCGAGGAGCGGGATGTCCTCCGGGCGCTCGTCGAGCGAAGGGAGCTTCAGCGACACCACGTTGAGGCGATAGTAGAGGTCCTCGCGGAAGTTGCCCGCTTCCTTCTCGCGGGAGAGGTCGCGGTGCGTGGCGGAGATGATGCGCACGTCGAAGGGAATCGAGCGCGTCGCGCCGATCGGCCGCACCTCGCGCGTCTCGATCACGCGCAGCAGCTTCACCTGCAGCGGCAGCGGCATGTCGCCGATCTCGTCGAGGAAGAGCGTGCCCTTGTCCGCGGCGACGAAGAGGCCGCGCTGGTCGGAGATGGCGCCGGTGAACGATCCCTTGGTGTGCCCGAAGAGCTCGCTCTCGAGGAGCGTCTCGGGGATCGCGCCGCAGTTGATCGCGATGAACGGCTCGTTCGCGCGCGGGCTCGCGCGATGGATCGCGCGCGCGAGGAGCTCCTTGCCGCTGCCGCTCTCGCCCTGGATGAGCACGCTCGCGTCGCCCGCGGCCACGCGCTGCGCCTTGGCGAGCAGGTCCTCCATCAGCGAGGAGCGGGTGACGATGTCCTCGCGCCAGACCTGGCCGACCCCAGCCTGCATGGCGCTGGAGCCGCCGTGCAGGGTGAGCGCGCGCTCGATCTGGCCGAGCAGCTCCTCGGGATCGTAGGGCTTGGTGAGATAGCCGAACACGCCGCGCTTCACCGCGGCGACCGCGTCGGGAATCGTCCCGTGCGCGGTGAGGATGATCACGGGAAGGCCGGGATACGCGCCCTGGATTTCCTGGAAGAGCGCCATGCCGTCCATGCCCTCCATGCGCAGGTCCGAAAGCACGAGGTCGGGCCGCGAGGCGGCGATCGCGGCGAGGGCGCGGCGGCCGCTCTCGACCGCGGTCACTCCGTATCCATTGGCCTTCAGGCGGATCGCGAGCAAATGCAGCAGATCCGGGTCGTCGTCCACCAGCAACAGCGCGGCTTTTCCTTGATTCGGCATCAGGGGCTCGTAGGAGGTCGTTTGGAAAGGCTCTTCTCGAGTTCGGAGAACGCGTCGAGCTTCTGCTGCAGGTCGGCGGCGCGCTCCTGCAATGCATCGGCGCGCTGCTTCTCCTGCTCCCGGGCGTGGTGCTCCTCGCGAAGCTTCTGCCCGGCCGCCGCGGCGCTCTCCCTCAGCCGTCGACGATCCGCCGCCATTGCTTGCAAGAAGCTTGCCATTCCGCGCACGTCGGCGGCCGCACGGCGGCGCGCGACCACCGGATCCACCAGCGCGAGGATTTCGTTCTCGTCGCCGTGCGGCGCGAGCGAGAGCGCAAGCGCGGCACGCACGCGCGCGAGGTCGTCGGCGTTCGCCGCGGCGATGCGCCGCTGGCGGGCGGCCTCGGCCGCGAGCGCCTGCTCGTTCATCGCGTGCAGCCGGTCCATGTAGCTCGCGAGGGTCTCGCCGGCGGGCGGCGCGAGGGCCGGCATCGCGCTCTCGATGTGCGAGCAGCCGCACAGCGAGAAGGCGAGGAGCGCGAAGGCGACGCGCCTCATGCGGCGGCCTCGCGGCCTTCCGACTTGCGGCGCGGGATGCGCATGCGGAAATGCGCGCCCGGCCCTTCGAGCACCTCGATGGATCCGCGGTGCAGGGCCACGTACTCCTTCACGATCGAAAGGCCGAGGCCGCTGCCCTTCACGGCGGAGGCGGGCGCCTCGACGCCGCGCCAGAAGGCATCGAAGACGCGCGCGCGATCCGCGATCGGGATGCCGGGCCCTTCGTCGAGCACCTCGAAGACCGCGTCGCCCTGGTGCTTGTAGAGCTTGATCGAGACGAGGCCCATCTCCGGCGAGTACTTCACGGCGTTCGAGAGCAGGTTGTCGAGGATCACGCGGATCTTCTCCTCGTCGCAGTACGCCGCCACGCTCTCGCAGTTGAGCTCGATGTGGATGCCCTTCGCGACGATCGCGAGCTTGCGGTCGTTCACCACGCGCCGGATCACGTCGCGCAAGGGGACGATCTTCGCGTCGAGGAACGACGCCTGCGCGTGCACCGCGCTGTAGTTGAGCAATCCCTCGATGAGCTTCCGCAGCTCGATCGAGTTCTCCTGCAGGATGCGCGCGATCTCGCGCTGCTCGGCGTTGAGGTTGCCGACCACGCCCGAGGAGAGCAGGTCGGAGCCCTCGCGCAACGCCGTGAGCGGGGTCTTCAGCTCGTGCGAGATGTGCTGCAGGAAGCGCGTCTTCTGCGCCTCGAGCGCGACCAGGCGCTCGCGCAGCCAGTCGAGCTGCTCGCCCAGGCGCACCATGTCGCCCGGCCCCTCGACGTGGATCGGGCGCGCGAAGTGCCCCTCGCCGAGCGCGCGGATGCTCTGGCTCACCTGGCCGATGGGCCGCGCGATGAGCCAGGTGAACGCGCCGATGAGCGCGACCGCGGTCGGGATCAGCGCGATCACGAGCCAGAAGACGCTGTTGCGCGATTGCTCGGCTTGCGCGCGCAGCTCCGCGATCCCCTGGTCGATCACGTGGTCGCCGAGCTGCACCAGCGCCTGCGCCTTCTCCACCAGCGCGTTGAAGCCGCCGGGAAGCTGCTGCGAGAGCGCGGGGACGGGCCCCATGCGCACGATCGTGTCGTGGATCGCCTGCTCGTCGCGCTGGATCTGCGCGAGGTCGGCGCGCTGCTCGTCGGAAAGCGCCATCGCGTCGAGCTCGCGCGCCATTTGCAGGTAGCGCTTGCGGTTGGCGTTGTACGCGTCGAGGAACGTGGGCTCGCCTGCCACGGCATACTGCCGCGCGGATCGCTCGAGCGCCGTGATGGTCGAAAGAAGGGAGCGGCTCGACTGCGTCACGCGCACGGCCTGGTGCACCGCCTGCTCCGAGAGCCCGGCGAGGCGCTCGAACGCGATGGCGTTCGAGAACAGGGCGAACAGCAACGGCGCCGCGACGATCGAGAACCCGATCAGCAGCAGGGCGAGGAAGGAGCGCGGATAGGTGAGCCGCATCGGCATTCCATTATGCCCCAGAAATGGTGATAAAATTCCTGTGAATCAACTGCTTGCGAAAGCGCCATGTACGAATCGGAAATCACCCGCTTCCTGAGGGACTTCGTGCGCAAGAACCCGCAGGTGGGCGAGCAACAGAAGAAGAACAGGCTCACGTGGTGGGATCGTCCACAGGACATGGATACCTGGAAGGAAAGGCGCCAGGCCGCGGTGCCGCAGGCCGCCTACGTCTACTTCCCCCTGCCCAAGCGCGGCAAGGAGGATGACCCCGATTCCGGCGACAAGTTGAGCGATCCGGCGCGGCCGGGCTGAGCGGCCGGGATCCGGACGAAAGTCCGACCGCGCGCGAGTCAGCGGTCGGGAAAAAGGTTCAACACCCCGTCGAGGCCGACGTTGTCCAGCGCGTAGGTCGTGCGCGCCCTCACCACGGGCTTCGCGTGGTAGGCGATGCTCGTGCCGGCCTCGGCGAGCATCGCGAGGTCGTTCGCACCATCGCCCATCGCGAGCACGCGCTCCCTCGCAATTCCCAACTCGCGCTTGAGCCGCGCGACGTGCCCCGCCTTGCCTGGCCCGTCCACCAGCGGGCCCGTCACGCGCCCGGCGATCTTGCCGTCCTCCACGACCAGCACGTTGGAGTACGCGAAGTCGAGGCCGAGACGCTCGCGCACCCGGTCGGTGAAGTAGGTGAAGCCGCCGGACACGAGCAGCGTCCGGAGCCCGCAACGGCGCGCGGCCGCGACGAGCTTCCCGGCGCCGGGATTGAAGCGCAGCCGATCGGCGTAGACCTTCGCGAGCACGCCTTCGTCGAGCCCGGCGAGCGCCGCGACGCGCCGGCGCAGGCTCTCGGGCCAGTCGATCTCGCCGCGCATCGCCGCCGCGGTCACCTGCGCGACTTCCTTCCTGCGTCCGGCGAAATCCGCGATCTCGTCGATGCACTCGATGCCGATGAGCGTCGAATCCATGTCCATCGCGAGGAGCGCGAAATCGGAGAGCTTGCGGCCGTCGGCGACGAAGCCGAAGTCGAGCTTCGCGCGCTCGCAGTGCGCGGCCACCGCCTCGCGCGAGGCGGCGTTCGCGTTCGCGATGCGGAACGCGTTCGCCGACACGCGCTCGATCGCTTCGCCCTCGGCGATCTTCGCGAGCGCCTTGAGGTCCGGCGTGTCGACCTCTTCTCCCTGGATGACGAGGTTCATTACACGAGCTTCTTCAGGAACTGGCGTACCTCGTTCGAGCGCTGGCGAAGGTCATCGTGCTTCATGTCGATCTTCACGCGGTCGGGACCGGGCAGGCGGTAGATGCGGCTCGATTGCACCAGCGAAAGCACGCGGCGCGCGTCCACCGGGGGCTCCGGCACGAATTGCACCACGATTCCCGAGGGCGCGGCGTCGATCTTCTGCACCCCGAGCGGAGCGCCCTGGATGCGAAGCTTGTGGCACTCGAGGAGGACACGGGCGGCGTCCGGCAGCGGACCGAAGCGGTCCACCAGCTCCTCGGTGAGGCGCTCGAGATCCTCCTCGGCCTCGCAGTTCGCGAGCCGCTTGTAGATCACCAGGCGCTCGTGCACGTCGCCGCAATACGCCTCCGGCAGCAGCGCCGGCGCGTGCAGGTTCACTTCCGTCGCCACCTCGAGCGGGCGCGAGAGGTCCGGCTCCTTGCCTTTCCTGAGCGACTTCACCGCGTGCTCCAGCATCTCGGTGTAGAGCGCGAAGCCCACCTCGTGGATGCCGCCCGACTGCGACTCGCCGAGCACCTCGCCCGCGCCGCGGATCTCGAGGTCGTGCATCGCGAGGTAGAAGCCCGCGCCCAGCTCCTCCATCGCCTGGATCGCCTCGAGGCGCTTCTTCGCCGACGCGGAGAGCGCATCCTCGGGCGGCGTGAGGAGGTACGCATAGGCCTGGTGGTGCGAGCGCCCGACGCGTCCGCGCAACTGGTGGAGCTGCGCCAGCCCGAACTTGTCGGCGCGGTGGATGAGGATCGTGTTCGCCGAGGGCACGTCGATGCCGGTCTCGATGATGGTCGAGCAGAGCAGCACGTTCGAGCGCTGGTGGTAGAAATCGCGCATCACCGCTTCCAGCTCGCGCTCGCGCATCTGGCCGTGCGCGACCGCGATGCGCGCCTCGGGAAGCAGCGCCTCGAGCTCCGCGCGGCGATTCTCGATCGTCTCGACGTCGTTGTAGAGGTAGTAGGCCTGGCCGCCGCGCTTGAGCTCGCGCAGCACCGCCTCGCGCACGATGCCCTCCGAGAGCCGGTGCACGAAGGTCTTGATCGCGAGCCGGCGCTGCGGCGCGGTCGCGATCACCGAGAAGTCGCGCAGGCCCTCGAGCGACATCGCGAGCGTGCGCGGGATCGGCGTCGCGGTGAGGGTGAGCACGTCCACCTCGGCGCGCAGCTTCTTGAGCTCCTCCTTCTGCCGCACGCCGAAGCGGTGCTCCTCGTCGATGATGACGAGGCCGAGGTTCGCGAACTTCACGTCCTTCTGGATCAGCTTGTGCGTGCCGATCACGATGTCGATGGAGCCGGAGGCGAGCCCCTCGAGCGACCTGGCGACTTCCCGGGAGCTGCGGAAGCGCGAGAGCTCGGAGATCTTCACCGGGAAGGCGGCGAAGCGGTCGCTGAAGTTCTCGAAGTGCTGCTCGGCGAGGAGCGTCGTGGGCACCAGGATCGCCACCTGCTTGCCGGCGGCGACCGCGATGAAGGCGGCGCGCATCGCGACCTCGGTCTTGCCGAACCCCACGTCGCCGCAGATGAGCCGGTCCATCGGGCGTCCCAGCGTCATGTCGACGATCACCGACTGGATCGCCTCGGCCTGGTCCGGGGTTTCCTCGAACGGGAAGGTCGCGGTGAAGGCCTCGTAGTCCTGCAGCTTCAACGGGAACGCGTAGCCCTCGCGCGCGAGGCGCTTCGCGTAGAGGTCGAGGAGCTCCGCGGCGGTGTCGCGCACCTGGCGCGCGGCCTTGCGCTTCGCCTTCTCCCACTGGCCGCTGCCGAGGCGGTGGATCGGCGCCGACTCGGGCGTGGCTCCCGTGTAGCGGCTGATCACGTGCAGCTGCGAGACCGGCACGTAGAGCTTGTCGCCGCCCTCGTACTCGAGGTGCAGGAACTCCATCACGCCTTCACCGAGGTCGAGCGTGACGAGGCCGAGATAGCGGCCGATGCCGTGCTGGCTGTGCACCACCGGGTCGCCGGGCTTCACCTCGGCGAGGTCGCGCACCATGCCCTCGGCGCCCGCGCGCGCGCGCGCGTCGCGGCGGCGCGATTGCCGCACCTGGCCGGGATAGAGCTCGGCTTCGGTGATGACGGCGAGCCTTTCCTCGCCCAGCACGAAGCCGGAGGCGAGCGGCCCGTAGGTCATCGCGAGCGGGTGCGTCGCCTCGCGGAAACGATCCCAGTCGTCCACCAGCGTCGGGTGGAAGTGGTGCTCGGCGAAGAACTGCGAGAGCGTCTCGCGCCGTCCCGCGCTTTCCGCGACGATCAGCACGCGCCCGTCCAACTCGTCGACGAACTTCTGCAGGCGCGCGAGCGGCTCGACCGAGCGGCGATCGACGTCGATGGCGGGCACGGGCTCGGATAGGAGGGCGTCGTGGCCTCCGTCATTCCCGCGCGGGCGGGAATCCATCGGCGGATCCCCGCCGCCACGGGGATGACGGGCCACGTCGATCCGCGGCCGCTCCTTCAGCCCGACGAAGAAGTCCTCGACCGGGATGTACAGGTGACGCGGATCGAGCAGCGGCCGGTCGCGGTCGCCGCGCAGCAGCTCGTAGCGCGAGCGAAGATCCTTCCAGAACGCCTCGGCCGCCGCGCCCACGTCGCCGTGCACGATCCACCTCGCGTTCGCCGGCACGTAATCGAAGAGCGTCGCCGTTTCATCGAAGAAAAGCGGCAGGTAGGCCTCGACGCCCGCGGGCGCGATGCCCGCGGAGACGTCCTTGTAGATGCGGCTCTTGGTGGGATCGCCCTCGAAGCGCTCGCGGAAGCATTCGCGGAAATGCGCGCGTCCTTCCTCGTCGAGCGGGAACTCGCGCGCCGGCAGCATCCGCACCTCGGAGACCGGGTAGATCGAGCGCTGCGTGTCCACGTCGAACGTGCGGATGGTATCGATCTCGTCGCCGAGGAGGTCGATGCGGTACGGAACGCTGCTGCCGGTCGGATAGAGGTCGACGAGGCCGCCGCGTACGCAGAATTCTCCGGGCCCCATCACCTGCTGCACGTGCGCGTAGCCGGCGAACACCAACTGGCCGCGCAGCGCCTCGAGGTCGAGCTTGCGCTTGGCGGCGAGATGGAAGGTGCGGCCCGCGAGGTAGGCGCGCGGCGCGAGGCGCTGCAGCGCGGTCGTGACCGGCACGATGCCCACGTCGAACGCGCCGTTCGCGAGCTGCCACGAGGTCGCGAGCCGCTCGGAGACGAGGTCCGGGTGCGGCGAGAACTGGTCGTAGGGCAGGATCTCCCAGTCCGGGAGCCGGTGCACGCGAAGCTTCGGCGCGAACCACGCGATCTCCTCGCGCAGCCGTTCCGCATCCTGTGCGCTGGCGGTGACGATCAGCAACGGGGGCCGCTCTGCCGACTCGCGTGCGAGCCAAAGCGCGTCCGCCGAGCCGCTCGCCTGCTGGGCGGCCCTGGGCATGGTGCGTTCCTTCCCTACACCACCGCGACCGGGATCTTGCCGATGCGCGCGCGCCACTCGGCCGGCCCGCTCTTGTGCACGGCGTTGCCCTGCGCATCGACCGCGACCGTCACCGGCATGTCCTTCACCTCGAACTCGCGGATCGCTTCCATGCCGAGGTCCTCGAAGGCGAGCACGCGCGAGGCGCGAATCGACTTCGACACGAGGTAGGCCGCGCCGCCCACGGCGATGCAGTAGAGCGCGCCGTGCTTCCGGATCGACTCCGTGGCGACCGGCCCGCGTTCGCTCTTGCCCACCATGCCGAAGAGCCCGGTTTGCGCGAGCACGGGTTCGACGAACTTGTCCATGCGCGAGCTGGTCGTCGGGCCCGCCGGTCCCACGACCTCGTCGCGCACCGCGTCGACGGGGCCGGTGTAGTAGATGAAGCGGCCGGCGAGGCTCACCGGCAGCTTCTCGCCCCGCGCGAGCATGTCCACGATGCGCTTGTGCGCGGCGTCGCGGCCGGTGAGGAGCTTGCCGGAGAGGAGCAGGCGATCGCCGGACTTGAACGTCGCGATCTCCTCCTTCGTGATGGTGTCGAGGTTCACGCGCTTGCTGGTGGAGAAGTCGAGCGCGAGCCTGGGCCACGCGTCGAGCGAGGGCGCCTCGAGCCTGGCCGGGCCGCTCCCGTCGAGCACGAAGTGCGCGTGGCGCGTGGCGGCGCAGTTGGGGAGGAGCGCGACCGGCTTGGATGCGGCGTGCGTCGCGAATCCGGTGACCTTCACGTCGAGCACGGTGGAGAGGCCGCCCAGGCCCTGCGCGCCGATGCCGAGCGCGTTCACCTTCTCGTAGAGCTCGAGGCGCAGCTCCTCCTCGCGCGTCTTCGCTCCACGCGCCATGAGATCGTGGATGTCGAGCGGCTCCATCATCGCCCACTTCGCCATCAGCATGCATTTCTCCGGCGAGCCGCCGATGCCGAGCGAGAGCATTCCCGGCGGGCACCAGTCCGCGCCCATCGTCGGAACGATCGAGAGCACCCAGTCGACGATCGAGTCGCTCGGCAGCAGCATCGCGAACTTCGACTTGTTCTCCGAGCCGCCGCCCTTCGCCGCGACGATCACCTCGACCTGGTCGCCGGGGACGAGCTCCACGTGCGTGACCGCGGGCGTGTTGTCGCCGGTGCTCTTCCTCTTGCCGTCGGGATCGGCGAGCATCGAGGCGCGCAGCGGGTTGTCCGGATCGGTATACGCGCGGCGCACGCCTTCGTTCACCAGCTGCTCGAGCGAGAGCCTGGTCTCCCACCGCACGTCCATCCCCACGCGGATGAAGGCGATCGCGATGCCGGTGTCCTGGCAGATCGGCCGATGCCCTTCCGCGGCCATGCGCGAGTTGATGAGGATCTGCGCCATCGCGTCCTTCGCCGCCGGCGACGGCTCGCGCTGGTACGCCTTCCAGAGGTCGCGGATGTAGTCCTCCGGATGGTAGTAGCTGATGAACTGGAAGGCGTCGGCGACCGACTGGATGAAGTCCTGCTCGCGGATCACGGTCATGGGATGGGGGCGGAGGCGCGGAACGCGCTCCCGAAGGGATTTCAGCCCTGCAATTTTACCATCGCGCGACCGGACCTCCGGTCCGCCGCTCAGCGCCGGGCGGCGCGCGCGAGGATGCGCCGCGCGGTGGCGACCACCGGCGCGTCCACCATCCTGCCGTCGACCTTCACGGCGCTGCCGCCGGAGGCGGCGTCGGCTTCCACCACGCGCCGCGCCCATGCGAGCTCTTCGGGCGCGGGCGCGAAGGCTTCCTTCACCACGCGGACCTGCTTCGGATGGATGCAGAGCTTGCCGCCGAAACCGAAGCGCTTCGCACGCAGCGTATCTTCGCGCAGGCGCGGCTCGTCGTCGGTCTGCACGGTGACCCCGTCCACCGCGGGCGCGAGTCCCGCGAGGCGCGTCGCGATCGACACGGCGAAGCGCAGCGGCGCGAGCTCCGGCTCGCCTTCGCTCCAGCTCATGCCGGTGTCCGCCATGAAATCGAGGTGGCCGATGGCGAGCCGCGCGACGCCGGGCGCGCGCGCCACCTCGTCGATCGCGCGCAGGCCGGCCGCGGTCTCGACGAGCGGCATCACCGCGGCGTCGGGCAGCGATTCGCGCACCCGCGCCACGCGCGCGGCCGATTCCGCCTTCGGCAGCATCACCACGGGCCGCGGCGAAAGACCCTGCAACGCCGCGAGATCTTCGGCGAGGAAGCCCGACGCTGCGGCATTCACGCGCACGACGACCGGAATGCCGTGGGCGGCGAGACTCGGCCACGCTGCGCGCACAAACTCGCGCGCGCGCGGCTTTTCCGCGGGTGCCACCGCGTCCTCGAGGTCGACGATCACGGCGTCCGCGCCGCTCGCCGCCGCCTTTGCGAATCGATCGGGTCGATTGCCGGGCACGAAGAGGAAGCTCGCCGCTTCGGCGAGGGCGGATGTCACGGCTGCGCTCGCGCGGTGCGCGCCGCGGGTGGATTGCCGATGCGCTCGATGAAGGCGTCGTCGAAGCCGAGCTCGTGCAGGATCGGCTCGTTGTGCTCGCCCACGCGCGGGATCGGGTCCATGCGGGAGTCGAAGCGGTCGTTCGCACCGGGCGGCCGCAACGCGGGCAGCGGGCCGGCGGGCGAGGCCACCTCGCTCCAGCGGCCGCGCGCGGCGAGCTGCGGATGGCGCCAGACGTCGTGCATGGTGTTCATGTCGGCGTTGGCGATCTGCGCGCGATCCAGCCGCTCGCGCACCTGCGCGCTCGTGAGGCGGCCGAAACGCTCGAGGATGAGCGCGTGCAGGGCCTCGCGATGGGCGTTGCGCTGCGCATTGCTCTCGAAGCGCGGGTCGCTCGCGAGCGCGCGATCCTCGAGCACCACCTCGCAGAACTTCTGCCATTCGCGCTCGTTCTGCAGCCCCAGCATCACGGTGCGCCCGTCGCCCGCGACGAACGGACCGTAAGGATAGATCGTCGCGTGCGCGGCACCCAGGCGCGGCGGGGGATCGGCGCCGCCGTAGGCGTAGTAGAGCGGGTAGCCCATCCATTCGGCGAGCGATTCCAGCATGGAGACGTCGATGTGCGAGCCTTCGCCGGTGCGGTCGCGCAGGAGCAGGGCGGCGAGGATGCTGCTGTAGGCGTACATGCCCGCGGCGATGTCGGCGATCGAGGCGCCGGCCTTGGCGGGCTCGGAATGCGTGCCGGTGACGGAGAGGAAGCCCGCCTCGGCCTGGATCAGCAGGTCGTAGGCCTTGCGGTCGCGATAGGGCCCGTCGTTGCCGTAGCCGGAGATGTCGCACACGACCAGGCGGCGGTTGCGCGCGTGCAACTGGCCGGCGGAAAGGCCCAGGCGCGCGGCCGCACCGGGCGCGAGGTTCTGCACGAACACGTCGGCCCTCGCGAGCAGGCGCTCCATCACCTCGCTCGCCGCCGCGCTCTTGAGGTCGAGCGCGAGGCTTTCCTTCGAGCGGTTCACCCACACGAAGTGCGAGGAGAGCCCGGCCACGCGGGTGTCGTAGTAACGCGCGAAGTCTCCCTCGCCGGCGCGTTCCACCTTGATCACGCGGGCGCCGAGGTCCGCGAGCTGGCGCGTGCAGAACGGGGCCGCGATCGCATGCTCGAGCGAGACCACGGTGATTCCGTCGAGAGGGCGTACGCCGCCCTTCGAGGCGCTGGGTTCCATCGCCGCTATTGTAATCGCGCCGCGTTCAGGTTCCGCCGGGCTTGCGCACCCAGAAGAGGTACATGCCGGCGAAGGCCTCGGGGAAGTCGCGCTCGAACGCGTCCCACGCGGCCAAGTCCGGCTCGCCGCCGTGAAGCCGCGTGGCGCAGCGCCGGCGCATCGCCGGATCGACCACGAGCCCGAGGAGCTCGAGGTCGAGCGAGGCCGCCATTTCGCCCACCTGCGGCAGCGAGTAGCGGTGCTCCTCCACGTGGAAGAGCAGGTCGCGGCACTCGTGCAGGCCGTAGAAATCGCGCAGCCGCGTGACGCCGGCGAAGCGCGGCGAGGCGAGCAGCTCCTCGCGGCAGCGCCGGATGCCCTCGGCATCGGCCGCGTAGCCGCGCGCGGCGATGAGGTCGCGCGCCGCGGCGATCTCGCGCCGCGCGATCTCGCTGTACAGGCCCACCTGCATGAAGCCGCCCGGAGCGAGGAGCGCGGCGAGCGCGCGCCAGCCCGCGAGGGGATCGCGCAGGTGGTGCAGCACGCCCACGCAGGAGATGAAGTCGAACGTGCGCCCGAGGCTGCCGATCTCCATGATGTCGGCTTGCGCGTATTCGAGGTTCGCCACGCCGAGCTCGCGGCTCTTGCGCATCGCGAAGGCGAGGCTCGCGGCGCTGAGGTCGATCGCGAGCACGCGCGAGGCGGGAAACCGGCGCGCGATCTCCACCGACTCCTGTCCGGTGCCGCATCCGGCGACGAGGATCTCGGGCTGAGCGGGCAGCCCCGCGAGGGGCGCGCGCGGAAAGAGCTCGCGGACGTGCGCGTCGAACGCGAGCGGCTCGGACGGCGCACAGCCGACCCAGCGCGGATACGGGCTCTCCTCGTATTGGCGCCGGACCTCGAGCGAAACCTCGTCCCGGATCGCGGTGCGGCGGGCGATGCCGCTCAGCTGCTCGCGTTCGAGGCGCGGCGCCTCGACCTGCTGCACGAGCACCGCATGCAGGACCGCGGGGCCGTCGCGTTCGAGGAGCGCCGGCGCGCAGGCGAGCGTACCGAGCGGCGCGTAGGCCGCGGCGATCGCCAGGCGTGCGGGCGGGACCGTTTGTCCCGCGGCCACCGCCGCTTCGATTTCCTGCGCGAGGGCGGCGGCGCGTTCGGCCTCCGGCGCGGTGAGGCCGAACAGATAGTCGTTGAGGAAGCATTGCCGCGCGAGCGCGCACGCGAAGTCCACGCCCTCGGCGAGCTCGCCAGGGCGTGCCGCGACGTCGCCGCGACCGCTCGCAAGGTCGCCGGTTCCGGCCGCGAGCTCGAGCAGCGCATGGCGCGCGGCGGTGAGGAAATGCTCGAGTCCCGCATCGCACACCTGCGCATTGGCGAGCAGGGCGAGGAGCAGCGCGTGGCGCGAAAGCGCCGGCAGCGTCGAGGCGCCGAAGAGCTCCGTGGCGGGGAGCCGCGCGGGCCACGCCGCGAGCGCCGCCTCGATCGGGCGCCGCAGTTGCGCATCCGCACGGATCAACGCGATCGCCGGGCGCGCGAGATCGGCCGGCCGCGCCCACGCCTCGTCGAGCGCGCGCGCGAGCAGCGCACGGAACGGCTCGTCGGCGGGAAGGCGCGCGCCGCGTGCCGCGCACCGCGCGAAGTTCGCGCGCAGCTCCGCCGGCTCGCCGAGGGCCAGCGCTTCGCGGTAGGCGCCGAGCGCTTCGTCCAGCCGCCCCTGGGCTTCCAGCGCGCGCCCGAGGTTGTTGCGCGCGGCGACCTCCGCCGGGCGCTGCGCGATCGCGCGCCGGTAGGCCGCGACCGCTTCGTCGGCGCGGCCCTGCGCGAGGAGCACGTTGCCCAGGTCGAGGTACGCCGGATTGCCGCCGTTCGCCGCGAGCGCCTTGCGATAGGCGCGCTCCGCCTCGGCGAGCCGGCCGCACGATTCGAGCACCATCCCGAGCTGTTGGTGATAGCTCGCCGCGGACGGGTTCACGCGCACCGCGTGCTCGAGCCGCTCGAGCGCTTCGGCGCTGCGTCCGGTGCGATGCGCGATGTCGCCGAGCAGGACGAGGGCCTCGGGCCGGTCGGGAAACGCCGCGAGCACTTCGCGATAGATCGCCTCGGCTTCGGCGAGGCGTCCCGCATCGTGGTGCGCCATGCCCGCCTGCAGCGCCGCGCGAAGCGAACGCTCGTCGGGCGCGAGCGGCGATTTCATCCGCGACCGGGCCCGCGGGCGGCGCTCACAGGATGACGCCGTAGGGCCAGTTCTCGCGCACCACCTGGGCGGGAAGCTTGCGCAGCACGTCCATCGCGAACGCGGTGTCCTCCGGCGCGAGCGCGTGGAGCGCATGGGCGCGCAGCAGCGTCTGCAGCGCCTTGCCGAACATCGGCGGATCGAGCATCTCGCCCTCGAACTTGATGGCGCCGCCGAGCAGCGCGTCGGCCTCGATCGCCGCTTCCAGGATGCGGATGCGCGTCTTGATCTCGGAGGGCGACGGCGTGAACGCCACCTTGCACGGGTGCACGTGCGAGGGATGGATCACCTGCTTGCCGGAAAGCCCCATCGACGCTTCCTCGCACGCGTGGCGGTAGACGACGCGCGACTCCTCGTCGCCCTGCAGGTCGAGCCAGCGGCGCACGTCGTGCGGCTCGAAGAACTCCTCGGGCATCGCCGCGTTCCCGATCAGCGTCTCGACCGCGCCGATCACGCCCTTGCCGGCGATGCGCGCCTCGAACAGCAGGTCGTGCAGGTAGAACTGCAGCTCCCGGGTCCAGTTCTGCGGCGTGATGTGGATGCCCATCGCCTTGGAGAAGTCGTGGATGCCGAAGACGACGTGCTTCACGGTCGGGTACTGCATGAGGTCGGGCGCGATCTTGAGCGACTTCGGGTGCTCGATGATCGGCTGGATCGTCATGCGCGGGTCGACCGCGACGAGGACCGCGGAGAGGTCGCGGATCTCGGGCGCGCCGTAGGCCTCGCCCGCCTTCGCGAGGATGACGACGTCGAAGTGCCCCGCGAGCGCGCGCACGAGCTGCAGGTCCTTGTCGTACTCCTCGGTGCGGAACGGGTTGATGCGCACGGCGACCTGCACTTCCTTGCGCCGCGGCATGCGCGGGAGCTCGCGTGCGAGGAGCTCGCGGCTCATCTCCTTCTGGCGGCATCCGTCCTCGAGGTCGAAGAGCAGCGTGTGCGCGGTGGTGTTCCACGCGTGCTTGCGGAAGCGCTGCGCGGCCTGCTCGAGGTCCTCGTAGATGCCGAGCGAGGGCGCGTACTTGACCGGCGGATAGTAGATCTGGATCCCGGGCCAGTAGTCGCCGAGGATCTCGGCGGCGGTCGGGGTGGCGCCGGATGCAGCGCTCGCGGCGGGCGGCAGCGTGGAGCTGGGGAGTGCGCTCATGGAGGAGGCCGGGAACCGAAGCCACGCTAGCACCGCCGTCGCGGGAGGTCAAAGGCGGTGTGGGTCCACGACCGGCCCGGGACGCTATGCTATAAATCGATCGAACAACGAAGAGGAGGCGCCATGTCCACCATCGAGTCGGTGCTGCAGGAGTCCCGCGTCTTTCCGCCGCCGCCGGCGCTCGTCAAGCAGGCAAACATTTCCGGCATGGCGGCCTACGAGGCGATGTGCCGCGAGGCCGAGAAGGACTTCGAAGGCTTCTGGGCGAAGCACGCGCGCAGCGAATTGCTCTGGACCAAGCCCTTCACCAAGGTGCTCGACGAGTCGAATGCGCCCTTCTACAAGTGGTTCTACGACGGTGAGCTCAACGCATCCGAGAACTGCCTCGACCGGCACCTGAAGACGCAGCCCGACAAGATCGCGATCCTCTTCGAGGCGGACGACGGCCGGGTCACGAAGGTCACCTATCGCGAGCTCTACCAGCGCACCTGCCGGTTCGCGAACGGCTTGAAGTCGCTCGGCGTCCGCAAGGGCGAGCGCGTCCTCGTCTACATGCCGATGTCGGTGCAGGCGGTGGTCGCGATGCTCGCCTGCGCGCGCATCGGCGCCACGCACTCCGTGGTCTTCGGCGGCTTCTCGGCGAAGAGCGTGCACGAGCGCACCATCGACGCGGGCGCGGTCGCGATCATCACCGCCGACGGCCAGATGCGCGGCGGCAAGGAGATCCCGCTCAAGCCCGCGTGCGACGAGGCGCTCGGCATGGGCGGCTGCGACTGCGTGAAGCACATGATCGTCTACAAGCGCACCGGCTCGCCGGTGCAGATGAAGGCGGGACGCGATTTGTGGTGGGACGACGTCGTGAAGGGCCAGCCCGACGAGTGCCCGCCGGTGCCGGTGAATGCCGAGCATCCGCTCTTCATCCTCTACACCTCGGGCTCGACCGGGAAGCCGAAGGGCGTGCAGCACTCGACCGGCGGCTACATCCTGCACTGCATGCTCACCATGCGCTGGGTGTTCGACTACAAGCCGAGCGACGTCTTCTGGTGCACGGCCGATGTCGGCTGGGTGACGGGCCACAGCTACGTCGTGTACGGCCCGCTCGGCGTCGGCGCGACCGAGGTGATCTTCGAGGGCGTGCCGACCTATCCCGACCCGGGGCGCTTCTGGAAGATGATCCAGGACCACAAGGTGAGCGTGTTCTACACCGCGCCCACCGCGATCCGCTCGCTCATCAAGGCGGGCGGCGACCAGCCGAAGAAGTACGACCTGAATTCGCTGCGCATCCTCGGCACCGTCGGCGAGCCGATCAACCCGGAGGCATGGATGTGGTACTACGAGACGGTCGGCGAGTCGCGCTGCCCGATCGTCGACACCTGGTGGCAGACCGAGACCGGCGGCCACATGATCACGCCGCTTCCGGGCGCGACGCCGATGAAGCCGGGCTCTTGCACGCTGCCGCTTCCGGGCATCGTCGCCGACATCGTCGACGAGACCGGGCAACCGGTCGGCCGGGGCAAAGGCGGCATCCTCGTGATCAAGCGCCCGTGGCCCTCGATGATCCGCACCATCTGGGGCGACCCCGAGCGCTTCCGCAAGAGCTACTACCCCGACGAGTTCAAGGGCAGGTACTACCTCGCGGGCGACGGGGCGAGCACCGACGAGGACGGCTACTTCCGCATCATGGGCCGCATCGACGACGTGCTGAACGTCTCGGGACACCGCCTCGGCACCATGGAGATCGAGAGCGCGCTGGTCGCGAACACGAAGCTCGTCGCCGAGGCCGCCGTGGTGGGGCGCCCCGACGAGCTCACCGGTGAGGCGGTGGTCGCCTTCGTCGTGCCGAAGGGAGCGCGTCCCACCGGCGAAGACGCCAAGCGCCTCGCGCAGGAGCTGCGCGACTGGGTCGGCAAGGAGATCGGCTCGATCGCCAAGCCCCGCGACATCCGCTTCGGCGACAACCTGCCGAAGACGCGCTCGGGCAAGATCATGCGGCGGCTGCTGCGCTCGATCGCGAAGGGCGAGGACATCACCCAGGATGTCTCCACGCTCGAGAACCCGGCGATCCTCGAGCAGTTGAAGAAGAATCAATAGGTGCCAATCAAACCGGGGTCAGACCCTGAACCGAGCAAAGGCAAGACCAGGGTCTGACCCCTGGGTCTGACCGCAGATGCTGTTCCGCTACTTCGCCCGCGAGATCCTCGTCACCAGCCTCTTCGTCCTGGTGGCGCTGCTCGCGCTCTTCGCGTTCTTCGACCTCATCCGCGAGCTCGACGACCTGGGCAAGGGCAACTACCACCTGCCGCAGATGCTGGGCTACGTGGGCCTTTCGCTCGCCTCGCACGCCTACGTGCTGCTGCCGGCGGCGGGCCTCATCGGCACGCTGTTTGCCCTCGCGCGCATGTCGGAGCATTCCGAGATCACGGTGATGCGCGCCTCGGGCTTTTCCCTCGCGCAGCTCGCCCTGAACGTCGCCGGCGCGGGCCTCGCGATCGCGCTCCTCACCATGGCGATGGGCGAGCTGGTGACGCCGTATACCGAGGAGGCGGCCAAGGACCTGCGGCTCCGGGCGACGCGCTCGATCGTCGCGCGCGAGTTCCGCTCCGGCTTCTGGGTGCGCGACGAGAACAGCTTCGTGAACATCCAGGACGTCACCCCCGATACCACGCTCCTCAACCTGCGCATCTTCGATTTCGGCCCGCATTTCCGGCTCGCTTCGATCAGCCGCGCCGAGAAGGGCACCTACGAGGGACCGAACCGCTGGAAGCTCTCGAACGTGGAGCTCACGCGCTTCGAGGGCGACAAGGCGGTCCTGCAGCACCTGCCGACGGCCACCTGGAATTCGGTGCTCACGCCCGACATCCTCTCGGTGCTCAAGATCGTCCCGGAGCAGATGTCGGCGGCGAACCTGCGCGCCTACATCGACCACTTGCGCGAGAACCGGCAGAAAGCCACGCGCTACGAGATCGCGTTCTGGAACAAGCTGCTGTACCCGCTGGTCGCGATCGCGCTCATGGTGATGGCGATCCCGTTCGCGCTGCAGTCGGCGCGCTCGGGCGGCGTCGGCGCGAAGATCGTCATGGGCATCCTCTTCGGCCTCGGCTTCCACTTCGCCGGGCGCCTCTTCTCGCACATCGGGCTGCTCAACGACTGGCCGGCGCTCTTCTCCGCGGGGGCGCCGCTCGCGATCGTGGTCGCGGTGGCCGCATTCGGGCTGCACCGCGCCGAGCGGCGCTAGCGCGCGTCGACGATCGCGGTGCCGGCGAGGCGGTCGTGCAGGAACTGGCGCTCGCGGTCGACGAGCGCCCAGGCGAAGCCCAGCCCCAGCGCGACGAAGCCCAGCACGGCGAGCACATAGCGGTGGATCGCTCGGCCGGTGTTCACCGGGCCGCCGTCGGCCGCGCGCACGATGCGGATTCGCCAGGTCTGCATCGGGAGCGTCTGGCCGCCGTGGGTCCAGAACCACACGTAGTAGGCGCCGATCCACGCGATGTCCCACAGCTGCAGCGCGTGGCGCTTCCAGCCCCCGGTGGCGTCGCCCGCGAGGACGATGAACGGCAGCGTGGCGACCATCGCGATCGTCACGTTGAGGAGCAGGTCGTAGAGCGAGCTTCCGAGCCTCCGGCCGAGGGAAGCCCGCCGCGCGAGCGGCGCGGCGCTCACCGATGGGTTCGTTCGGGATGCGCGCGCAGCCAGCGCTCGCGCAGCTCGTGCTGTCTTTCCGGCGGCAGGCGGCGCAGCCCCTGGAAGGTCTCGCGGGCGGCCCTGCGCTGGTCCGGCGTCATCTGCGACCAGTCGCGGATGCGCCGCTCGAAGCGATCCTTCTGGATCGGCTGCATCGACGGATATTGCCGCGCCGCTCCGAGCAGCCGCTGCTGCTGGTAGCCCGGCATGCGGTCCCACTCCGGGCCGACGGGCCCGAGGATGCGTTGCTGCTCCGGCGTGAGCGTCTTCCACGGCGTTTGCGGGGTCTGGAGCTCGCGCGCGCCCGCCGCGCAGGTGATCGCCAGCAGGAACGCGCCGGCGATCAGCCTTGCGGTTGATCGAGCCATGCCTGGAAGTCCTGGTCGAGGAAGGCGTCCGGAGGCAGCTCCTGGGTGAGGAGCTGGGCGTCGATCGCGCCGGGATCCGTCTCGCGCATGGTCTGGAAGGTGAGCGTGGCGAGCAGGGCGACCACGGGCAGCCATAGCAGCGAGCGCTGCACCACCGAATAGCGGATGGTCTGCGCGGTGGACGCGGCCACCGTGAACAATCCGAAGAGCCGCACCGGCTCGCGTACCGCTTCGAGCGCGCGCAGCCGCGCCGCCTTGAGCCTCGTAGCCTGCATCTCGCCCACCGCCGACTCGGTGCGCGCGAGCCACGGACGGAGACGTTGTGCGAATTGCTTTTCGTTCATAGCGTGATCCCTTTTGATTTCAGGATTTTCGCCAAAGTATGCGTCGCCCGGGAGCAATGCGTTTTTACGCTGCCCTCCGAGCAACCCATGACTTTGGCGGTCTCGCTCACGTCGAGCTCTTCCCAGTAACGCAGCATGAAGGCCTCGCGTTGACGCTCGGGCAGGGCGCGAACCGCCGCCTCGATGGCCGCCATCACCTGGGCTTGCTCCAGCCTGTCGGCGGGAGAAGCCGGAACGTTGCCGGCATCCTCGATTGCCAGCGTCTCGAGCGGGTCCGCCTCGTCGTCTTCGCCGCCCATCCCGAGGTTGGAGAGGAGCGTCGTCCACGTCGAGCGCACCTTGCCGCGCCGGAAGTGGTCGCGGGTGGCATTCTGCAGGATTCGCTGGAACAGCAGGGGCAGCTCGGCCGGCGGCCGGTCGGCGTACTTCTCCGCGAGCTTCATCATCGCATCCTGCACGATGTCGAGCGCCGCCTCCTCGTCCTGCACCGAGAACACGCATTGCTTGAACGCGCGCCGCTCGACGGAAGCGAGGAAGTCCGACAGTTCCTTGCGGCTGGCCAGGGCGGGCTCCGGCGAGGCGGGCGGGATGCCCGGGTTCGCGCGCATGGTAGCAAACGCATGCGCATCGCCCGCGCTTCGATCGGCCGCCGTCCGGGGCACCATTCCTGCTTGACCAATCGAGAGCCAGGCGCTAATGTTTCTGGTTCCCCCTCCGAAATCCTTCCATTTACAAGGTCTTAGCATGGAACTCCAACTCCCTCCCCTCGCGGAAACCGGCGAAACCCTGACGGGCGCCGAAATCGTCATCCGCTGCCTGCAGGAAGAGGGCGTCGAGTTCGTATTCGGCTATCCGGGCGGGGCGGTATTGCACATCTACGACGCGCTCGCGCGGCAGAAGGGCAACCTCAAGCACATCCTCGCGCGGCACGAGCAGGGCGCGCTGCATGCGGCCGACGGTTACGCGCGCGCCACCGGCAAGCCTGGCGTCGCTCTCGTCACGAGCGGCCCGGGCGTCACCAACGCGGTGACCGGCATCGCCACGGCGCACATGGACTCGGTCCCGCTGGTGGTGATCACGGGGCAGGTGCCCACCCAGGCGATCGGCGAGGACGCGTTCCAGGAATGCGACACGGTGGGCATCACCCGTCCCACGGTGAAGCACAACTTCCTCGTGAAGG
>DATNGJ010000022.1:0-83566 GCA_035605915.1 Usitatibacter sp.
TACCGGCGCCTGGACTCCGGCGAGATCGAATCCCAGGACGGCACCCGCAGGGCCTACGTTCTCCAGTGCATCGCCAAGGTGATCGAGGCGGCGGAAATCGAGGCGCGAATTGCTGCGCTTGAGGAACGGCAAACCATGAACAGCTCGCGTGCGCTTCCGGCACCGAGCTACGGAGCGCACTGATGCCAAGCCTACTCGCCAGAGTCGAACGGCTCGAAGCGGCAAACCCGACGCACGCCAGCCGACCCGCGATCGCGGTTCAATTCGTTGGCTCCGATAATGGCCGGCCGCTGCAATGGAACCCAACGCGCGCATGGGGCGGCGATGAGGCGAACGCGATCACGCGACGGGCGAGCGAGCTACCCGAGGCATTCGAGGAACGCGCCCTAGACCACTTCGCGGCGATTGACGCACCGTCGCCGCTTGTAGTTCTGTTCAACTAGCCCGGCGCGAGGACCGATTCTGCCGTAAACGCGAACTTGGTTTTCACGAGCTCAACGACTGCGGCGCCAATTTTCTTGCCGAGGTCCTGTGTGAGTGAGGCGACGGCCTGCTCAAGAGACTCGTCCAGACGCTGCCATTTTTCGCGCCAAAAAGAATCGAACAAGATTCCGGGTGGCTGAATCATGGGAATCAGCCGATGGATTACCCATGCTATCTCGCAGTAGCGGTTGATAAACATGGAAAAGTCTCTCTCAAGATATGTGGGAACGACGGGCAACGGTCCTTTACCGCGCATCCAGTTCATGGCCTTCGCTTTCGAAAGTCCTGCGCCGTGAATCTCCATGTCAAAGAGCGCATCCCACTTCGCCAGCTCCTCCAAGGTCAAAGCCGAGAGCCCGCTATCTTTCCCCGTCATTAGTGCGCGGACCCGAAACTCCTCCTTTTTTCTCCGCGTTCTAACTTTGCCCGGATCGAATGGTTCTTGCGCGGCCAATCCCTCAATTGCATAGAAGTCGCTTATTCGCATGGCGGCTGCGGCGGTCATAACCGCGCCGTCGAAAACGTTGCGTAGGATCGTGTATCCCTCCAATGGATAGCCACCCATTGCGCATCGTTCGGCGCCGCATAGCGTGAAGAAGTGGCTACATAGTCGCGGCAGGAACATCGCGTATTCGGGGCTGACGGCGGACTTTATCCTTGGCCGAATTTCTGAGTTAAGCAGCTCCACCGTCTCCAAGAAGAAACATTTGAAGGCAGCGGATATCGCAGTAAATCCGCGAAGTGCTGTTGCTCGGTCGCGGAAATCTTCTTGCGCCTGTTCTAAGATTCGGAGCCGCCCATAATCGCGCCCCTCGAACTGCGACATTAGCCGCAGGCGCTCCATGTACTTATCGACGGGGAGGACGATCACTGCCCTCTACCTCGGATTGCTGTGGCGATCTCCGATATCCGGCGTAGCAGGAAGTACCAGACCCACGAGATGACAATTGGCGCCGCGCCAATGAGCGCCATAGTGAACGCAATTGCGATCACGTCGCTGGAGGTCTTCGCTTCTGCGAAATCCGCTAATGCAACAATTCGGTCTTGGCGTACATCATCAACGATCCTGCCAGCCCTTATCTTTTCCCGATTTGATGTTGCTCGATTGGCGCTAAGGGCCGCGGCCAATTCGCTGCGGTTAATGGGCAGCTGCAGCTGAACTTGGGCATCGGGTGCCGGTGGGATGTTGGTCCGAAGATATCTCAACTCATACGGATCGCAGACGAGTGCGGTAAGTGCCGCGATCTGCTCGGCCGGATACATTTGACCACGAGGCAACGCCGCTAGCCTGCGGGCGCGTTCGGCGTTCTCGGCGCTACACGCGCTTACGGCGGATTGCAGCTGCGCGTTGGCAATCTGATGACGGGCTGGTCCCGTGGCGAGGAGTATGCCGGAGATAGCCACGCAGACGATGGCAAAGGCTTTGGATTTGCCCATTCACGCGCCTTAACAATACAGGCCATGCACAGATTATCCCCAATTTATACGGGGCGCATTTCCTGAGCCTTCACATACGTAGCATCATGGAATGCACTTCACTCCATGGGCCGGGATCGAGCCGTGCGCGAGCTGCGCGACGTGTCGCTACAGCGTCGGGCTTCCCTGGGATGCGCTATGGTGTCGGAAGCGCGAGCAGGTTACTGTTCTGCCGTGTCCGCATTGGGAGCGGGAGCCGGGCGCCGACGAACCGGAGGGCAGCGCAAAGGGGTAGATTCGATGGAATGGCAATGGGTCGTGATCGCGGCGCTCGCGTTGGTTCGCCTAGTGTGTATCGCGCATCACCGATGACGTGCGGAGAATCCGCGACGCCATCGAGCGTGAGGCGGAGACAAGGGCGCTCGAGCGGTTCGACCGGACGCCAGGGGGTCAGCACGATTCCCGCCGCAGCTTACGAATCACGCGATCAGTGAGAATCAAAGAACGAGCCTCGTCGTCCGAGTTGGCCGCGATTCCCGCCGCACACAGCAGTGCGATGTTATCCGCGAACCGCAGTACCTCGACAGCCTCGGCTACTGTATGTTGCGGTTCTACTCCTCGCGGACTGATCCATCGCACAACCTGTAGAGCCCCGGTGTGAACGTATTCGCACATGGCGCTCCAGTTTTTCGTAATTGCGTTCGACAAGCTGCTGGGTAGGATAAGCGGGGTGCGCTTCCACTAGGCGAACGAGCGTTCGAATGTGTGGTGGGCTGGCGCCCGATAGGAAAGAGGAAATTTCCTGGTCGTCCGCGCACAGCGTAATCCAAATTCCCCTAACGTATGCCTCGAAGATTATTCGGACGATGGCAAAGGCCGATCCGTACAAACCGGCTCGAATCAGGAGAGCGATCGCTTCCTGGTTCTCTAGGCCCGCGGCAAAGCATGCGTTCCCTGCATTGCAGCGATCATTGTTCTCGTAACTGAGCCCGTCAGTTGCCTCATTGAGCCAATTGGCGAGTTCCATTGACGTATCCGCAAACACCTCGGCTTCGTTCGGCTGAGGAACGACGATTCCAAAATCGTCTTGCGGCGCTTTGAGTCCGCGATCGCGCGCCCATCGAGGTACCGGGAATGGAACGGGCGACGGGAGTTTTCTTCTCAACGACCGAGACCAAGACACTTTAGAGTTTCGTGGATCCCGGAATGAATAGATGCCGTCGGCCCACTCTATTGCACAGCCTTCATTTCCTCTGGCTCAGCTTGTCGCAAAATTAGGCCCGCTCCACGGATTTCTCCGGCTTCTGTTTCAACTCGTATCCTCAGGGCGGAGCGTCCTTCGACTTGAAGTGGGGGTAGCACAAACGCGGCTGTGATGGAATGCCATCGGAAAGCATCATTGTCACTTACTGCGTTGTGTGGGTTCGGCACTTGAGCCTTAAGCGTGTCCGGCGGGGTTTCTTGCTCGATTAGTGCGTTGCCGTCTCGCACAACCCTAAATTTGAGCTGCCGGAAGGGAGCGTCCGCAAGGGTAAAGGCAATTATCTCGACGCACAGCCTTGGAACTACAACGGGCACTTGCGGAACGAGAAGTGCGCCCTGGTAAACCCCCATGAAAGATCGCTTGCCGCCGACTTCAAACCTGATGTCGTCGCAGAATACGGTCGAAATCCACCGATCCACTTAGCGCTCTCCAATGATAGGCTCAATGGAGCGAACAAAGGCATCAATCACAAGTTGAGCGGGTTGGCCGAGAGCGCCCGCGATTCGCAGCAGAGTCGTGACTTGGACATCACATCGACCGCTCTCAATGCGCGCGATATGCGGCTGCGTCGTGCCGAGCCGCTCAGCCAATCTTGCCTGAGACATCCCTTGAGCAAGCCTCAGCTTCCTAAGGGTAATGTCCCCGCGATCGAAAATCTCCGCCATTTCCTTTCGCGCGGCGGCGATTTCATCCCGGCCGATCGGAGTACTCTCATGCGCGGCAATGGCGGCGTCAATCTCGACAAAGTCGGGTGGCGCAGGTGTCAGTCTATCGAACGCCGCTCGCTGGCCAACGGTACCAGTGGTTACAAACCCGACACTTATGCCGGGACTAGAGGGCGTCGTAGGCTGCAAGGATTCGTTTGGTAAGCGGGTGATCGTCGTCATAGTCGAATGAACGGGGAACAATCCCTAGGACGTAAAATGTTTCGAGCGGCGCGAAGTAGTAGATAACGCGGTATCGGATGCCCATGTTCTCGAGCTCCCAGATTTTCAGCGACCACAGCGCTCGACCGGCGTACCAGTGTGCAAGCCATTTGGTAACGCCGATCTTTTCGCCACCCGCCTTGCCAAAGCGATGAATGGTGAGCGAATCGACAAGCCTTTCATCCGCCTTGATCTCCTGAAGCGTCACCAAAATCTTCGCCGCGACGTTAGGACTTTGGCCCTTAATCTTGGCTAGATCGGATTGTGCGTCCGGATGTAGGAGTATCCGCGGCACGATACCTTATAAGGTATAGACAGGCAAGGAACTGTTTGTTCCCCTAGATATAGGGGCGGAATTTCCGTAGAACTTTCCGTACTGACGCGTAAACGGCCTAGGCAGCTAGCCTAAGCCTTTGATTTAATGGTGGGTCGTAGTGGGATCGAACCACTGGCCCCCGCCGTGTGAAGGCGATGCTCTACCGCTGAGCTAACGACCCGGGAAGCCGGCATTTTAGCAGAGCAGGGCGAGCGGACGGCAGGCCCAAAATCGTGAGCCGGTAGAATGGACGGCTTGTCGTTCCCGCGCAGGCGGGAACCCAGCACATTTCGTCGTTCCCGCGCAGGCGGGAACCCACTCTTCCGGCCATGATCCGCACGCGATTCGCACCGAGTCCCACCGGATATCTCCATCTCGGCGGCGCCCGCACCGCGCTCTTCAACTGGGCCTTCGCGCGCCGCCACGCGGGCAGGTTCATCCTGCGCGTCGAGGACACGGACACCGAGCGCTCGACGCAGGAGTCGGAGCAGGCGATCTTCGATGCGATGCGCTGGCTCGGCCTCGACTGGGACGAAGGGCCGTTCTTCCAGATGAAGCGGCTCGATCGCTACCGCGAGATCGGCGAGCGGCTCCTCGCGAAGGATCTCGCGTACTGGGACTACACCTCGAAGGAGGAGCTCGAGGCGATGCGCGAGGCGCAGCTCGCGCGCGGCGAGAAGCCCCGCTACGACCGCCGCTGGCGCGATTCGCGCGCGACGCCGCCGAAGGGTGTCACGCCCGTGCTGCGCTTCAAGAATCCGCTCTCCGGCGAGGTGGGATGGGAAGACCTCGTGAAGGGGCCGATCACCTTCTCGAACGAGGAGCTCGACGACCTCGTGCTGCTGCGCCAGGACGGCGTGCCGACGTACAACTTCGGCGTGGTCGTGGACGACATCGACATGTCGATGACCCACGTGATCCGCGGCGACGACCACGTGAACAACACGCCGCGGCAGATCAACCTGTATCGCGCGCTCGGCGCGGAGCTGCCGCTCTTCGGGCACGTGCCGATGATCCTCGGCGCGGACGGCCAGCGGTTGTCGAAGCGCCACGGCGCCGTGAGCGTGATGCAGTACAAGGACGACGGCTTCCTCCCCGACGCGATGGTGAACTACCTCGCGCGCCTGGGCTGGTCGCACGGCGACGAGGAGGTGTTCTCGCGCGAGCAGCTGGTCGAGTGGTTCGACCTCGCGCACGTGAGCAAGTCGCCGGCGCGCTGGGATCCGGAGAAGCTGCGCTGGCTGAACGGCGAGTACCTGCGCCGCTGGTCCGACGCGGACATCGCGATGCACCTGCACGACGAGAAGCCCGGCGTGTATCGCTATCTCGAGTCGGTGATGGAGCCTATCGCGATGACGGGCGCGGGCCGGGCGAAATTCCAGACGCTCCTCGACCACGAGCAGTTCCTGATGGCGATGGCGGAGCCCGCGCAGCCCGAAGCGGCGGTGGCGAGCCAGCATCTCGGAGCCGACGGCCGGCGCGTGTTGGGCGAGCTGCTGCCGAAGCTCCGCGCGGTCACGAAGTGGGACGCGCCCTCGATCAACGCGACGCTGAAGGAGCAGGTGAAGGCGCTCGGCGCGAAGCCGCCGCAGGTGATGATGCCGTTCCGCGTCGCCCTCACGGGCCTCGCGCAGACGCCGGCGATCGACGCCATCGCGGCGGCGCTGCGCAAGGAAGTCGCCCTCGGGCGCTTGGAGCGGGCCGCGGCCGGCTGATATAATGCAAGGCTCGGTCGGGGGGTATAGCTCAGCTGGGAGAGCGCTTGCATGGCATGCAAGAGGTCAGCGGTTCGATCCCGCTTACCTCCACCAGGATTTTCCTCGGGAACGGGGAGCCCTCTAGCTCCCCGTTTCTGTGTCCCCATCGTCTAGAGGCCTAGGACACCGCCCTTTCACGGCGATAACCGGGGTTCGAATCCCCGTGGGGACGCCAATCAAGGCCCTGATTCGTCAGGGCTTTTTCATTTTCGGATATCCGCGATATTTCCCCATTACCCAGCGCGCATCGTGGCCATCACGCAGAAGTGATATAATGTGCATGTGATAGTAAAAGAAGCAAGAACAAAGGGAATGGCTGAGGCGTGGTGGGTAGTTGAGTTTCACGATGACTTCGAATCCGAGTTCGAAGACATGGAAGATGATGTCCAGGACACGTTGCTGGCCGCCGCAAAAGCGGTCTAGTTGCTGGGGCCTAAGGCGGGGCGGCCATACGTGGACACACTGAAGGGCTCGAAACACGCGAACATGAAGGAGCTTCGGTTCGACACAAACACGCAGGTTTGGCGAGCCGCATTTGCCTTCGATCCTGAAAGACGCGCGATCATCCTGACTGCCGGAGCCAAGCAGGGATCGAATCAAGCTCTTTTCTACGAACGGCTGATCAAGAAGGCTGATGCCCGATTCGACAAACACCTGGAAGCACTGTCAGCGGCCAGGAAACGCAGGAAGGACTGAACATGGGACGCCGTATCGATGATGTGATCGCGAAGCTTCCGAAGGAGCGCAGGAAGGCTGTCGCGAAGAAGGCCAATGAAATGGCCAAGGAAATGATCGCCCATGCCGACTCGCTACGCGTCGTGCGAAAGGCGCTGAGCAAGACACAAACCAAGATTGGCGAGGACTTGGGGCTCTCCCAGAACGCCGTCTCGCAGCTGGAGGGAAGATCCGATTTGCTTCTTTCCACTCTGCGCCGCTACGTGAGGGCTCTAGGCGCCGATCTGGATCTCGTCGTGCGGATGAAAGACGGCTCGAAGGTTCTTCTGGAAGGCTTGGGGCAATCTGCCGAACACAGAGGCCGCATGAAGCCCGACAGCGGAGTGAAGAGGGCGGCAAAACGTCGAGGTCGCGGAAGCGAGTCGCGTTCGAATGCCTGAAACCGGCGGGTTTTCGGCCGCGTGCGTGCGGTCACGCAGCCTTTAGCCAGACCTCGGCCGGCAGCGCGATGGCTGAAATAACGCGTTCAAACCCCCGTCGGTACACCGACTAAACCCCGCTAATTGCCCGCATGACGCGGTCGGCGACTTCCGCGCGCGCGTCAGGTGCTTACTTCTCTGGCATCGCCGACGAATGATGGCTGGTGATGAGCCAGTCCTTGCCGTTCCACTTGTAGGTATAGGTGTAGCGCGCCTGCACGGTGGAGCCGTCGGCGCCGAACTTGAACGTGTAAATACCCGCATCTAGGGCCGTGTTGCAATCGATCTCGATGAAGCGGCTGTCGATCATGCCCTGCGGCTTCTTCTTCAGGAACTTCTGGAAATAGTCTAGCTTCTCTTCCGGCGTGAGCCTCGGCTTATTCGAGACCGTTGGCAGGAGGATCGACTTGGTTGCATAGTTCGCGACCACCTTTTTCGGATCGCCGGTTGCGAGCGAGGCGTTCCAACGATCGAAGAGCGAAGCAATTTGCTGCTCGGTCGCGGCTTGGCAGGATTCGGTCTTGGCGTACAAGGTCGCGGCAAATGTTGCGAGACATGCGGCGAGCAAGGTGCGGGCTAGAATCATGAAGAGATCTCCCTTCAAGGATCGGAGTTGTCGTGCCAATGCCTCGGTCCATTGTAGCGTTCGCGGACAGTGCAGGGCTTGGCTATGGCCGGATGTGAGCGCGACCTCTAAGCGAGCGCGCCGCTCGGCCGTGAGCGGCTGGATCTGATTGACGAAATCAGCTGCCGACGCAGACGACGTTTTGCGCTGCTGTAAGGTAGGTGAGTTCCTGCAGCGCGGCTCCCTGACAGACTGAAAACACCGTGCATGCAGGCGGGGACGCGCAGCTCCCGCTGAAGCCTGTGCAATCGCCACCGGGGCAGCCGACGGCGCGCACGTTCAGCGGCAGGAAACGAACGAGCTCTGTGTTCTGAAAGATCTGCGGACTGATCACCGGCCAAACGAGACTGAAGATCGCCGTGCCGATCGGTTCGCCCGATACGCCGAGCCCCTGGCAGCTTGCCTGGGCGAACAGGAAGGTGCCGGGGATGACGGCGTATGATTGTCCGTCAAAGACCACGAGCTTCTCCAGAGACGGAAAGACGAGAACGTATCGGGCGGGGATGCGCCCCGTGGCACTGAAGGCGCCGAGCAGCAGGACCGAATCGGCGAGGGAGTGCGCAACCCCGCCGCAGAAGGCGTTGCTCAACAGGAACGTGAACGAGCAGCCTTCCTGCAGGTTCGCGACCGCAACCGTACTGCTTGACGTGACGGTGACGGAGGGCAGGACGCCGAGGCAGCCCGCGTCGCATGGGTTGGAAGGCGATGAGTAGCTGATGTCGATCGCTCCGGACCTGAGCTGCTGGTCCACGAGCCGAACCGTGTTCGCGACGCCGGAGACGCCAAGCGCCTCGAAGCCCCAGCCTCCTGCCGCGACAACTTGCTCCCCAAGATGGAGATATTGGCTCTGTTGGGAATTCAAGACGCTGCAGGGATATACGGGATTGGGCGTCCCTGAACCGAGCGACGTCGAGCGCTCCGACGACTTGGAGCACGCGACTGCAGCGATCGAAAGGCTCGCGGCGATGAAGGACCTGCGGTCCATGGTTGCGCTTGTCTCGTGCGAGTACCTTCAGATATTAGCAACGAATTTTGCCGCTGCGAATAAGGCACAACACCCGAAGTCTAGAGCGGACCTCGCTGCGAGGCCATTTGGAGCTCGCGCCTTGCCGGACGCACAGAAAAGCCCGTGTTGGGTAGCCTGTAACCAAGCGTCGCCAGGGACGCCAACCCCTGAAATAACGCGTTCAAACCCCCGTCGGTACACCGGACAACGAATAGCGCGAGCGACTAAGTGTGTTCCGATGCACCAATCCATCTGATTGGAGAGGCATGTGGCGCGCGGCAGCGAGGCGTATTGTGCGGCGCACCATTTTTAGCGTATAATCAACAAGTTCACTTCCCTACGCCGCTCGGAGCCAAGCTTCGCCGGGCAGCGCGACGGCTGAAATAACCCATGCAAACCCCCGTGGGGACGCCAATACAAAAAAAACGCTGGCCGTGGCGCCGGCGTTTTTTCTTTGGTGCATTTTCCCGATCAACCTCCATTTCCAAGGACGGAAAGCAATGATGGAAACCCTGCAGTGCCTGAAGAAGCACGGCCAGCGCCTGGACCTGGAGATCGCCAAGGAAATTCGCATGCCCCTGGCCACGGTGAGGCAGCACTTGACGGCCCTGGCTCATTCCCGGGAAGCGATCGTGTGCAAGACGATCCAATTCCACAATGGCCGGCAGGTCGAGGCGTGGCAGGGCCGCGTGTCGGGTTACATGCCACCGGCCGCGCCGGGTCGCAAGCCGAAGGGGAAGGCATAAAGGGTTCCCAAGGTCGGTGACGACCGCGTTCAGAAATCGCGTAACGCGGAGAACCGCCCTTGGACCCCATGGAGGCTCGGTCGCCATGAGACGCATCCTCGCCGTGCTCGTTCTCGCCGCATTTTCCGGGCTCGTGCTCGCGCAGCCCGGCGCCTCCACAACGTCCGTCGACGGCATCCTGGATCGGTTTGTCCAGGCGCTGGGCGGTCGTGCGGCGCTCGAGAAGATCACCACGATGGCCTTCAGCGGCGTTCTGGACGTCCGAGGCGCGAAGGGCCCCGGCAAGACGACGGAGTATTTCCAGTACCCGGACCACTTCGCCGCCATCGCGGAGGTACCGGGCTACGGCACGGTACGAACGGTCTGGGACGGCAAGACCGCATGGAATGCCGATCCAAGAAGGGGCGTAACCGAGCTCTCGGGCGCCCAGCTTGCGGACATGAGGCACCGTGCGGACATTCATTGGAATCTCAAGCTGCGAGAGTTTTATCCGGACCTGAAGCTCATCGGTCGCCAGAGCGTTGGCGGACGAGACGCCTGGGAACTTGAAAGCACCGTGGACGGCTGGACATATCGCTTTTTCTTCGACACGCGCACTGGCTTACTCATTCGCTTCGATACGGACACACACGAGCCCGGAGGCGATTCCACGGTCCTCGTCGGGGACTACCGGCAAGTCGGCCCGATCAGGTTTTCATTCGCCGCCAGCATGACGAGCCCCAGGACGAGTTGGAGCAGGCAGCTCAGTGATGTGAAACTCAATGTGCCCATTGACGATTCGGTCTTTGCCAGGCACTGAAGGAAGTTGCCTTCCCGATATTTGACGGACGCCAAGGCGCCCGAAGCGGCCCGGTGCGGCCGATCGAATTCGCGCGATTGGCGATCCATCAATTTTGCGCATCCACGGCCTTTAAGCTGCGTATCGGTGGCGAGGCGGCAACGAGCCTGGCACTTTAGCGGATTCGATAGACGATGAAGCCGGAATTCTCGCCGACCTTGTCATAGAGGGCCCGTGCCGGCGCGTTCGTCTCGTGCGTATGCCAGTAGACACGCGCCGCGCCGGCCTGTCGGGCCCGTTCGCAGACCCGCTCGATGAGCGCCCTCGCGACGCCCTGCCCGCGGGCGTCCTTCCGTGTGAATAGGTCCTGCAGGTAGCACGTCGGTCCAAGCGCGATCGTCGTGCGATGGAAAATGTAGTGGGCGAACCCGATGAGGCAGCCGCCGCGCTCGGCGACCAGGGCATGCATCGGCTCGTTCGTGTCGTGGAAGCGCCGCCACGTGGTATCGGTCACTTCGGCGGCAAGCGATGTCGGACCTTCTCGTCCGTAGAAGGCGTTGTAGCTGTCCCACAGGGCAAGCCATCGCGGGAAATCATGGGCTTGCACTTCACGAACGTTCACGCGACCCATGCGGACGGAGACCTGCCAATTCCATGTGCGCTACAGGTCTCCCGTAGGCACGATGCCGGCGTTCTCGAGCATGAGAATGACCGTGCGATCCGGCGCACGAGTACGGTGCAAGACGCCTTTCGGCACGGTGAATCCATGCCAGGGTTCGAGCTCGACGATGCGGTCTTGCAAGTCGACGAAAAGAGTCCCCTCGAGAACGAAAAAGAACTCGTCGTCATCGTCATGCTTGTGCCAGTGATATTCACCTTGCATGACGCCGAGGCGCACGACCGAATCGTTCACCTCGCACAGCGTCTGGTTGTACCAACGGTCCCGGCAGGCTGCGACCAGGGCCGGCACGTCGACCACCGTCAGGGGATCGAACTTGATGTCCAGGTGGGTGGCATATGGATATTGGCGCGCCGACGCTTCCATTCATCTCTCCGTAAGGCCGGTATTCGATGTCGGGCCCATCGCGGTGGGCGGAATCCATGCGTCGAGACTTTGCCAAGTGGCTAATCGAATGTCAAGCTCGGCGTGGTCCGGGGGCCGCTCGAGCGGGGAGGTGACCGGGCTTGCGCGACCATGGCGGCGCTGGGCATCGCCCGTTGCCGTGGGGCAATCCGCACCCTAGAAGGCTCGCGCGAAGGCCTTCTTCAGCTCCGAGATTCTCTTCTCGTCGCGCTTGTAATACGTCCATTGCCTCATGCGCCTGGCCTTCACCACGCCGGCCTGGACGAGGATGCGAAGGTGTTCGCTCGCCGTCGGCGCGGATATGCCGAGCTTCCGCGCAATGAAGAGTCCGCATACCCCATCCTTCACCAGGTCGCCTTCCTTTTGCGGCGGGAAGTGAACCGTCGGATCCTTGAGCCAGTCGAGGATCAGGAGGCGCTTTTCATTTGCCAAAGCCTTGATGAACGAGGCCGGAACCATTTAGGCACTTTGCCATCCGGCCAAGGGCGGGTCAATCAGGACGCAGCCGGCATCGGCGAGGGTTTGATCGACCATCGCGCCGTTCGCCTCAGCCGCGCGAGAGGCGCGACAATGAAAAACGCCGGCTGCTTTTGCCGGCGCTTTTTTTGTTCCGACCTTCTCAGCGCCGCCCGTACGTGGGCGGCCGCCGGTTGGCCGGCATGGGCGCCTTCTCGTCCTTGTGCCGGAACGTGATGCGTCCCTTGGTGAGATCGTAAGGCGTGAGCTCGATGCTCACCTTGTCGCCGGCGAGGATCCGGATGCGGTGCTTGCGCATCTTGCCGGCCATGTACGCGATGATCTTGTGTCCGTTTTCGAGCGAGACGCGGAACCGGGTATCGGGCAGGACTTCGTCGACCAGCCCTTGCATTTCGATCATGTCTTCTCTTGCCATGAATGTCGTCCTCTCGTTGATGGATGCCGAGCGCGCGGCGGCCGAAGGGTTCGGCGCGGCTCGCTCCTGGAGCCCTCGAGGTTCATGGCGTGGGCGACGTTCAAGACATCGCACGTCCGGCCGGGCGGCCGGTTCCCTGACCCAGGAAGGGAAATATCGCTTCGATGCGCCGCTCGAGCGTTGGCGCGGAGGGACTGAAGCTACCGATGATCCTTCATCGACATTGTACGCCAATGAGCGCGGTTTCGGGGCGCGGAGCGCACGAGCCGCTCGATACGTCAAACGCCGATGTTCACTTCGCCTTCCGGAATTCGTTCATCGGAGGGCTCTTCGACGGCGACCCGTCGCGCCGCGGAGCGCTCGAGGCGATCGAGCGACGATTCCTGCTCGAGCCGCGCCTGCGCTTCCCGCGCCGGGAGCGGCCTGCTGTAGAGGTAGCCCTGGTATTCGTCGTTGCCCAGGCCGCGCAGGAAATCGTATTGGTCCGTGCGCTCGACGCCCTCGGCCACGACGCGCAGCCGCAGCCCGTGGGCGAGCGCGATGATGGCCTGGACGATCGCCGCGTCGTCGCTGTCCACGGAGAGATCCCGGATGAACGACTGGTCGATCTTCAGCTTGTCGATCGGAAAGCGCTTGAGGTAGTTGAGGCTCGAATACCCGGTGCCGAAGTCGTCGATGGAAAGGCCCACGCCCATCTGGTGGAGCTGCTCCAGCATCACGCGTGCCTCGGGCGCGTTCTGCATGACGACGCTCTCGGTGATTTCCAGCTCGAGGAAGCGTGCCGCGAGCCCGCTCGCCTCGAGGGCGCGCGAGACGCTCTCCACGAGGTCGCGCTGCTGGAACTGCACGCCGGAGATGTTCACCGCCATCGTGATCTCTTCCATCCCGCGCCGCTGCCACTCGCGTGCCTGGCGGCACGCCTCGCGCAGCACCCAGTTGCCGAGCGGCACGATGAGCCCGGTCTCCTCGGCGAACGGAATGAAGTCCGAGGGCCCGATCAAGCCGCGCCTGGGATGCTGCCACCGGACGAGCGCTTCCATGCCGACGATGCGTCCGCTCGCCATGTCGACCTTCGGCTGGTAGTGCAGGACCAGCTCGTCCTTCTCCAATGCGGCGCGCAGATCGGTCTCGAGCGCGAGCCGCTCCGGGAAGAAGCTCGCCATCTCGGGCGTGAAGAACGCGAAGTTGGCGCGTCCGCTCTTCTTCACGTGGTACATCGCCGCATCGGCGTTGGCGAGCAGCCGCGCCGGGTCGTCGCCATGGTGCGGGAATACGCTGATCCCGATGCTCGAGCCGATGCGCAACTCGTGCTCGTCGAGGGCGAACGGCCGCGATACCGCCTCCATGATCTTGCGCGCGACCTCGCGCGCGTCGCCTGGGCGCGCCACGCGCCGCAACAGCACGACGAATTCGTCGCCGCCCAGACGCGCCACGGTGTCCTCCAGGCGCACCGAGCTGCGCAGACGCTCCGCGACGGTGCGCAGCACCGTGTCGCCGGCGAAATGGCCGAGGGAATCGTTGAGCGTCTTGAAGCGGTCGAGGTCCACGAAGAGGACCGCACAGTGCGTTTCGCCCGCCCGGCACTCGTCCACCGCCTGCTGCACCCGCTCCTCGAGCAGCAGCCGGTTGGGCAGCTTGGTGAGGGCGTCGTGCAGCACCAGGTGCTGCAGCTTCTCGTTGGCCGCGTGCAGCGAGCGCGCCATCTGGGCCTGCCTCGACTCCATGCGCGCATCCAGCAGCGAGAGCGAGAGCGTGCCGCACAGGATGAGGAAGGTGACCACCGCCAGCGTCGGTGCCATCCAGCCGTTGTTGGTGAGCGTGGCGGCGGTGCAGATGGTGTTGGCGTCGAACTTGGCCGCGGCCATGCCGGTGTAGTGCATGCCGACGATCGCGCCGCCCATCACGACGGCGCCGGCCAACCGCGCATAGACGCGGCGCCGGGCATCGGAGCGCAGCTGGAACGAGATCCAGAGCGCCGCCGTCGACGCCGCGATCGCGATCACGATCGAGGCGGCGAACAACAGCCGGTCGTAGCGGATGCCGGGCTCGACCTCCATCGCCGCCATGCCGGTGTAGTGCATGGCCGAAATGCCGATGCCCATCAGCACGCCGCCGAGCGCCAGGCTGCGCAGGCTCAGCGAATCGCGCGATACCGTGTAGAGGGCGAACCCGGAGACGACGATCGCGATCGCCATCGAGGCGAGCGTGATGCCGATGTGGTAGGCAGTTGCGATCGGCAGCGTGAACGCGAGCATGCCGATGAAGTGCATGGACCAGATGCCGGTGCCCATGGCGAACGCGCCGCCGAGGAGCCACGCGGCCGCGCCGGCGCCGGTGGACGCGGTGATGCGCGAGGCGAGGTCGAGCGCCGTGTAGGAGGCGAGCACCGCCACCAAGAAGGACAGCAGGACCACTCCGTTGCTGTACGTGCCGACCACGCGTGTACCTCCCCCAGCTTTGCCAGCGAGGGTACTGCAAGGCGTGGAACGCAACAACGGATGCGGGGCGCTTTTCCGCGCGGCAGCGGTTACCGGTGTAGCCGCCGCCGCAGGATCGTTTCAGTCGATCGTGGGAATAAAACGGTTGGGCTTCCTGTACCACCCCGGCATCGCCGTTTCTTCCGGGGCGCCGTCATTTGTCATCCCTCCCGAAGCGAGCACGATACCCTCGAGCTCCTAACGGCCCGCCGCGAGCCCGATGATGGACTCGAAGCCGCCCCAGAACATGCGCTTGCCGTCGAAAGGCATCTTCGCGGGATCCATCGACTCCTTGAGCTGCGGGTCTTCCATGACCGCCTTGTTGATGCGGTCGCGATCCTCCCTGCTTCGGTACACCACCCAGGCGAGCGCAATCACTTCGCCGTCCTTCAGCTGCACGGCCTGCGGAAACGACGTGACCTTTCCGGGCTGTGCATCGTCGCTGATCGAGTCGGAATAGTAGAGAGCGCCGTGGCGCAGCTGGGCTTTGCCCCATTCCTCGGACATGCGCTTGTACGTATCCAGGTTGGCTCGGGGAACGGGAATGACGATCGCGTCGAAGTACTGGGCCATGTGAACCTCCGCTGGGGAAAGCACTTGGATCGGTCACCGCGCATGCCGTTCCACTCGAGCGACGGGCGCCGACCGGCGCGCGGGGAACTGCGCATGCGGCCCGATCCAGCGCGCCCGCCCGAGAAAGCGTAAGCTGCGCACCGGCAATCCCTTGTCCGCCCGCTCCACCAAGGAGGAATCGATGTCCATCAGCTACGTCGACGTCGGCGCGGACCTGCGCCGCATCGTGATCGCCGGCCGCCTCGACATGCCGGGTACCGAGTCGGTCGCCTCGCAACTCATCGAGCTCGCCGGCGCACCGAAAAAGGCGGTGATCGTGGACCTCACCGCCCTCAAGTTCCTCGCCTCGATCGGCATCCGCGCGCTCATTTCGTGCGCCAAGGAAGTCCACAAGCGCGGCGGCAAGATGGTGCTGGTGGTGAACAAGGCCTCGACCGTCACCATGAGCCTCGAGGCGACCGGCGTCGACGAGCTGATCCCGGTGTTCGCGAGCGTCTCGGATGCCGAGCAGGCTGCGCTCGTCTGATCCCCGGGCGAGCGCGGAAGGCGGGTCGTCATCGGCCGACGAGCTGACGGTCCGCGCCGACGGTGAGGAGGTGCGTCGCGCATCGAGCTGGCTCGATGCCGCGTGCCGCGAGCGCGGCGTCCCGCCGGCCCTCGTCGACCGTCTCGTGCTGTGCCTCAATGAAGTGCTCGCGAACGTGATCGTCCATGGCGGCGCGGGGGCGCTCGCGCAGCCGATCGGGCTGGTGCTCGAGGTCACGGCCGATCCCCACGGCGGCCTGGCCGGCGTGACGGTGTCCGATGCCGGCGTCGCCTTCGACCCGCGCTCCGTCGCGCCGAGAGCGCTTCCGAAATCGCTCGAAGAAGCGTCCTCGGGCGGGCTCGGCCTCGTGATGATCCGCCGCCATGCCGACTGGCTCGAATATCGCAACCAAGGCGGCCGCAACCACGTCACGTTCGGCGCGCGCTGGAAGTCTCCGTGAACGAGCGGGCCGCGATGCGCTTCGGACGCGGCCCCGACCGCCGGAATGCGGACGGTCCCTCGACCCGCGAACGGCGGCGAGGCGAGCGACGCGAATCGCCGACGCAGTGGATCACGCTCTTCCGCGATGCCGATCCGGGCGAGATCGACGAAGCGCTCGGCGCCTGCGAGGTCCTCGCGCTGCCGGTAGGTGCGCCGCTCCTGCGCCGGGGCGAGACCAATCGCGACGTGTTCATCCTGCTGTCGGGAAAGCTCGCGGTCGAGATGGACGATGCGCCGAGCGCCGAAACCTCCATCGAGATCCATGCCGGCGAGTGCACCGGAGAGCTCTCCGCCATCGACGGCAAGCCGATCACGGCGCTCGTGCGCGCGGCGACCGAGGTGCGGGTCCTGCGGCTCGATGCCGAAACGTTCTGGAATCGGCTGATGCTCATGCGGGGGGTCGCGAAGAACCTCATGGCGACGCTCAGCGACCGGATGCGCCGGTCGAACGAGAAGGCGCTCGCGATGCAGCGCGAGCGGCTCGAGCTGCAGCACCTGAGGAAGGAGCTCGAGCTCGCGCGCCGCCTGCAGGCGAGCATGCTGCCGTTGCAGCGGCCGCTGTTCCCCGGCCGTACCGACATCGAGGCCTGCGGCTTGATGGAGCCGACGGCCAACGTGGCGGGCGACCTGTTCGACGCGTTCTTCGTGGACGGCCGGACGCTCTTCGTCTGCATCGGCGACGTGTCCGGACACGGCATCGCAGCCGCGCTCTTCATGGTCCGCGTGATCGGCTTGCTGCGCATGCTCGCCATGACCACGATGCGGCCGGAGAGCATCCTCGAAACGCTCAACGATCGCCTGTGCATCGGCAACGATGCGAACCTGTTCGTGACGCTTTTCTGCGGCTTCCTCGACGTGCGGACCGGCCGGCTGGTGTACTCCAATGGCGGCCATTGCGCGCCGATGGTCTGCAACGGGATGGGCGCGGCGCTCCTGCCGCTGCCGCGCGGCGCGCTCGTCGGCGCGGCGGGCGGCCGGCGCTACTCGAGCCTCGAGCGCACGCTCGTGCCCGGCGAGACGCTGCTCTGCTACACCGACGGGGTGACCGAAGCGCAGGACGGCGCCGGCGTGCAGTTCTCCGAGCAGGGATGCCTCGAAGCGCTGCGGCTCGCAACGCCGGGCCCGCTTGCCGCGCTTCTCGATCGCATCTACGAGAGGATCGTCGACCACTGCGGATCGCGCCTGCTGGCGGACGACTGCACCCTGCTCGCGGTGCGGCGGCCGGCGCATCTTGACCCCGCGGCCGAAGCCGGTACGCTGGCCTCATGAGCGCGCAAATCCAGTCCCACGGCGAAGCGGCAATCCCCACTCGACCTTTCGACACCGAAGCGGCCTGGCGCGGCCCGGATCTCTTGGCGCAGCCGGCAAGGTGGACGCACCGCCTCGCCGAGCCGGAAATCGGCGAGATCGATCGGGCGATCGAGGCGGTGAAGCGGGCGGGAACCGCGCTCGATCGCCTTTCGCCGGCGACGTTCTCCCTGCCCACGCTCGCCCCGCGCCTCGCACGCATCCTCGACCGCCAGCTCCTGGACGGGCTCGGCTTCTGGCTCGTCCAGGGCTTGCCGGTCGAGCGCTACTCGATCGAGGAAGCGGCGATCGCGTATCTGGGCATCGGCAGCCATTTCGGCAGCTTCCGCTCGCAGAATGCGAAGGGCCACTTGCTGGGCCACGTGCGCGACCTCGGCCTCGACGTGCGCAACGCCAACGTGCGCTACTACCAGACGACGCGCCAGCTCGAGTACCACACCGATTCGTGCGACATCGTGGGGCTCCTCTGCCTCAAGGGCGCGAAGAGCGGCGGCGAGAGCCGCATCGTGAGCTCGGTCACGCTCTTCAACGAGATGCTGCGCCGCCGGCCGGACCTGCTCGCGGAGCTCTTCCATGCATTCCCCACCGACCGCCGCGGCGAGGTGCCGCCCGGGATGAAGCCCTGGTTCGACGTGCCGGTGTTCAACTGGTACGCGGGCTACCTCACGACGATCTACGTGGGACAGTACATCCGGTCGGCGCAGGAGAACTTCGCCGAAGCGCGCCGGCTCACCGCCGCCGAACGCGAGGCGCTCGAGTTCCTGGACGCGCTCGCCAACGACCCGCAGCTCAACCTGCAGATGACGATGGTGCCCGGCGACATGCAGTTCCTGCACAACCACCAGATCCTGCATTCGCGCACCGACTTCGAGGACTGGGAGGAACCGGAGCGCAAGCGCCACCTGCTGCGGCTATGGATCGCGCCCACCGGCGCGCGCCCACTGCCGCCCGCTTTCGCGCCGCGCTACGGCGGCGTCGTTCCCGGCGAGCGCGGCGGGATCGTCACGGCGCAGACGCGCCTGCGGTTCGTCCTGCACCCGGAGTGAGCCGGGCGCCCCGAAGAAGGACGCCGGCGTCGCGCCGGCGTCCTTCTTCGAGTCGCGCGTGCGGCATCAGTCGAGGCAGCACGGCCTTCCATTGATCGTCACCTGCGGGTTGAACACCGGTGCCCCGGTCGTCTTGTTGCACGTGACGTTCGTGGTGGGATAGTTGAACGCCTGCGCGGGAATTCCCGTCGAGCAATGAAGCTGCGACTTCGCGAGGTCGTAGCCTTTCGAGCACGCGCCCACGCGCACCCCGGTGCCGCTGAAATTCGGCGCGCTGAGCGGAATCGTCGCTCCTCCCCAGCTGGTGAGCGTGCACGAGGCGCCGGCCGGCGAGCCGGCCTTGCCGCCGGTCGCAATGGGCTGCGGCTGCGCCGTGCCGACGCATTCGCCGCGCGGAAATACCTTGGAAACGCTCCATCGCATGTTGGAGCACTGGTCGCATTGCGCCTGCGTGTATCCGAGATGGTGCATGTCGCAGGACTTCTTCGCCGGAGCCGGGACCGGCTTGCCGATCGTCACCGGCTGCGGCGCCGCGGTGGACACGCAGGTCCCGCGCGGAAACACGCGCGACACGCTCCACGTCATGTTCGCGCACTCGTCGCATTGCGCCTGGGTGTATCCGAGGCGGTGGATGTCGCAGAGGGCCTTCGCATGCGCCGGAACGGTCGCGAGCTGCACAACGCAAGCCGCACCGGCAATCCAAAGCGTTTTCATTTTGCTTGCTCCCTGGTTGGTTGTTGCATGAAGGGCGCGATCAGCGCGGCAGCACCACGAGGTCGCCGCGCGCGGGCTTCTGCCGATCGGTCGCCGTCAACGACCCGAACGACACCTTTTCCTCGACCGAGGTGACGCGCACCGTCCCGAGCTCCTTGCGGCGAACCGACAGCACCTCGCCCGTCGCCGGATCCGTCAGGTTCTTCACGATGCGCTCGACGCGGAAGCGGTCGCCTTCCTTGAGCCCGGAGCCGCTCCCGGCGTTGATCGCGAGGTTGCGGCCGTCCACTTCGACCACGAGCGCCTGCCACGGCTGGCGCGCGGAGACGGCGACGATCTCCGCGACCGCTTTCCCGATCGCGTGGCGCGTCGCTTCGCCGAGCGGGGTGTTGTTGAACGAGTCGCTGCCGAGGTTCATCGCCTTGTAGTTGGTGCCGGCGCTCACCGAGGTGCTGGAGATCGGCTCGCGCACCTTGAGCGTCTGCACCACCTGGCTGGTCGTGGTGTCGACGATGCGCAAGTCCATGGCGACCGCGCCCTCGGTCTTCCTGAGCCCGAGCAGTCCGCCCAATCCGCTCGCGCCCGCGAGGCCGATGTTGATGCTGCTGCCCGAATCTTCCGCGCCGAACTCGGTGACGGAGCCGATCACGATGAACTGCGCTGCCGTGACCGCGCCGAGCTTCGGCCCGGCCTCGGGATTCGCCGCGTTCGCCGTCTTGATCTGCTGCTCGCCGATGACGCGGTCGAGGTTGGCGCGCTCGAGGATCACGAAGCGGCCGGACTCGTCGAGCGCCGTCGTGAGCATGGCGGAGAGGCCGCCGCCGACGTCCCAGGTGCCATAGGCGGCCGTGAACGTGCTCAGCGTGTCGAACTTGTCCACGACGATGGAGCGCTTCGGGCCCACCAGCGCTTCGGTGGGTTCGGCCGCGAGGACGGGAAGCCACGGTATCGCCAGGCAGAACGCCGTGGCGAGGCGAATCCGGTCGAGCCTTCGAGAGCGTGCGTTCATCGGCATGGGCGTGAACCCGCTGGGTCGAATCCGTGGGCGACGGAGCATACTCCCAACGCGCGCGGATGGTGTTTTGAGCTACGCTCGAGCGAAATGACCGCGCTCGCCGAGATCATCCCGGAGAACCACGAGCTGCAGGAGATCCTCGGCCTCGCATGCGTGCGGGAAGCCGGCCGCGCGCGGGCGATCGAACGCGCGCGCGCTTTCCGGACGATCGTCGCACCCTGCCATCCGCGAGGCGTGCGGCCGGCTGGTCGACGCGCTCAGCGCGATGGACGGACCGGAGGAGTCTTCCGATTCGCTCGCGGTGCAGCTGCGCTCGTGCGACGCCGCGATGACGCTTCCCACCACGTCGCTCGATGCGCGCGAGACGCTCCTCGTGCGCAAGCAGCTCCTGCGCTGCCGCCTGCATGCGGCGAGCGCGCCGGCGCGAACCGGAATCCCGCGCTTGGTGCACCTCTTGAAGACCGATTCGGGAGGCGCCGACCTTCCGCTCCTGCAATACCTTTGCTACCGCAGCGTGCTCGCGCACTGCAAGGGCTACGCCATGGTGCTGCACGCGCCCGAGGTGCCGCGCGGGCGGCGCTGGGCGGTGCTCCTGCCGCATCTGGACGTGCGCCTGTCGGTTCCGCCGCAGTTCCTCGGGAGCCATCGGCTGTTCGCGGCGGCGCACCAATCCGACGTGTGGCGCGTGCAGCAGCTCCTCGCCCACGGCGGCTACTACTTCGATTGGGACCTGCTCCTCCTGCGCGATCCCGAAGCGCTGCATGCCAACCGCTGCGTGATGGCGCTCGAGCGCAAGGAGGACGGCTACGACGAGGTGCTCGGCGTGTCGGCGATCGGCGCCGAGCCCGGCAGCGTCTTTCTCGAGTCGTGGCTCGGCGCGATGGCGGCGGCGTTCAACCCGCGCCGGTACGTCGCGCATTCGACGGTGGCCACCTGCGCCAACGCGGATCTCGGATTCTTCGTGAGTACGTTCGGCGCGTCGGTGGAGACCCAGGCGGCCCCGGGGAGCTTCACCAGCGTTCGGGGTTCGACCGCGCCCACATTGTGCTCCCCGGGTTTCTACCAGCCGGCGAGTGGTGCGACGGAGTGCGGCAGCTTGCAGCCGGGCCCCGGCAGCTTCGTCGGTGCAAGCGGCGCCAGCGCACCGACACCCGCACCCGCGGGAAGCTTTGTCCCCCTGCCCGGAGCGACAGCCCCCACCGCCTGCGCCGGCGGTTTCTTCCAGGCCTCTCCAGGCCAGGCCGACTGTTCGACGCCCACTCCAGCGGGCACCTTCACGACCGGAGGCGCGAGCGTGCCGACGGCGTGCCCGGCCGGGACCTACCAGAACATTGCAGGCCAGACGACATGCAATCCGGCGCCGGGTGGGAGCTTCACGCTGGCGGGCGCTACGATACCCGTCGCGTGCTCCCCCGGATCCTTCCAGCCGCTTACCGGTAGGTCGGCTTGCACCCCGGCGGGCGCCGGCTTCTTCGTGCCGACTTCGGGCGCGACGGGCGAGACCGCGTGCGCGGCCGGAACCACCTCTTCGCCCGGTGCGACGCAATGCGTCACCGCGCAATTCGCGCTCTCGATCGCGAAGAGTGGCACGGGCACCGGTACGGTGACTTCCGCGCCGGCCGGAATCAGCTGCGGCTCGGCCTGCCTCGCGAGCTTCGATACCGGCGCCTCCGTCGCGCTCACCGCGACGCCCGATGCGAGCTCCATCTTCTCGGGATGGGGAGGCGCGTGCAGCGGCAGCGCCGCGTGCAACGTCACCATGGATAGCGCCAAGTCCGTGACCGCCGACTTCGAGCCCAGCACGAGCATTCCGCGCCTGGGCAACATCTCGACGCGCATGGACGTGCTCACGGGCAACAACGTGATGATCGCCGGCTTCGTGATCGGCGGCTCGACTCCGAAGACCGTCGCGATCACGGCGACCGGTCCCTCGCTCGCGGCGTTCGGCATCGCCAACCCGCTCCCGAATCCCATGCTCACGCTGGTGCGCCAATCGGATCACGCGGTGATCGCGACCAACGACGACTGGCAGGCGGACCCCAACGCTTCCCAGCTCACGGCGAGCGGCTTCGCGCCGACCGATCCGCGCGAGGCCGGAATCGTGGCGACGCTGCCGCCGGGCGCCTACACCGCGATCGTCTCCGGAGCCGGCAACGGCGTCGGCGTGAGCGTGGTGGGTGTCTTCGAGCTGGACCATCCCGAGGTCCCGCTCGTGAACATCTCCACGCGCGGGTTCGTGCAGGGCGGCAACAACGTGATGATCGCGGGGCTGATCGTGCAGGGCAACGGGCCGCAGCAAGTGGTGATCACCGCGACCGGGCCTTCGCTCGCGCCGTTCGGCATCACCAACCCGCTCGCGAACCCGACCCTCACATTGGTCCGACAGAGCGACCACGCCGTGATCGGCACGAACGACGATTGGCAGACGAACGCCAATGCGGCCGACATCATGGCGAGCGGCTTCGCACCCACCGATCCGCTCGAGTCGGCGCTGCTGGTGACGCTCGACCCCGGCGCCTACACCGCGATCGTCTCGGGCGTGGGCGGCACCGGGGTCTCGGTGGTCGGCGTCTTCACCGTGCCCTGAGACTCGCGCGCCGCGCCTACTGCGCCGCCGCCCTGATCCTCGTGCGCGCCCAGCGGCGAAACTCCGTCCCGCCGAGCGGTGCCGAGATGTAATGCCCCTGCGCGAGCTCGCATCCCAACGCGAGCAGCATAGACCATTGCGCGAGCGATTCCACGCCCTCGGCCACGGCGACGATGGCGAGCTTCTTCGCGAGCTCCAGGCTCGACTCCACCATCGCGCGGCTCGAGGCCTCGGTGGTCGCACGGCGCACGAATCCCTGGTCGATCTTGAGCTCGGTGAAGGGAATCCTCGCGAGCCGCTCCATGGAGGAATACCCGGTGCCGTAATCGTCGATCGAGAGGCCGAACCCCTTCATCCTCAATCGCGAGAGGTTCTCGAGGGCCGGTCCCTCTTCGCGCACGGCGGCCGATTCGGTCACCTCGAAGGTCACGTGCTTCGCGTCCAGCGCGCTCTCGGCGACGAGCGCCGCCATGCGGTCGGCGAGCGTCACGTCGGAGAGCAGGGCGGGCGTGAGGTTCACCGATACGTCGGCCGCGATGCCCGCCTGGCGCCACTCCACGCAGTTGCGCACGGCATCGGCCACGACCGCGTGCGTGAGGGCCTCGATCCATCCGCCGTCCTCGACCGTCGGCATGAAGACGGACGGAGCGAGCAGCCCCTGGCCCGGGTGCCTCCATCGCACGAGCGCTTCGGCGCCCCGCAGCTGGCCCGTCTTCAGGTCGACCTTGGGCTGGAAGTGCGTCTCGAACTCGCCCGTGCGCAGTCCCCGCTCGACTTCCGAAGCCGCCACGAGCGGGGCGGCCCCGTCCGGCGCAGACGTCGATTTCTTCAAGTGGAGCGACCCGATGACCGCCTGCAGCTTCTTCGCCGTCAACGGCTTCTGGATCGCGCCGAGCAGCGTGACGTTGTAGGCCTTCGCCATCGACTCGACCGTGGACATGAGCGAGCGGTCGTGGCTGCTCACGAGGATCACGCCCGCGGGATGGCGCAGCTCCGCGATGCGGCGGATCAGCTCCATCCCGTCCATCCCCGGCATGTCGAGGTCCGTGATCACCACGTCGATGGAGTCGCCGGACAGGAGCTGCAGCGCCTCGGCGCCGTCGGCCGCCGCGACGACCGATCGCGCGCCGAAGTCCTTCAGCACGTTCGCCACCAGCCAGCGCTGGAACCCCTGGTCCTCCACCACGAGGAAACGAAGCCGCGCGATCTCGTTCATGTTCCGGACTCCACCCGTTCCACGCGGGACAAAAGGCGCTCGCTCTCACGCTCGAAGTCGCGCGCCGCCGCGAGCACCGCCGTCCATTCGTTCGCCTGCGCCGCGCTCTCGACGCGCTCGCACGCGGCGGCGAGCGCGTTCGCGCCGATCGAGCCGCTCGCGCCGCGCATGCGATGCGCCGCCCTTCGCACCGCCTCGATGTCGCGCGCTTCCACCGCCGTCCGGAACGCCGTCTCCTCGGCGCGGTGGTGGCGCCGGAACTCGAGCAGGATCTCGCGCTCGGCCTCGGGGTCGCCGGAGGAGAACTCGGAGAGCACGCCCGGATCGATCACCGGCTCGTCGACGCTCGCCCTCGCCGGCGCGCGCACCCAGCGCTCGAGCTTCTCGCGCAATTGATCGAGCGTCACCGGCTTCGCCAGGTAATCGTCCATGCCGGCCGCGAAGCATTTCGCCGCTTCGTCGGCGAGCGCATTGGCGGTGCACGCCACGATCGGCAGCCGCGGCGCCGCGCCGTTCGCTTCCGAGGCGCGGATCGAACGCGCGAGCTCGTAGCCGTCCATCCCGGGCATGTTGCAGTCGGTGAAGAGCACGCCGGCGCCGCCGCGCTCGTGCAACCGCAGCGCCTCCTCGGCGTTGCCGGCGGTTTCCGCGGCGTAGCCGAGCGCCGCCATCTGCTTGGCGAGCAGCATGCGATTGATCGGATGGTCGTCGACGACGATCACCAGCGTTCCGGCGCTGCGCGCCTGCGCGACCGTCGGTGCACGCCGCGGCTGCACGCGCTGGAGCGGCGTGGCCGCAGCCGGTTCGGACCTCGACTCGGCCTTGGATGGGGCGGCGATCTGCAGCGAGAGGGTGAGCGATACCCTCGTCCCGGAGCCCTCGACGCTTTCCATCTCGAGGCTCCCGCCCATGAGCTCCGCGAGCCGGCGCGAGATGGAAAGCCCGAGGCCCGTGCCGCCCGTCGCGCTGCCCGCCTGGTTGAAGGGCGTGAAGAGCTTGCGCGCATCCTCGGCCGAGATGCCGACGCCGCTGTCGCGGACGGTGATTCGAACCGTTTGCGTGCGTCTCGTCGCATCCACCAGCTCGGCCGCGATGGCGATCTCGCCGCGCTCCGTGAACTTGATCGCGTTGCTCACGAGGTTATTCACGATCTGCTGGACGCGCAGCGGATCGAGCGAGAGGGCCGGCGCGATGCGCGCATCCACCTCGCGCCGCAGCGCGAGCCCCTTGCTGCTCGCGGTGCCGGAGTACATGTCGGAAACGCGCTCGACGAGGTCGCGCAGCGATGCCGGCTCCGTCCGCAGCTGGAGCTTCCCGGCGGCGATCTTCGAGAAGTCGAGGATGTCGTCGATGATGCGCAGCAGCGATTTCCCCGATTCGCGCACGACCTGGAGCGTCGTGTGCTGCTCGTGGTCCAGGCGCGTGAGGGAGAGGAGCTCGAGCATTCCCATCACCCCGAACATCGGCGTGCGGATCTCGTGGCTCATGGTGGCGAGGAAGGCGCCTTTGGCCTTCTCCGCTTCGAGCGCGGCCTGCCTGGCGCGCTCGAGCTCGCGGCTGCGCTCGCCGACCCCCATGTAGAGGCGCGCGTTCTCCACCAGCAGCGCGCCGAGCACGAAGCTGGTCGCGATGAAGCCGTAGATGCGCCCGGCGTAGAAGCCGACGTCGAAGCGGCCCGCGTTGAGGAGCGCCGAAAGCGCGACGTCGAAGATCCACGCCCACAGCACCACCATCAGCCACACGTCGAGCACCGAATGGGGCCGCCGGTGCCACAGGAAGAAGAGGCCCGCGATGCTCGCGAGCCATACCAGCCCGATGGTGGCGAGCATCGAGCCCGAGTATCCGTTGCCGCTCATGATCGCCGGAAGGCTGCGCGCGCCGACCGTGGCGAGCAGCACCAGCAGCACGGCGGCGACGCACACGCCAGCCACGCTCGCGAGGATGGGCGGCACGACGCTCGCCGACTCGTCCCTCGCATCCCACTTCGATCGATTGCCGAGCGCATACGCGATCACGAAGAGCGGAAAGCCCGCGTGCCAGAACATGTAGAGCCAGGCGGTCGTCTGCGGCCCCGCGGCGAGCAACCCGGACGGCGCGAAGAGGCCCGGGAACGAGAGCGCGTGCGCCACGGCGAGGAGCGCGGTGAAGAGATAGCCGCTACCCAGGGCGAGGAGCGAGCGCTGCCGGAAATAGCCGAATTGCCCGAAGAGCAGCGCCGCCGTGATCAGGTCGTTCGCGACGAGGGCCGACTCGTACGTCGGGATGAATGCGGGCACCGGGACCAGCGGCCGGCGCGCGAACGGCGCGATCGCGACGAACGCGAGCGCGGATACGAGGACCACCGTCACTGCGAGTCGCCGCTGCGCCGACGATGCGGCCGGGATGCGGAACAGGCCTTGGTCTTGCTTCAGTCGCCGCCTCCTTGTCGGTGGAATCGTGAGGGGCGCAGCCTCACACGCGCCGCACGACCCGCTGGTTTTTTCTTGCGCCGACCCCCTGAGGATCGAGCGCCCGGCAGGACCGGGTCTGTAGGACGCGCGCATGCCGTAGGGTAAGGGGAATCCTACATCGTTAACATGGATTAGTGAACCGCCTGGGCCCGTTTGACACCGATAGTCGCGCGGATTAGGTTTCGCGGTAGCGCTCTCGTAGCTCCGCAGCGACTCCTCCCGCCCCCTCCGACGCGACTTCGTGCATCGACGAGCGCGACGGAAGCGTCACGGGTCCACGAGGACCGAATGAGTTGTATGTCCCCAACGACTGCATCCAGGAGGAGGCGGGAATGACGGATCGGACCGAGGTGCAACGCGGCGAGGCCGCAGCCGGTGAGGGGGACGAGAGCTTCGAGGCCGGGCGGCGGCGCTTCATCCAGACGAGCCTCCTCGGCCTCTCGGCCGGGATGGCGGGCCTGCCGCTCGGTTCGGCCTGGGCCGCGGACGACACGTCGGGCGGCGCTCCGCGGAAAGGCGGCACGCTGGTGATGGTGGTGCAACCGGAGCCGCCCACGCTCGCCTCGTACAACAACACGTCCGGCCCGATCGGCCAGGTCGCGCCCAAGGTCTACGACGGGCTGCTCGAGTACGACATGGACCTCAATCCGATCGCGGGGCTCGCGAAGTCGTGGATCGTGAGCCCGGATGGCAAGACCGTGACGTTCAAGCTCGAGGAGGGCGTCAGGTTCCACGACGGCAAGCCTTTCACGAGCGCCGACGTGCAGTACTCGATCATGGAGGTGCTCAAGAAAGTCCACCCGCGCGGGCCGACCAATTTCCAGGAGGTCGAGGCGGTCGATACGCCGGACGCGCACACCGCGATCTTCCGCCTCAAGAATGCGGCGCCCTACATGATGAAGGCGCTTTCGGCGTACGAATCGCCGATGGTGCCGAAGCACCTGTTCGAGGGGACCGACCTGCACAACAACGCCTACGCCAACAAGCCGATCGGCACCGGCCCGTTCAAGTTCGTGGAGTGGCAGCGCGGGCAGTACATGCGCTTCGACCGCAATCCGGACTACTGGCGCAAGGGCAAGCCGTATTTCGACCGCGTGGTGGCGCGGTTCATCGGCGAGGCGCAGACGCGCACCGCCGCCGTCGAGCGCGGCGAGGTCGCCTTCGCCGCCTACAACGCGGTGCCCAACGTGGATGCGAAGCGCCTGAGCACCTCGTCCACGCTCATGGTGACGACCAGGGGCTACGAGATGGACGCGCCCATCGTCGAGCTCGAGTTCAACACCAAGCGCAAGCCCTTCGACAACCAGAAGGTGCGCCAGGCGATCGCGTACGCCATCGACCGCAGGTTCGTGATCGACAACATCTGGTTCGGCTACGGCAAGCCCGCCACGGGGCCGATCAGCTCGAACTTCCGCGGCACCGGCCTCTACACCGACGAAGTGCTGCGCTACGACGTGCCCAACCGCATGCAGCTCGCGAACAGGCTGCTCGACGAGGCGGGCTATCCGCGCAAGGGCGACGGCACCCGCTTCGAGATGATGCACGACATCACGCCCTACGGCGAGGAATGGCGGCGCTTCGGCGAGTACGTGCAGCAGGTGCTGCAGCAGCTCGGCATCAAGGCGACGCTGCGCTACGAGGACGTGCCCACGTGGATCCGGCGCATCTACACGAACTACGACTACGACATGACCTCGGATTGGCTCAAGACCTTCGGCGATCCGGTGATCGGCGTGCAGCGCCAGTACTGGTCGAAGGCGATCCGGCCGGGGACGCCGTGGGTGAACGGGACGCGCTGGACCTCGCCCAAGGTGGACGAGCTGCTCGAGGCGGCGGCGGTGGAGCCCGATCCCAAGCGGCGCAACGAGCTCTATCACGAGTTCCAGAAGATCGTGGTGGAAGCCTCGCAGATCGTGTGGGTGATGGAGCTCGACTTCACCACCGTCTACAACCGCAAGCTGCAGAACGCGGTGATCAGCCCGCTGGGAGTGAACACCTCGTTCGACGGCGCCTGGATGAAGGCCTGAGGCGGGACGGGACGCGTGTCGGGGCGACTGACGGGGCGGTCGCGATGGCCGCTCTTCGTCCTGCGGCGGCTGCTGCAGGCGCTGCCGACGCTCCTCGTCATCGCGGTACTCAACTTCGGCATCATCCAGCTCGCGCCGGGCGACGCGGCCGACGTGCTCGCGGGCGAGTCGGGCGGCGCGACGCCCGAGTACATGGTGCAGATCCGGCACCAGTTCGGGCTGGACCAGCCGAAGTACGTGCAGCTCGCGAAGTACGTCGAGAACCTCTTCCGGTTCGACCTCGGCTACTCGTTCCGCGACGGCATGCCGGTGCGCGACCTCATCCTGCAGCGGCTCGGGCCGACGCTGCTGCTCATGGGAACCACGATCGTCGTTTCGATCGGGCTCGGCGTGCTGCTCGGCCTCGCCGCCGCCGCGCACGTGAAGACCTGGCGCGACGACGCGCTCACCGTGGTATCGCTCCTCTCGTACGCGACGCCGCTCTTCTGGGTGGGCCTCATGCTGATCGAGGTCTTCTCGCTCAAGCTCGGCTGGTTCCCGACCAGCGGCATGCAGACCGTGGCGGCGTTCTACGAGGGCTGGGATCGCGTGATCGACATCGCGCACCATCTCGTGCTGCCGGCGCTCACGCTCTCGCTCTTCTACATGGCGCTCTACACGCGCCTCATGCGCGCCGCGATGCTCGAGCAGTGGGGCATGGACTACGTGACGACGGCGCGCGCGAAGGGGCTCACCGAGCGGCGCATCGCGTTGCGCCACGTGCTGCGCAACGCCGTCCTGCCGGTCGTGACGATGGCCGGCGTGCAGATCGGCGCGCTCCTCGGCGGCTCGGTCGTGGTGGAGACCGTGTTCGGCTGGCCGGGCATGGGGCTCCTCGCGTTCCAGTCGCTCTTCGCGCGCGACGTGAACCTGCTGCTCGGCATCTTCTTCGTGTCCGCGTGCCTCGTCGTGGTCGTGAACCTCGCCGTCGACCTCATCTACTTCGTGCTCGATCCCAGGATCGAGGTGCGGTGAGGCGCGCGATGGCGACCGCATGAAGCCGTTCTGGAAGCGGTTCTCGCGCAGCCGCGCGGCGGTGCTCGGGCTTGCGTTCTTCGTCGCCGTGGTGGCGATCGCGCTCGTCGGCCCGCATTTCTTCCCGAAGGGCCCGTTCGAGCTGGTCGCGAAGCCGTTCCAGCCGCCGGGCGAGGGCTATCTCTTCGGGACCGACATGCTGGGCCGCGACGTGGCGGCGGGCCTCGTCTACGGGGCGCGCACCTCGCTCGTGATCGGGCTCACCTCCACGGCGGTCGCGATCGTGATCGGCGCGCTGGTGGGCGGCATCGCCGGCTACTACGGGCGCTGGGTGGACGAGGCGCTCATGCGCTGGACGGAGATCTTCCAGACCATCCCGTTCTTCATCTTCGCGATCCTGCTGGTGGCGGTGCTGGCACCGTCGGTGAAGAGCGTGATCTTCGCGATCGCGGTGGTGTCGTGGCCGCCGATGTCGCGGCTCGTGCGCGGGGAGTTCATGGCGATGCGAAGCCGCGAGTTCGTCGAGGCGTGCATCGGCATGGGGATGAGCGACGCGCGCGTGATCTTCGTGCACATCCTGCCGAACTGCCTCTCGTCCGTGATCGTCACCGGCTCGCTCATGGTCGCGACCGCCATCCTCACCGAGTCGTCGCTTTCGTTCCTCGGCCTGAGCGACCCGAACCTCATGAGCTGGGGCTTCATGGTGGGTGCGGGACGCGAATTCCTGCAGCGCGCGCCCTGGCTCTGCGCGATCCCGGGCGCGGCGATCCTGTTCACGGTGCTCGCCATCAACCTGATCGGCGAGGGGCTGAGCGACGCGCTCAACCCGCGCCTGCGGCAGCTGTGAGCGTGAGCGTGAGCCAGGCCGAGACCGTCCTCGAGATCCGCGGCCTCACCGTCGACCTTCCCGAGGGCGCGGATCGCCGCCATGCCGTGAGCGACGTGAGCCTCGAGCTGCATCGCAACGAGATTCTGTGCCTGGTCGGGGAGTCGGGCTCCGGCAAGTCGGTGACTTCGCGCGCGGTGATGGGGCTGCTCGCCCACGGCGTGCGCTCGAGCGCGGGCGAGATCCTCTTCCGCGGCGAGGACCTGCTGCGGGCGACGCCGAAGCGCATGCGCGAGCTGCGCGGGAGCCTCGTCTCGATGATCTTCCAGGAGCCGATGACGGCGCTCAACCCGTTGAAGCGCGTTGGCGACCAGGTCGACGAGGTGCTCGCGGTGCACACGCCGATGCCGAAGTCGAAGCGCACCGAGCGCATCGTCGAGCTCTTCGAGGCGGTCCAGCTTCCCGAGCCGCGGCGGCTCCTCAGGAGCTTCCCGCATCAGCTCTCCGGCGGCCAGCGCCAGCGCGCGATGATCGCGATGGCGCTTGCATTGGAGCCCGCGGTCCTCATCGCCGACGAGCCGACCACGGCGCTCGACGTGACCACGCAGGCGCAGATCCTCGCGTTGATCGAGCGCATCCAGGCCGAGCGCCACATGGGCGTGCTCTTCATCACGCACGATTTCGGCGTGGTGTGCGAGATCGCCGACCGCGTCGCCGTGATGCAGAGCGGCAAGATCGTCGAGACCGGCAGCGTGCGCCAGGTGCTCGGCGCGCCGCGGCACCCGTATACCCGGTCGCTCATCGCCGCGATCCCGGGGCTCGTGCCCAGGGAACGGAAGCGCCAGCCGGATGCGCCGCCGCTCCTTGCCACGATCGCGCTCGCGAAATCGTTTCGCTCCGGCGGATCGCTCTTCGGGCGCAAGGACCAGCGCGTGGTGCACGCGGCGAAGAGCGTCGACCTCGCGATCCGCCGCGGCGAGACGCTGGGGCTCGTCGGCGAATCGGGCTCGGGAAAGTCCACCGTCGCGCGCTGCGTCGCGCGGCTCGCGGAGGCCGACGACGGCCGCATCCTCCTCGCCGGCGTGGACTTGAGGCCGCTCTCGCGACGGGAGCTGCGTCCGTATCGGCGGCGCATCCAGATGGTCTTCCAGGATCCGTACGGATCGCTCAATCCGCGCCGCACCGTGGGCCAGCTCATCGCCGAGGGGCCGATGGTGCACGGCATGGCGCAGGCGGCGGCGATGGCGAAGGCCTCGGAGTTGCTCGAGCTGGTCGGCCTCGACCCGCGCGCCGTGAGCCGCTATCCGCACGAATTCTCCGGCGGCCAGCGGCAGCGCATCGGCATCGCGCGCGCGCTCGCGCTCGAGCCCGAGGTGCTGGTCGCCGACGAGCCGGTCTCGGCGCTCGACGTCTCGATCCAGGCACAGGTGCTGAAGCTCCTCGCCGACATCCGTGACCGACTGAACCTCACCATGCTCTTCATCACGCACGACCTGCGCGTGGCGGCGCAGGTCTGCGACACCATCGCCGTCATGCGCTCCGGAGAGATCGTGGAATACGGAACCACCGCGGAAGTCTTCCGCAACCCGCAACACGCCTATACGCGCGAGCTGCTCGCTGCCGTTCCCGGCAAGGAGTTGGGCGGCGCGTCGGGCCTTGGCAACGAGGAGGCCTCGGCATGAAGAGCCTGCCCGCCGATCCGCTGGAGGCGATCACGCTCGAAGAATTCGGCCGACGCCTTCGTGGCGGAGGCATCAGCGTCGAGTCGGCGACCCGCGCCTACCTCGAACGGATCGCGCTCCTCGAGCCGAAGATCGCCGCCTTCGTGCACGTCGCCGAAGCGAAGGCGCTCGAGCAGGCGCGCGCGATCGACCGGCTGCTCGCGGCGGGCACGGACCTGGGGCCGCTCATGGGCGTTCCCGTGGCCGTGAAGGACCTCCTCACGGTGGACGGCATGCCGCGGCCGAGGTGCGGGTCCGACGTGGATATCTCCGACCTTGTCGAGCCCGAGGGCGGGTTCGTGCGTCGATTGAAGCGCGCCGGCTGCGTGATCCTCGGCAAGACGCGCATGACCGAGTTCGCGTTCGGCCTCGTGAACGTGAAGCACGCCACGCCGTGGAATCCGGTCGATTCGAAGGTCCACCGCATGCCGGGGGGGTCGAGCGGCGGCTCGGCGGCGGCCCTCGCGGCGGGGATGTGCGCATTCTCGATCGGCTCCGACACCGGCGGCTCGGTGCGCCATCCCGCCGCGATGTGCCGGCTCTTCGGCTACAAGAGCACGTACGGAATGTGGCCCGTCGACGGCACGTTCCCGCTCTCCGCGAGCCTCGACAGCATCGGCACGTTCACGCGCTCGGCGCAGGATGCGGCGCTCGTGTACGCCGCGCTTTGCTCCAGGCCCGAGCCACCGCGCCGCGCACTGCGCGGGCTGCGCCTCGGGCGCCCGCAGCGGCACTATTTCGAGGAGCTCGCGCCGGACGTATCGAAGGCGACCGAGGAGGCGCTGGCAAAGCTGGGCGAAGCCGGCGTGGAGATCGTGCCGATCGAGGTTCCGGAGACCGCGGAGATCGACGCGGTGTTCGGGCCGGTCGTGACGCTCGAGCTGCTCGCCTTCCTCGGGCGCGATCGTTTCCTCGCGGCGAAGGACATCCTCGATCCCATCGTGTGGAATCGCACCGTGCCGCTGCTCGACTATCGCGCGACGGACTACCTGCGCGCGCGTCGCCGCCTGGACCAGCTTCGCCGGATCGCACGCGAACGGATGCGCGGCCTCGACGGCTGGATCACGCCGACCACGCCCGATACGCCGGTGCCGCTGGAAGAGCATCGCACGCCCGAGAAAGCCGCCGCATGGATCCGCCGCGGCACGCGCAACACGCGGCCGGGCAACATGTTCGGCCAATGCGGCGTGTCGTTGCCCATTTCCGGCGCGGAGCTTCCCGTCGGGCTGCAGATCGTCTGCGCGCCCGGCGAGGACGAGCGGCTGCTTTCGATCTCGCGCGGCGTGGAAGAGCGGCTCGGCGTCGCCGCGCCCGCCGACATGTCGCCCTTCCTGTGACGACGACCGTCTTCCCCGCGAAGAAGATCCTCACGATGAATCCGGCGCAGCCGGAGGCTTCGTGCGTCGCGGTGCGCGAGGGACGCATTCTCGCGGTGGGAAGCGCGCAGGAAGCGGCGGGGTGGGGCGCGCACCAAACCGATTCGCGCTTCGCCGCGAAGGTCCTCATGCCCGGGCTGGTGGAAGGCCACTCGCATTTGATGGAAGGCGGCTTCTGGCGATACGCCTACGTGGGCTATCACGACCGGCGCGGTCCCGACGGTCGCCTCTGGAAAGGCCTGCGATCCTTCGACGAGGTGGTCGAGCGCCTCACGGAGTTCGAGCGCACGATGCGCGATCCGGCAGAGCCGCTCCTCGCCTGGGGCTTCGATCCGATCTACTTCGGCGGCGAGCGCATGACGACGCGCGAGCTCGATCGCGTCTCGGCGACGCGGCCGATCGCCGTGCTGCACGCGAGCATCCATCTCCTCAACGTGAACACGCCGATGCTGCGCAAGGCGGGCATCGACCCGCACACGGCCGTGGATGGAATCGCCCGCTATGCGGACGGCTCTCCCTCGGGCGAGCTGCAGGAATTCGCGGCGATGTTTCCCGTCATGCGCGCGATCGGCAACGCCTTCGCCCGCGGCGGCAGGACGCAGGAGGGCCTGTGGTGCTTCGCGCGCATCGCGCAGCTCGCCGGGGTCACGACGGCGACCGACCTGCTGAGCGACTGGAAGGAGGAGTCGGTCGCGAATCTCCTTCGCGTGACGAGCCACGACGACTTTCCCGTGAGGATCGTCTCCGCGTACCGCGACCTGGACGCGCCATCCGAGACCGAGAACGGCCTGCGCCGCCTCGAGGAGCTGCGGCGGTTCAACGGCGAAAAGCTGCGCTTCAGCCTCGTGAAGCTGGTGGTCGACGGCTCGATCCAGGGATTCACCGCGCGCCTGCGCTGGCCCGGCTACTACAACGGCCGCCCGAACGGCATCTGGATCGTCGCGCCCGCGGAGCTCGCGGCCGTGGTCGAGCGCCTGCACGCCGCCGGCGCGCACCTGCACATCCACGCCAACGGCGATGAGGCGTCCGAGGTCGCGCTCGACGCGCTCGAGCGCGCGCTCACGCGACATCCGAGGCCCGACCACCGCCATACGCTGCAGCATTGCCAGATGGCGGACGCGGCGCAGTTCCGGCGCATGGCACGCCTGGGCCTGTGCGTGAACCTCTTCGCGAACCACGTCTATTACTGGGGCGACGTGCACTACACGCAGACGATGGGTCCCGACCGCGCGAACCGCATGGACGCATGCGCGAGCGCGCAGCGCTTCGGCGTTCCCTTCGCGATCCACTCCGACGCGCCGATCACCCCGCTCGGGCCGCTCTTCACCGCATGGTGCGCCGTGAACCGGATGACAGCGTCGGGACGCGTGCTCGGTCCCGGCGAGCGCATCGACGTGGCGCAGGCGCTCTCGGCGATCACGCTGGGAGCGGCGTACACGCTCAGGATGGACCACGAGATCGGCTCCATCGAGGTCGGCAAGCGCGCCGATTTCTGCGTGCTCGACCACGATCCGCGCGCGCTCGCGCCGGAGCGGCTCAAGGATGCGAGCGTGTGGGGCACGGTCCTCGGCGGCAAGGTGTTCGAGGCCCCCCATGCCTGAGGCGGCGTCCGCTCCGGGCCGCATCCCGCTCACCGTCGTGGGCGGATTCCTCGGCGCCGGGAAGACCACGCTGGTGAACCGGATCCTCGCGGGCCTCGCCGGGATCCGCGCGGCCGTCCTCGTGAACGATTTCGGGTCGGTCAACATCGACGCGGCTCTCATCGCCGATCACGACGGGAAGACGATCTCGCTCGCCAACGGCTGCGCGTGCTGCTCCATCGGCGGCGATCTCGCAGAGGCGCTGGTCGACGTCATGGGCCGCGCGCCGGCACCGCAGTGGATCGTGGTCGAGGCGAGCGGCGTGGCCGACCCGTGGCGAATCGCCCAGGTCGGGCTCGCCGATCCGGGGCTCGAGCTCGACGGCGTGGTCGTGCTCGTGGATTGCGCGGCGGCTCCCGCGCAGCTCGACGATCCGCGGTTGGAGGATACGCTCGCGCGGCAGATCCGCGCGGCCGACATGGTGGTGCTGAACAAGCGCGACCTCGTCGATGAGAGCGACGCTCGTGCGATGCGCGCTCGCATCGCGACCCTGGCGCCGGCGGTTCCGGTGCTCGAGGCGGCCCACTCCGAGGTGCCGCCGGAGGCGCTCACGAGCCTCGCAGCCGTCGCCGCCGCGCGCGACACGGGGCACGACACCGAGGCCGACCATGGATCGCGCTTCGAAGCGGTGACCCTCGTCTGCACCGGGCGCTTCCGCGCCGCACGGCTGCGCGAGCTGCTCGGGCGCATGCCCGAAGGCGTGCTGCGGGCGAAGGGCATCGTGCGCACCGACGAGGCCGATGCACAGCTGCTGCAATTCTGCGGGCGTCACGGGAGCTTGCGCCGGATCGAGGGCGCCGCCGCCGCGGAGATTGGAAACATCGTCGCGATCGGGCTGCGCGGACGGTTGACGAGAGCGCCGCTGCGCCGGGCGCTGGCCGGTGCGCTCTTCCGCATGGAGGACTGAGCATGGCGAAGCCGCCTTCGGGAAAAACCTACGATCCTTCGTACGATCCCCTCGTCTCGACGATCCCGGGCGAGGGACAGGACTACCCGCCCACGTACTGGGCCGCGAGCGCGGGAGCGCAGCCGCAGGATGACGGCCCCGTCGATCGCGATCTCGACGCGGATGTCGCGATCATCGGCGCCGGGTTCACGGGCCTCGCCTGCGCGCTCTTCCTCGCGCGCGAGCACGGCATCCGGGCGACGGTGCTCGAAGCGAATCGCGTGGGCTGGGGCTGCAGCGGCCGCAACGGCGGGCAGGGACAGCTCGCGAGCGGACGCCTCAAGCGCTCGCAATGGATCGAGCGCTGGGGGCGCGACGTGGCGCTCCGCCTGCACGACGAGATTCGCGAGGGCTTCGAGACGTTCCGCGGCCTGTTGGGCGAGATCGAATGCGATGCGCAACCGGGCGGCCATCTCTACGTCGCGCACCGGAAGAAGAAGATGCAGGCGCTGCGGTCCGAGGCGCGGGTATGGAAGGACGTGTTCGGCTACGAGACCTCGATCCTCGATCGCGCCGAGGTGCATCGCCGCTACGTGCGCGACGAGGATGCGGCCGGCGCCATGCACGAGCCGATCGGCATCAGCGTGCATCCGCTGAAGCTCGCCTACGGGTACCTGCGCCTCGCGCGCGGGCTCGGCGCGAAGGTGCATCCCGCGAGCCCGGTGATCGATTGGGAGTCGCGCGGCGATGTGCATCACCTGCGCACGCCGGGCGGAATCGTGCGCGCACGCGCGGTCGCGGTCGCGACGGGAGGCTATACGGGCCGGCAGCTCCATCCGTCGCTGCGCGCGCGGATCATGCCGATCCTCTCCAACTCGCTCGTCACGCGGCCGATGACCGCGGCCGAGAAGGCGGCTTGCAATTTCCTCACCACCGAGGCGATCACCGATACGCGCACCTTGCGCTTCTATTATCGGCGCCTTCCCGACGATCGCCTGCAGATGGGCAGCCGCAGCGCCATCACCGGCGCGGACGCGCAGCATCCGCGCCACCTGCGGCTCCTCGTGGAGGCGATCGCCCGGAAATTTCCGCCGCTCGCCGGCATCGAGGTCGAGCACTCGTGGTGGGGCTGGGTCGATATGAGCCACGACATGATGCCGCGCATCTGGCAGCCGGACGCGCGTCAGGCCATGTTCTATGCCCTCGGATACGGCGGGAACGGCGTTTCGTATTCGGCGCAAGCGGGACGGCGCATGGCGCAACGCATCGCGGGGAAGGACGTTCCGGACCTGCCGATCTTCGATTCGCCGCTTCCGACCCATCCGCTCGCGCCGTTCCGGCGCCTCGGCCAGCGCATGCTCTATCGCTGGTACTACGTGCGCGACGAGCTGCTCTAGGGGCCGGTCGCGAAATCCCCGGCCGCGTTGCGACCCGCACGGGCGATGCCTTCTTGGGCTTTCGCCGGGCTGAATCGCGGAATAGCGAACGGCGCCGGCTGTTCACCGCGCAAGGGGTTTCTCCGGGAGGGCCAGATGCGCGCATGGATCCTGCGGTTCCACGTCCTTCTCGTCCTGCTCGCGTTAAGCGCCGGCGTGCAGGCGTCGTACCACCTGTGGACCATCACGCAGCTCTACTCCAACGCGGATGGCAGCGTGCAGTTCATCGAGCTCCAGGCGCTCGCGGGCGGCGAGGAGTTCCTCGCCGGCCACACCATCGTCTCCGCGCAGGGCGGCAGCTCGCACTCGTTCATGTTCCCGGCCAACCTTCCCGGCGACACCGCGACCACCATGACCGAGGGCGGCGGCTACTACGGCGGCGGCAGCATGACGACCACGTACAGGACCATGCTCATCGCCACGCAGGGATTCGCCGCCCTGAACGGCGTGCGGCCGGACTACGTGGTTCCGAACGGCTTCCTCTTCACCTCGGGCGGAACGCTCACCTACGGCGAAGGCGCGGACGTGATGACCTACGGCGCGCTGCCCACCGACGGCAAGATGGCGCTCTATCGCAACGGCATGCCGGGCGTCAACCTGCCGCAGAATTTCGCCGGCGACGCCGCCTCGATCACGCAGACCGCGACGGCCGAGGCGCCCGGTCCGTTGAGCGGGCTGTGGTGGAACGCGAGCGAGTCCGGCTGGGGCGTCGACTTCACCCAGCGGCGCAACGTGATCTTCGTCGCGTGGTACACGTACGACGCGAGCGGCAATCCCAAATGGTACGTCGCCTCCAACTGCACGATGCCGGTCGCCGGCGCGACGAGCGGCACTTGCAACGGCTCGCTCTACGAGGTCGACGGGCCGACCTTCTTCGGGACCGCATTCAACCCGGCGATGGAGAGCGTGACCACGGCGGGATCGATGAGCGTCGTGTTCCAGGACGCGAACGACGCGATGCTCACCTATACGCTCGGCGGGCAGAGCCGCACCGTCGCCATCACGCGCCAGCCGATTTCCAGCGGCCCGACGCCGGGCGTCGATTACACGGATCTGTGGTGGAACCCGAGCGAGTCGGGCTGGGGGCTCGCCGTCACGCAGCAGGGAAGCGTCATGTTCCTTGCGTGGTACGTCTACAACGGTTCCGGCAAGCCGATGTGGTACGTGGCCCCGGACTGCGTCGTGAGCGGCAGCGCGTGCACCGGGACGCTCTACAGCACCACCGGGCCCGCGCTCGGCACGGCGTTCGACCCGACCAAGGTGCAGGCCACCATGGCGGGCACCGTGACGCTGATGTTCAGCGATGCCAACAACGGGACGCTCAGCTACACGGTGAACGGCGCGAGCGCCAGCAAGCCGATCACGCGCCAGGTGTTCTAGCCGGTCGCGCGCATGCGTGCGGCCGCGCGGCGCGCGAGCCCCACGCAGGCGACGCCCAGCAGCGTGACGATCGAGAGCAGCGCGAAGCCGCGGCCGTAGCTCCAGTGCACGCGGTCGTGCAGCGCGGCGAAGGTCGGCGGCATCACGATGACGCCCGCGTAGGTCCACACCAGGCTTCCGCCCACGGCGAAGCTCACGCTCCCCGGCGGGCTGAGCCGTGAGATGAGCGCCATGTACACGCCGTTCCACCCCACCGCGCAGAAGCCGAAGAAGGCGCTCGTCGCGATCACCGCGGCGAGCGGCCACTGCCGTGCGATCGCCGCCGTGAGGAGCGCGCCGATCGTCGCGAGGAGCCCGTTGAGGATGAGCGCGAGCCCGCCGGAGCGCAGCCGGTCCGCGATCCATCCCCAGGTGAGCCGGCCGGCCGCGCCGCTCGCGTGGGTGATCGAGAGCACCGTGCCGGCGAGCACGAGGCTCATCCCGGCGTCGCCCACGAGGTAGGTCGCGAGGAACCCGGTGAGCGAGAGCTGCACCGCGGAATAGAGCAGCGACGTGAAGGCGACCCAGCGCAGCGGAAGGTGGCGCCACACCAGCGTGAAGCTGTGGAGCGCGGACGCGAGGATCGGCGCGCCGGCCTGCCGGTCCGTATCCCACGCGCCGCGCACGACTCCGATCCACATTCCGAGCGCCGTGAGCAGCAGCGCGCACGCCGCGAGCGCCCATTGCCAGCCGAAGGCCACCGCGAGCGGGGGCGCGAGGACGCCCGAGAGGATGCCGCCGATCGGCACGCCCGTCTGCTTGATCGAGTAGAGCAGGTTCATGCCGCGCTTCGAGGGAATGCGCGCGAGCAGTTGCGAAGCGGCGGGATTGGGGATTCCGTATCCGAAGCCCATCGCGATCGCGCCCGCGACCGCGCCCGCCAGCGAGCCGGAGGCCGTGATCGCGCAGCCGGCGGCGATCAGCCACAGCGTGAGCTGGCTCGAGCGCACCGCGCCATAGCGCGCGACGATGCCGCCCGCCGCGGAAGTGGAGATCATCGCGCCGAAGAACACGATGCCCACCTGGTAGCCGATCAGGGCTGGGCTCACGCCGAGGCCCTTGCCGGCGGCCGGAGCGATCGCCGCGAGCACGAGGATGCCGAGCGTGGAGAGCGACTGCGTCGCGGTGGTGAGGAGCAGCACCGGGACGACGGGAAGCTCGGGTGCCGGCGGGGGCGCGCTGGAACGGGAGGGCAAGGACGACGGCCGCTTCGGGATCTATGCGCAACGATACCCGATCGCGCGAGGCGCAGCTGCGCGATCCTCGCCGCGCGCGACGGGCTTTCAGCGCGGCAGCTTGTAGTACACGACCAGCAATCCCACCACGAGACCGAGAAAGCACGCGAGGCTGCCGTCGAGCGGTCCGAGGAGCTGGTGCGCCTCGTCCGGCGCCCGGTAATAGAAGCTCGGCTGGAAGCCGAACGATTCCAGCGTCGTCGCGACCGGCGACGGGAGATAGGACTTCGCGAGCTTGTACACGAAGCCGAAGGCGAGGATCCAGAGCGGCATCAGCAGGATGAGGATCGTGAGGCGTCCCATCAGCCGGAAGCGCTCCTTGCGCGCGACGGGATAGGAGGCGTGCGTCCACGGGAAGAGCACGATCGCGAGGATGAGCAGCGCGAGGAAGAGCGGCGTCAGCACGCCGAACGCGAAGCCGCCGAGCACCTTCGCCCCGAACACGGTGAGGCCGGGGCGCACCAGGATCGCGTTCGAAAGGAACGGCGCGTGCGCTTCGAGCCACAGGCGGTCGAGCGCGATGCCCGCGACGAATCCGGCGAGGACCAGCAACGTAGCGACCCTGCGCGTGCCCATTCCGCCTCCCTCACCGGGCGCTTCGCCGCATCGACGACGCCCGTTGCCACCTAGCGTAGTCAATCAGCGTGGCGAGGGCAACGACTCCTGCGCGAAGGCCTTCGCGAGCCCCTCGTCGAGCAGCGCGCAGATCTCGCGCTCGACCGCGGATTCGGACGTCACGCCGCGCGGCGTGCAGCGCGCGCGTTGTCGACTTCCGTTCGCACCGCCTGGCATTCGGGGCCGCCCAGGACCGCCGCCAGCGCGTCGAGGAACACGCGCGTCTTCGCGGGCATCAAGCGCCTTCCCGGAAAGACGGCCCATGCGCTCACCGGCGCCGGCCGCCATTCCGGCAGCACGCACAAGAGCTCCTTGCGCTTCACGTGGGCGAGCGCGAAATGGTCGTTCACGGCCGCGATGCCGGCGCCCTTCAGGGCGAGGCGCATGAGGAGCTCGGGTGAATTGGCCATCGCGCGCGTGGGCGGCACGCCGTGCCACTGCTGCTTGCCGCGATGCAGCGTCCACGGCATCGGCTCTCCGGTGCGCGAGGTCACGTGCAGCGCGTCGTGCTCCATCAACGCCTCGGGCTCCGCCGGCTTGCCGCGCCGCTTGAGATACGCGGGCGAGGCGTAGAGCCCATTGGTGAAGACCGCGACGCGGCGCGCGGCGAGGGACGCATCGTCGCGCAGGTCGCCCATGCGGATCGCGAGGTCGAAGCCCTCGCCGATGAGGTCCACGAAGCGCGCGGATAGGTCGATATCGAGCCGGATCGCGGGATGCTTCAGCGCGAAGGCGGCGAGCATCGGACTCATCACCAGGTTGCCGAAGTCGCCCGGCATCGTGACGCGCAGCCGCCCGCTCGGCTGCAGCTGCCGGTTCGCCGCGAGCGAGGAGGCCGCCTCGACGTCCTCGACGACGTGGCGCGCGTGCTCGAGCACCGCCTGGCCGAGCTCGGTGAGCGTGAGCTTGCGCGTCGTGCGCTGCAGCAGCCGCTCGCCGAGCTGCGATTCGAGCGCGCTCACGCGCCTGGACACGGTGGACTTGGGCACGCCGAGCCGCTCGGCGGCGCGGGAGAAGCTGCCGAGGTCGGCGACGCGCGCGAAGAGCAGCAGGTCGTTCGGCTCGAGGGCGGAAGCTCGCATGGGTCGCTCCGGAGTGTTCCAAGGATGGAACAATGATATCCGATTCGAGGGCTTCCGACCCATCCATGGAACCCCTATATTTCCTCCATCGCCGACCCCATTTGATCGAGGACACCATGAAGATCCTGCAGATCCACTCCAGCGCGCGCCGCGAAGCCTCGCAATCGTCGCGCCTCGCCCGGCGCATCGTCGAGCGCCTTGCCGCGGGCGAACCGAACGTGGAAGTCGTCGTGCGCGACCTCGGGAGCGATCCCCATCCGGTGCTCGACGAGGCGGCGCTCGGAGCGCTCTTCACGCCTTCCGTGCAGCGCACCCCCGAGCAGGCCGCGCGGGTGGCGCTCGACGACGCGCTCATCGAGCAGGTGAAGGCCGCGGACGTGGTGGTGCTCGGCGTGCCGATGTACAACTTCGGCGTCCCCGCGCAGCTCAAGAACTGGATCGACGCCATCTCGCGCGCGGGCGTCACGTTCCGCTACACCGAAAAGGGGCCGGAAGGGCTCCTTCAGGGCAAGACCGTCTACGTCGCGCTCGCGCGCGGCGGGCTCTATCGCAACACGCCGTCCGATACGCAGGTACCCTATCTGAGGACGGTGCTCGCCTTCCTCGGCATGACCGACGTGCGCTTCGTGTATGCCGAAGGCCTCGCGATGGGCGAGGAGGCCGAGCGCAAGGGCATCGCCTCCGCCTGGGAGCAGATCGAGGAAGTCGTCGCGGCCTGATGCCGCGGCGTGCACAGGAGATTTCGCAATGGCCACGACCACCAGCATCGATGCAGTCACCCGCAGCCGCGCGGTCGAGCGCGTGCAGGCGGGACTCCCGACCTCCGACGGCGCGGGCGTGAAGCTCACGCGTGTCGTCACGCAGCCGCTGCAGCACCGGCTCGATCCGTTCCTCATGCTCGACGCGTTCGGCACGGACGATCCGCAGGACTACATCGCCGGCTTTCCGGACCATCCGCACCGCGGCTTCGAGACGGTGACCTACATGATCGCGGGCCGCATGCGCCATCGCGACAGCGCGGGCCACGAGGGGCTGCTCGCGAACGGCGGCGTGCAATGGATGACCGCCGGGCGCGGCGTCGTGCACTCCGAGCTTCCGGAGCAGGACGAGGGGCGCATGGAAGGCTTCCAGCTCTGGCTCAACCTGCCCGCGCGCGACAAGATGCGCACGCCCTGGTACCGCGATTTCCAGGCCGCCGACATCCCGGAGGCGACGACCCCCGAGGGCGTGAAGGCGCGCGTCATCGCGGGCGAATCGCAGGGCGTGAAAGGCGCCATGCAGCGCGAGGTGACGGAGCCGCTGTACCTCGATCTCGAGATTCCGGCGGGCGCCACGTTCGCGCAGCCGATTCCCGCGGGGCACAACGCTTTCCTCTACGTGTATCGCGGCGAGGTCGAGGTCGAGGGAACCGACGTCCCGGTGCAGCGCCTCGCGATCCTCGCGAACGATGCCGACGCCGACGGCGTGGTGCTGCGCGCGAAGCAAGACGCGCGGGCGCTCCTCATCGCCGGCAAGCCCCTGCGCGAGCCGATCGCGCAGTACGGCCCGTTCGTGATGAACACGGAGGGCGAGATCCGGCGCGCGATCCTCGACTACCAGGCGGGACGATTCACGTCGCAATGAAGCGCACGCGCCTGCAGGCGCGGGCCTGCAAGCGCGTTCGCCCGGATGCAGGACGCACATCGCTTGCCGAAAAATGCTGCCGAGGCGCCGCGCGGAACTCCGCTCGCCGGGCGCGGACCCACGAGCATGCAACGCAAGTCCCTGCGCTTCGGGGCCGGATTCCGCGTGACGCTCGGCAACGCGCGCTCGCAGTCGGCCACCATGGTCATCCGCCCCGGAAAGAGCGAGGGCGGGCCGGACAATCGCCATCGCGGCGCCGACCAGTGGCTCTACGTGGTGGACGGCGAGGGCGAGGCGCTCGTGAACGGGCGGCGGCTCGCGCTGGCACCCGGCACGCTGCTCCTCATCGAGAAGGGCGACCGGCACGAGATCCGCAACACCGGCCGTGCGCCGCTCCGGACCGTCAACTTCTACGTGCCGCCGGCCTACGACGCTTCCGGCGAGGAGCTTCCATGCGGGAGCCGCTGACCGGGCGCAATCGATCTCGTCGATCGCCGGCCACCGGAGCCGCTTCCCTTTCGCCATCAGGATTTCCTCGAGGAGCCGTTCCATGGATATCCGATCCGATCCCGCCGTCGACCTCTTCACGCCGTACGAGATGGGGCCGCTGCGCCTGAAGAACCGGATGGTGATGGCGCCGCTCACGCGCAGCCGCGCCGAAGCGGGCAATGTCCCTTCGCGCATGGCGGCCGCCTACTACAGCCAGCGCGCGGGCGCGGGGCTCATCGTCACCGAGGCGACCCAGGCGAGCGCCGGCGGCCAGGGCTACATCGCGACCCCCGGCATCCACTCCGACGAGCAGGTGGGCGGCTGGAGAAAGGTCACCGATGCGGTGCATCGCGCGGGCGGGCTCATCTTCGTGCAGCTCTGGCACGTGGGGCGCATTTCGCATCCCGATTTCCGCAACGGCGAGCTGCCCGTCGCGCCTTCCGCGATCGCGCCGCGCGGCGTGCAGACCTACACCGCGCACGGCTTGAAGGACATCCCGATCCCGCGCGCGCTCGATGCCGGCGAGCTGCCCGAGATCGTGCGCGAGTTCCGCGTCGCGGGCGAGAACGCGAAGGCGGCCGGCTTCGACGGCGTCGAGGTGCACGGCGCGAACGGCTACCTGCTCGACCAGTTCCTCGAGAGCGGCACCAACCAACGCACCGATTCCTACGGCGGCAGCGTCGAGAACCGCGCGCGCCTGCTCTTCGAGGTGATCGACGACCTCATGACCACCTGGGGGCCGGAGCGCATCGGCGTGCGGCTCTCCCCGGGCGGCTCGTTCAACGACATGTGCGACGCGAACCCGCAGGAGACCTGGGGCTACGTCGCGAAGCGCATGGCGGGATTGAAGCTCGCATACCTGCACCTCATCGAGCCCACGCCGGCGCAGGGCGAGCATGCGACGCCGGATCTTTCGGCGCGTTTCTTCCGCCCGCTTTTCCCCGGCACGCTGATGGTCGCGGGCGGCTACACGCTCGAGCGCGGCAACGCGGTGCTCGCCGCCGGCGCCGCGGACCTCGTCACGTTCGGCCGGCTCTTCCTCGCCAATCCCGATCTCGCGGAGCGCTTCCGGCAGCGCGCGCCGCTCAACGAGCCGAACGCGGCGACGTTCTACGGCGGCGGCGCGGAAGGCTACATCGATTACCCCACGCTCGGCGAAGCGAAGGCGGCCTAGAAGTTCACCCGGTCGCCGCCCTTGAGCCGGAGGATCGCGCGCGCCTCGTCGGGCGTGGCGACCTCGAGCCCGAGCCCCTCGACGATCTGCCGCGCCGCGCGCACCTGCTGCGCGTTCGACTCGGCGAGCTTGCCCGGGCCGATCCAGAGCGAGTCCTCGAGGCCGACGCGCACGTTGCCGCCGAGCGCGGCCGACTGCGCGGCGATCCCGAGCTGGTTCTTTCCCGCGCCGAGGACGCTCCACACGTATTGATCCCCGAACAGGCGATCGGCGGTGCGCTTCATGTGCGCGACGTCCTCCGGATGGGGACCGATGCCGCCGAGGATGCCGAATACCGACTGGATGAAGAAGGGCGGCTTCACGAGCCCGCGATCGGCGAAGTGGCGCAGCGTGTAGAGATGGCCGATGTCGTAGCACTCGATCTCGAAGCGCGTGCCGTTCGGCGCGCAGGTCTCGAGGATGAAGCGGATGTCCTTGAAGGTGTTCCGGAAGATGCGCTCGTCGGAACCGGCGAGGTAGGGCCGCTCCCAGTCGAACTTGAATTCCGGGTAGCGCTCGAGCATCGGGAAGAGGCCGAAGTTCATCGAGCCCATGTTGAGCGAGGCGACCTCCGGCTTGAAGTGCGCGCACGGCCTCACGCGCTCGTCCACCAGCATGGTGGGCGCGCCGCCGGTGGTGATGTTCACGACCACGTCGCATGCCGCGCGGATGCGGGAGAGGAACGGCGCGAACGCCTCCGGGCGCTGGTCGGGCCGGCCGTCCTTCGGGTCGCGCGCGTGCAGGTGCACGATGGCGGCACCCGCCTCGTGCGCGCCGATCGCCGCTTCGGCGATCTCCTCGGCGGTGATCGGCAGGTAGGGCGACATCGTGGGCGTATGGATCGCGCCCGTGACGGCGCACGTGATGACCACTTTGCGGGGGGATTTCGGCCGGGCTTGTGCCATGTTCCGGTGTCCTGCGGATGCGGAAGGTTCCCGCGCAGGTTAGCATGCGCGCGATGGGTCCCGGCCCATCGCCGCGATCGCGGCGGCCGGGACGACGAGGCGGAGCATGGACCTGGACATTCGCGGGCTGCGCGTGATGGTGAGCGCGGGCGCATCGGGAATCGGGCTCGCCGTCGCGCGTGCCTTCGTGCGCGAGGGCGCGAGGGTGCACGTGTGCGACGTGGACGAGCTCGCGCTCGAGCGGTTGCGGTCCTCGGATCCGGCGATCGGCTCCAGCCGCTGCGACGTGGCTTCGCGCGAGGACGTGCGGCGTTTCTTCGACGAGGGCATCGCGAAGCTCGGCGGCCTCGACTGCTTCGTGAACAATGCCGGCATCGCCGGACCCACCGGCAAGGTGGACGAGATCGACCCGGCCGAGTGGGACCGTTGCATCGCGATCGACCTCACCGGGCAGTTCAACTGCGCGCGCCTCGCCGTGCCGCACCTGCGCGGCTCGTCGAACGCGAGCCTCCTCAACGTCTCCTCGCTCGCGGGGCGCCTCGGCTTCGCGATGCGCACGCCCTACGCGGCGGCGAAGTGGGGCGTCGTGGGCCTCACGCGCTCGCTCGCCATCGAGCTCGGTCCCGACCGCATCCGCGTGAATGCGCTCCTGCCCGGCATCGTCGCCGGCGAGCGCCAGCAGCGCGTGCTCGCGGCGAAGGCGAAGGCGCGCGGCCTCGCCTACGAGGAGATGGAGAAGCTCGTGTTCTCGTACAGCTCGCTCAAGGAATACGTGACCGCCGAGCAGCTCGCCGACCTCGCGGTGTTCGTGGCGAGCCCGCGCGCTCGCACCATCTCCGGCCAGGCGCTCTCGGTGGACGGCGACACGAACATGCTCGGTTGAGGCGCGCCATCTGGTTCCCGCCGCGCGGCCGTGAGACCATGCCGGCTCGTCGATCGGCCAGGGGGGAGGGCTCGATGCGGATAGTCGCTGTCGTCGCGCTGTCGTTGCTGGTCTCGGTTTTCGCCGCGCGGTCGCATGCCGCGCCCATCTCCGTCGATTTCCCGCCCGGGCTGCACGTGCCCGCCGCGGCGCAGCCCGGCCCCGGCTTCGACGTCGACAAGGCGACCGCCGCGTACATCGCGATGCTCACACCGGAGCAGCGGGCCCGCTCGGATGCCTACTTCGAGGGCGGCTACTGGCTGCAGCTCTGGAACTGGCTCTACGGCGTGGCGGTGGCCGCGGTGGTGCTCTTCTCCGGCCTCTCGCGGCGCATCCGCGAGATGGCCGAGCGCGTGAGCCGGCGGCCGTGGCTCTACACGCTCATCTACGCCGCGGTGTGGACGCTCGTGGGCTTCGTGCTCTCGCTTCCGTTCGCGATCTACGCCGGCTTCGTCCGCGAGCACGCGTACGGGCTTTCGGAGCAGCCGTTCCTCTCCTGGCTCGGCGACCACCTGAAGGGGCTCGGCGTGGGCGTGGTCCTCGGCTCGATCCTCGTCCTCGCCGTGTACGCCGCATTGCGCCGCGCGGGGGCGCGCTGGTGGATCTGGGCGACGGGCATCGTGTTCGTCTTCAACGTGGTGGTCGGGATGATCGGCCCGGTGTTCATCGCGCCGATCTTCAACCATTACCAGCCGCTGCCGGAGGGCCCGGTGCGCGAGGCGGTGCTCTCCCTCGCGCGCGCGAACGAGATCCCCACCGAGCACGTGGAGTGGTTCGACGCCTCGAAGCAGACCACGCGGATCAGCGCGAACGTCTCGGGCATGTGGGGGACGACCCGCCTCTCGCTCAACGACAACCTGCTCAAGCGCACGTCGCTCCCCGAGATCGAGGCGGTCCTCGGGCACGAGATGGGCCACTACGTACTCTCCCATACGCTCGCGCTCACGATCTACATCACGATCGTGTTCGGCGTCGTGTTCTGGATCTCGCGCTTCGCCTTCGACCGCGCGCTGGCGCGATGGGGTGCACGCACCGGCGTGCGCGATCGGGGGGACCCGGCGGGGCTGCCGCTGCTGGTGGCGATCGTGACGACGCTCCTCTTCCTCGCCACACCGGTCTTCAACGGCATCACCCGCAACGCCGAGAGCCAGGCCGACGCCTTCGGCCTCAACGCGGCGCGCGAGCCCTACGGCTTCGCGATGGTATCGATGCGCCTCGCCACCTACCGCAAGATCGTGCCCGGGCCGGTCGAGGAGCTCCTCTTCTTCGACCACCCGAGCGGATACGAGCGCGTGCACCGCTCGATGATCTGGCTCAAGGAGAACCAGTCGCCGCGCTACGCCGAGGAGGCGGCGCAGGCGGCGGCGAAGTGATCAGTGCCAGAGCCAGCCGAACGCGCATCCCATCGCGAGCGCGTAGAGGATCGCGTCGGCCACCTCGCGCGACACGGCGGGCCACGGTTTCCCCATCCAGATGCCTTGCTGCACGGGACCCACCGCGTAGGCGACGAGGCCGATCGAGCCGACGATGCGGCACACCTGCAGGAACGAGGCGCCGGGCGGAAGCGTCTTGCCGCCGATGTACGCTGCGATGATGCAGATCGCGAGGTTCAGCAGGAACCAGAGCACGAGCTCCTTGCCCATGCGCGGTGGCCCCGGATTGCGCAGCGTCACGTACGCGACCGGCCCTTCCTCGAAGAGCCGCGCCTTCTCGGGAAGCTTCATCTGCTTCATCTCGGAGAGGTAGGGCACGAGGTACTGGCCGGCGGGCGCCTTGCCCGCGCGGATCGCGGCGCGCACCGCCTCTTCGTTCCGGAAACCGCGGAAGTCCGGGCGATGCCATTGGACCACCGCGTGCAGGATGAAGCTCGCGAAGAACACGAGCACCGTGGCGACGACGACGGGCAACCAGAGCTGCGTGAGGGACATGGGGCGCCTCCTTGGCGGTGGATCGGCGCGCGAGTATAGCGTCCGATCGTAACGAGGTGTAACGGCGCGCCGCGGTGCCTGTCATCCGCGCATGACCGGGCCGCGTTGTGGATTCCAGAGGGGCTCGAACCACAACATCACGGAGACACCACGATGACCCGCATCCGTTCCGCAAGCGCCGTCCTCGCCGTGCTGATCGCCGGCGCCACGCTGTCCACCGCCGCGCTCGCCGAGACGCAGTGGGAGAAGGATCACCCGCGCCGCGACCAGGTGAACGACCGCCTGCAGCACCAGGACCGGCGCATCCACCAGGAAGTGAAGGAGGGCGAGCTCACCAAGGGGCAGGCGGCAAAGCTCCATCGGCAGGATCACGCCATCCGCAAGGAAGAGCGGCGCATGGCCGCACGGCATGGCGGGCACCTCACCAAGCCGGAGCAGGCGAAGATCAACCGGCAGGAGAACCGCGTGAGCCGCGAGATCGGGAAATAGCGGCCGCGCCCGCGCGTTCAGCGGGCGTCGTGGAGCAGCAGGTCGGCGGCGCGCTCGCCGATCATGATGGCGGGCGCGTTGGTGTTCGACGAGGGAATCGTCGGCATCACGGAGGCGTCGGCCACGCGCAGCTTCGCGACCCCGCGAACGCGCAGGCGCTCGTCCACCACGCTATCGTCCGTGGTTCCCATGCGGCAGGTTCCCACCGTGTGCCACGCCGTCTGGCCGCAGCTGCGCGCGTATTCGAGGAGGCGCGCATCGTCCGCCAGGTCGGGCCCGGGCCGCGTCTCGCGCACGGTGAGGCGGCGTAGCGCGGCCTGCGAGGCGATGCGGCGGATCAGCTTGAGGAGCGCCAGCGCCGTCGCGCGATCGTGCGGGTCGGTGAAGTAGTTGGGCTCGATCCTCGGAAACGCGCGCGGGTCGCCGGAGATGGCGTGGATCGAGCCGCGCGTGCGCGGATGCAGCTGGAAGCCGCCGATCGAGAATCCGGGGAACGGGTCGATCCCGGCGCCCGGCGATCGCGAGTACCGGTCCTTCCCGCTGATGTGGTAGATGCGCACCATCACGTCGGGCGCCTCCAGCGCGCTCGAGGTGCGCGTGATCGCATGCGCGGTCGAGGAGGTGCCCGCCATGAGTCCCCGGCGCGTGAGGAGGTACTGCAGGCCCACCTTCATGCGATGCCAGGGGCTGCGCATCACGTCGTTGATGGTGATGGGAAGCGTGCATTCGTACGTGCAGCGCACCTGCAGGTGGTCGATGAGGTTCTCGCCGACCGCGGGGCGGTGCGCGAGCACGCGGATGCCGAGCGCGCGCAGCCGTTCGGCGTCTCCCACGCCGGAGAGCTCGAGGAGCTGCGGCGACTGGATCGCGCCCGCGCACAGCACCACCTCGCGCGCCGCCTTCGCCACGTGCTTCACCCCGTCCCGCTCGAATTCCACGCCGCTCGCCGCGAGCCCCTCGAAGAGCACGTGCGTGACGAGCGCGCCGGTCTCGATCGCGAGGTTTTCTCGCCGCCGCGCGTCGCGAAGATAGGCCACCGCCGTGCTCCAGCGCCTTCCGCGGTAGGCCGTCTGCTCGAGGTAGCGCGCCCCCTCGTAGCTCGTGACGTTGTAGTCGGCCGTCTCGGCGATTCCGGCTTCGATGCACGCGGCGAGGAAACCATCCGAGAGCGCATCGCGATCGCGCGCCTTGCGGTCGGTGATGCGCAGCGGCCCTTCGTGCCCGCGCCCGGCCGCGCTCGCGTACGCGTTGCTCTCCATGCGCTCGAAATACGGCTTCACGTCGCTCCAGCCCCAGCCCGCGAGCCCCGCGTCGCGCCAGCGGTCGAACTCGCGTGGATCGCCCCACACGTAGGCCATGCCGTTCAGCGCGCTCGATCCGCCGAGCACCTTGCCGCGCGGCCAGTACACCTTCTGGCCGTGGAGCTCGGCCTGCGGCTCGGTCTCGAACTTCCAGGCGTAGCGCTCGTCGGTGAGGAGCTTCCCCACGCCGAGCGGGATGTGGATCCAGCGGTTGCGGTCCGGGCCGCCCGCTTCGAGCAGCAGCACGCGATGCACGCCGGATTCGCTCAGGCGTGCCGCGAGGGCCGCTCCGGCCGAGCCCGCGCCGACGATCACGTAATCGTAGGAGCGCTCCACCATCAGGACTGCGGCGCCGCGCGATGGCGGAACGAATCGCGCCGGAAGCTGTAGAGCGCCGCCGGATCGATCATCACGTCCACCACGGCGGGCTTGCGGCAGGCGAACGCCTCGCGCAGCACCGGCTCGAGGTCTGTGGCGCGCTCGATGCGGAATCCCGCCGCGCCGTGCAGCGCGGCGAGCTCGTCGTAGGGCGGGTTGGGAATGTCGGCGCCGATGTAGCGCCCGCCGAAGAAGTCGCGCTGGTACGCCTTCTCCGCGCCCCAGCAGCCGTTGTTCATCACGATGCAGGTGGTCGCGATCCCGTTCGCGACCGCGGTGCCGATCTCGCTCGCCGTCATGCCGAAGCCGCCGTCGCCCATCAGGCTCACGACGCAGCGCTCGGGGCAGGCGAGCTTCACGCCGAGGCCAGCGGCGTAGGAGAAGCCGACCAGGCCGAAATCGAGCGGCGTGAAGAGCGAGGGCGGCTCCCGATACGGCATCTGGTCGGTCGCCTGCAGGCAGAGCGTTCCCGCATCCATCGTGAACATCGCGTCGGCGGGAACGGTCCGGCGGATCGCGTGGTAGAGCATCGCGGGCTGGATCGGGTCGCCGCGCCGTGAACCGGCAGAGTCGCGCTCGGCGAGCAGGCGCCCGCGGTCGGCGCGGAACTTCGCGCACCATTCGGCCGCCGCGGGCGAGGGCGCGCGCGCACCGAGCGCTTCGGCGAGGCTTGCGGCGAAGGCGCCGGCGTCGCCCGCGATGCCGATCGCCACCGGGAAGAAGCGGCCCACGGCCGCCGCGTCCTGGTCGACCTGGATGATCTTCGCCTCGCGGTTGAGGTTGTCGTAGGTGTAGAACGTGGTGTTGAAGCCGAGCCGCGTGCCGAGCGCGAGGATCACGTCGGCTTCCTTCGCGAGCGCGGAGGCGACGGCATTGCCGCGCGGTCCCACCTGCCCGGCGTAGCTCGGATCGGCGCAGGGGATCGCGTCGCCATGGCCGGGCGACATCGCGATCGGCGCTCCCAGCCGCGCGGCGAGCGCGAGGACCGGCGCGTGCGAGCGCGTGTTTTTCACGCCGCCGCCCGCGAGGATGAGCGGGCGCCTGGCCGCGGCGAGGAGATCGGCGGCGCGCCGCACGAGCTCGGGATCCGCGCAGGCGAACGAGGAGGCGCGATGCGATCGCGCGGGCGCGCCGGGCTCGGGCGCGATGGTCTCGGCGAGCAGGTCGCGCGGAAGGTTGAGCGCCACCGGCCCGCGGCGCGGCGCGAGCGCGGTGGTGAACGCCTCGCGCACCATCTCGGGGATGCGCTTCGCCTGCGTGAGGGTCCAGGTCTTCTTAGTGACGGGCCGGAAGAGCGCCTGCTGGTCCACCTCCTGGAAGGCGTCGCGGTAGACGTGCGCCGTGGAGAGCGATCCGGCGAGCGCCACCACCGGCGAGAACGCGGCGTAGGCCTGCGCGAGGCCGGTCACGAGGTTGGTCGCCCCCGGGCCGTTCTGCCCCGCGAGGAAGACGCCCGCGCCGCCCGAGGCGCGCGCATAGCCGTCCGCCATGTGCACGCCGGTGCGCTCGTCGCGCACGCCGACGAAGCGGATCGCGCGCGAGCCGTGCAGCGCGTCGAAGATCTCCATGCCGGCCGAGCCGATGAGCCCGAAGACGTGGCGCACGCCCTCCGCCTCGAGCGCGTCGACGACCGCCTTGCCTCCCGTGATGTCCGCCATGCGAGCCCTTTCCGTTGGAATGGGGTTCAGGCCGTGGTCGCGATCGCGTTCACGGCGCCGAGGTAGATCGTTCCGGCGAGGCCGTAGGCGACGCCGAAGAGGAAGTCGCGGCGCGTGACCAGCGCGCGCACCGGCACGTGGAAGCTCAGCGAGGCCGCCACGATCGGCAGGCTCCACATCGAGATCGACGCCGAAAGGCCCCACGCGAAGATGCCCGTCGAGACGAGCACCGCGTGGCTCACGCCGAAGGGGCCGCCGGCGATGACGGGCAGCACGATGCCGACGCCGATCATCGGATGCAGCCCCGCGAGCCCGCAGAGGTAGAGCACGAAGACCAGCGCCGCGATGAGGGCGAAGCCGGAGATCATGCCCGGCGTGATGCTCGCGCCGACCGCCCGCGCGGAGGGCGAGGCGGCGACCACGGTCGCGAGGATGGTCGCGCCGACCACGATGAGGAGCTCGTCGGCGAGGCGCGCGAAGCTCGCGAGCGTGCGCCTTGCCGCCGATCGCGCGGCCGAGGCGCCGAGCAGCGCGAGATAGGCGAGGCAGCAGAGCGGGACCACGAGCGAGACCGACGAGAGCCCGGGGAGCCCGAACGCGGCGCTCGCTCCCACCACCGCCGCGATCACGATCGCCATCGGGAAGAGCAGCGGCTTCAGCTGCGCGAGGCTCGCGACGAACGCCGCTCGCGTGAGCCGCGGCGTGTACATCGCGAGCGAGAGCCCCAGCCCGATCGCGCCGAGGCCCGCCCCGATCGCCATGAGCGCGCCGATCGCGACATGCGGCACGAGCTGGCTGGTGAATCCCATCGCGACGAAGAAGGGCGACCACATGACCGCCGCGCCCACGCCGCGCGCGGAGCTGGTGGCGAGGCCCGTGCGCCGGGCATCGTCCGCGCCGCGCGAGACCACCGGCGCCACGACCGACATGGCGCCCACGGAGAGCACCGCGCCCAGCGCGTGGGAGCCGAAGAGCGTCCAGTTCTGCGCCGCTTGCGGGGCGAGCGCGCCCAGGCCGTGGCGCAGCCGCTCGATGCGCGGGCTCTCCTCGGCCGTGGCGCGCAGGAAGAGCACCGAGGGAAGGAACGCGCCGAAGATCTGCGAGCGTTCGTAGCCCTGCGCGAGCGCGTGCGGCACGCCGCCCGCGAAGGCGATCGCGGCCGCGACCGCGATCACGGCGAGGAAGAGCGCGCGGATGTGCCGGCTCGCGCGCAGCCACGCGAGCGCCACGAAGGCGCCGAGCGCGAGCGCCGAAGCGAGGGCGAGCCCGGCGAACGGGTGCACGATCCGCGCGAGCTCGCCGATCCAAACGGCGACGAGGAGCATTCCGGAAAACCGCGCGCCGGGCGCCGCGTGCGGCGCCCCGCTCAGGAGTGCATCCCCCATCGGCGCACGGTGCGCGAGGCGATCGTCCGGAAGATCAGGTTCTCCACCAGGAGCCCGATGAGGATCACGGTGAACAGGCCCGCGAACACCGCCGGGATGTCGAGCACGTTCTTGTTCTCGTAGATGAACCAGCCGAGCCCGCCCGAGCCCGACGTCGTGCCGAACACGAGCTCCGCCGCGATCAGCGTGCGCCACGCGAACGCCCAGCCGATCTTCAATCCCGAGAGGATGCTCGGAAACGCCGCCGGAATGAGGATGCGCCTCACGTATGCGAACCCGGTGAGCCCGTAGTTGCGTCCCACCATGCGCAAAGTGTTCGAGACGCCGAGGAATCCCGAGTGCGTGGCGAGCGCGATCGGCCACATCACCGCGTGCACCAGCACGAAGATGATGCTGCCGTTGCCCAGCCCGAACCAGATGAGCGCCACCGGCAGCAGCGCGATCGCCGGGAGCGGGTTGAACATCGCGGTGAGCGTCTCCAGCAGGTCGTTGCCGATGCGGGTCGCCATCGCGAGCATGGTGATCACGAGCGCGAGGACGAGGCCGATACTGTAGCCCTGCAGCAGGACCTTGATCGAGGTCCACGATTTCACCGCCAGCTCGCCGCTCGCGAAGCGCGAGAGGAACGAGCGGATGGTGTCGGTGAAGGTGGGGAAGATCAGCTGGTTGTCGAGGTGCGTCGCGTACACCTGCCAGATCGCGGCGAGCACGACCAGGATGAAGGCCTTGCGCACGAGCGTGTTGCCGTAGACGCGCTCCCACGCGGTGAGCGGCTTCTTCACGACGCCGAAGTCGTGCTCGTGCACCTGCTCGCGCACGTACTCGGGACGCAGTGCGGGGCTAGCCATGGGCGACCTCCGGCTCGGTCTCGCCGTCGGAAAAGAGCATCGAATGGATGCGGTCGGAGAGCCGGCGGCCGTTCGCGTCCTGCGCATCGGTGCCGTCGCTGTTGAGCTCGGCCTTCACCTGGCCCGGGTGCGGCGAGAGCAGCAGGATGCGGTTGCCGATGCGCACGGCCTCCGGGATCGAGTGCGTGACGAAGAGCACGGTGAAGCGCGTGCCTTCCCAGAGCTGCAGCAGCTCGTCCTGCATCTTGCGGCGGGTGAGCGCGTCGAGCGCGGCGAAGGGCTCGTCCATCAGCAGGATGTCGGGCTCCATCGCCATGCCGCGCGCGATCGCGACCCGCTGCTTCATGCCGCCGGAGAGCGTGTGCGGCAGCGAATCGGCGAAGCGCGTGAGGTTCACCTTCTCGATGTAGGCCATGGCGCGCTCCTCCGCCTCGCGGCCCTTGAGGCGGCCGGAGGCTTGCAGCGCGAAGAGCACGTTCTGCCTCACCGTCTTCCAGGGCAGGAGCTGGTCGAATTCCTGGAACACCATCACGCGATCGGCGCCCGGGCGCGTCACCTCCGCGCCCTTCAGGCGGATGGCGCCCTCGACCGGCTTGAGGTAGCCGCCCACCGCCTTGAGGAGCGTCGACTTGCCGCACCCGGAGGGACCGAGCAGCACGAAGCGGTCCGACGGGAGCACGTCGAAGCTCACGCGATAGGTCGCCGTGACGAGGTGCTCGCGCGTCTTGTACTGCAGCGTGACGCCTTCGACCGCGAGGAGCGGCTTCGCTTGCGCCTCCATCGTCAGCTTCCCGGCAGGTCGTACACCTCCGGGAAGAACAGGTCCTTCCAGGACTCGGGATCGTGCTTGATGATGCCGACCTTGTGCATGAACTGCGCGTACGGAAGGATGCGCTCGGGGGCGAGCGTGTAGTGGACCTGCGGGTCCTCCATGATCTTCAGCAGGAAGTCGACCTTCTCCTTGCCGCCGCCTTCCTGCGAATAGACCTCGGCCGCGCGCCGCTTGTCCTGGTTGATGGACTCGGTCGCTTCCTTCAACGCGTCGATCACGGCCTTGTACGTCTTCGGGTTTTCCTGGCGGAACCTGTCGGTGGCCCAGAGCATGAGGAACGTGTTCGGCCCGCCCATCACGTCGTAGGAGTTGAGCACGACGTGGATGTTGGGATGCTCGAGCTCCATGTTCTGGAACGGCGGCGAGGTGAACTGCGCGGTGATCTCGCCCTGGCCCGAAAGGAGCGCCCGCATGCCCTCGGGGTGGGTGAGCTTCACCATCAGGGGATTCAGCTTCCTGTAGTTCTCGATGCCGTATTCCTTCGCGACCGCCATCTGCAGGTAGATGGTCTGCACCGAGGAGCCGGCGCCGGCGAGCGAGATGCGGTCCTTGTCGGTGAAGTCCTTGATCGTCTTCACGTTCGCATCGCGCGTGACCAGCAGGCACGGCATCGAGGAGAGCGCCGCCACGCCGCGCACCTCGTTCGAGGTGCCGTGCGTCTTGTCCCACAGGATGATCGCGGGGCCGGTGCCGCCCGCGGCGAAGTTGAGGCTCCCGGAGAGGAGCGCGTCGTTCGCCGCCGAGCCCGCGCCGAGCTTCGCCCACGTGACCTTGGTGTCGGGAAGTCCCTCCGCCTTCAGGTGCTTCTCGATCAGGTGGTCGTGCTTCATCACGGTGAGCTGCATGTAGCCGATGCCGAATTGCGACATCATCTTCACCTCGCTCACCTCGGCCGCGGCGAGCGTGGATGCCGCGAGCGTGAGCGCCGCGGCGAGTGCCCCCAGGATGCTGCTTCGATTCATCATCCCCTCCGGTTGTGGTTGCTGCTGCCTTTTTGGAAACGCCTGCGAACGCGAAGCCTCAGCCGAGCGCGCCGGCGGACGCCCGGCTCACGATCTCGGCCGCGAGTCCGGTGTGGACGCGCCCGTCGCGGAACTCCTCGGAGCGGAGGATCGCGATGAGCGCGGGTACATTGTGCTTGACGCCTTCGATGCGGAACATCTGCAGCGCAGCAACGAGCCGATCGATCGCCGCCGCGCGCGTCTCGGCACGTGCGATCACCTTCGCGAGCAGGGGATCGTAATGCGGCGTCACGTCGCGTCCTTTCGCATAGCCGGTCTCCACGCGGATCCCCGGGCCCGCGGGCGGCGCGAACTCGCGCAGCGTGCCGGGCGAGGGGAGGAAGCGCTTCGGATCCTCGGCGTAGACGCGCGCCTGGATGGCATGGCCCGCCGCCTGCGGTGCCTGCACGAGGATCTCGTCGAGCGTTTCGCCCGCCGACGAACGCAGCTGCGCGGCGACGAGGTCGATGCCGGTGACCTCCTCGGTGACGCCATGCTCCACCTGCAGGCGCGTGTTCATCTCGAGGAAGCGGAACTCGCCGTCGGGCGAGAGCAGCATCTCGACGGTGCCGAGGTTGTCGTAGCCCAGGCGCGAGAAGGTCTGCGCGAGCTCGCCGAGGAGCGCCGCCAGGCGTGCGCGGTCGACGCGCGGCGCCCGCGCTTCCTCGAGGATCTTCTGGTGGCGCCGCTGCACCGAGCAATCGCGTTCGAACACGTGGGCGACGTGCCCGTGGCGATCGCCCAGCAGCTGCACCTCGACGTGGCGCGGCCTCTCCACGAGGCGCTCGAGGTACACCTCCCGGCTCGCGAAGCCGCGCTCCGCCATCGACGCGGCGCGTTCCACGGCGGCGAGGAGCTCGCCGCGATCGCGCGCGGGCAGCATGCCGATGCCGCCGCCGCCCGCGGCCGGCTTCACGAGGATCGGGTAGCCGATCTCGTCGGCCGCGGCGAGCATCGATTCACGGTCGCCGGAGAGCACGCCCGAGCCGCGCCCGACCGGCAGCCCTTCGGCGGCGGCGAGCTCGCGCGCACGCGTCTTGTGTCCCATCGCCTCGATCCATCGCGGCGCGGGACCGATGAAGCGCATCCCGCAAGCCTCGACCGCGCGCGCGAACGCGGCGTTCTCCGAGAGGAAGCCGTAGCCCGGATGCAGCGCGTCGCAATGGAGCTCGCGCGCGGCGCGCAGGATCGCGGCCTGGTCGAGGTAGCTCGCGCGCGCGGGCGCGGGGCCGATGCGCATCGCCTCGCCGGCGAGCTCGAGCCACGGTGCGCCCGCATCCGCATCCGAGTACACGGCGGCGCAGGCGATGCCGAGCGCGTTGCACGCGCGCAGCACGCGGGAAGCGACCGCTCCGCGGTTGGCGACGAGGACCTTGTGGAAGAGCGCCATTTCAATAGCTCGTGGGCCAGGCGCGCATGAGGTGCTGGCCGACCCCGTGCGTGGGCCGCAGCCGGTGCACGTCGAGCATGCGGATCAGGTGGTCGCGCGTCTCTTCGGGACGGATCACCGATTGCACGGCGTAGATCGAGGCGATGTCCCAGGGCTCGCTGTCGCGGCTCATGCTCGCGAACGCCTCGTCGTAGCCGGGTTGGCCGGGCTCCAGCCCGTGCACGATCTTCACCGCGAACTGCGGATCCATGAAGCTCACTTCGGCGGTGGGCCATGCGGCGACCTCGTCGGAGTTCCGGCCGCCGCCCATGTTGAGATAGGCCTGCCCGTAGCTCTTCCTGAGGATCACCGAGAGCTTGGGCACCGTGACGAGCGAGAGCGCATTCATCATGTTCATGATCTTGCCGGGCGCCTTGCGCTTCTCCGCCTCGGTGCCGATCACGAAGCCCGGCGTATCCACGAGCATCACGATCGGGATGTTGAACGAGTCGCATAGCACGAGGAGGCTGGTGATCTTCTCGCACGCCTCGGTGTCCATCGCCGCGCCCTTGTAGAGCGGGTTGTTCGCGACGACGCCGACCGTGCGCCCCGCGAGCCGCGCGAGTCCCGTGGTCGCGACCTTGCCGAAGCGCGCCTTCAGCTCGAAGAAGCTCGCCTCGTCCACGATCGCGCGGATCACCTTGCGCACGTCGTAGACCTGCGTGCGCGAGAGCGGAAGGAGGCGCAGGATGTCCTTCATCTGCGCGCCCGAGCCCGCGGGAACCGGCGCGACCGGCGGCTCCTCGTTGTGATGGCTGGGCAGATACGAGAGGAAGCGCCTGACGGCGTCGATCGCCTCCTCGTCGCTCTCCACCACGAGGTCGGCGAAGCCGGTCACTTCCGCATGCAGCTCCCAGCCGCCGAGCTCCCGCGGGTCCACCTCCTCGCGGATCGCGAGCGAGGCGAGGAGGGCGCTCGAGACCGCGAGCACCGCTCCCTTGCGCATCACGTTGAAATCCGAGAGCACCGCGTACCACGACGAGGAGCCGTAGGACATGCCGAGCGTGGCGGAGGCCCACGGCACCTCGCGCATGCGCCGGTATTGCAGGCCGTCGTTGCCCAGGAGCGAGCCCATGCCGCGCGAGCCCATGTGGTCGGGCATCCGTGCGCCCGAGGATTCGCCGAGGAAGACGAGCGGCATCCCGCGCTCGGTCGCCACGCGCTTGAGGTGCGCGATCTTGCGTCCGTTGGTGGCACCGCTCGAGGCGCCCATGACCGTGAAATCGTTCGCGACGGCGGCGGCCATGCGCCCGTCGACGTGGCCGAAGCCCGCGATCTTGCCGTCGCTGGGCGACTTGTCCCGGTCGGCCGGATTCGCGGAGGTGGAGAAGAGCCCCGATTCGACGTACGTGCCGGCGTCGAAGAGGCGGGCGAGGCGCGCGCGCGCATCGAGGACACCGGCTTCGCGGCGCTTCGCGAGCTTCGACGCTCCGCCCATCGCGCGCGCCTTCGCCTCGCGCGCGGCGAACTCGCGCTCGATGCGCTCGCGGCGCTCCTCGAGGGGATCCTTCTGCTGGTCGTCGGGCATTTTCAGTTCCGTCATTCCCGCGCAGCCTGCCCCCGCACGTCGTCGGCGGGGGGCGGGAATCCCCTGGGTCGATTCGTCGTTGCCACGCAGGCGCGACGAGCGTGGGTTCCCGTCTCCACGGGAACGACGAGCTTGTTCACAAAATGAAGCGCTGGTACTTCTCCAGCGCGAGCTTGGCGCTCTTCAAGCCGTTGCGCCGGATGCTCTCGGCCTCCTCCGCCTCGCCACGGCCCATGGCCTGCAGCATCGCGACGTGCTGCCTGCGGCCGATCTCCGCGCGTCCCGGCAGGATGATGATGCGGCGGATGAGCACCTGCGTCTTCTCGAAGATCGTGTCCAGCATCTCGGCGAGGACCGGATTGCGCGCGGCCTCGATGATGCGCCGGCGCAGCCGCTCGTAGTGCTCGATGTACTCCTGCAGGTCGCCGCGCTCGATGAGCTCCTTCAGCGGGCCCTGGAAATTCGCGAGGTCCTCCTTCCACGCCTCGTTCGGCGTGTTCTGCGTGGCGAGGCGCGTGGCGAGGCCTTCGAGCACCTCGCGGATCTCGTAGATGTGGAACACCTGCGAGAGGTCGAGGCGCATCACCACCGCGCCGCGGTTCGGGATGCGCTCCACGAGGCCGCGCTGCTCCAATGCGCCCAGCGCATCGCGCACCCGCGCGCGCGAGACGCCGAATTCCTCCGCGAGGTCCGTCTCGTTGAGCTTGGCGCCCGGCGCGATGCGCTGCTGCGCGATGCGCACGCGCAGCGCCTGGAAGATCTCCGCGGCGTTGCGCGCCTTGCGCGGCGCCGCGCGCGCGGCCTTGCGGGCCGTGCTCCTCGGCCTGGACGACTCGTTCGGCAAGCTGGTCTCTCACGCTGGGAATGCCCGGCAAACGCGGCGCCGGCCGAGGGACGGAGCCATACGGCACCGTACACCCGGCCCCGGAAAAGTGTCAACATTCCTGTAAACAAATCCGTTGACGGGCAGCCGGGGGCCGCCCAGAATGCACGCGGTGCACGCGCAGGGACCACAGATGAAGCAGGCGCAGGGCGAGCCGCGCGGGCCGCTCGCCGGACATCGAGTGCTCGAGATGGGATCGACCGTCGCGGGCCCGTTCTGCGGGCGGCTGCTGGCCGATTTCGGCGCCGAGGTGATCAAGGTCGAGCCCGCGGAGGGCGACCCGGTGCGCACCATGGGCAAGCGCTTCCACGGCAAATCGCTCTACGCGGCGAGCATCTTCCGCAACAAGTCGCTGGTGGCGCTCGACCTGAGGAAGCCCGAGGGACAGGCGATCGCGCGCCGCATCGCCGCCCAATGCGACGTGGTGGTCGAGAACTTCCGCCCCGGCGGCCTCGAGAAGTGGGGCCTCGGCTACGCGGAGCTCTCGCGCGACAACCCGGGGCTCGTGATGGTGCGCATCAGCGGATTCGGCCAGAGCGGGCCGTACAGCGATCGCGCGGGCTATGGCGTCATCGGCGAAGCGGTGAGCGGCCTGCGCCACGTCACGGGCGACCCCGATCGCCCGCCCTCGCGCGTGGCGGTCTCCATCACCGACTACATCACCGGGCTCTACGCCGCGTTCGGCGCGGTGATGGCGCTGCTCGCGCGCGGCAAGACGGGCCGCGGCCAGTACGTCGACAGCGCGCTCTACGAATGCGCGTTCAGCTTCATGGAGCCGCACATCCCGGCGTTCCAGAAGCTCGGGCTGGTCGCGAACCGCTCGGGCTCGCGCCTGCCCGACAGCACGCCGAACAACCTCTACGTGAGCCGCGACGGCCAGTTCATCCACATCACCGCGATGGGCGATGCGGTGTTCCGACGCCTGGTGGGATGCATGGGCGCGCCGCAGCTCGCGACCGACGCGCGCTTCGCCGATGCGCTCGAGCGCTCGAGGAACCACGAGGAGATCGACGACCTCATCGGCCGCTGGACCTCGCGGCACGACCTCGCCGAGCTCGAGGCGATCCTGCACGAGGCCGGGGTCCCCGCGACGCGCATCTTCACGATGGCGGACATCTTCGGCGACCCACACTACGCGGCGCGCGGCGCGATCGCGCAGGCGCCCGACGAGGACCTGGGCGAGGTCGCCATGGCGGCACCCGTCCCGCGGCTCTCGCACACGCCGGGCGCGATCCGTCACGCGGGACATCGCATCGGCGAGGACACGCGCGCCGTGCTCTCGGGACTCCTCGGGATGGCCGACGCGGAGATCGGCGGGCTCGAGCGCGCGGGCGTGGTCGCGTGCGATCGCCCGGCCGACGAGCGCCTGGACGAGCGCGCCGGCGCCGGTTGAAGCGAACCCATTCGGACCAAGGACTCGCGCGATGGCAACGAAGGAAATCCGGTCGGAAATCACCGGCTCCGTGTGGAAGATCCTCAAGGGGCCCGGCGATGCGGTGGAGGAGGAGGACTCGTTGATGATCCTCGAGTCGATGAAGATGGAGATCCCGGTCCTCGCCGAAGCGAACGGCAAGGTCCGCGAGATCCGCGTGAAGGAGAACGATCCGGTGGCCGAGGGCGACGTCCTCGCGGTGCTGGAAGTGTGAGGCGCGCGCCGCGATGAGCTGGAAACCCGAAGCCGACGAGATCGCGGCGCGGCGCGCGTTCGCTCACGCGCTCGGCGGCCCCGAGGCGGTCGACAAGCACCACGCCCAGGGACGCCTCACCGTACGCGAGCGCATCGCGGCGCTTTGCGATGCGTCGTCCTTCCAGGAGGTGGGAACGCTCGCGGGCAAGGGCACGTATGCGGACGGCAAGCTCGTGAAGGTCACGCCCGCGCCGTACGTGATGGGACTCGCGAACATCGACGGGCGCCCGGTCGCGATCGGCGGCGAGGACTTCACCGTGCGCGGCGGCACGAGCTGGGGCAGCGACCGGCGCAAGGGCGGGCAGGGCGGCTTCGTCGAGGACCTCGCGCACGAGTACCGCATCCCGCTGGTGAACCTGATCGACGGCGCGGGCGGCACGGTCACCTCGGCGCTGCGCCGCGGCTACACGGTGTTCCCCGGCGTGCATGGATTCGAGCGCTCCGTGGAGCTGATGTCGGAGGTGCCCGTGGTCTGCGCGGTGATGGGCACCGCGGCGGGCGGCCCGGCGGGACGCGCGATCCTCGCGCACTGGTCGGTGATGGTGAAGGGCACGAGCCAGGTGTTCGCGGCCGGTCCTCCCGTCGTCGAGCGCTCGCTCGGCCAGAAGATCGACAAGGAGTCGCTCGGCGGCGCGGCGGTCGCGGTCGACATGGCCGGCACCATCGACAACGCGGCGCAAAGCGAGGCCGAGTGCTTCGCGATGATCCGCCGCTACCTGAGCTACATGCCGCGCAACGTCTGGGAGCTGCCGCCGGCCGTGGCGAGCGACGACGATCCGGAGCGCCGCGACGAAGCGCTTCTCGGCATCGTCCCGCGCGAGCGCCGCCAGCCGTACAACATGCGGAAGCTCGTCTCGCTCGTCGCGGATCGCGATTCGCCGTTCGAGATCCAGCCGAGCTTCGGCCGCGCGCTCATCACCACGCTCGCACGCATGAACGGCAAGGTGGTCGGCATCATCGCGAACAACCCGATGGTGAACGGCGGGGCGATGGACGTGAAGGCGGCGAGGAAGCAGACGCACTTCATCACGCTGTGCGACACGTTCCACATCCCGATCGTGTTCCTCGTCGACGTGCCCGGCTTCATGGTGGGCCTGCAGGCCGAGCAGGCGGCCACGTTGCGCGAAGGCATGCGCTCGGTCTATACGGCGCTGCAGGCGACGGTGCCCATGCTCACCGTGGTGATCCGCAAGTGCTACGGCATGGCGGGCATGGCGACCACGGACAAGAACGGCCTCGACTTCAAGATCGCGTGGCCTTCGGCCGAGTGGGGATCGCTGCCGGTCGAAGGCGGCGCGGCGGCCGCGTTCCGGCGCGAGATCGAAGGCGCGCCCGATCCCGGGCAGCGGCTCGCCGAGATCGAGGCGGAGCTGCGCGCGTTCGCCTCGCCTTTCCTCACCGCAGAAGCGTTCGCCGTCGAGGAGGTGATCGACCCGCGCGATACGCGGGCGTACCTCTGCCGCTTCATCGACGCGATGCAGGGGCGCCTCGCGACGAGCCTCGGGATCAAGCGGCGCGCGGGCGTGCCGCCGTAACGTTCCCCCTCCCCCAAGGGGGATGGGAGCCTGTGAACGCCGCGCCTCTCCACGGGTCGAATTCGCGTGATCAAGTGGGCCATCATCTTCTTCCTGATTTCCGTGGTCGCCGGCTTCTTCGGCTTCACCGGCGTGGCGAGCGGCGCGCGCACGATCGCGAAATGGCTCTTCGGCATCGCGCTCGTGCTCTTCCTCATCGTGCTGGTCTTCGGGGTGATGCTCGGCAAGCTCATCTTCTGAGCGCCGCCGCGCGAACGAAAAAAAGCCCGCCGTCGAGGCGGGCTTTTTCGTGGGCGCGGCGCTCAGCGATCGTTCTTGCGAGCTTCCCGGTCGGCGTCCTTCGCATCCTCCTTCGCGTCGCCGAAGTTCTTCTGCACCTTGCCCATCGCTTCCTGGCCGATGCCCTTGGCTTGCTCGCTCGTGTTGTCGGTGGCCTCGCCGACGTTCTTGCGGATCTTGCCTTCCGTCTCCTTCGCGACGCCCTTCATCTGGTCCTTGTTCATGCCGATCTCTCCTTGCGGGATGGAAGAGGTCGGCCGGCAGTGAGCGCCGGCCGCATGCACGTGGGACCGGAAGGGCGGCGCCTCGGTTCGGGCGCCATTTCCGCGCGGTCCCGTGCCAGGCGGACCACGGAATTTCTTCAAGAAAATCTTACAAGTACCTGATCCGTATGGCTTCTCGTTTCGGTTGTCATTTTGCAGCTACGCCGCGATCGGTTAAAATCGACGCTGTCGTAGGAATTACGGGAACGAGTTGTCGTGAAAAGCCGCTTCGCCTTGTCGTTGTGCCTCGCCCTCGCCACGTACCTGTTCGGCGTGCGGCCGGCCTTTGCCGACATCTATACGTTCAAGGACGAGCACGGCGTCGTGCACTTCACGAACATCAAAGGGCTCGATCCGCGCTACCGCCTGTTGCGCAAGGAGGGATCGAGCGCGGTGCCCGGCTCGCACGGCATCGCCCGCGCGTACATGCCGAGCGAGCAGGAGATCGCGCGCTACGCGGGCATCATCGAGACCGCGGCCCGCGCCTACGGCGTGGACAAGGCGCTCGTACACGCGGTGATCTCGGCCGAATCCGGTTACAACTCGCAGGCGGTGTCGCGTGCGGGAGCGCGCGGGCTCATGCAGCTCATGCCCGAGACGGCGCGCCGCTACGGCGTGCGCGACTCGCTCGATCCCGCGGACAACATCTACGGGGGCGTTAAGTACCTGCGCGATCTCCTCACGATGTTCAACGGCAACCTGAAGCTCGTGCTCGCGGCGTACAACGCGGGCGAGAACGCGGTGATCCGCGCGGGCCTGCGCATTCCACCCTATCCCGAGACCCTGGGCTACGTGCCGAAGGTGCTCGAGTTCTACCACAAGTTCCAGACGCGCCAGGGCTAGCGGCGCGCGACGGTCAATTGGGCACAGTCTCGGGTCGCAAGACCGCCGGGGGCTGTGCCCGATGTCTTTCTAGGCGGGGATGTCGGGGACGAGCTGCCGCTGCAGCATGAAGATCTGGTCCTTGAGCATCAGCTTGCGCTTCTTGAGGCGCTTCAACTGCAGCTCGTCGTGCAGCGGGTTGTGCTCCAGGGCTTCGATCGCCCGGTCGAGGTCGCGATGCTCGAGGTTGAGCTCGCTGATGCGACGCCTGATTTCCTCGGCGTTTTCCATCGTCGCGGTGGCCATCGGAAGTTCCTCGGGGGATCACAAAACCATACTCCGCGTGGCGGCCTTTGGCTAGTGCGCCGCGCCGGGCTCCCCTTGCGCGGGACGGGCCGATGCGATCAAATGGCGCACCGGCGGACGCGGCGCGGCCCGCCCGAAAAGACACAGAAAAACAAGCGGTTCCCGGAGGCGCATGAATTTCCGTCGCAGCGAGTTCGACGTCACGAACCGCATCAACACGACCGATCCGGTGTGCGTGAAGCTGGAGGTCGACCGCATCTTCCGGTCGCTCTACTCGCGCCCGAAGGCCGTGACGTTGAACCGCGCGTTCGACGACATGGTGCGGCTCTATCGCGGCGAGTTCCCCGGTTACGCGAAGTGCGACACGGGCTACCACGACATGCAGCACGTGCTCGAGGTGACGCTCGCGATGGCGCGCCTGCTCGACGGCTACGAGCGCTCGCGGGGCGAGGATGCGCGCCACATTCCCGAGCGGCTCTTCGAGCTCGGCGTGATCTGCGCGCTCTACCACGACATCGGGTACATCCGCCGGGTGGGCGACACCAAGCATCGGAGCGGCGCGGAGTACACGCGCGTGCATGTCTCGCGCGGCGCGCGCTTCCTGCGCAGCTACATGCCGCTCATCGGCCTGCCCGAGTACGCCGACATCGCGGGGCAGATCGTGCACTTCACCGGCTACGAGCGGCCGGTCTCCTCGATCCGCGTGCCGGACCCGATCTTCAAGCTGCTGGGAAGCCTGCTCGGCTCCGCCGACATCATCGCGCAGATGTCCGACCGCTGCTACCTGGAGAAATGCCGCGACCGGCTGTATCCGGAATTCGTCGCGGGCGGTATCGCGCGCATGCGCAGCGAGGGCGGCGAGGACATCGTGCTGTTCGAATCCGCGGAAGACCTGCTGCGCAAGACGCCGCGCTTCTACCAGAACGCCACGCAACGCCTCGACGTGGACCTCGGCGGCGCGTACCGCTTCGCGCAGACGCACTTCGGCGGCACCAACCTCTACATGGACGCGGTGAAGCAGAACATCCGCTTCGTGGAGAAGAGCGCGGAGGCGGGCGACATCGTGCTGCGCCGCCAGCCGCCGCCCGCAAGCTGCGAGTGAAAGGTCAGTTCACCACCGCGCCGGTGTTGCGGACCACTCTGCCCCAGCGGTCGTACTCGGTCTTCATGAGCGAGGCGAATTCCTCCGGCGTGCTCGGCGCCACCTCGACGCCCGCCTTGTGCATCAGCTGCTGCGCCTTCGGGTCGGCGAGCACCGTGCGGATGCTCTGGTTGAGCTTCTCCACGATGTCGCGCGGCGTGCCTTTCGGTGCGAGGAGCCCCAGCCAGATGGTCGCCTCGTAGCCTTTCACGCCGGCTTCGTCCAGGGTCGGCACGTTGGGCAGGTCCGGCGAGCGTTTCTTCGTCGTCACGCCGAGCGCGACCAGGCGGCCGTTCGCGAGGTTGGGCAGCGCATTGGGCATGCCGACGAAGCTCGCCTTCACGCGGCCGCCGAGGAGATCCTGCATCGCGGCGTTGCTGCCCTTGTAGGGCACGTGCGTGAGCTTCACCCCCGCCATCTGCATGAAGAGCGCGCCCACCAGGTGCTGGCTGCTGCCGTTGCCCGACGAGGCGAAGAAGATCTGCCCCGGCTCCCGGTTCGCGAGAGCGATGAAGTCCTTCACGTTCTTCACGCCCAGGCTCGGATTGACCACCATCACGTACGGGCCTTCCACGAGCCGCATCACCGGCGTGAAGTCGGCGAGCGCGTCGTAGGGCATCTTCTTGTAGAGGTGCGGGCTGATCACGTGCGTGGTGGAGACCATCGCGAGCGTGTAGCCGTCGGCCGGCGACTTCGCCACCGCGTCGGTGCCGATGGTGGAGCCGGCGCCCGGGCGGTTCTCGATCACGATCGGCTGGCCGAGCACCGGCTGCAGCTCCTTCTGCAGGATGCGTGCGACGACGTCGGTGAACCCGCCGGGACCGAAGGGGACGACGATCTTCACGGGACGGGTGGGATAGTCGTCGGCGAAGGACGGCAATGCCAGCGCGAGCAGCGCCAGGGCGATCAGGAAGCTTCGTTTCATTTTCTTGGTGGGTTCCAGTATTTGTCGCTCACCCGCGGTAGGCGGGCTCGGGCTGGGAAAAGAACGCTTGCAGGATGTGGTAGACCACGCGGTAGTTCTTCTGCTGGAAGCTCGCATGCGAGATGCCGGCCATCACCGCGAACTGCTTGTCGGCGTTGGGCAGCCGCTTGAAGAACTCGATCAGGTCGTCGAAGCCGGCGATGCCGTCGTGCTCGCCGCGCATGACGATCGTCGGCACCGTGAGCTTCTCCGGATCGACGAGCGGCAGCTTCGAGCACATGTCGACGTAGGTGCCGGTGGGCACCGAATCGTCGAGCGCGAGGATCGCGTCGGCGAAGGCCTCGATGGTCGGCTCGTCCGCGGTGCCGGGATGGTCGCGCGTGAAGATGCTGTGCACGAAGGCGCGGTCGATCGGCCGGCGGTTGACCGACTGGAACTGCGCCAGCTTCTTCCGGCGCTGCGCGAGCGTGGGGCTGCCTTCACCGGTCCACACGAACGCGTCGAGCGCGAGGCGCGCGACCCGCTCGGGATGGCGCTGCGCGAAGAGCGCCGCCTTGAGCGCGCCCGAAGAGATGCCGTAGACGAGGAGCTTCTTCGCCCCGGCCTTCTCGAGGATGTACTGGCTTCCGGCGGCGAGGTCGTCGGCGCCGTTCGCGATGTCGTTGTTGATCGGCCGCGACTTGTCGGAGCGCCCGTAGCCCTCGTTGTCCATCGTCCACGTGTCGTAGCCCAGGCCCGCGAAGTACTCCATCGCGGAAGAGTCGGCACGGCCGGGCACGTAGAGGTCGAACGTGGGTTGCGAAGCCATCGAGGAGCCGTGCACGAAGAGGATGGTCCCGCGGATCGCGCTGCCCGAGGGCGGCCGCTTGTTCCAGAGGAAGAGCCTCACGTCGCCCTTGCGCGTCCAGTGCTCGGTGCCGCCTTTCCATGTCGTGGTGGAGCCTTCTGCCGCAACTGCCATGCATTCCTCCATGCGGGACATCGTTCTCTCGTCGGACGGCCAGTGTAAGGCATCCGCCGCACGCTGCCGCGCGCTTCTGGTATCGTCGCGCGAATGTAGGCAACCGGCGCCGGCACGTCGCGTGACAAAACCCATTCCGCACGGTGTGGTGAATGGAGCCGGCTCGGTCACCGAGGTGGTGCTGCGGGCCATGTCGCGCGCGCCCGATGCGCGGCTGCGCGAGGTGATGGAAAGCCTCGTGCGCCACCTGCACGATTTCATCCGCGAGACGCAGCCGAGCGAAGCGGAATTCGAGCGCGGCCTCGACTTCGTCCGCCGCCTGGGCCAGGCCTGCGGTCCGGAGAAGAACGAGGTGGTCCTGCTTTCCGATCTCCTCGGCATCTCGACGCTGGTGGTGACGCTCGAGAAGGAGCGGCGCGGCGGCATCGGCACCGATCCCGCGCTGCTCGGCCCGTTCTGGCGCGCGCGAGCGCCGCGCTGCGCACCGGGAGATTGCATCGCGCGCGACGCGAGCGGCGGCGAGCCGCTCGAGGTGAGCGGGCGCGTCCTCGATGCCGCGTCGAAGCCGATCGCCGGCGCCTGGGTCGATGTCTGGCAGGCCTCGCCCGTGGGCCGCTACGAGAACCAGGATCCCGCGCAGCCCGAGCACAACCTGCGTGGTCTCTTCGAGACCGACGCCGAGGGGCGCTACCGGTTTCGCACGGTGCGTCCGGCGGGATACCCGGTGCCGACGGACGGACCGTGCGGCGAGCTGCTGCGCGCGCAGGATCGCCATCCGTGGCGGCCCGCGCACATCCACTTCATGATCTCGTGCGAGGGCTACGCGACGCTCGTCACGCAAGTCTTCGACAACGCCGACGACGCGATCGAGAGCGACGTCGTGTTCGGCGTGACGCCCGCGCTCGGCGCACGCTATGCGCGCGGCGCGGATGGAACGCTGCGTCTCGAGTACGATTTCGTGCTGCGCCGCGGCGAGCGCCGCATCCCGACGCCGCCGATTCCATGAGCCCCTTCGAGCCGGCCGAGCGCCTCGACGGGCGCGATGTGCTCGTCGCCGGCGGGCTCGGAGCGGTGGGGCTCGCGACCGCGCGGCGTTCGGCGATGCTGGGCGCGCGGGCGGTCCTGCTCCACCGGCGCTCGCAGGCCGAGCTCGAGGAGGCGCTGGACTCGCTGCCCGGGCGCAACCATTTCGGCGTCACCGCTTCGATCACCGATTCCGAATCGCTCGCGCGCGCCGCCTCGGAGGTGAAGGCGCGTTGCGGCAAGCTCGACGTGCTGGTGAACAGCGCCGGCTTCACGAAGCCGGTGCCCGCGGCCGACCTCGAGGCGCTCGACGACGCGTTGATCGACGAGATCTTCCGTTCGAACTGGCGCGGCGTGTTCGCGACCATCCGCGCGTTCCGGCCGCTGCTCGAGGCGAGCGGCGACGGGCTCGTCGTGAACGTCTCCTCGATCTCCGCGTTCACCGGCACCGGCAGCAACCTCGCCTATGTCGCGGCGAAGGCCGGCGTGGACGTGCTCGGCAAGTCGCTCGCGCGCGTGCTCGCGCCGAAGGTGCGCGTGCTCACCGTGTCTCCCGGCGTGGTGGATTCGCCCTTCGTGCCAGGGCGAGGCGCGGATTTCAACGCGAAGGCCGCCGCCGCGACGCCGCTGCGGCGCATCGGCACGCCCGAAGACGTCGCCGCTGCGATCGTCGCCTGCGCCGCGCAACTGCGCTTCGCCACCGGTCAGGTCATCGTGGTGGATGGCGGTCGCTCGCTGTGAGCCCAGGCGATCGCGATGGACGGCGGTCGCTCGCTGCGAGCCCAGGCGATCGCGATGGACGGCGGCCGCCCGCTGCGAGCCCAGGCGATCGCGATGGACGGCGGCCGCTCGCTGGGAGCCGCCGATGAGCGCGCCCCGCGTCCTCAACGTCGCCGCTCCGGCGGCCCGCGTCGACGACATCGCCGTGGAGCTCGTCGAGCTCGGCAGCAATCGCCCGAGCGAGGGCGACGTGACGATCGAGGTCCACGCCGCCGGGATCAACCCGAGCGACGCCAAGGCGATGCTCGGGCTCATGCCGAGCGCGGTCTTCCCGCGCACGCCCGGGCGCGATTTCGCCGGCATCGTCGTGGAAGGCCGCGCGGACCTCGTCGGATTGGAGGTGTGGGGCACCGGCGGCGACGTGGGCATCTCGCGCAACGGATCGCACGGCGAGCGGCTCGTGCTGCCGCGCTCGGCCATCGCGGCGAAGCCGCGCAACCTTTCCATGATCGAGGCGGGGACGATCGGCGTGCCGTTCGTGACCGCGTACGAAGGGTTGCGCCGTGCCGGATATCCCGACCCGCATTCGACGGTCGCGGTCTTCGGCGCGAGCGGGAAGGTGGGCCAGGCGGTGGTGCAGCTCGCCGCCCGCGCGCGCGCCACGGTGTTCGCGATCGATCGGCGGGCCGACGCGCCGCGCGGATTCGCCTCGCGCAAGGTGCGCTACATCGATGCGAGCCACGAGAAGCCCGCCGAGGTCATCCGCGCGGAAACCGCGGGACGCGGGGCGAGCCTCGTCTTCAACACGGTGGGAAGCCCATGGTTCGCCGAGGCGAACGCGAGCCTCGCCAGGCGCGGGACGCAGGTGTTCATCGCCACCATCGAGCGCGCCGTGCCGTTCGACATCTTCGCGTTCTATCGCGGGATGCATGCGTATGTGGGTGTCGATTCGCTCGCGCTGCGCGCGGGCGATTGCGCGGCGATCCTCTCCGAGCTTCGTCCGGGTTTCGAGGAGGGCTCGCTGCGCCCGTATGCGGTCGCCGAGGACGATCGCTTCCCCCTCGAGCGCGCGGGCCAGGCGTACCGCGCGGTGCTCGGCGGGTCGTCCGGGCGCATCGCCTTCGTTCCGCGGCGCGGCGGATCGAAGTAGAATCGGCGCCCGGCGAGGCTCGGTGCCCGCCCCGGTTGCAATCCCCTTCGCTCCAGAGGAGATCGCCCGATGAAGCTCGCCCGGCTGTTCGCTGCCGCCCTCGCATCCGTCCCGCTCGCCCTCTTCGCGCAAGCGCACTGGCCCGAGAAGCCGATCCACCTCGTCGTGCCGTTCACGGCGGGAAGCGCGACGGACATCGTCGCCCGTGCGGTGGGAGAGCCGCTCTCGCAAGCCCTGGGCGTACCCGTCGTCGTGGAGAATCGCGGCGGCGCGGGCGGCACCGTCGGTGCGGCGCTGGTGGCGAAGAGCGCGCCGGACGGATACGCGTTCCTGGTCCACTCCGCCGGCCACGTCGCCAATCCGTGGATCTACTCCCGCCTGCCTTACGACACGCTCCGGGATTTCGCCGGCGTGACGCCGCTCGCGAGCCTGCCCAACGTGCTGGTGGTGCCGCCGTCGAAGGGGTTTCGCGATGTCCACGACCTGGTCGAGCGCGCGCGGGCGAGCCCCGGAACGTTGAACTACGGATCGGCCGGCACCGGCAGCGCCACGCACATGAACGCGGAGCTGTTCCGGATTTCCGCCGGCATCGACGCGGTGCACGTGCCGTTCCGCGGCACGCCCGAGGCGCTCACCGAGGTGGTCGCCGGCCGCATCGATTTCTTCTTCGCGCCGATCGCCTCGGCGCTGCCGTTCGTGAAGAACGGCACGGTGAAGGCGCTCGCCGTCGGGACGGCGGCCCGCTCGCCGTTGCTGCCCGATGTGCCGACGACGGTGGAGTCCGGCTACCGGGGCTCCGACTACATTTTCTGGGTGGCGCTCCTCGCACCCGCCGCGACGCCGCGCCCGATCGTCGAGCGCATGAATGCCGAGGTGGTGAAGATCCTCGCCACGCCCGCGATGAAGGAACGGCTCGCGACGCTCGGCGCGGAGCCGATGCCGATGTCGCCCGCCGAGTTCGACCGCTTCATCCGCGCGGAGACCGCGCGCATGGAGAAGGTGGTGAAGAACGCCAAGATCCCGGTGCAGTAAGGCTGCCATGGCACGCGCTCTCGCTGCCCTCGTCTTCGCCATGTCCTTCGGCGCCGGCGCCGCCAAGGCGAAGCCCCTCGAGCTCATCGTCTTCTACGGCGGCGCCAACTGGCCCGTGTGGGTCGGCATGGAGAAGGGAACCTTCGCGTCGCACGGAATGGAAATCCACCTTTCGCGCACGCCGGGTTCCGTCTACCTGGTGAAGAACCTCGTCGAGGGCAGGTTCGATCTCGGCTTCGCGACGTTCGACAACGTGGTCGCATACGACGAGGGCCAGGGCGAGGCCGCGCTCGATCGTCCCGCCGACCTGGTCGCAGTGCTGGGCGGGCTCTCGGGCGGGCTGCGCCTCGTCGTGGATCCGAAGATTCGTTCCGTGCAGGAGCTGCGGGGACGGTCGCTCGCGGTCGACGCGCCGAGCACCGGTTTCTCGCTGCTGCTGCGCAAGATGCTCGAGCGCGGCGGCCTCGCGCCGGCCGACTATCGCTTCGAGAACCTGGGCGGCACCGGCGAGCGCGCCGAGGCGCTGATGCAGGGCAAGACCGTGGGCACGATCCTCACCTCGCCGATCGACCTCGTGCCGATCGCGAAGGGCTATCGCGTGCTGGCCGATTCGAAGGACATCGGGCCGTACCAGGCCACGCTCTTCGTCGCACGACGCGAATGGGCGCGCGCCCACGGGACCGAGCTCGTGGCGTTCATTCGCGGCTACGTGGAGGCGCTCGACTGGCTCGCCGATCCGGCCCATCGCGACGAGGCGGTCGCGATCTACCGCAAGTACCTGCCGAAGGCGAGCGAGGATGCCGCGCGCGAGGCCTGGAGCGCGCTCCTCGATTCCGCGGACGAAGGCATTCGCCGCGACGGCCGCATCGACCGGGAAGGTGTTGCGACGGTGCTCGGCCTTCGCAGCGAATACGGGGAGCCGCGCAAGGCATTGGGGGACGCGTCGCGCTACGTGGACGAGTCCTGGTATCGCAAGGCCATCGACGAATCGAAAGGGGGAGCGAAATGAACGCCACGGGTTTCATCGCCATCGGACTCGCCGCCTTCGCGGCGCAGGCCGCACGTGCGGATTCGCCGACGAGCGCGGAGAAAAGCAACATGGAGCTCGTCGGGTATCACGACCTTTCGGGCCGCAGCGCCTACCAGCCGCTGGTGCACGCGCAGGGCGGGCGCTGGATCGCCTACATCGGGCACCACGGCGGCAAGGCGTTGAATCCGGTGACCGGGGCCATGGAAGACAACGGCACCTCGATCGTCGACGTGACCGATCCGCGATCGCCCACGCTCATCGCGCACATTCCCGGCGAGCCGGGCGACGGCGAGAGCGGCGGCGCGCAGATGGTGCGCGTGTGCGACGGCGCGACGCTGCCGCACGCGGACAAGTCCAAGGTCTACCTGCTGCGCCCCTTCGGCAACCTCGCGCACGAGATCTGGGACGTGTCCGACCCGGCGCATCCGTGGAAAGTGACGACGATCGTGAAGGTGAAGGGGACGCACAAGAGCTGGTGGGAATGCGACACCGGCATCGCGTACCTCGTCTCCGGCGTCGAGGGTTGGCGCGTGCGGCGCATGACGCAGGTCTACGACCTTTCCGATCCCGCGCATCCGAAGTACATCCGCGACTTCGGGCTCGCCGGACAGCAGCCCGGTGCCACGGGCGAGGCGCCCGAAGAGCTGCACGGACCGATCTCGATGGGACCGAAGGCGAACCGCGTCTACTTCGGCTACGGCACGAACAAGCGCGGCATCCTGCAGATCGTCGATCGCGAGAAGCTGCTCGCCGGGCCCGCCGAGCCCACGGATGCGAACCTGGACTATCCCGAAGTGGGCCGCCTGTACCTTCCGCCCACCAACGGCGCGCACACCACGTTCCCGGTGCTCGGCGTGGAAGTCGCCGAGTTCGCGAAGGACAGGGCGGGCGGCAAGCGCGACTTCGCGGTGATCGTGGACGAGGCGATCGCGAACGAATGCGGCGAGGCGCGGCAGATGGTCTGGATCGCCGACATCACCGCGGAGAAGCATCCCTTCAACGTCTCGAGCTGGACGGTGCCCGAGGCGAGCGGCAATTTCTGTTCGCGCGGCGGGCGCTTCGGCTCCCACTCCTCGAACGAGAACATGACGCCGATCTACTACCGGCGCATGGTCTTCGTCGCGTTCTTCAACGCGGGCGTTCGCGCGCTCGACATCCGCGATCCGTACCACCCGAAGGAAGTGGCCTACTACATCCCCGGCATCACGGCGAAGACCGACAAGCGCTGCGTGGCCGATCGCTGCCAGCGCGCGATCCAGACCAACAACGTCGAGGTGGACGACCGCGGCTACGTGTACATCGTCGACCGCGCGAACACCGGCATGCACATCCTCGAGCTCACGGGAGAGGCACGCCGGGTCGCGAATTTCCGCTGAGGGCGCGCAGGCCCGGCCCCCCACGGATTCCCGCCTTCGCGGGAATGACGGGCTTCGCGGGAATGACGGGCTTCGCGGAATGACGGATGCGGTCAGTCGTCGCCGAAAGCGGGGCGATCGGTCGCGCGGCGGTTGTAAGGTGCGGTCGCCTGGTTGGCCGCATCGGCCGCGGCTTCCGCGCCGCGTTCGAGGCGCGGCGCCGCTTCGCGCGCCCGCCCGTACGTCCGGCGCCACATGTCCGCCGCGGCGTCGCGCCCGCCCAGCCCGAAGGCGAGGCCGAACGCGAGCGCGGCCGCGCCGAGCACCGCCATCACGAGGATATTGATCAGGTTCTCCGCGATGCCGAGCTGGTTCACGGCGACCACGATCGCGAAGGCCCACACCGCGACGCGCGCCACCTTGGCGATCAGCTCGGGATTGGAGAAGTTCGCCTCGGAGGTGGCGGCGCGCACGAGGTTCGCGAGCGCGTTCGCGGCGATGCCGCCGATCACGAGCACGACCAGCGCGACCACGACGTCCGGAAGCCACAGCAGGAGCTGGCGCAGCACGTCGGAGACGGCCGGCAATCCGAGCGCGTCGAACGCGACGATGAGCACGATCAGCCGGATGAACCATTTGGCGAGGTGCCCGAGGAAGCCCGAGGCGTCGGTATCGATGCCGAGGCGCTGCACGAAATCCGCGAAGCCCGACCGGCGCGCGAGGTTGTTGAAGTGCACGGCGCGCGCGACGCCGGCGACCGCCCGCTGGATGAGCGAGGCGATGAACCAGCCGATGAGCACGATCAGCACGAAGCCGATGATCTTGGGAATCGCCGCGAGCAGCAGGGCGAGGGCGGATCCGAGCGACGTGAGCGTCGCCTCGCTCCAGTCGTGGAAGGTGGCGCCGATGGGCATGTTCTTTCTCCTCGTTATGGATGGCAATTCTTGCGCGCCGCGGCAACTCCTTGCGCACGGCACGGCCGCGCGCGCCTCGCCATCGCGGCGACGCACGGTCCATGCGGACCTCCGAGCAAGTTATGCGCCCGGACGCGCTCCCATGGCGCGAGCGGACCAAACGAGCGGCTCCCTCCCCCGTGGGGGAGGGTCGCCGGGGAGAAAGCGACTAGGCTTCGACGTGCCGATTGCGCGGAGCCGTCGAGCCGCCGCGCAGGCCTTCGCCGTCGGGGCTCACGGCCACGCCGCACTCGTAGACCATCTTCCCGCCCAGCCATCCGGAGATGATGAGCAGGATGATGCACAGGAGCGACAGCAGCATCGGTCCCTTGAGGCTGGACGGATTCCCGTGTCGTACCCATGCGTTCACGATGTAGAGGATCACGATCGTGAGGTTGAGCGCCATGTGCATGCTCGCGATGTGCTTGATGCGCACGTCGGAGAGGGACGCGTAATCGGTGAAGCCGAACACCGCGGCGATCAACGCGCCGACGATGCCGCCGATCATGGTGAAGTACGCGACCGTCGCCCAGGGATCCATGTTGCCGCTCGCGAGGCACACGATGTCGAAGGCGAAGGAAAGGATGAAGCCGCCGATCGCGATCGGAACCACCATGGGGTGGATCGGATGGCCGGCGATGCTCGCGGGGGTACGCATGGGTTTTCTCCTTGGGGAGAGCTTAGCTTGTCCCGTTGGAGCCGGACGAGCCTTAACACGTTCCCGGCCGGCGGGTGCGGCCATGGTCCGTTCGGATCGCACGCGCGGGATTGCGGTTGAAATTTGCGGAATCCGGCGCTGCCGCCCCTATAATTCGTCCCACGATGCGCGACCTGCTTCACGCTTCCGTCGTTCCCCCCGACCTCGCTCCCGCGGGCGTCTGCGTTTGATCCATCGGACTTCAATCCTCGGGGCAGGGGATGGGTCCCGAACCGGGAGACGTCGCGCGCTGAATTCCTGATCGTTCGCCGGCACGAAATCGCGCACGTCCTCGGGACGCGCGGGCCAGGGAGGCCCCGGCGACTCGCGACAAGAACGAATGAAGAAGATCCGCGTCCTCGCGACGGCTCTCGTCGCCGCGTTCGTCTCGTGCTTTGCCTCGCTCGAGCCGGCGCAGGCCGATCCCTTTCCGCCGTTCTGGAACTCCGCCGCGGTGCATTTCCCGCCGGTCGCGTGGCCCTCGGAGCCGGCCGATCCCAAGCAGTGCGGCGCGACGTGCGGCGAATGGAAGCCCTACACGCGCTTCCAGGCCGGGCTCGCCGACGCGCGCACGCAGGATCCGTCGAACGGCGGCACCGCGCCGCAGAACTACGTCAACATCTCCTCCTCGTGCATCGACAAGGCGTTCCCCAGCATCTATTACTCGCTGCACGAGGGCGCGACCCCGGACGACGACGTGATCATGTTCCGCTGGCGCGTGGAGCAGATCGCCAACAACTACGCGACCGGTCCCTCGGCCGGTACGTTCGGCGCGAGCGATCCATGGAGCTCCGCGCTCTGGAGCGTGCTCTTCGACGTGGACGGCGACGGCTACATCGACCTCGCCGCGCACCTCGACGGATCCTCGGGCGCGCCGGCGACCGCCGTCGACCGCATCTTCGGCATCTGGAGCAGCTCCCCCACGCAGTCGCTCGACTACGTGAACGACCCGACCGTGAAGCTGATCGCGCACAATCCGACCGCCTTCGTCGACTCGGCCACCTCGCGCCTCCTCAACTTCAATCCCGTCCTCGCGGGGTTGCACACCGCCGCGCCCGATGCGAACTGGCCCAACGGCTCGGCCGAGACGACGTGGGACTACGGCACCACGCGCTCCAAGGTGGTGACGACGAGCCCCTGCAACGAGTACTTCGTCGACTACCAGATCCCGGTCAAGATGCTCGACGCCTCGTCGCTCGGCGGTCCGAAGATCACGCGCAGCACGCCGATCTCGATGCTCTTCTGCACCGCCAACAGCCTCAACAACCCGTTCCAGAAGGATTGCGCGATCAACCGCCAATGGGTCGGCGCCGCGGGCAAGCCCGGTCCGTTCGGCGACTACATCTCCTTCGACCAGGCGAATCCGTACTCGCAGCCGATCGTCTCGAAGGTGACCGCGCAGGGCCCCAACACCTGTCCCGGCACGTACCTGCTGAGCGCCACGGTGCAGGACACGCTCGCCGTCGTGAACGGGACCGTCGTGCCTTCCGTGAAGGCGGTGCGGTTCTATTACTACTACGATGCGAATGCCGACGGCGTCGACAACGACGGCGGCGCATGGACCTTCGCGGCCGACGCGACGCTCAAGGCCGGTTCGCTCAACACCTGGACCGCCAGCTGGGACGCGACCTCGCTTCCCAGGGGACAGTTCCTGATCGGCGTGCAGGCGCTGGACGACAACACGATCGTCGACGACGGCATGACGCCCACGGGCGTCGACAACCGCACGTTCTCCTACGTGGCGGGCGACGCGCAGAACCGCATCTTCGTGAACGGCGTCTCGTTCGCGACGCTGCCGACCCATTCCCCGGCGATGTCGACCTCCGCCTCCGAGAACTGGTGGGGGAATCCGAGCGTCACGGGCACGCAGACCGCACTGGTGGGCGTGGCGCTCAACGCTTGCGGCGTTGCGCCCGCGCTCTCCAAGACGGCGAGCGTGTCGAACGTCGCGACGGGCGGCACGGTGGACTTCACGCTCACGATCACGAACGCGCTCTCGAGCGCGCTCGCGGTGTCGCAGCTGAACGATCCGCTGCCGTCCGGATTCTCGTACGTCTCGACGATCGGCGGCACGCTGGCACCGACCACTTCGCCGACCGCCGGCGCCGCGGGCACGCTCACGTGGTCGTTCTCGCCGTCGGCCGCGATCCCCGCGGGCGGGACCGGGACGATCGTCTTCCGAGCGACCGCCCCGCCCACCGCTGGAACCTATTCGAACACCGCGACCGCCACGACGAGCTTCGGCACGCTCACGAGCGGCCCCGCGCAGGTGAACGTGGACGGGGCGAGGCTCTCGCTCACGAAGACGCCGAGCGCCTACCTCGCGGAGCCCGACGGCGCGACGCCGCTCACCTACACGCTGCACTACTCGAACGACTCGTCGGTACAGGTCACGTCGGCCACGATCTCCGACGCCGTGCCGGCCGGCGCCACCTACGTTTCCTGCTCGGGCGGCACGACCTGTGCCAATGCCGGCGGCACCGTCACCTGGAGCCTCGGCACGCTCGCCGGCGGCGCGAGCGGCAGCGTCGGCCTCACCGTCACGGTGCCGGCGAGCTACACCAGTCCCTCGCTCGCCAACACCGCGAATCTCTCGGCGACCGATCCGGCCGGAAGCCCGGCGAGCGCGAGCGCCACCTCCACGGTGGCGGTGGACGTGCCGCACCCGAACATCGTGCTGCAGAAGAGCGCCTCGACGCCCGTCGTGGCCCCCGGCGGAAGCGTCACCTATACGCTCGGCTACTCCAATACGGGCTCGAGCGGCGCTTCCAACGTCGTGATCACCGACGTGGTGCCCTCCGGCTTCACGTTCGTCTCGGCGACCGGCGGCGGCACCAACAGCCTCGGCACGGTCACCTGGAACATCGGCGCGGTCGCGGCCGGCGCCGGGGGCTCCGTCACGATCACGCTGCAGGCGGCGAATCCGTACAGCGACCTCGATCCGCAGACCAATACCGCGTCGGTCACCTGGACCGGCAACACCACGCCGGTCGCCGCGAGCACGCAGACCGGTGTGAGCCAGTCGACGAACGTCTGCAGCGCGTTCTACTTCCGCAGCACCACCGCGTCGGTGGGATTCGACGGCACGCGCCAGCTCGCGACCACGTCGCCCGTGCCCGCGGCCACGGACGCCGGCGGCAGCACGTCGATCACCGTGCCGGGCGGCGCCGGCGTCTTCTCGGCGACCGTGCTCTCGTTCTACGAGGACCCGGCATCGGCGGCGGACGTGTCGCTCACCGGCAACCTCACCACCAACATGTACATCGACCGCAAGTCGGGTCCCGGCATCACGATCCGCGCGACGGTGTACGACTACGATTCGACGACCGGCGCGCGAACGCAGCTCGGCCAGAGCTCGACGTCCTTCACCGGCAGCCAGACCGGCCTCTTCACGTTCACCGTGCCGCTCACCGGGACCCTCAGCAAGGCGCACCGCCTGCTGTGGACCTTCGAGGCGGCGTCGAACAACAACCAGAACACGACGCTGCTGTTCCAGTACGGCGGCACGGTGCGCAACGGCGTGAGCGATCCGACCGGCACCACGACCACGCTCGCGACCTCGAGCGCGAGCTTCTGCACGACGCCGCCCGCGAACCTGGTGTTCGCGAAGACGGTGGACAAGACCTCCGCCGCGCCGGGCGACACGCTCACCTACACGCTCTCGTTCGCCAACACCAGCGGCTCGACCGCCGCGACCGGCGCCACGATCGTGGACACGCTGCCGGCCGGCCTCGCGTTTTCGAGCGCGACGCTCAACGGATCGCCGATCACCCCGACCGGCACGAACCCGTACACGTTCACGGTGGGCTCGAGCGGCGCGGCCGTCGGCACCATTGCCGCGGGCGCGAGCGGCACGCTCGTCATCGCCGCGAGCGTCGCGAACCCGCTCGATGCGTCGATCGCGAGCCTCACGAACAACGCGAGCCTCGCGAGCGCGCAGACCTCCGCCATCAACGCCTCGGCGACCACCGGCATCGCCGGCCGCGGCGCCGCCGGGGGAGCGCCCGCGCTCGCCATCACGCTCGCCGCCGACCGCACGACGGCGGCACCGGGCGACACCGTGACCTACACCGTCACGGTGGTGAACATCGGAACGGCGGGTGCGAGCAGCGTCACCGTCTCCGACGCGCTACCGACCGCGACCTACTACAACTTCGGAGCCTGCTCCGGTGGATGCTCGAACGCCGGCGGCACGCTCAGCTGGAACGTGGGAAGCCTCGCCGTGGGCGCTTCGGCGAGCAACACGTTCACCATGATCGCCGGATCCACCGGTTTGCCGGCAGGCGTCACGGTGATTCCCGATACGGCCAGCACCGCCGCGACCGGCGTCGCCACGCTCACGAGCAACACCGTGAAGGTGACCCTCGACGGCAACCCGATCCTCACGCTCTCGAAGTCGGCGAGCCCGACCTCCGGCCTCGCGCCCGGCGGCGCGATCACGTACTCGCTGGTGGTCGCGAACGTCGGCAGCGCCGCGGCGAGCGACGTCGTGGTGCGCGATCCGATTCCCTCGAACGCCTCGTATGCGGGCAGCATCACCGCGACCGCCGGCAGCGGCGCCTTCGACCCGGTGGCGAACCAGGTCGTGTTCTCGGTGGGCTCGCTCGCCACGGGCGCGAGCGCGACCCTCACGTTCCACGCGACGGTGAGCGCCTCGCTCGCGGCGGGCAGCACCACGATCTCCAATACCGCCACGGCTTCGTCGAGCAACGCGCCCTCGCGGAGCGCGTCGGCCTCCGTGTCGGCGAGCGCGGCGCCGGTCCTCACGCTGAGCAAATCCGGTCCCGCGCAGGTCGCATTCCCCGCGGCGACGCTCTCGCAGGCGGCGAGCGGAACCACCGTGCGCGTGAACGATGCCTCGCAGCTCAAGGTGGGTGAGCTCGTGTCGATCGGCGGCACGCTGGTCGCGATCGACGCCATTGCCGGCAACGTCCTCACGGTCGACGGCGCGGTGAGCGCGCCCTCCGGCACTTCGATCGCCGGGACCGTCACCTACTCGATCGTCTACGCGAATACGGGCAATACGTCGGCCAACGGCGTCATCCTCACCGACACGCTGCCTTCGGGAACCACGTTCGTCTCCGCGACCAACGGCGGGGCGAACGCGGGTGGAACGGTCACGTGGAGCCTCGCGAGCATCGACGCGGGCACGAGCGGCGTGGTGCAGGTGACGATCCTGCCGTCGACGACCGGCTCGCTCACCAACCAGGCGTCGATCGCCTGCGCGAGCTGCAACACCGCCACGGCGAGCGTGACGACCGCGATCGGCGGCCTCGTGGTCGCCAAGCGGACCACGACGCCGACCGCCTCGGCGGGCGGCAGCGCCGCCTACATCGTCGACGTCACGAACACCTCGTCCGCGGCGATTCCGGGCGTGACGGTCACGGACGTCCTCTCGAGCGGCTTCACCTACGCGTCCACGACCTCGATCGTGAACGACGGCACGCCGGTCTCCGCGACGACCTCGCCCACGGTCGGCGACGGAACGCTCGCGTGGGGCACGTTCACCATCCAGCCGGGCAAGACGCTCAGCGTGAGCTATGCGGTCGACGTCGGGCCGACCGTCGGCGCGGCGACCTACCAGAACCAGGCGGGCGCCACGCCGATCGGAAGCACCGTGCCCTTCGATGCGCTCGCGACCACCGCCGAGGACGTGACGGTGCTCGGCCTCGCTACCGGCATCGTCCAGGGCTACGTGTTCCAGGACCTCGACAACAACGGAATCTTCGACGCGACGGTCGACCTGCCGCTCGGCGGCGTCTCGGTGACGATTACCGACAGCACCGGCACGGCGTTCACCGTCGCGACCGATTCGAACGGCTTCTACACGCGAGTCGTCGCGACCGGCGCGGCGAGCGTCGACGTGAACGACGCGGACATTCCCGCGGGCCTCACGCGCGGCGCCACTTTCACGGACCCGACCAGCGTCACCGTTCCGGCGGGCTCCTCGGTGGAGAGCGATACCGGGTATGTGTCGACCAGCTCGCTGCCCGACCTCACGATCGCGAAGTCGCACGCGGGCAACTTCGCCCAGGGCGAGACGGGCGCGAGCTACACCCTCGCGGCGAGCAACGCGGGAACGGGCCCGACGGTGGGCACGGTGACGGTGACCGACACGCTGCCCGCGGGACTCGCGGCAACGGCGATCGCGGGCACCAACTGGAGCTGCACGCTCGCGACGCTCACCTGCACGCGGAGCGACGCGCTGGCGGCGGGCGCGAGCTACGAGCCGATCACGGTGACGGTGAACGTGGCGGGCGGTGCCGCGGCGAGCCTGGTGAACAGCGCCTCGGTGGGTGGAGGCGGGGAGACGAACACCGCGAACGACACGGCGAGCGATCCGACGACGGTGGATGCGGTGGCCGACGTGGGCGTCACGAAGACGGACGGTGTGTCGAGCGTGACGGCGGGGGGCACGACGACCTACACGGTGGTCGTGAGCAACGCCGGCCCGGGAAGCGCGAACGGAGCGCTGCTCACCGATGCGGCGGTGGCGGGGCTGGCGAAGACGGCGGTCGCATGCGTTGCCGCGGGCGGGGCGGTGTGTCCCGCATCGCCGACGGTGGGGCAGCTCGAATCGGGCCTCGCGATCCCGGCGCTGCCGGCGGGCGGCAGCGTCGCCTTCACGGTGGCGGCCAACGTGACGGCGAGCGCGGGGACGAACGTGTCGAACACGGCAGTCGTCGCGCCTCCGGCGGGCACTACCGATCCGAACGCGGCCAACGACTCGGCGACCGA
>DATNGJ010000023.1:0-89421 GCA_035605915.1 Usitatibacter sp.
TTCATCGGCTACGATCCGCGCGAGGCGGCGGCATTCGCCGTCCTCGCGCACTCGATCCATGCGCGCGCGTCGGTTCCGGTCGCGATCGAGCCGGTGATGCTCTCGCAGCTCGCGGGCGTCTTCCGCCGGCCGCGCGAGCCGCTGCAGTCCACGGACTTCTCGTTCTCCCGCTTCCTCACGCCCTGGCTCTGCGGGTACGAGGGCTGGGCGGTCTTCATGGATTGCGACATGCTGGTCCTGGACGACGTCGCGAAGCTCTGGGCGCTGCGCGACGAGCGCTACGCGGTGCAGGTGGTGAAGCACGTTCACGTGCCGAAGGAGGAAGTGAAGTTCCTCGGCGCGGTGCAGACGCGTTACGCGAAGAAGAACTGGTCCTCGGTGATGCTGCTCAACTGCGCGCGGTGCCGTGCGCTCACGCCCGAATACGTCGCGACGGCGAGCGGGCTCGAGCTGCACCAGTTCAAGTGGCTGGGCGACGAGGCGCTGATCGGCGCCCTTCCCGCGCAGTGGAACCACCTGGTGGGATACGACCCGCCGCGGCGCGACGCGAGCCTCGTCCACTACACCATCGGCGGGCCGTACTTCGAGGAGTATCGCGACTGCGAGTACGCGGCGGAATGGTTCGCCGAGCGCGAAGCGATGCTCAAGGTGGAGCGGCGCGCGAAGGCGGCGGCCGCTTCGTGAAGCGGGAGCGGCCCTGGTGAGCAGCGCGGTCTCGGCCGGGGTGCCGCGCTGGGGCTGGCTCCTCGCCTCGTTCACGCGGCGCGAGCTGACCGATCGATATGCCGGCAGCTTCTCGGGCCTCGCGTGGACCCTGCTCCATCCGCTCGCGCAACTCGCGATCTACGCCTACGTCTTCAACCGCATCTTCCGCATCGGTGTGCCGGCCGATTATCCGGGCGTCCGCTACCTCACGTTCATGGCCGCCGCCCTGTGGCCGTGGATCATGTTCTCCGAGGGGCTGCAGCGCGCGATGGGCTCGATCGCGGCGAACGCGGGCCTCATCCGCAAGGTCGCGTTTCCCCATCGGCTGCTGGTCTTCGCGGCGATCCTGGGCACCGCGGCCGTGCATTGCGTCGGATTCCTCGCCGTGCTCGTGGTCCTGCGCATCGCCGGCGAGCCGATCCACCTCTCGGGGATGCCCTACGCCGCGGCGCTCCTCGTTCCGTACCTGCTGCTCGCCGCCGGTGTCGGCGCGTTCCTCGCGGCGCTGCAGACCCTACTGCGCGACGTGGAGCACGTGATGCAGGTGGTCCTGCAAGTGCTCTTCTACGCCTCCCCGATCCTCTATCCGGCGAGCCTCATCCCGGCATCGCTGCATGGCTGGGTCGAGATCAATCCGCTCGCCTGGTTCTCCGAGCGGCTGCGCACCGTGCTGCTCCACGGCGGCGGCTTCGTCGCGGGCGACCTCGGCATGACCCTCGCGTGCGTCGCCGTGTTCTTCGCCGGGCTCTGGTTCTTCGAGCGCCTGTCGCCGCATTTCGAGGACTTCCTGTGACGCTCGCCGACGTGGCCGCCGGCGCACCGGGTGCGCTATCCGCGACGCGCGAGGGCGATCTCATTCGCCTGCGGGGGGTGAGCAAGGACTACCCGCGGATCAGCACCGGGACCGACCGCCTGCGCACGATGGCGGCGCTCCTCTTCCGGCGCCGCGACATCCCGCACTTCCGCGTGCTCGACGACGTGGACCTCGATGTGCGGCGCGGCGAATCGCTCGGCGTGGTGGGCGAGAACGGCGCGGGCAAGTCGACGCTCCTCAAGATCATCGCGGGCGTCGTGCGGCCGAGCGCGGGCGAAGTGCGCGTGACCGGCCGCGTGGGCGCGCTGCTCGAGCTGGGGAGCGGGTTCCATCCCGAATATACCGGCCGCGAGAACATCTTCCTCTCGAGCGCGCTCATGGGGCTCTCGCGCCGCGAGACGCAGGAGAAGCTCGATGAAATCGTCGCCTTCGCCGACATCGGCGAGCACATCGACGAGCCGATCAAGCACTACTCGTCCGGAATGACGGTGCGCCTGGGCTTCGCGGTCGCCTCCGTGCTGCAGCCCGATGTGCTGATCACCGACGAGGTGCTCGCGGTGGGCGACGAGTCGTTCCAGAAGAAATGCATCGCGTGGCTCGAGGCGTACCTGCGCGACGGCGGCACGCTGCTGCTCTGTTCCCACAGCATGTATCACGTCCAGACGCTCTGCCGGCACGCGGTGTGGATCCACCAGGGCAAGGTGCGCATGGCCGGTGCGAGCTCCGATGTGACGCGCGAGTACCTCACGTACCACGAGGAGAAGAGGGCCAGGGCCTCGCCCGCCGCGCGCGCGAAGGGCGATCTCACGAGGATCGTGGAGACCTGGATCGAGCGCGAAGACGGCGAGCGCGCGTCGATCTTCCGCCAGGGCGAGGCGCTGGTGCTGCAGGCGCTCGCCTACGAGCCCGACGACCGGCCGCCGGTCCTGCTGTTCGGCATCGTGCGGGCCGACGGCACGCCGGTCTACGGCTCGCATTCCCACGAGGCGGGATACACGCCCCGGCGCCTCGCGGAGCGCGAATTCGCGTTCGCCGTGCGTTTCGAAGCGCTCGCGCTATTGCCCGGGAAGTACCACGTGCGCGTGCATTCGCTCGACCCCGAGGGGCTGCGCCTCTTCGACACCGTCGAGCTCTCCTTCGTGGTGGCCGGGGAGACGCGCGACTACGGGCTCGTCGAGCTGCCGCATTCGTGGCTCCCGGGCCGCGGGCGATGAGCGATCCACGCATCGAGGAGGCACGCCGCCTGCACCAGCGCGGAGACCTTCCGCGCGCCATCGCCGCGTACGGCGAGGTGCTCGCGGCCGATCCCGAGGTGGCGGACGTGTGGCACCTGAAAGCCGCCGCCGAGCAACAGGCCGGGCGTCTGCAGGAAGCGCGCGAGAGCGTGCGGCGCGCGATCGACGCGGGCGGCGAGAGGCTGCCGTACCTCCTGCTCGACGGCTTGATCCTGCACGATCTCGGCGACCTCGCGCAGGCCGAACGCCGTTTCGCCCGTGTGGTGGACCTGAAGCCGGATCTCGCCGCCGGGCACTTCGAGCTCGGTCGCGTGCGCATGGACCAGGGGCGCGTACCCGAGGCGATCAAGGACTTCCAGGCGGCGGTCGCCGCCGACGGAAAGCACTTGCGCGCGTGGAACAACCTCGGCGTCGCGCTGCAGTCCGTCGATCGCCTGGACGACGCGGTGCGTGCCTTCAACTACGCGCTCTCGCTCGACGCAGGCTATCCGCTCGCGCATTTCAACCTCGCACGCATCCACAAGATGCGCGGCGACCGCAACCGTGCGCTCGAGCACGCGCGCATCGCCGTGAGCGGCGATCCGACGCACGTCGAGGCGTGGCTGCTGCTCGGCGACATCCACGTTCTCCGGCACGAGACGGCCGGCGGGCTCGCCGCGTACGCCTCCGCGGTGAAGGCCGATCCCGGCAATCTCAAGGCGCGCATCACGCTCGTCGACACGGCGGCGGCCGCGGGCGGCTACGCGCAGGCGCTCCCGGAATTCCGCCGCATCGCCGCCGAATTCCCCACGAGCCTGCGCGCCGCGCTTCCCGCGAACCTGCTCCTGCCGCAGGTCTATGAGGACCTCGACCAGCTGCAGCAAGTCCGAGACGGATACGAGAAGGGGCTGGCGCGCCTCCAATCGCTCGCCCCCACGTTCCGGTTCGCCGGGCGCGATTCGGTGCTCGCCGACGCGCGCTGGACCAATTTCTATCTCGCCTACCAGGGCAAGAACGATCGAGAGCCGCAGAAGCGCTACGGCGAGTTCCTGCGATCGGTGCTGCGTCCGGCCGTGCCGCAGTTCTACGAGCCGCGCACGCGGCATCCCGGACGGGACCGCATCCGCGTCGGCTTCCTCAGCCATTTCTTCTTCAACTGCACGGCGGGGCGCTACTTCGCGTCCTGGGCCACGCGCCTCGACCGTTCGCGCTTCGAGACGTTCGTCTACTACACCAACGAATGGGTGGCCGACGACACGCGCGAGATCGCGGCATCGGTCGATCGCTTCCGGCACCTCCCCGGACGGCCGCTCGATGTCCTCGCCCAGGAGGTGCTCGCCGATCAGCTGGACATCCTGGTCTATCCCGAGCTCGGCATGCACTCCGAGACCTTCACGCTCGGCTCGCTGCGGCTCGCGCCGGTGCAGTGCTCCGGATGGGGCCATCCGGACACCACCGGGCACCCCGAGATCGACTGGTTCATCTCGTGCGAGGCGATGGAGCCGCCGGACGCCGCGAGCCACTACAGCGAGCGCCTCGCGCTCCTTCCCGGCCTCGGCACCCGCTACGTCACGCCGCGCACGAATTCCACGCGCTCGCGCGCGGATTTCGGCCTTCCGGAGGGCCGCACGCTCTATCTCGTGCCGCAGTCGCTCTTCAAGATCCATCCCGACAACGATGCGCTCATCGCGCGCACCCTCGAGCGCGATCCCGACGGCGTGGCGGTGATGTTCGCCTCGAACCATGCGGCCGTGACGGAGGCGTTCGCGGGACGGCTGATCGGAAGCTTCGAAGAGCGCGGCCTCGACCTGCACGAGCGCACCTGCTTCCTCGCGCCGCAGCTGGCGCACCCCGAGTACCTGCGCCTCAACCAGCTGTGCGACGTGATGCTCGACACACGGCATTGGTCCGGCGGCAATACCTCGCTCGATGCGCTTTCCATGGGACTGCCCGTGGTGACGCTCCCCGGCGCGCTGATGCGCGGCCGCCAGAGCCAGGCGATGCTCCGGATGGTGGGCGCGCACGAGCTGGTCGCCGGCAGCGTGGACGAATACCTCGCCATCGCGGAGCGACTGGGCCGCGACGCCGCGGAACGGGCGGCCGTATCGGACCGCATCCGCGCGAACCTCGGCGAGCTCTTCGAGCGCGACGAGCCGGTGCGCGCGCTGGAGGCGTTCCTCGAGCGCGCTGCGCGCGAGGGCTAGCGGCTCACGCGACTTTCCATCCGTGCGTGGCGAAGAAGCGCCACGCCGAGCGCACGAACCACGCGATGTGCCGCAGCCCTTTCGCCGCCGCCTCGCCTCCATGGTGCACGATGCGCGCGCCCGGCACGTAAGCGACCGAAGCCTCGCGCCCGATGCGCAGGCTCAGGTCGTAGTCCTCGAAGTAGAGGAAGAAGCGCGGATCGAAGCCCCCGAGGCGGCGGAAGAGCGCCGTGCGCAGCAGCATGAAGCATCCGCTCGCGAGCGGTACGCCTTGCACCGTCTCTTCGCCGATGACGTCGCGCATTTCGTATTCGGCGAGCGCGCGCGCGAAGCGCCGGCGCACGCGCTCCGGCGCGAAGCCGCGCAGGAACAGCACCCAGAGCGACGGATAGCGCTTGCAGAGATACTGGCGCGTGCCGTCGTCGGCGCGCGCGTCCGGCGCGACCAATCCCACCTCGGGATGCACGCGAAGCGCGGCGAGCCCGGCCGCGAGCGCCTCCCGATCGAGCTCGACGTCGGGATTCATGACCAGGTGGAAGTCCGAATCGAGGCGATCGAGGACGAGGTTGTTCGCGCGCCCATAACCCACGTTGCCGTGGCCGGCGACGATCTCCGGCGCACCGGCTTGCGCGGGCCACGCGTGCAGCGCCGCGCGAAGCGCGGCCCCGCTCTCGTCCGACCCGTTGTCGACCACGAAGAGGCGCGCCCGCCCGAGCTCTCCACGCTCGCGCGCGCGCAGCACCGCCGCGGCGAGCGAAGCGATGCAGCGCGCGAGGAGCGCGGCATCGGGCCGGTAGGTGACGACCGTCGCGGAAAGGGCGGGGGCGGCCATGGCCGTCAAGCGTATCCGCGCCGCCGCGCCCGCTCAAGGACTAAAACGGCTGGCGCGTGATGTTCTTGCGGTCGGAGACGCCGTTCACGGTATAGGCGAGCGTGCCGTTGCTCGCGTCGCTGAAGCTCAGCGTGGCGGTTCCGGCGGGCACGGTGACGACCTGGCTCGGATTGAAGGGGCCGTTGGCGGCGGGACCGGAGGCCGTGAACAGGTTGCCGGTGAACGTGGTGGGCGAGGTCCACGTGCCTCCCGGCATCGTGTACCAGGTCGCCTTGCCGTCGGGTCCATAGGTGAACCACGCGGCGAAGATCTGGTGCGACGCGTGCTGCGTGATGCTGAGGCCCCAGCCCGACTCGTTGGGGTTCCACCAGAGATCGGTGTAGTCGAAGGCGGGCGCGGCGGCCGGCGCGAGGTACTGCGCGAGCGTGGGATAGGCGAGGTCGAAGCGCGAGAACACGTCCTCGCCGCTGCGATCCGTGCACGAGGCCGCTCCGCCCCACAGCCCGCCGCGCAGCAGGTATTGCGATTGCCCCGAGAAGGTGCCCGGCGTGAGGATCGGGCTGCCGCTGCTGCCTTCCTCCGTCGTGCCGGAATTCCATTGGATGCCGATGTACTGGTTCGCGCCCGCGGAGGCCGGACCGGCCCCGGGCGTCGTGAAGCCCAGCACCGTGCCCTGCGACACCTTCTTCAAGTCGCCCTGCGGATGGTGCACGTCGATCACCGGCGTGCCCGCGGAGAGGGTGCTCGCGTCCCAGCCGGCGAAGAAGGCGCCCGCCGGCGGCGTGCCGTTGAGACGCAGGAACAGCACGTCGGAGGTCGGATTGTTGTACACATAGGTCGCGCCCGCGAAGAGCTGGCGATACGCGCTCGAGACGGTGCCGCTGTTGCACGAGCTCGATTGGAAGAACCACAGCGTCTCGAGCGTGTTGGCGAGCGTCTGCATCTCGGCCGGCGTCTTCAACGGCGGCGAGTCGTTGTCGAAGCAGTGGTTGGCACTGTAGAACCACGGCACCTGCGTCGAGGAATCCGTATCGTTGAGGAGCGTCCCGGTGCAGAGGAATTCGAAACGCGAGTCGTTGAAGACCATCTCCGCGACCGCGTTCGCCGCGTTCACGAATGCGGAGTCGCCGTTGAGCGACGAGCAGGGAAGGTCGACGTTGCAGCTGCCCGCCATTCCGATGTCGCTCGTCGTCTTCTCGAAGCGGCTCGACGGCGCGGAGAACAGGTGCGAAACCTGCTCGGCGCGAAGCGGGAGCGAGGCCGGGTCCATCGCGCCGGGCGAGAAGATCTCGACGGTCTGCGTGTCGCCTTCCGTGATCGGCGACCACCACGCCGCCGTGCGATCCGCGATGTCGCCGACCCGCACCGGGCCCACGAGGCGCGACGGATCGGCGGAGCCGAAGAAGACCATCTGCACGTCGGTGGGAACGCCGGCGAGCGCGAACGAGACGCGCAGCGCGGCCGCTTGCGGCGAGGTGATGGACATCTGCGCGGCGTAGCCGCCGGGGACCGCGATCCAGGCAAGGCCTGCGGCCGAGGGAAGCGCCGGCGTGTACTCGGCGCCCCGCGTGAGGCCGATCGCGACCCGCTTGGCGAGCGCCCGGGTGGAGCGCCCGGTGTTCACCGCGCGAAGCGCCGCGAGCTCCGCGGCGCTCACCGGGGCGAGCTGCGCGTGCGCGCGCAGCGATGGCTGCGCCTCGACGTTCGCCTCGATGCGCAGCTGCGGCGCGGGCGCGAGCGCCTTGGGTCCCTGCGCCGGTTCTCCGGGGACGACCAAGGGCAGCGCCAGCGCGGGCATGGCGGCGCCGAGGAGCAGGGCCGCGAGCCAGCGCAGCCAGGGAAGAAGGGTTCGTTCTTGCATGGTTCCAGCGGTCCTGGTCGATCTTACCGCCGGGCGCCGCCGAAAAGCGCGGCAATGCGTCACTAACGGCCGGTGGCGTCTTCCGGATGACCCCCGCTGCGCACCCGCGCGGCGGCGGCGAGCACCGCTTCCACAGGGACCGCCTGCATGCAGCGCGGTTCGGCGCATTCCCGCGTCGAGCGGCCGCAGCGCCGCACCCACGGGATCTCGCGGCGGAAGAGGATGCGCTGGTCGCGGCACGGGAACGGGTCCTCGGCGACCGATTCCCAGGGGCTCGCGCGCCAGAAGCGGCCGCGGCCGCAGATCACCGGCGATCCCGGCCCGAAGATCGCGACCGTCGGCGTCCAGGTCACGCGGCCGAGGTGCGCGATGCCGGTGTCGGGCGCGACCAGCAGCGCGGCCGACGCGAGCAGGTGCCAGAGCTGCGCGAGGTCGAGGCGGCCGGCGAGCGAGGGAAACTCGCCGGCGGGATCGCATTCCCGGACCAGCGCTTCTTCCGCGGCGCCCGCGCTCCACACGACGCCGAGGCCTTCCTTGCGCAGCGCTTGCGCGAGGGCGTTCCAGCGCTCCGCGGGCCAGCGCTTGAGCGGCGTGCTGGCACCGACGTGGAGCACCGCGTACGGCGCCTGCGGGCGCGCGAAATCGCGTGCCGGCGGCGCCGGCCAATCGCCGCGCGCGTAGGGCGGCGCATCCTCGCCATCGAGGAGGTCCGCGACCATGTCGCCCCACGCCTGCGGCTGGGCCGAGTACGCGCGGCTTTCGTCCACGAACCAGTTCTTGGTCGCCGGCGCATCGCCGGAATGGGCCACGATGTGCCTCGCACGCAGCGCCGCGGCGAGCCAGCTGTAGCGGTTGTCGCCGAGGACGAACGCGAGGTCGAACGGGGATTCGGCGAGCAGGTCGCGCGTGGTCGCGCTGCGCGCAGGCGAGAAGGGAAGCGCGCGCACGCCATACGGATGGCTCGCGTAGAGCGGCGCGAAGGCGGGAGCGGCGAGGAGGGTCGTCTGCGCGCCGGGAAGCCGTGCGCGGATCTTCGCGAGGAGCGGCGTGAGCATCAGCGTGTCGCCCAGCAGCAGGTTGTGCGCGACGAGGACGCGCCGCGGCTCGCGCGTTGCCGCGCGGCGCGTGAACGCGTGGGCGAGCGCGCGCGAGACGACCAGCGCGCGCGTGTTGAACCGCTCACCCATCGCGCGCCTCGGCGGCTTTCCGGAACACGTCGATCATCCGCTCGACCATGCGCGCCTCGCCGAAGCGCTCGAGCGCCGCCTCGCGCGCGTTTCGCGCGAGCGCCGTGCGGCGCACCGGATCGACGAGCAGCGCGTCGAGCGCCGCCCGCAACGCCTCGACCTCGCTCGGCGGCACCAGCACGCCCGTCGTGCCGTCGCTCACGATTTCCGCGATGCTGCCGATCGGCGTGCTCACCACCGCGAGCCCGCACGCCATCGCCTGCATGAGCGCCTGCGGGACGCCTTCGTTCGCATAGGACGGCAGGCAGAAGACGTCGAGCGCCTGCATCCACGGCACGACGTCCGCCTGGTTTCCCGCGAAGCGCACGCGCTCGCCGAGCGCGAGCCCGGCCGCGAGCGTCTCCAGCGCTTCGCGCTGCGGCCCGTCGCCCACGACCACGAGCATCGCATCCTTCGCCTGCAGGCTCGCGAGCGCGCCGAGCAGGTATCGATGCCCCTTCCAGCTGCGAAGCGTGGCGACGATGCCCACGACCGGGCGATCGGGCGGAAGCCCGAGGCGGGCACGAGCGGCGGCGCGCTCGCCGGGACGATAGCGCTCCAGGTCGATGCCGGTCGGGATGGAAACCACGTTCGCGGCCCGCGCGCCGGTCTCCTCGATCACCTGCGCGCGCAGCCGTTCCCCGGTGGTGACGATGCGCCGCGCGGCCCTCGTGTAGAGCCAACGCGTCGCGCGGTTGCGCGGCGCGGGCGCCGAGATATGGCGCGTGCGCACGAGCGCGGGCGCTCGCGGGAGCGTCGCGCACGCGAGCGCCGCGAGCCACGTATCGGTCGAGCTGTGCGAGTTGATCACGTCGAACGGCTCCCGCGCGAGGAGTCGGCGCAGCGCGATGAGCCCTGCGGGCCCTTTGCGCGCGATGGGGAGCGCGATCGCCTTCACGCCGAATGCCGGCGCCTCCGAATGGATGCGCGAGGCCGAGGGCGCCGCGAGCACCACTTCGTGCCCGCGCGCCGCCACGCCGCGCGCTTCGGTGAGGACCCGGATCTCCTGGCCGCCCCAGCCCAGCGAAGACTCGGTGTGCAGGATGCGCAGCCCCGCGGGAGCGGTCGCACTCATGCCCCGGCGAACTGCAGGCGGTGCAATCCCGCGTACATCCCGCCCGCCGAGACCAGGTCGCCGTGGCTGCCGACCTCGACGATGCCGCCCTGCGAGAGCACCACGATGCGGTCCGCCTTTTCGATGGTGGAAAGGCGGTGCGCGATGACGATCGTGGTACGCCCCTGCATCAGCGCTTCGAGCGCCGCCTGCACCGCGCGCTCGCTCTCCGTGTCGAGCGCGGAGGTGGCCTCGTCGAGCAGCAGGATGGGCGCGTCCTTCAGGATCGCGCGCGCGATCGCGATGCGCTGGCGCTGGCCGCCGGAGAGCTTCGCGCCGTTCTCGCCGATCTCGGTGTGCAATCCCTGCGGCAGCGCGCGGATGAATTCCATGGCGTGCGCAGCCTCGGCCGCCCTCACGATGTCCGCCTCGCCCGTCTTGTCGGCGCGCCCGTAGGCGATGTTCGCCGCTACCGTATCGTTGAAGAGCACCACGCTCTGCGAGACGAGCGAGATCTGGCGGCGCAGGCTCTCCAGCTTGAGCGATTCGAGGTCGTGGCCGTCGAGCGTGACCCGGCCCGAGCCCGGATGGTAGAAGCGCGGCAGCAGGTGGATCAGGCTCGACTTGCCGCTGCCCGAGGGGCCCACCAGCGCGACCGTCTCGCCCGGGTGGATCTCGAGCGAGACGTTTTCGAGCGCCGGACGCGAGGCGCCGGGATAGCGCAGGCAGACGTCGTGGAAGCGGATCGCGCCCTGGGCGCGCTCGAGCACGACCGTGCCGCGGTCCTCCTCCGGCGCCTCGTCGACCAGGCTGAAGACGCTCTCGCACGCCGCGAGGCCCTTCTGCAGCTGCTCGTTGATACCCGTGAGGCGCTTCAACGGCTGCAGCAGCATGCCGGTCGCGCCGATGAACTCGATGAACTGGCCCACGTCCGTCGAGCCGGCGAAAGCCTCGGTCGCGGCGAAGTAGACGATCGCGGCGATGCCGCACGCGACGATGAGCTGCGTCGCCGGAACGGTGCCCGCCGCGGCCGTCGCCTGCTTCATCGCGAAGCGGCGGATCGTCTGGCTGGCGCGCTGGAAGCGCTCGCCCTCGTAGGCCTGCCCGCCGAAGATGCGCACGACGCGCTGGTTCGCGATCGCCTCGTCGAGCACCTCGGCGATGCCGCCCACGGCGCGCTGGCCCTCGCGGCTCATCTGCCTCAGGCGGCGGCTGAAGAGGCGCACCACGAAGGCGATGGGCGGGATCACCACGAAGGCGACGATGGTGAGCTTCCAGTTGGAGACGAGCAGCACGGCGAGCAGCGCGGCGACCGTGACCGAGTCGCGCACCAGCGTGGTGAGCACCGTCGTCGAGGCGGCGGTCAGGTTGTTCACGTCGAACGTGAACTTGGTGACGAGGGTCGCGGTGGGTACGTCGTCGAAGTACGCCGGCGGCAGCCGCAGTACCTTCGCGAACATCTGCTGGCGCAGGTCGAGGATCACCTTCTGGCTCACCCACTGCGAGCAATAGCCCGAGGCGAAGCTCGCGAGCCCGCTCACGAAGAACACGGCGATGATGCCGAGCGGCAGGAGGATCGCGAGCTCGCGGTTGCGCTCGACGAAGAGCTCGTTGATGAGCGGGCGCGTGAGCTTCACCACCGCCGCGTCGGCGAGGCCGCCCACGATCATGGCGAGGATGCCGCCCGCGAGCGCCGCCCGGTACGGCCAGACGTGCCGCAGGAGCCGCAGGTACAGCTCGCGGCTGGAATGCCTGGAGGGATTCATCCCGCCATTATCGGCGAAGAAGGCGCCGGTACAGCGCCAGGTACTCCTCGGCCATCGCCGCGGGCGTATAGGGGAGGACCGCCGCGCGCGCCACCTCGCCGAGCACCCGGCAGGCGGGGGGCTCGAGGCGCTCGATCGCCTCGGCGAGCCCGGGCACGTCGAGCGCGTCGCGGATGTAGCCGCTCTCGCCTTCGCGCAGGAGCTCCGCGGCGCCGCACCTGGGCGTGGTGAGGATCGGCAGCCCGCTCGCCATCGCCTCGAGGACGGCATTCGGCTGCGGGTCGTAGAGCGTGGCGAGGGCGAACGCGTCGGCCGCGGCGAGGTAGGGCCGCACGTCGGAGACGCCGCCCACGAAGCGCACGCGCGCGGCGATGCCGAGGCGGCGCGCGAGCGCCGCATAGTGCGCGGCGTGCTTGTCGCGGCCGGCGACGATCGCCCACGGCCGGGTGCGCGCCCGCGCGACGGCTTCGAGCAGGAAGCGCACGCCCTTGCGCTCGAAGCCCGATCCCACGTGCACGAGGAGCTGCGCCGCGCGCGGGATGCCGAGCTGCTGGCGCACCGCATCGCCCACCTCGCCCTCGAGCTCCGGGTGGAAGCGCTCCACGTCGACGGCGTTGCGGATCAGCACCAGCTTCGCCGGATCGGTGCCGAAGCGCGAGGCGATCTCGCCGCGCACCATTTCCGAGTTGCAGATCACGGCGCGCAGGCGCGCAGCGGCGAAGAGTTCCCGTTCGGCGCCGAGCAGGTAGCGGTGATGCGGCGAGAGGCGCGCGGCGAGGCGCGCGAGCGGGCGCTGCGCGCGGGCGCGCTCCTCGAGCCACTGCGCGTGCACGCCGTCGCCCGCGCGATACACGTCGCAGCACGCGATGCGCTCGTGCGACTGGACGAGGTCGAAGCGGCGGCGCTCGAGCTCCGCGCACGCGGCGCGCGCGAAGGCGAAGTCGCGCCACAGGCTCCCCACGTGGAACGGCCGCAGCAGGACCGCCGAGCCGTCGTGGTCCGGCCACTCGCGCGCGATGACGGTGATCGACGCGCCCTGCGAGCGCAGCGCGGCGAGGACCGATTGCACGAAGCGCTCGGCGCCACCCGCCGGATCGTAGCGGCCGCGCACCAGGGCGACGCGCGGGCCGAGCGCGGCGGGCCGCGGCGCGGTCGCGCTCACGGCGCGGCGAGCACTTCGTTGATCGCCGCGTGCACGCGCTCCACCGGCATGCGCGTGAGGCACTCGCTCACCTTGCCGCCGCCGCATCCGTCGTTGCCGCACGGACGGCATGGATATTGGTCGCTCGCGACGACGCGATGCTTCACGCGCCACGGGCCCCATTCCTTCTCGCCGCTCGGGCCGAAGAGGGCCACCACCGGCGTGCCCATGGCCGCGGCGATGTGCATCGGCGCCGAATCCACGCCGAAGAAGAGGCGCGCCCGGCCGGTGAGCGCCGCCATCTCGCGCAGCGTGAGCTGGCCGGACAGGTCCACGACGGGCACCGCCGCCTCGGCAAGCGTGCGCGCGAGGATCGCCTTCTCGCGCGCGTCGGGCGCGCAGGTGGCGACGATGCCGTGTCCGTCGCGCGCGAGCCGGCGCAGCAGCTCGGCGCTCTGCGCTTCGGTCCAGGTCTTGAAGAGCCAGCGCGACGTGACGTGCACGTGCACGAAGGCGCGCGGCGCGAGCCCGGCGGCGGCGAGGAGCGAATCGACGCGTGCCTGGGCCGCGTCACCGGGCACCATGACCAACCGCTTCTCCTCCTCTTCCGGATAGAGGCCGATGCGGCGCAGCGCATCGAGGTTGGTCTCGACGGTATGCCGCGGGGTGGCGCGCGGCAGCTTGTACTGGTGCGTGAAGCTCCAACGCCACAGCGCGTTGTCGCGCGCCGGCGCCACTGCCCAGCGCGGGCGCAGGGCCTGCGCGAGCCACACGCCGCGCCAATGGTCGGTGAGGTGCACGATCAGCTGGTAGCGCCGCTCGCGCAGCGTCGAGAGGAGCCGGCTTTCCTGGCGCGCCTGCTCGACCCACCCCTGGCGCTTCCAGCTGCGGTCGATGCCGTGGATGCGGGCGATGGCGGGATGGCCCGTGAGCATGTCGCGCGTGTCGTCGTAGACGAGGGCGTCGATCTCCGCCTGCGGCGCGCGCCTGGCGAGCACCTGGAACACGGGCGAGGAGAGCAGGACGTCGCCGTGATGGCGCAGCTTCACGACGAGCGCGCGGCGCAGCGATCCGGGAACGATGGCGTCGGGGACCATGATCGGAAGGGGAAGGTCCCGAGAATATAATCCATCGCTCCGATGGACGACCTGGAAAGCGCGCTGCGCCGCGGGATCGACCTGCGCGAGGCCGGCCGCCTCGACGAGGCGCTCGCGGCCTTCGACGCCGTGCTCGCGCGGGCGCCCGCGGCGGCGCGCGCGCGGGCGCTGCGCGGCCTCACGCTGTGCAACCTCGAGCGCTTCGCCGAAGGCGTCGCGGAGCTGCGCGCGGCGGTCGCGCAGGAGCCGCGCAACGGCACCTTCCACGGCGAGCTCGGCATGGTGCTCTTCGTGATCGACGAGCTCGACGAGAGCGAGTCGGAGCTGCGCCGCGCGCTCGCGCTCGCACCGGGCGATCCGCACGCGCTCGCGAACCTGAGCCTCGTCGCGCGCGCCCGTGGCGATTTCGCCGGCGCGGAGGCCGCCGCGCGCCAGGCGCTCGCGAGGCGCCCCGACCTGTACGCCGCGCGCATCAACCTCGCGTATGCGCTCCTCGCCCAGGGCCGCTTCGCCGAAGCCTGGCCGCACCACGATCGGCGGCCCGACTCGCGGATGAACCTGCGCGACCCGCACACCGCCGGCATCGTGCCGCACGTCGATCGATTGCCGCCCTCCTCGTCGCCCATCGTGCTGCACGGCGAGCAGGGACTGGGCGACGCGTTGTTCTTCCTGCGCTTCGCCCCACAGCTGCGCGCGCGCGGCCATCGGCTCGCGTTCTGGGGCGATGCGCGGCTGCGGCCGATTCTCGAACGCACCGGGCTCTTCGAGCATTTCCTCGCGCCCGGGGCGGTGCCGGCCGAGGGCCTCGCCGTGCTGTGGATCGGCGACCTTGCGCGCCTGCTCGGGGCGGACGATGCGTCGCACTTTCCGGGGGCACTGCGCATCGAAGGCGATCCCGCGCGCCGCGAGGCGCTGCGGCGCTATCTCGGCCGGCTGGGTCCCGCGCCGTACGTGGGCCTCACGTGGCGTGCGGGCCTCGCTCGCCGCGGACGCATCGCGCTCGCGAAGCACCTCGCGCCCGGCTCGCTCGGCGCGGCGATGCGCGGAGCGCGCGCCACGTTCCTCTCGCTGCAGCGCGAGCCCGCGCCCGGGGAGCTCGCGACGGTCGCGGAGGCGATCGGGGCTCCGGTGCATGACGGCGCATCGCTCAACGCGAACCTGGAGGATGCGCTCGCGGCGGCGGAGATCCTGGACGACTACGTGGCGGTGAGCAACACCAACGTGCACCTGCGCGCGGCCGCCGGGCGCGGCGCACGCGTGCTGGTGCCGTGGCCGCCCGAATGGCGCTGGACCGCGGTCGAAGGCGAATCGCCGTGGTTTGCGGGGATGCCGACGTACCGGCAAGCGGCGGACGGCGACTGGAACGCGGCGCTCACGCGCCTGCGCCGCGACCTGCTGGATTCGCTTCCCGGCTGAGCGCCGGCGACCTCAGGCCGATTCGGGCGACGGCGCGTCGAGCGCCTCGCTCCTCGGCATCGCGACCACCCAGAAGCCGCCCGCCGATCCCTGCAGGTGGATCACCTCGAAGTACTTCGAGAGGATCGGCAGCCACCACGAGCGCGGTTTCTGGATGAGGTGCGCGTTGCGGCCGTCGGAGAGCACCTTCCGGGCGGCGCCGGTGTGGATGGTGAGGAACGCGTACTTGCGCAGGATCCCGCGCAGCTCGCCCAGCACGTTGTCGAGGTAGTCGGGCTCGATGTGCTCGAGCACGTCGATGCAGCACACGAGATCGGCGGGAGAGGGCGGCCCGTACTCCGGGAACGCCGGATCGTACGGAAAATACTCGACGCCCTTCACGCCCAGCTCGTCGAGCTTGCGCTTCAGGTTGCACTTGCCGGCGCCGTAGTCGGAGATCGAGCGCGCGCCGAACTGCTCGACGAGCTGCTTCACGATCGGCGCGTAGCCGATCGAGGCGACGCCGTAGTGCGGGTTGCGGTGCAGCTCCTGCTGCTGGCGGCGGTACTCCTCGGTGATGGTCGGGCGTGCTTCCATGGGCGTTGCGGGGTGGCGCAGGAGACCTTCCATTATGCCTGCCGCGGCCTCAGAACGCGTCGAAGCGCACGTCGAGGAAGACTCCGCGCCGCGGCGCATCGAAGCCGACCGCGCTCTCGTAGCGCTTGTCGAGCAGGTTGGTCGCGGTGAGCTCGGCGGTCCACTGCTTGTTGATCGCGTAGCGCACGCGCGCATCGAGAATGGCATAGCCGGGCAGGCGCGACTCGGGCGACTGGTCGAGCGAATCGAAGCGATCGCCGCTCGCGAAGACCGAGAGCGCCGCGTTCCATGCGGCTCCGAAGGCGCGGCTCGCCTCGAGCGTGCCGAAGCGTTCCGCGCGTCCCTGCAGGCGATCCCCGGTGTCCTCGTCGTGGGGCCGCTGCGCGGTGAAGGCGCCGTGCCAGCGCAGGCCGATCCACGAGGCGTCCACGGTGGCCTCGACGCCGCGGATGCGCGCGCGCGCCACGTTGAGCACGGTCTGGGCCGACGGGCTGAAGACGATGAGGTCGTCGAGGCGGTTGTCGAAGGCGGTGAGCTTCCATTGCACGGGTGCGGCGGGAAGGCTCGCGAGCGAGACCTCGGTGCTGTCGCTCCTCTCGGGCTTCAGGTTCGGGTTGGGCACGAAGAAGCCGGGAAACGCGGGGCTGTAGAGGTCGTTGAACGTCGGCGCGCGGAAGCCCTTCGCCCACGTGACCGAGAGCCGCGCGAACGACGGCCAGTCGACGCCATAGCTGAGGCTTCCCGTGTTGCGGTCGCCGAACTGCTCCTCCTGGTCGCGGCGGATGCTCGCCTCCACGCGCTGGCCGGCGTAGCTGCGCGTGATCTCCGCGAACGCGGAATTGGTGTCGCGGTGGTCGCGCGTGAAGCCGTTGACCGGATCCGAGGTCGCGCTCGGGTCCACCTTCTCGCGCACGGTCTCGGCTCCGAGGAGGAGCGTCCCGCCGTTGAGCGGCATCTCGTTGATCCACGAAGCCTGGTCGGTGCGGGTCTCGACGCGCGAGGGGAACTGCCCGGTGAAGACCAGCCGGTCGACGCCCTCCGCGAGGACCAGGCGGCTCGCCCACCACTGCGCGAACTTGGTGGAGGACGTGAGCCGCACGCCCGCGACGGTCTGCTCGCTGCGGTCGTTCGGATTGCTGCCGTCGGGCGCGGGACCGGCGTCGAAATCGGTCCTCGAGCGCGAGCCGAACGCCTCGAGCGCGAGCGTCTCGCCGGTCCACATGCGATGCGACGCGCGCAGCGTCGCGAAGGCGTTCTCGTGCGGATCGCGATCGGGAAAGAAGCTCGGCGAGCGCGGGTTCGTCGCGCTCGGCGCGTCGACCTTGCGCGCGCCCGCGGCGAGCGAGAGCGTATTGGTGCCGTCGGTCGTGTCGAGGCCCGCGGAGGCGCGCCGGTCCTGGTCCGTGCCGTAGCCCGCCGAGGCGAAGAGATGCGGCACGTTGCCGCCGCGCGTGAAGATCTGGATCACGCCGCCGGCCGCTTCGGAGCCGTACAGGCTCGAGAGCGGGCCCTTCACCACCTCGATGCGCTCGATCAGGTCGAGCGGGATCGCCTCGATCGCGGTGGTGCCCGCCGTCGCCGAGCCGACGCGCATGCCGTCCACCAGCACGAGCGTTTGCGTGGGTCCCGCGCCGCGGATGAAGACGCTCTCGGGCTGGCCGGGCCCGCCGGTCGCGCGAAGCTCCACGCCGGCACGGCGCTGCAGGACCTCGCCCAGCGAAAGCGCGCCCATGTCGTCGAGCTCGGCGCGCGTGATGACGACGGTGTCGCGCAGCGTCGGCGCGGGCTGCAGCATGCGGGTGGCGGTGACGACGAGGGATTCGACCGGCAGCGGCGCGGAAGGAAACAACGGCACCTGGGCTTGCGCGCCCAGCGCGGCGAGGCCGAGGAGCCCCGCGAGACGGATCGCTTTCATGTGGAGGAAGGTCCTTCGATCGGGCGGCGAGCGTCCCCGCAAGCCGCAGTCGTGTTCTAGGGGTGTTTCCACCGCGACGGATCGGTCTCCGGGCTCGCGGGCATCGGATCGCCGCCTTCCCACGGCTATATGCCGCAGTGGCTTCCCTGGCGATCCCGCGCCTCGCATACCGTTGCGGGGGCAGCGCCGGCTTTCCACCGGCTTCCCATGCATCCGTTCGCCCGCGCATCATACGCCCAGCCACAAGCTGTCGCTCGAAACGACTTTCAAAATGCGCCGTTACTGATTGACGCGTCTCGGCTTTTCCAATACCGTGCGGAGATGGACTCGGAACTGGCCGGCCTCGAGGAGAAGCTGGGACAATTGGTCCAGCGCCTCAATGCCTTGCGCGCGGAGAACCGCGAGCTGCGGCAGCAATTGGCCGCGCGCACGGACGACAATTCGCGCCTCGCCGAGAAGCTCGCGGCCGCGCGCACCCGCATCGAGGCCCTGCTCAAGCAGATTCCCGAGACCGAGACATGAGCGAGACGAAGCCGCGCGAGAAGGGCGCGCTTACGATCAGCCTGCTCGGGCGCGAGTTCCGCGTCGCATGCCCCGAGGGCGAGGAGAAGCAGCTGCTCGCCTCGGTCGACTACCTCAACCGCAAGCTGCGCGAGGTGCGCGACACCGGCAAGGTCGTGGGCAACGAACGCATCGCGATCATGGCGGCCCTGAACATCGCGCACGAGCTCCTGTCCAACCGTCCGAATGCGCACGGGCTCGACGCGGGCGCATTCCGCGGTAGAATCGAAGCGATGCAGGAAACCGTGGATTCGGCGCTCGCCGCCGACCAGGAAAATCTCTTCTGAGGCGGCCGCGAGGCCGTTGCATGGAGAGGCCGGGTTTCCTGCGGTGTTCGTCCGGGCTTACATCCTTTGAACCGATAAGCTTGTTAGCCAGGACGCCAGCCAAGAGCGCTTTTGTGCGCGTCCCACGTCGGACGTACCTGCGGCGCTCGGCAGGTGCCCGCCTTGAACCCTTGGGTTCGAGAGTGCGGCCCGGGCGAACACCGCAGGGCATCCAATGCCGGGCACAGGCCGCGTTTTTCCCGCCCCGTCGATCCCGGCTCCCTCCTCCGAAAAACGTGCTCGGTCCCCGGTCCTGATGGCCTACTGGCTCATGAAATCCGAGCCGGACGAGTTCTCCATCGACGACCTCGTCCGCGCCCCGAAGAAGCGCACGGCCTGGTTCGGCGTGCGCAACTACCAGGCGCGCAACTTCATGCGCGACGCGATGCGGATCGGCGACGGCGTGCTCTTCTACCATTCGAGCTGCGAGGTGCCCGGCATCGCGGGCATCGCGCGCGTCGCGAGCGCGCCTTATCCCGACGCGTCGCAGTTCGACCGCAAGAGTCCCTATTTCGACGCCAAGTCGAAGCGCGAGGCGCCGCGCTGGATGCTGGTGGACGTGGAGCTCGTGAAGAAGACGCGCGTGATGCCGCTCGAGGAGATGCGCGGCTACCGCGAGCTGCAGGACATGGTGGTCCTGCGCCGCGGCAATCGCCTGTCCATCACGCCGGTGACGCCGCAGGAGTGGCGCTTCATCCTCGAGATCCTCGGCGGCTAGCGCCGGGCTTCGCGATGCCCGGGCTCGCCGCGGTCGCGGTGTCGACCTAGGCGCCGTTCCAGCGCCGCATCAGCGTGCGGAAGAGCTCGACGGATTGCTCGATGCGCCGCATCGAGCACCACTCGTCGGTCTGGTGCGCGAGGCTGGGCTCCCCGGGGCCGAGGATCACCGCGGGCAGCGCGCCGCCGAAGCCGCGTTTCAGGTCCGCGCCGTCGGTGGAGAACGTGATCGTCTTCGGCGTCGGACGCGACTCGAGATACGGCGTGCACGCCTCGTAGACCTGCTGCACCCACTCGTCCGCGGGCTCGGTATAGAGCGAGGCGGTATCCACGATGCGGCGCACGCGCGCGCCGCGCGGGGCGAGGAGGGACTGCAGCGACTCGCACAGTCCCGCATGGTCGATCCCGGGCACGGTGCGCGTGTCGACGGTGATCGCGGCGCGGTCGGGCACCGAGTTGGTGTTGAGGCCGCCGTGGATGGTTCCGACGCTCAAGGTCGGGCGCCCCATCACCTCGTGCGATGGCACCGGAAAACGGAATGCGCCGAGGTCGTCGATCACGCGCGCCATCTTCACGATGGCGTTGTCGCCCAGCTCCGGCATCGATCCGTGCGCGGTGACGCCGGTCGTCTCCACCTCGAACCAGGCGAGGCCCTTGTGGCCGATGTACGGGTAGTTCGCGGTGGGCTCGGCGACCACGATCGCGCCGGCGCGCCCGAGGAGGCGGTGGTCGGCGAGGTACTTCGCGCCTTCGCAGCCGATCTCCTCGCCCGCGGTGATGACGAGGAGGAGCCCCGGCCCGCGCGCGAGATCCGCGGCGAGCTCGAGCGCGGCGACGACGAAGGCCGCGATGCCGCTCTTCATGTCGGTCGAGCCGCGGCCGTAGAGGCGGTCGCCGTCGGTCTCTCCGGCGAACGGGTCGCGCGTCCAGCGCGCGCCTCCCAGCGGCACGATGTCGATGTGGCCGGTGAAGCAGAGGGGTGCCTTGCCCTCCGCGAGGCCGATGTGCGCGACGAGGCTGGTGCGCGACTCGGCGAATTCGTGGTAGGCCACGCGGAAGCCCGCCGCTTCCAGCATCGCGCCGATGCGGCGCGCGCACGCTCGCTCCATCCCGGGCGGATTGATGGTGTTGAAGGCGAGCAGCTCGCGCGTGAGCGAGCGCGGATCGAGGCGGGCGGCCATGGCGCTAGTTTCTCACGGCGCGCCGCGCCGCGTGCCGCTCACAGCACCACCGAGACCTCGAGGTCGCCCTGCTTGCGCAGCACGCTCACGCCGACCTCCTCGCCGTGGCGCTCGAACTGCACGTCGACCACGGCCTCGCCCACGCGGACGTTCACCAGCCGCACGCGCTCGAGGAACCCGGGCAGCATCGGGTGCAGGAAGCGCATGCGCGGCTCCTCCGGCCGGAAGGAGAGGCCGAGGCAGGCCTTCGCCACGTAGAAGGCGCTCGCCGACGCCCACGCCTGTGGCGAGCACGCGACCGGATACAACGTCGGCCCCTCGCCGTGGTGCTCGCGTTCGAAGCCGCAGTAGAGCTCCGGCAGCCGGTGCAGGTCCATGAAGAGGCTCGCTTCGTACAGCGCCGTGGCGATCGCGACGCTCTTGTCCTTCATGCCGTAGCGTGCGAGGCCCATCGCCGCGATGGCGTTGTCGTGCGGCCAGACCGAGCCGTTGTGGTAGGACATCGGGTTGTAGCGCGCCTCGCCGCGCGCGAGCGTGCGTACGCCCCATCCGGAGAACGAATCGGGCGCGAGCAGCGTCTCGCCGACGCGCAGCGCCCGGTCGGCATGCGCGATGCCGCTCCACAGCACGTGGCCGGCATTGGAAGCGCGCACGCGGCACGGGCGCTTGTGGCCGTCCAGGGCGAGCGCATAGGTGCCGATGTCCTCGCACCAGAAGGCCGCCTCGAAGCGCGCCTGCAGCTCGAGCGCCTGCCGCTCCAGCGCGCGCGCGCGTTCGTTCTCGCCCAGCGTGCGCGCGAGGCGTGCCGCGTGCACGCGCGCGAGATAGGCGTAGCCCTGCACCTCGCAGAGCGCGATCGGGCCCTCCGCGAGCCGGCCGTCGGCGTGCATGATGGAATCCTCGGAATCCTTCCATCCCTGGTTCACCAGGCCGCGCTCGCTGCGCCGCCGATACTCGATGAACCCGTCGCCGTCCAGGTCGCCGTAGCGATCCATCCATTCGAGGGCGCGCAGGACGTTCGGCCAGATCGCTTCGAGGGTCTCGCGATCGGCGGTGCGCTGGTGGTACTCGCCCGCGAGCACGACGAAGAGCGGCGTCGCGTCGACGGTGCCGTAGTAGCGGCCGAACGGAATCTCGCCCAGGTTCGCGAGCTCGCCCTTGCGCATCTCGTGCACGATCTTGCCGGGCTCCGCGTCCTGCTCGGCGCGCTCCTCGGTCGCCTGCGTCGCGGCGAGGAAGCGCAGCACCGCGCGCGCCATCGCCGGCTGCGGCCACAGGTATTGCAGCGCGGTGAGGATCCCGTCGCGCCCGAACGGAACGCTGTACCACGGCACGCCGGCGTAGGGATAGCGGCCCTCGGGGTTGCCCGCGGTGAGCATGGTGAGGTCCGCGGAGGAGCGCTCGATCCAGTGGTTGAACGGCGCGCTGGGCGATTCGGCGTGGGCGTCGTTCGCCGCCTCGCTCATCGCCTCCTCGACGCGCTTCGCGGCCTCGTCGTAGCCGATGCGCGCCGAGACGCCGCGGGGATCGCAATCGATGCGCGCCTCGAGCTCGAAGCGCGCGCCGGGCGCGAGCTCGATCGCGAACTGCGCGCGGTCCGCCGCGATCGACGACGGAGGGCTGGAGAACTCGATCGCCGTACGCCGCACGATGCCGTCGAGGCCTCGATAGCCGAGGATCGCGCGCGCCTCGCCCGCGTCGGCGGCGAGCGCCTCGCCGCGCCGCGCGCGCTCGTAGCCGCGCACCTCGAAGATGTCCACGTAGTCGGCGCCGAATTCGAGCGTGAGCGCGAGCCGCACCGGCGCCTGCCCGAAGTTCTCGATGCGCAGGCGCTCGTGGCACCCCGCCTTCCACAACACCCACGAGCGCGCGAGGTGCAGCGTGCCCTTCACCGTCGCGAGCCGTCCGTCCTCGTGCAGGTCCGGGTTGGTGCCGTCGACCGAGAGGACGCTGTTGTCGCGGCGCACGCTCGAGTGCAGCAGGATCGGGCGCTTGCCGTTCAGGCGCAGCTCGTAGCGCGAGAGGAAGCGCGTGCCCTCGTGGTAGAGGCCGTGCTCGCCGCTGCCCGCGCGCGGCATGTCGCCGAAGCGGTCGAAGAGCGCGAAGCTCTCGCCGTACTTGAGGACCCGGATCGGGTCGCCCTCGCGCGAGGAGGTGGCGAGCACGTACCAGCGATCGCCGACGCGGATCGCTTCCTCGAGCGGCGTGATGTCCTTCATGCGGCGGCGCGGCGCACCGATGGGGAGCGCCGCGGCAGGTGCGCCACCCGGGCGTAGAGGCGCAGGTAGTCGCGCGCCATCCGCTCCGAGGTGAAGCGCTCCTCGAAGCTGCGCCGGCATGCCGCGCGGTCGATGTCGCCGAGGCGCGCGAGTGCGGCGACCGCCTCGTCCTCGCTCGCGACGATCCAGCCGCCGGTGCCGGGCTCGATCACCTCCCGCACCGAGCCGCGGTCGAAGGCGAGCACCGGCGTCGCGCACGCGAGCGACTCGATCATCACCAGGCCGAAAGGCTCCGGCCAGTCGATGGGGAAGAGGAGCGCCGCGGCGTTGCCGAGGAAGGCCGCCTTGTCGCGCTCGCCGATCTCGCCCACGAACTCCACGCCGGGCAGCGCCAGCATCGGCTTCACCACCGACTCGTAATACGCGAGGTCGATCTTCTCGATCTTCGCCGCGATGCGCAGCGGCAGGCCGACGCGCTGCGCGATGCGGATCGCGCGGTCGAGGCGCTTCTCCGGCGACACGCGCCCGAGGAACGCGAGGTAGCCGCCGCCGCCGGCTCCGGGCGCGAGCAGTTGCCGCGGAAGGCCGTGATGGACCGTGCCGATCCACGAGGCCCACGGCAGGGGCTTGCGCTGCGCGTCGGAGATCGACACGAGCCGCATGTCGGGATAGCGGCGGAACACCGGGACGAGGTCGGGGATGTCGAGGCGCCCGTGGAGCGTCGTGAGGCTCGGCAGGTTCGCGTGGCGCGCGGAGGGGAAATGCACGTAGTCGATGTGGAAATGCACCACGTCGAACTCGTCGGCGAGCTCCACGACGTCGTGCACCATCGCCACGTGGTGGGCGAGCGGGTCGCGGCAGTCCGGATCGAGGCGCAGCCCGCGCGGGGCCATCGCCTGCAGCTTCGCATGGGTCCGGGAGTCGCCGGTCGCGAAGAGCGTGACATCGTGGCCGAGGCGCACCAGCTCTTCCGTGAGGTAGGAGACGACGCGCTCGGTCCCGCCATAGAGACGCGGGGGAACGCTTTCGTGCAGCGGCGAGACGACGGCGATGCGCAGCGGCGAGCCGGTTTCGCCGGGATCGAGGGGACTCCGGTCCAAGGGCGAATCCTCGGCCGTGCGGGTTGCGGCCTATCCCTTGCAGACAACTGCGGCGCCGGCGCGGTTCCGGCGCGCGCTCCGGTCAGCCCATCAGGCGGCGTAGCGCTTCCTGGTACTTGTCGGAGGTCTTGCGCGCGACCTCCGGCGGCATTTCGGGCGCGGGCGGCCGCCTCGCGAAGCCGATCGAATCGAGCCAGTTGCGCACGTACTGCTTGTCGAAGCTCTCCGGGCTCGCGCCCACGCGCCAGGTGTCGAGCGGCCAGAAGCGCGAGGAGTCCGGCGTGAGCGCCTCGTCGATGAGGTGCAGGCGCTCCTCGCGGTCGAGGCCGAACTCGAACTTGGTGTCGGCGATGATGATGCCGCGCTCGAGCGCGTAGGCGGCCGCCGCCTGGTAGAGGCGGATCGCGGTCTCGCGTACCTCCGCGGCGCGCTGCGCGCCCACGACCTGCGCCATGCGATCGAAGGAGATGTTCTCGTCGTGGTGGCCCGCTTCCGCCTTGGTCGCGGGTGTGAAGATCGGCTCGGGCAGGCGCGACGCGCGTTGCAGGCCCGGCGGCAAGCGGATGCCGCACACGCTCCCGCTCGTGCTGTACTCGGCCCACCCCGAACCTTCCAGGTAGCCGCGCACCACCGCTTCGATCGGCAGCGGCTGCATGCGCTTCACCACGGTGCCGCGTGCGCGCACCTGCTCGCGCTCGCCGGGTGCGACGACGCTCTCCGGATCGATGCCGGTGAGGTGGTTCGGGACGATCGAGGCGAGCTTCGCGAACCAGAAGTTCGAGAGCGCCGTGAGCACGCGTCCCTTCTCCGGCACCGGGGTGGGGAGGATCACATCGTAGGCGGACAGGCGATCGGTGGTGACGATGAGGAGCTTGTCCTCGTCCACCGCGTAGATGTCGCGCACCTTCCCGCGCCCGAGGCGGGGAAGGCTCGCGATCGACGTCTCGTACAGCGGTTTCACGCCGCCACCGCTTCCTTCTCCAGGCTCTTCGACCACTGGCCCTTCGCGGCGAGGCTGTTCATCTTCGCGCGATGGTGGAACGCCTTCTGCGCCGCGGCCACGTTCGCCGCGTTGCCGCGCCAGGCGTTCAACGCCACGGCCTGCAGGGCGCGGCTGTAGCTGAACGTGAGCGGCCAGGGCGCGCCGCCGACACGGTTCATCGCGTCGAGGTGCGCGGTGGCGTTCTCGTCCGCCTGGCCGCCCGAGAGGAAGACGACGCCGGGAAGCGCCGCGGGAACGGTGCGCTTGAGGACGCGCAGCGTCCGCTCCGCGACCTCCGGCACCGGCGCCTGGCGCGCGTTCTCCTTGCCCGAGACCACCATGCTCGCCTTGAGGATCACGTGCTCGAGCGACACGCCGTAGCGCTCGAGCTCGTGGAAGAGGGTCGCGAGCGTGTCCTCGTGCACGGACTCGCTGCGCTCGGCCGTGTGATCGCCGTCGAGCAGCACCTCGGGCTCCACGATCGGCACGATCGAAGCCTCCTGGCAGATCGCGGCGTAGCGCGTGAGCGCGTGCGCGTTGGCCCGGATGCATGCCATCGACGGGATGGCCTCGCCGATCGTGATCACCGCGCGCCATTTCGCGAAGCGCGCGCCCATCGAGAAGTATTCCTGCATGCGCTTCGCGAGCCCGTCGAGGCCCTCGGTCACCTTCTCGCCGGGGTGGAGCGCCATGTCGTGCGCGCCGGCGTCCACCTTGATGCCCGGGAGGATGCCGTTCTTCCTGAGGTACTCGGCGAAGCCCACGCCATCCTTCGTCTTCTGGCGGATCGTCTCGTCGAAGAGGATCACGCCGCTCACGTATTCGGAAAGCCCCGGCGTCGTGAAGAGCATGTCGCGGTAGGCGCGGCGGTTCTCCTCGGTGCTCTCGACGTTCACGGAGTCGAAGCGCTTCTTGCAGGTGCCCGCGCTTTCGTCGGCGGCGAGCAGGCCCTTGCCCGGCGCCACCATGGCGCGGGCGGTTTCGGTCATCAGCTTGGTGTCCATCGATGCTCTCCTTGGATGTGCGTGGGGTCAGGCCGAACCCCGGTGCTCCCCGACTTTTACGATCTTCATTGTGTTGGTTCCGCCGGATTTGCCGATCGGCTCGCCGATGGTGAGCACGATGAGGTCGCCGGGCACGACCACTCCGTTCGCGACCAGCACCGTCTCCGCCTCGGCGAGGAGCTCGTCGCGGTCGTGGCCGACGTACTTCACCATCAGCGGGTAGCAGTCGCGGAAGAGCGTGCAGCGATAGCGGGTATCGGTCTGCGCGGTGAGGGCGTAGATCGGCACGCCGCAGTTCAGGCGCGACATCCAGAGCGCGGTCGAGCCCGACTCGGTGAGCGAGGCGATCGCCTTCACCTTGAGGTGGTACGCGGTGAAGAGCGCCGCCATGGCGATCGACTGGTCGACGCGGGTGAAGACGCGGTTCAGGAATTCCGACTCGAGCGTCACCAGCTGCGATTTCTCGGCCTCGATGCAGATGCGGTTCATCGCCGCGATCGTCTCCACCGGGTATTGGCCCGAGGCCGATTCGGCCGAAAGCATCACGGCGTCGGTGCCGTCGAGGACCGCGTTCGCGACGTCGGAGACCTCGGCGCGCGTGGGCACCGGGCTCGAGATCATCGACTCCATCATCTGCGTCGCGGTGATGGTGAGCTTGTTCAGCTCGCGCGCCTGCCGGATCATGCGCTTCTGCAGCGCCGGCACCGCCGCGTCGCCCACCTCGACCGCGAGGTCGCCGCGCGCCACCATGATGCCGTCGCACGCGTGCATGATGTCCTCGAGCGCCGGGATCGCCTCCGCGCGCTCGATCTTCGCGATCAGCATCGCGTGCCCGCCCGCAGCGCGCAGCAGCTCGCGCGCCATGTACATGTCCGCGCCGCTCTTCGGGAACGACACCGCGACGAAGTCCACCTTCATCTGCGCGGCGGTGCGGATGTCGTCGATGTCCTTCGGCGTGAGCGCCGGCGCGGTGAGGCCGCCGCCCTGGCGGTTGATGCCCTTGTTGTTCGAGAGCGTGCCGCCGTGCCGGGTCACGGTATGGATACGCGAGCCCTCCACGCCAGTCACGTCGAGCACGATCTTGCCGTCGTCGAGCAGCAGCACGTCGCCCGCGCGCACGTCGCGCGGCAGCTCCTTGTAGTCGAGCCCCACCCCGGAGCCGTCGCCGAGCTCCATCGCGGCGTCGAGCACGAACGGGTCGCCGGGCTTGAGCGTGACGCGCCCTTCGCGGAACTTGCCGACGCGGATCTTCGGTCCCTGCAGGTCCGCCATGATGCCGACGGTACGCCCGACCTTGCGGCAGGTGTCGCGCACGAGCTCGGCGCGCTTCATGTGGTCCTGCGCGGTGCCGTGCGAGAAGTTGAGGCGCACGACGTCCACGCCCGCGGCGAACATCTTCTCGAGCACCGTCGCCTCGCTCGACGACGGGCCGAGGGTCGCGACGATCTTGGTGCTGCGCTGGCTCATCGTACCGTGGCGCCGCTCGCGGCGCGCCTTTCGAGCGCCTCGACGGCGGGCAGGGTCTTGCCCTCGAGGAACTCGAGGAATGCGCCGCCGCCGGTGGAGATGTAGCCGATGCGGTCGGTGACGCCGTACTTCGCGATCGCGGCGAGGGTGTCGCCGCCGCCCGCGATCGAGAATGCGCTGGAAGCGGCGATCGCCCGCGCGAGCGCCTCGGTGCCCTTGCCGAACGCGTCGAACTCGAACACGCCGACCGGCCCGTTCCAGACGATGGTGCCGGCGCGCGCGAGGATGCCGGCGTAATGCTTCGCGGTCGCGGGCCCGATGTCGAGGATCATGTCGTCGGGCGCCACGTCCTTCGCCGATTTCACGCTCGCCGGCGTGTCGGCCTTGAATTCCTTGCCGCACACCACGTCCTCGGGAATCGGGACGGCGGCGCCGCGCTTGCGCATCGTCGCGAGGATCTGCTTCGCCTGGCCGGCGAGATCCGGCTCGGCGAGCGATTTGCCGATCGGAAGCCCCTCGGCGAGCAGGAACGTGTTGGCGATCCCGCCGCCCACGATGAGCTGGTCCACGCGCGCGGCGAGCGACTCGAGGATGGTGAGCTTGGTCGAGACCTTGGAGCCGGCCACGATCGCGGCGAGCGGACGCTTCGGGTTGGCGAGCGCGCGGCCGAGCGCCTCGAGCTCCGCCGCGAGGAGCGGGCCCGCGCAGGCGACCGGCGCGTACCTCGCGATGCCGTGCGTGGTCGCTTCCGCGCGGTGCGCCGTGCCGAACGCGTCGTTCACGTAGACGTCGCAGAGCGCCGCCATTTTCCTCGAGAGGCCGTCGTCGTCCTTCTTCTCGCCCATGTTGAAGCGGCAGTTCTCGAGCAGCACCACCTGGCCGGGCTTCACGCCGACGCCGTCCACCCAGTCGCGCACCAGGGGCACCTCGCGGCCGAGGAGCTCGCCCAGGCGCGTGGCGACCGGTGCGAGCGAATCGGCGGGCGAGAACTCGCCTTCCTTCGGGCGCCCGAGGTGCGAGGTGACCATCACCGCGGCGCCCTGGTCGAGCGCGAGGCGGATGCCCGGGACCGAGGCGCGGATGCGCGTGTCGTCGGTGATCGCGCCCGAAGCGTCCTGCGGCACGTTCAGGTCCGCGCGAATGAACACGCGCTTGCCGGCGAGGTCGAGGTCGGACATCTTCAGGATCTTCATGGCTTGCCCAAGACGATCGTCATTCCCGCCGAGCCTGCCTCCGCGTGCATTCGTCGGGAGCGGGAATCCATCGGCTACTTTGCCGCCATCCATGCGACCGCGACGTCCAGCATCCGGTTCGAGAAGCCCCACTCGTTGTCGTACCAGCTCGACGCCTTCACCAGCCGGCCCGAGACCTTGGTGAGCGTCGCCTCGAAGATCGAGGAGCGCGGGTCGTGGTTGAAGTCGGACGAGACGAGCGGCTCCTTGTTGTAGCCGAGGATGCCCTTGAGCGGGCCTTCCTCCGACGCTTTCTTCATGACCGCGTTCACCTCGTCCACCGTCGTGTCGCGCGCCGCGATGAACGAGAGGTCGACGATGGAGACGTTGATGGTGGGTACGCGGATCGCGTAGCCGTCGAGCCTGCCGTTGAGCTCCGGCATCACCAGCCCCACGGCGGCGGCGGCGCCGGTCTTGGTCGGGATCATGTTCATCCCGGCGGCGCGGGCGCGGCGCAGGTCCTCGTGGTAGACGTCGGTGAGCACCTGGTCGTTGGTGAACGAGTGGATCGTGGTCATGAGGCCGTTCACGAGGCCGATCTTCTCGTGCAGCGGCTTCACCAGCGGCGCGAGGCAGTTCGTGGTGCACGAGGCGTTGGAGATCACCGTCATCGAGGACCTCAGTACGCCGTCGTTCACGCCGTGGACGATGGTCGCGTCCACGTCCTTGCCGCCGGGGGCGGAGATGATCACCTTTTTCGCGCCGCCCTTGAGGTGGGCCGATGCCTTCTCCTTGGACGTGAAGAAGCCGGTGCACTCCATCACGATGTCCACGCCGAGGTCCTTCCACGGCAGCTGCGACGGATCGCGCTGCGCGACCACCTTGATCGCGTCGCCGTTCACCACCATGGTGTCGCCCTTCACCTCGACCTTGCCCGGGAACTTGCCGTGCGCGGTGTCGTAGCGGGTGAGGTGCGCGTTGGTCTCGGGCGGCCCGAGGTCGTTGATCGCGACGATCGCGAGGTCGTGCGACTTGCCGCTCTCGTAGTGCGCGCGGAGGATGTTGCGGCCGATACGGCCGTAACCGTTGATGGCGACGCGGACGGTCATGGAAATTCGCTCCGGGGAGGAATGACGCGGGGAAACGTTCATTTTAGCGCATGGCCCCGGCGCGCCCCGCGCGCGCTCACCCGCCGATCAGAGGGGACGGATCGTGCCAGCCATAGGCGAGTTCCGCGAACGAGTGCAATCCGAGCCGCTCGCGCTTCTCGGCGATTTCGACGCCGCCCAGGCGCTCGTAGAAAAGGCGCGCGCGGTTCGCCTTGAGCACCCACAGGTAGAAGCCGAATCGGCCATGGCGCACGAAGTGGGCCGCGCACGCGCGCACGAGCGCGCGGCCCACGCCGCGGCGTTGCCAGTCCTGCAGCACGTAGAGCGCGTAGATCTCCGATTCGAGGCCCTCGAGGCGGTGGCGCGCCGGCCCGCAGGAGACGAAGCCGACCACGCCGCCGTCGGCTTCGGCGAGGAAGTGCGCCGCCTCGGGCACGCGCGCCGAGAGCCGCCGGCGCCAGGCGCGCTCGCTCTTGCGCCCCGCTTCCTGGGCGATCACCGCGAGCGGCAGGATGCCGGCGTAGGTGGTGCGCCAGCTCTCGCGATGCACGTGGGCGATCGACGCGGCGTCGGCGATGCCCGCCTCGCGCACGGCGATCCGCGGCGCGGCCACGCCGCCCGCGGTGCCCGGCTCAGCGTCCGACAACCTTGCGCACGGCGGCGACGACGTGCGCCGCGTCCACGCCGAGGAGCTGGTACACCGCGGCCGCGGGCGCCGACTCGCCGAAGCGATCCACGCCGACCGCCTCGCCCTCGAGGCCGATGTACTTGCGCCAGCCGTCGGTGACGCCCGCTTCGACGGACACGCGCGGCATGCCGGGCGGCAGCACCGAGCGGCGCCACGCCTCGTCCTGCCGGTCGAAGAGGCTGGTACACGGCATCGATACCACGCGTACCCGAATGCCCTCGGCGGCGAGCGATTCCTGCGCCGCGAGCGCGATCGAGACTTCCGAGCCCGTCGCGAGGATGGCGGCCTGCGCGTCGCGCGCCTCGGAGAGGACGTAGCCACCGCGACGGATCGCCTGCAACGCCGCCTCCGTGCGCTCCACGAACGGCACGTTCTGGCGCGAGAGCGCGAGCGCGCTGGGCCCGTCGCGCCGCTCGATCGCCATCGCCCAGGCGAGCGCGGTCTCCACCGTGTCGCACGGGCGCCACACGTCCATGCCCGGAATGAGGCGCAGGCTCGCGACGTGCTCGACCGCCTGGTGCGTCGGTCCGTCCTCGCCCAGGCCGATCGAGTCGTGCGTGAAGATGAAGATGTTGCGCGCCTTCATCAGCGCCGCCATGCGCAGGGCGTTGCGCGAGTAGTCGGAGAAGGTGAGGAAGGTTCCGGAATACGGGAGGAAGCCGCCGTGGAGCGCGAGGCCGTTGCCGATCGCCGCCATGCCGAACTCGCGCACGCCGAAGTAGACGTGGTTGCCGGCCCGGTTCGCGCTCACCGGCTCGGAGCCGCTCCACATCGTGAGGTTCGAGCCGGTGAGGTCCGCCGAGCCGCCGACGAGCTCGGGCAGCAGCGGGCCCAGGGACTCGAGCGCGAGCTGCGAGGCCTTGCGCGTCGCGACCGTCTGCGCGTTCGCCACGGCGCTCGCGAGCATCGCTTGCACCGCGGCGCTCCAGCCCTGCGGCAGCTCCCCGGCGATGCGGCGGCGGAATTCGCGCGCGAGGTCCGGATGCGCCGCGGCGTACGCGTCGAAGCGGCGATTCCAGTCCGCCTCGCGCGTGCGTCCGGCTTCGCGCGCATCCCACGCCTGGTACACGGGCCGCGGGATCTCGAACGGCGCATGGTTCCAGCCGATCGCCTTGCGCGTCGCGGCGATCTCCGCCTCGCCGAGCGCCTCGCCGTGCGCCTTGGCGCTGCCCGCGCGCGTGGGCGCGCCCTTGCCGATCACGGTCCTGCAGCACACGAGGCTCGGGCGCGCTGTCTGCGCGCGCGCCTTCTCGACCGCGGCGGCGACCGCCTGCGGATCGTGCCCGTCGACGTTCGCGACGACGTGCCAGCCGTACGCCTCGAAACGCTTCGGCGTGTCGTCGCGGAACCAGCCCTCGACTTTGCCGTCAATCGAGATGCCGTTGTCGTCGTAGAGCACGATCAGCTTGCCCAGGCCGAGCACGCCCGCGAGCGAGCAGGCCTCGTGGGAAATGCCCTCCATCAGGCAGCCGTCGCCCGCGAAGACGTAGGTGTGGTGGTCGACGATCGCGTGGCCGGGCCGGTTGAATTCCGCGGCGAGGAGCTTCTCGGCGAGCGCGAAGCCGACCGCGTTGGCGAGCCCCTGGCCGAGCGGGCCGGTGGTGGTCTCGACGCCGGGCGTGATGCCCACTTCCGGATGGCCCGGCGTCTTCGAGTGGAGCTGGCGGAAATTGCGGATCTCCTGCATGGGCAGCTCGTAGCCCGTGAGGTGCAGCAGGGCGTAGTGCAGCATCGAGCCGTGGCCGTTCGAGAGCACGAAGCGGTCGCGGTCCGGCCATGCGGGATTCGCCGGGTTGTGGCGCAGGAAGCGCCGCCATACCACCTCGGCGATCTCGGCCATGCCCATCGGCATGCCGGGATGTCCCGAGTTCGCCTTCTGCACGGCGTCCATCGCGAGCGCGCGGATGGCGTTCACGACGTCGGCGTGGGAGGCGTGGATTTCGGTCGCGCGCGCGGCGGCGGCGGAGTGTGCGGATGTATCGGGCATGGAAGGATCTTCGTGAGCGGGGGCGGCAAAAACGCGTGGAAGCCTTGAAAAACGCTTCACGCAGCAAGATTTATGCGATTATACTTGCGCACTTTTCACCGCGATATTTTTCGCTTGGGTAAACCTCTGCAAGAAGGATTTCGCCCGCCGCCCTGGGTCTAAGGGCGCCCCGCCGCGCAGCGGGTCGCCCGGGGTCGCGTAGCGCTGTCCCTCACTGCGGACTTTGCTTGGAAGGGGGTATCGGAGTGAAGGGGCTGCACATCATTGCGGATCTCTACAATTGCCAGAAGGGCGAGCTGCTGGCCTCGTCCGAAAAGCTGCGCGAGCTCTGCGTCGCGACGTGCAAGGACGCCGGGCTCACGGTCCTCGGGGACCATTTCTACCAATTCGACGGCGCGGACGGCACCCAGCAGGGCGGTGCCACGGGCGCGGTCGTCCTCGCGGAATCGCACCTGGCGATCCACACCTGGCCCGAACGGGACGGGGCGACGCTCGATGTGTACGTCTGCAACTACACGTCCGACAACACCGCCAAGGCCGAGGCCGTCTACAAGACGCTCGCGAAGGCGCTCAAGCCCGGCGACGTGCTGGTCGAGCGCGTGATGCGCGGCAAGGACCTGCCGATGCGCAAGCGCGTCGCCTGACGCGCGCGAAGGCTGGTGTCCGAGAAGATCCTGGAGCGGCTGAACGACGCGAGCGGCGTCTATTTCGAAGGCACGCTGCTCGAGCGCCGGCGCACGCCGTTCCAGCTCCTCGAGGTCTACGAGACGCCCGAGCTGGGCCGCATCTTCCGGCTCGACGGCTTCAACATGACCTCCGAGCGCGACGAGTTCTTCTACCATGAGAACCTCGTGCATCCGGCGGCCGTCGCGCATCCGGGCCCGCGGCGCGCGCTGGTGATCGGCGGCGGCGACGGCGGCTCCTCGGAGGAGCTGCTCAAGCACCGCACGCTCGACGGGGTCCACATGGCGGAGCTCGATCCGGTGGTGATCGAGGTCGCGAAGCAGCAATTCGGAAGCGTGCATCGCGGGGCGTTCGACGATCCGCGCCTGAAGGTGACGGTGGGCGACGGCCTGGAGTACCTGCGCACGACCGAGGTGCGCTACGACCTGGTCTCGATGGACCTCACCGATCCGGTGGGCCCCTCGGTCGAGCTCTATTCCACGGCGACCTTCGCGCTCGCACGGCGCGCGATGGCCCCGGGCGGCGCGTTGACGCTCCACGTCGGCTCGCCGTTCTCGCACGCGGACCGGGTGCGCTCCACGCTCGCGAACCTGCGCCAGGTTTTCCGCGTGGTGGCGCCGTACTTCGTGCACATCCCGCTCTACGGCTCCATCTGGGGCTTCGCCTGCGCCTCCGATTCGCTCGATCCGCGCGCGCTCGCGCCCGAAGAAGTGGAGCGCGTGATCCAGGAGCGCGGCATCGGCGACCTCCAGTACTACAACGGCGACGTGCATCGCGCGATGTTCGCGTTGCCGAACTACGTGCGGTCGCTGGTCGGCTGAGCGCGCCGCGGCGCGCGGGAGGGGCGATGGCGGGTGGCAGGCGCAAATCCTCGGCACGCGTCACGCTGGTGCTGATCGGCGTCGCGGCGCTCGCCGGGTGCAATCGCGGCGAGGAGCAGCGCCGCGACGTGTACGCCTCGCGCGACGACTGCCTCGCCGACTGGCGCAACACGCCCCAGGATTGCCGGCCGGCGAGCGATCCCTCGCAGCGCCGCCTCGGCTACTTCTACGGGCCGCTCTACGCTTTTCACCCCGGAAGCCGTTCGACCTGGGCACGCGGCGCGCACTCCATCGGCAGCACCTCCTCGCACACCGTGCGCGGCGGCTTCGGATCCTCCGGCCGCTCCTCGGGGGCCTAGTGCAGCGCGAGGAACGCATCCCGCGCATCGACTGGCCGGCCCGGGTTCAGGCGCGCGGCTTCGACTTCCACACCATCGACGGCGAGGTCTACTGGGACGAGCGCGCCTGCTATCGCTTCACCGCCGGGGAAGTGGACCGGCTCGCGGCGGCGAGCGCCGAGCTGCACGAGCGCTGCATCGAGGCGGCGGCTCGCGTGATCGAGCGCGGCGACTACGGGCGCTTGCGCATCCCCGAGGCGTTCCACGCGCTCATCGAGCGCTCCTGGAGCGAGGACGAACCCAGCCTCTACGGGCGCTTCGACCTCGCGTGGAACGGCGAGGGCGAGCCGAAGATGCTCGAGTACAACGCCGACACGCCGACCGCGCTCCTCGAAGCGAGCGTCGTGCAGTGGTACTGGCTGCAGGACGTGCTGCCGCGGGCCGACCAGTTCAACTCGATCCACGAGAAGCTCGTCGCGCGCTGGAAGGAGATGCGCGCGCGCCTTCCCGCCGACGGCCGCGTGCACTTCACCTGCGCCTCGGAGTCGGCGGAGGATCGCGGCAACCTGGATTACCTGCGCGATACCGCGATGCAGGCGGGCATCAACCCATGCCCCATCGACGTCGCCGACATCGGCTGGGACGGCGCGCGCTTCGTGGACCTCGACGAGCGGCCGATCGGGGCGCTGTTCAAGCTCTATCCCTGGGAATGGATGGTGCGCGAGGAGTTCGGCACGCACCTGCTCGACCGGAGCATGGCGGTGATCGAGCCCGCATGGAAGATGCTGCTCTCCAACAAGGCGATCCTGCCTCTCCTGTGGGAGATGTTTCCCGGACACCCGAACTTGCTCGAGGCTGGCTTCGAGCCCGGCCGCTTCGCGACCGACTTCGTGAAGAAGCCGATCTACTCGCGCGAAGGCGCCAACGTCGCGATCACTTCCGGCGGCCGTACGGTCGAGCAGCCCGGCGAGTACGGCGAGGAAGGTTTCATCTGGCAGGCATACCAGGAGCTTCCGCGCTTCGGCGACAACTACACCGTGATCGGCTCGTGGATCGTCGGCGGCGACTCCGCGGGCATCGGCGTCCGCGAGGACACCTCGCCGATCACGAAGGACACCAGCCGCTTCGTTCCCCACTACTTCGTCTGAGAACCGAGGGAGACCATGCAAAGACAAGTTTTCGACTCGTTCGCCGGCTTCGACGATTTCCTGGCCTATTTCGCGGTCTCGCTCGCGTTCCTCGCCCTCTTCGTGGCGATCTACACCCGGCTCACGCCCTACCGCGAGCTCGCGCTCATCCGCGAAGGGAACCTGGCGGCCTCCTTCAGCCTCTCCGGAGCGCTGCTGGGATTCATCGTGCCGCTGTCGGCCACGGTGCGCTACAGCGTGAGCCTCGCGGACATGGCGATCTGGGCCGCGCTCGCGCTCGTGGTCCAGTTGTGCGCCTACGTCGCCGTGAAGCTCCTGGTCCCGCACCTCGCGGGCGACATCCAGGCGGGCAAATCCGCGCAGGGCTTCTTCCTCGGCACCGTCTCGCTCGGCGTGGGGCTGCTGAATGCCGCATGCATGAGCTACTGAGGTAAAGCGAGGAACCACGGACGAACACAGACGGACACAGACGATCTTGCCTGCTCGCTCGTCGCTGCGGTTGAACCAGTCCGGCCCTATCCGTGTTCATCCGTGTTCATCTGTGGTTTCAACGATTCTGGTCCGCATCGCTCGCCAGCTCCCTGCGGATCCAGGTGCGCCATTCGTCGAGGAGCGCGGCGGTGCGCGCGGCGATGACGGAGCGCGACCAGACGGGCGCCGACCAGAAGTCGTCCTGCTCCACCGTGCAGAAGAAGCCGCGCGCCTCCTCGAGCACCAGCGCACCGGCCGCGTAGTCCCATAGCTTCTGCCCGCCATGCAGCATCACGTCGATGCGCCCCGCGGCGAGATGGCACCACGAAAGCGCCGACGATCCACTCACCAGCCGCTTCCCATACGGCGCATGGCGCTTGAGCGGGCCGCGCAGTGGTGCGGTCTCGCGCCGCAGGCTCACCTCGGCGAGCGCGCGGGAGAGCGGCGGGCCGGAGGGGGCGAGCTCGAGCGGGCGGTGGTCGAGCCACGCGCCCGCGCCGCGCACCGCGTAGAAAGCCTCGTCGGCGATCGGGTCGTAGACGGTGCCGAAGAGCGGCCGCGCGCCTTCCATCAGCGCGACCGAGATCGCGAAGAACGGGATGCCGGCGCTGAAGTTGCGCGTGCCGTCGATCGGATCGACGCACCAGAACCGCGACGCCGTCTCGTACACCGCGCGCTGCGCCTCGGCCTTCATCTCCTCGGCGAGCACCGGCGCGGATTCGATCCGCGCGAGGCTTCGCGCGAGGGCCTCCTGCGCCGCGAAATCCGCCTCGGTCACGATGCTGCCGTCGTCCTTGCGCAGCGCCACGACGCTCCGGTAGCGCGGCAGCACTTCCTCGGCGGCCACGCGGCGCACCGCGTCGATCGCGCGCGCGGCGAAGCGAGCCGTGATCTCCACGCCCTATGCTAGCATCGGCATTCCCCATGCCGTTCCCCCGCATCCACTGCGACGTCCGCCTCGGGCCCGGCGCCCAGTTCGCGCTCGCGCCGGAAGCGGCGCAGCACGTGTCGAAGGCATTGCGCCTCAAGGTGGGCGACGCGCTCACCGTTTTCGACGGCCGCGGCGGCGAGTTCGACGCGGTGATCCAGCGCATCGACCGCGAGCGGGTCGACGTGAAGGTGGGCGCCGGCCGCGACGTCGAGCGCGAGAGCGCGCTCGCGATCGGCCTCGCCCAGGGACTGCCCGAGGCCGACAAGATGGACTGGATCATCCAGAAATCGGTCGAGCTCGGCGTGGCGTGGATCCAGCCGCTGGTGTGCGACCGGAGCGTGGTGCGATTGTCCGGTGAGCGTGCGGCGCGGCGCGAGGCGCACTGGCGGCGCGTGGCGGTCGCCGCGTGCGAGCAGAGCGGCCGCAACCGCATCCCCGAGGTGCGCCCGACGCGCGGCTTCCAGAGCTGGATCGCGACGCCGAGCGAGCTGGCGCGCTGGTTCCTGCATCCCGAGGGCGCGCCGCTCACGGCCCAGGCACGGCCCGCCGGGCCCTTCGAGCTGCTGGTCGGGCCCGAGGGCGGGCTCTCCGATCGCGAACAGGAGCTCGCCATCTCGCGCGGTTGCGAGCCGCTCGCGCTCGGTCCGCGCGTGCTGCGCACCGAGACCGCGCCCATCGCAGCGCTCGCCGCCATCCACGCGCTGTGGGGCGATTTCGCGCCGCGCTAGAATCGCCGACCATGGCCCGCAACCCGAAGCTCAAGACCGAGGCGTTCGTGAAGTGGTTTCGCGCCGCCACGCCGTACATCCACCGGTGGGGCGGGGCGACCTTCGTGATCGCCTTCGGCGGCGAGGTGCTCGAGGACGGCGAGTTCCAGCAGCTCACGCACGACATCAACGTGCTGGTGAGCCTGGAGGTGCGCGTGGTGCTGGTGCACGGCACGCGCCCGCAGATCGAGAAGCAGATGCGCGAGCACGGCGTGACGCCGCGCTACGTCGCCAACCGCCGCGTGACCGACGACCAGGCGCTCGCCTGCGTGAAGGAGGCGAACGGCATCGTGCGCGTGGAGATGGAGGCGCTCCTCTCGATGGAGCTCGCGAACAGTCCCATGTGGGGCGCCGACATCCGCGTCTCGTCGGGCAACTTCGTCACCGCCAAGCCGGTCGGCGTCGTGAACGGCGTCGACTTCCACCATACGGGCGAGGTGCGCAAGATCGACGCCGAGGGCATCGTGCGGCGCCTGGACGACCACGAGGTGGTGCTGCTCTCCCCGATCGGCTTCTCGCCCACCGGCGACGTGTTCAACTGCACGCTCGAGGACGTGGCGACCTCGGCGGCGATCGCGCTGCGCGCCGACAAGCTGATCTTCCTCACCGAGACCGCCGGCGCGCTCGACGCGAAGAGCCGGCTCCTCTCCGAGCTCACGGTGAAGCAGGCGCGCGACGTGATGGCGGCGAACAACCTCCCCGAGGATGTCCAGGTGTACCTTCCGTGCGCGGTGAAGGCGTGCGGGAGCGGCGTGAAGCGCGCGCACCTCATCAGCCGGCACGTGGACGGCGCGCTCCTCATCGAGCTCTTCACGCACCACGGCATCGGCACCATGGTCGTGCCCGAGTCGCCCGAGACGATCCGCGCGGCGACGCCCGAGGACGTGAACGGCATCGCGCAGATCCTCGAGCCGCTCGAGCAGCAGGGGATCCTCGTGCGGCGCGAGCCGCAGCAGCTCGAGCGCGATATCGGGCAATTCTTCGTGATCGCCTCCGACGAAGGGAACATTCTCGGATGCGCGGCGTTCTACCCGTACGCCGAGGAGAAGACGGCGGAGCTCGCGGCGCTCGCGGTGAACCCCTTCTACCGCGACGGCGGGCGCGGCGAGCGGCTGCTCGCCTACGGCGAGGCGAGGGCGCGCGCCGCGGGCCTCAAGTCGATCTTCGTGCTTTCGACCCGCACCACGCACTGGTTCCTCGAGCGCGGCTTCGTCGAGTCCGACCCGGCGCGGTTGCCGGCGGGCCGCCGCGACCGCTACAACCCGGACCGGCGGTCGAAAGTGTTCGTGAAGGACCTGTGAGTCCCGGAGGAACGCAAATGGCGCGCATGGTGAAGTGCATCAAGCTCGGCCGCGAGGCCGAGGGCCTCGATTTCCCGCCTTATCCCGGCGAGCTCGGCAAGCGGCTGTGGGAAAGCGTCTCGAAGGAGGCGTGGAAGCAATGGCTCGAGCACCAGAAGATGCTGGTGAACGAGAATCGGCTGAACCTCGCCGACCCGCGCGCGCGCAAGTACCTCGAGGAGCAGATGCGCAAGCACTTCTTCGGCGAGGGCGCCGACCAGGCGCAGGGCTTCGTCCCGAAGTCCTGAGCGGCGGGGAGGAATGCAGGCGAAAATCGTTGGAGGCGCCGATTTGCGCCGATCCAACGCCGATTCCCGCCGATAGGGCGATAGAGGGATTCGTGCCCGAGTCGCCGGTACGCTCGCATTGCCGCAGCTCGCTTCAATTCATCGGCGCGGACATCGGCGCTGGATCGGCGGGCATCGGCGCTTTCATAGCCTTTGCCCGCGTCACTTCCTACCTCGGGCGCTTGTAGGTCTTGACGCCCGCGGGGGTCGCGAGCAGCAGCACGTCGGCGGGGCGGCGCGCGAAGAGGCCGTTCGCCACCACGCCCGGCACCTGGTTGATCCGCGATTCGAGGTCGACCGGATCGAGGATCGCGAGCCCGCGCACGTCGAGGATCACGTTGCCGTTGTCGGTCGTCACGCCCTGGCGCAGCTGCGGCATGCCGCCCAGCTTCACGAGCTCCCGCGCGACGAAGCTGCGCGCCATCGGGATCACCTCGACCGGCAGCGGAAAGTTGCCGAGCACGCCGACCAGCTTGCTCGCATCGGCGATGCAGACGAACCTGCGGCTCGCCTGCGCGACGATCTTCTCGCGCGTGAGGGCGGCGCCTCCGCCCTTCATCATCGCGAGGTGCTCGGTCACCTCGTCGGCGCCGTCGACGTAGAGCTCGCAGCCGTCCGTGTCGTTCAGCTCGCGCACCGGAATGCCGAGGTCGCGAAGGCGTTTCGCGCTCGCTTCCGAGCTCGCCACCGTCGCGGCGATGCGCGCGCGACGTGAGGCGAGCGCGTCGATGAAGAAGTTCACCGTGGAGCCGGTTCCGACGCCGACGATGGTGTCGTCCTCCACGTAGGCGAGAGCCGCCTCGGCGGCGGCCTGCTTGAGCGCGTTGGCGTCCATCGGCGAAGCATACCGCACCGGTCCCGCCTCGATGCCTTATGCTTCAAGGTTCGCAAGGATTCCGGATGAAGACCGAAAGATACCTCGAGGCGATCCTCACGGCGAAGGTGTACGACGTCGCGATCGAGAGCCCGCTCGAGCGCGCCGCCGCCATCTCGCGGCGCCTGGGCAACCACGTGCTCCTCAAGCGCGAGGACAAGCAGCCGGTGTTCTCGTTCAAGCTGCGCGGCGCGTACAACAAGATGGCGAACCTCGAGCCCGCTGCGCTCGCGCGCGGCGTGATCTGCGCCTCCGCGGGAAACCATGCGCAGGGCGTGGCGCTCGCCGCGCAGCGCCTGGGCACGCGGGCGACCATCGTGATGCCGGTCACGACTCCGCGCATCAAGGTCGCGGCGGTGGCGGCGCGCGGCGCGAAGGTGGAGCTCGAGGGCGACAGCTACCACGAGGCCTCGCTCCACGCGAAGGCGCTCATGCGCAGGCACGGCCTCACGTTCGTGCATCCCTACGACGATCCGCTGGTGATCGCGGGGCAGGGGACCATCGGCGTGGAGATCCTGCGCCAGCATCCGCATCCGATCGGCGCCATCTTCGTTCCCGTCGGCGGCGGGGGCCTCGTCTCCGGGATCGCCGCCTACGTGAAGCGCGTCGCCCCGCGCACGAAGGTGATCGGCGTGCAGCCGGTGGATTCGGCGGCGATGCGCGAGTCGCTGCGCGAAGGCCGGCGCGTGACGCTCCCGCACGTGAACCTCTTCGCCGACGGCGTGGCGGTGCGCCAGGTGGGACGGGAGACCCTGCGCCTGTGCCGGGAGCTGGTGGACGACATGGTGCTGGTCGACACCGACGAGATCTGCGCGGCGATCAAGGACATCTTCGAGGACACGCGCACCGTGCTCGAGCCGGCCGGCGCGGTCGCGCTCGCCGGCGCCAAGCGCTGGATCGGCAAGCGGCGCGTGAAGGGCGCGAGCTTCGTCGCGGTGGCGAGCGGCGCCAACATGAACTTCGACCGCCTGCGCTTCGTCGCCGAGCGCGCGGAGCTCGGCGAGCATCGCGAGGCGGTGCTCGCGGTGACGCTCCCGGAGCGTCCCGGCGCCTACAAGCAGCTCATCGCGCTGCTCGGCAACCGCAGCGTGACCGAGTTCAACTACCGCTACGCGCCGGGCAAGGAGGCGCACGTCTTCCTCGGCGTGTCGGTCTCCGGGCGCGAGGAGAGCGAGCGCCTGGTCGCGCTCCTCGCGAAGCACGGCATTCCCGCGGTGGACCTCTCGGACAACGAGATGGCGAAGCAGCACGGACGCCACATGGTGGGCGGCCGCGCGCGCTTGGCCGAGCGCGAGATGCTCTATCGCTTCGAGTTTCCGGAGCGGCCCGGCGCGCTCATGAATTTCCTGCAGCGCATGGGCACGGGCTGGAACATCTCGCTCTTCCACTACCGCAACCAGGGCGGCGACGTGGGACGCGTGCTGGTCGGGTTGCAGGTGCCCGAGCGCGAGCGTGCCGCCTTCCGCGCGTTCCTGCGCGACCTCGGCTACGACTACGCCGACGAGTCGCGCAATCCCGCGTACCGGTTCTTCCTGCAGTGAGCTCGCCGGGCGCCGCCTCGCCGATCGGTTCCGCGGAAGACGAGGCGCGCGCGTTCGCGCTGCTCGCCGCGGACCGGATCGCCGAGGCCGAAGAGGCGTGGCGCCGCATCCTCGAGCGCGACCCGGCGAGTGCCAGGGCATCCCACTTCCTCGGCTGCGTGCTCGCCCGCGGCGGCCGGCTCGAGGAGGGGTTGGTGCTCCTCGACCGCTCGCTCGAGCGCGAGCCGCGCAACGCGATGTTCCTCGCGAACCGCGCGCGCGTGCTCGACGACGCGGGCCGCCTCGAGGCGGCGGTCGAAGACCTGCGCCGCGCGGTGCGAGCCGATGCGCGCTTCGCAGCGGCCTACCATCACCTCGGCCTCGCGCTCGGGCGGCTGGGGCGCGCGGAGGAAGCGCTCGCCGCGCTGCGCCGCGCCGCGGCGCTCGATCCGGCGAGCCCGGGCGTGAACGCGGGCCTCGGCCGCGCGCTCTACGAGGCGGGCGACGCGGCGGGCGCACGGGCGGCCTTCGAGCGGGCGCTCGCCGCGCACCCGCGCGATGCCGATCTCCTCAACAACCTCGGCCTCGCGCTCGCGCGGCTCGGCCTGCATGCCGAGGCCGTCGATCGCTATCGCGCCGCGCTCGAGAGCCGGCCGGATTTCCCGGAGGCGCGGCTGCATTGGGCGAACGCGCTGCGCGATTCCGGCGACTTCGCCGCGGCGGTTTCCCGGTACGAGTCGGTCCTGCGCGACCGGCCGGACTTCGCGCCGGCGCTGCTCGCCTGCGCGAGCGCCGCGCTCGACTCGGGGGACCTCGCGCGCGCCCGGGCCCTGTACGAGCGCGCGCTCGCCGCCGCGCCCGGTTCCGCCGATGCGCGCTACGGGCTCGGGCAGGTCGCGCTGCGCGAGCATCGCTTCGCCGACGGTTGGGCGGGCTACGAGCGGCGCTTCGAGACCGATCCGCCGCAGTCTCGCCGCCGTGCGAGCCGGCTGCCGTCGCTCGATATGTCCGACATCGAGCGGGTCCGCAAGGTGGCGGTGTGGGGCGAGCAGGGCCTGGGCGACCAGCTGTTGTTCTCGACCCTGCTTCCGGAGCTCGCGGCGCGGGGCATCCCGATCGCGCTCGATGTCGATCCGCGGCTCACGCCGCTGCTCGTGCGCGCGCTGCGCGGAGCGGGCGTCGCCGCGAGCGGCGGCGATCGAGACGCGGGATGCGATGCGCAGCTCGCGCTCGGCTCGCTCGGCGCGCTGTTTCGTCCGGACGCGGCGAGCTTCGCGCGCCAGCCGCGCGCGTTGCTCTCGCCCGACCCCGTACGCGCGGCGCAGGCGGCGGCGGGGCTCGCGCCCGGACGAAGGAAGATCGGCATCTCCTGGCGGAGCCTGCGCGATCGCGGACAGAGCGCGCTCGCGCTGCGCAAATCGGCGCCGCTCGAAGCCTTCGCGGCGCTTGCGGTCGGCGACACGCGGCTGGTCGACTTGCAGTACGGCGAATTCGCCCAGGAACGCGAGCGCTTCTCCCGATCCCATCCGGGCGCGTTGCTGAAGCCCGCCGGGCTCGATCCCGTCGCCGACCTGGAGGGCCTGCTCGCCGTGATCGCCACCTGCGACGTCGTGGTGACGACCAGCAACGTCACCGCGCACCTAGCCGGCGCGATCGGAAAGGAAACGCTGCTCGTCTACCTCGCCGCGAACGCCCCGTTCTTCTACTGGGTGCCGGGAGCCGACGGAAGGACGTTGTGGTATCCGTCGGTGCGCGTGGTGCGCGCGCCGGAGCTGGACACGTGGGAGAAAGCGCTCGAGCGCGCGGCGGCGATGCTCGAATAGAAAGGTGGTGCTGTTGAGTGGATTCGAACCACCGACCTACTGATTACGAATCAGTTGCTCTACCAGCTGAGCTACAACAGCACGGCCTGCGATTATACCGTCAACGGGCGCCCCGCCGGTAGCGCCGCCCGCGCCCAAGCCCTTGAATCGGCCGCGCTTCGGGGCTTCCGCCCGTCGGCCCGGCCGCGCCGCCCATCGGCCTAGAATGGCCGCGCGTCGGGATGCGCTTGTCGCACTGCCGCCCCGATCCTTAGATTCCCGCCTAACCGCTGAAAGGGGTCCCCCATGCGCCGTGCCCAGATCGGCTTCACCCTGATCGAGATGATGGTCACCGTGGCGATCATCGCGATCCTCGCCGCGATCGCCATTCCGAGCTATCGCGACTACGTCACGCGCGGCAAGCTCACGGAGGCGTTCGGCGGCCTCGCCGACGCGCGGGTGAAGATCGAGCAGTTCTACCAGGACAACCGCACCTATCCGACCGGCGGCTGCACCACCAGCACGACGCCGAGCGCGACGCAGGTCACGGTCCAGACGCTCAAGAACTTCACGCTCGACTGCGGAACGCCCACGGCGACCGCCTATACGGTCACGGCGACCGGCACCAACGACATGGTGGGCTTCAGCTACACGATCAACCAGGACAACGTGAAGACGTCGACCTTCAGCGGCACCGGTACCAGCGCCGGCTGGACCGCGGCCTCGCCCAACACGTGCTGGGTCGTGCGCAAGGGCGGGATATGCTGAAGGCGCGCGCCCGGCAGGGCGCCTTCACCCTGGTCGAGGTGCTGGTGGCGATCGCCATCGTTGCGCTCGTGCTCGCGTTCGCGGGGCCCTCGGCCAAGACCTGGATCCAGAATACGCAGCTGCGCAACGCCGCGGAGGCGATCCTCGGCGGCGTGCAGCAGGCGCGCATCGAGGCGCTCAAGCGCAACACGACCGTCGCGTTCGAGCTCACCGATCCGGCGTCCACCGCTTTCCAGGTCTGCTTCTACGACCAGGGGATCCAGGACTGCTCCACCACGCAGCCGGCGATCGCAACGCGCGGCGCGAGCGAGGGCTCGCCCAACGCGGGCGTGGGCATCGATTTCACGGCGAGCAACCCGGCGACCGCGCTCGCTGCGGGCGCCAACCTGCCCGCGCTCGTCGCCTTCGATCCGTTCGGCCGCGTCTCGACCGTCTCGCCGCTCAACATCGCCCGAATCGACGTGCGCAACCCGGTCGCCGGCAGCGGCGAGCGGCGCATGGAGATCTTCATCGCGCCCGGCGGGCAGATCCGCATGTGCGACCCGCTGCTTTCGCAAGCCACCAATCCCCAGGGGTGCCAATGAGAGGGAAAGCCACCATGCGCCCGCCGTCGCCGGCCTCGCAGTCGGGCGTGATGCTGATCGAGGCCCTGGTCGCGATCCTCCTCTTCACGCTCGGCATCATCGCCGTGATGGGGCTGCAGGCGAATTCCGTCCTGCAGGTCGGGCAGGCGAAGTACCGCACCGACGCGAGCTACCTCGCGAGCCAGATCATCTCCGACATGTGGGTGGACCAGGGCAACATCGCCAACTACCTCACCGCCGGATCGACGCAGCGCAGCGCCTGGGACAACCAGGTGGCGCGCACGCTGCCGGCCGGGAGCGGAACCATCACGCGCGCCGGAACGGTGATCACGGTCACCGTCAACTGGAAGCAGCCCGAGGACATCGTGACGCACAAGTTCGTCGCGGTGGCCAACATCAACCCGAGCTGAGGCCCCCATGCGCGAGAAATCCCGCTTCCGCTTCACGCGATCCGCCGGCTTCACGCTGGTGGAGATCATGATCGGCCTGCTGATCGGCATGATCGCGATCGTCGTGATCATGGAGACGTTCGCCGTCTCCGAGGGCTACAAGAGAACCTCCACCAGCGGCAGCGACGCGCAGGTGAACGGCGGCGTGGCGCTCTACCTGCTGCAGCGCGAGATCCGGCTCGCCGGCTACGGCATGAATTCGCTGATCCCGACCGGCTGCACCTCGATCGTGGTGTTCAACGCGAACACCGGCACGAGCAGCAACATGCGCATGGTGCCGTTCGAGATCAATCCGGCCGGCGTGCTCGCCGGGGATCCGAACACCGACGTGATCCTGGTCGCGTACGGCGCCTCGGAGAACTTCGTGCAGGGAGTGCCGGCCGACCAGCCGTCCAACTCCGCCGCGAACTTCAAGATCACGCAGAACCGCGACGGCTTCCGCAACGGCGACCTCGTGATCGGCGTGCAGCCGGGCGGCGGCCCGGGCGGCGCCATCAGCTGCGCGCTGCACCAGGTGACGGACGTGCCGGGCACCGGCGGCAACTGCGGCTCGCCGCCCAGCGGCGGCAGCGACGTGGTCGAGCACAACACCGGCAAGTACAAGAACCCGAACAACAACTGCCAGCAGACGGACCCGGTCTTCAACGAGTCGGGCGGCATCACCGACCCGAACGGCAACAAGGTCCCGGCGCTCAACTCCGCGCAGGGCGGGCAGCTCTTCGACCTGGGCGCGCTTCCGCAGATCAAGGTCTACGCGATCCACGGCGGCGCCCTCACCACCTGCGACATGCTGAACCAGGATTGCACGCAGCTCGCGAACTACTCGGTGATGGTGGACAACATCGTGAGCCTGCGCGCGGTGTACGGCAAGGACTTCGACGGGACTCCCAATCCCACGACGCCCGCCGGAGACGGGCAGGTCGACCAGTGGGATCGCGGCGCGCTCGCCACCTCGAACGAGGCCTCGCGCGTGCTCGCCGCTGCGATCGAGATCACCGCCCGCAACGGCCTCAAGGAGAAGCCCAAGTCGGGCACGGCGTGCGACGCCACCAGCGACCCGAACCATCCCGATGCCGCGCAGATCAGCAAGTCCTGGTTCGACGCCTTCAACAACAAGCCGGCCGACCTCACCGGCCAGGCCGACATCGACCTCTCCGCCACGGCACCGACCGGCGCTCCGCCGACGGACTGGAAATGCTACCGCTACAAGCTCTTCCAGACGGTAGTGCCGTTGCGCAACATGATCTGGAGGCCGTCATGAGGACGCGAAGCTTGCGCACGCTGGATCGCCGCGCACCGCGTGGGCGGCGCGAGCGCGGCGTGGTGCTGCTGATCGCGCTGATCGCGCTCGTCGCGATGACGCTCGCGGCGATCGGCATGGTCCGCTCGCTCGACACCGGCACGCTCGTCGCCGGCAACATCGGCTTCCGCGAATCGGCGGTCGCCACCGGGGACACCGGCATCGAGGCGGCGCGCACCTGGCTCATCACCAACCGCAACACGCTCGACAGCGACAACTCGACGGCGGGCTACTACTCGACGCGCCAGGACAACCTCGACATCACCGGCAACGCCACGTACGGCGGCACCGACGGCGTCGACTGGGGGGGCTCCGATCCGACGCAACCCGTGAAGGCGTTCGACGCGGGCAACGTGGACGGCAGCGGCAACCACACTTACTACCTCATCCAGCGCATGTGCTCCATCCCCGGCACCATCAACGACCCGGGCCAGAGCTGCGCCACCGCGAGCAACAACGCGGCCGGCAGCTCGCAGGATGCGCCCGACTATTCGACCTACGCGTTGAAGGTCAAGAACCAGGTCTATTACCGCATCACCGCCCGCGTGAACGGTGCGAAGAACACCGTGAGCTACGTGCAGGCCGTGATCCTGCTGTGACAACGAGAAGCCTCCTCCTGGGAGACGTTCATGGAACGCCTTGAGTCCGCCCCGATCCTGCGCACGCGCCTCGTCGCGGCCGCGCTCACGCTCGCCCTCGCGGCCTTTCCGGCCTCGGGCGCGCTGATCGACATCTCGCCCACTCCGCTCGCGAGCAGCTCGAGCGGCGTGGTGAAGCCGAACATCAGCTTCGTGCTCGACGCCTCGGGCTCGATGGCGTGGAGCCACGCGCCGGACGAGTCGCAGCCGTTCTTCAACTCGGTGGGATACAAGTCGTCCCAGTGCAACTCGATCTACTACCGCCCCGACATCGCCTACGTGCCCGCCAAGCATTCCGATGGCACGGATTTCCCGAATTCGTCCTTCACCGCGGCATGGACCGACGGCATCGCGCAGACCGGCAGCGTCAACCTCGCGACGAGCTTCACCGCGTTCACCGCGACTACCGGCGCGAGCCCGAGCGGCACGGCGCCCAGCCCGCTCGACACGGCGCAGCCCGCGTACTACTACACCTACACCGGCTCGGCGCCGCAAAACTACCAGGACCCGACCAGCACGTTCTACCGCGAGTGCATGATCCCGACCACGGCGGCCCTGTACTCCATCATCACCATCAGCAGCGCGAACAACGTGAAGTGGAGCTCGGTGACGGTGGGCGCGACGACCATCGCGTCGAACTCCGGCTCCACCACCAGCAGCATCACCACCATCGCCTCGCAGATCGCCTCGAAGATCAACTCGAGCGGCACGTTCACGGCGACGGTCGCGAACAACGTGGTGTGGATCTTCGCGCCGAACTCGACCTCGCTCAACGTGACGCCGGTCGTCAACAAGAGCGCGGGCAGCCTCAATTACACCGCCACGGCGCTCGTCAAGGTGCCGTTCCAGAAAGTGGTCGTGAGCACGACCTCCGGCCCCGGCGGCACCGACGAGACGCAGAACTTCGCCAACTGGTACAGCTACTACCGCACGCGCATCCTGATGATGAAGTCGGGCGCCGGGCGCGCCTTCGCGAGCATCGGATCGACCTACCGCGTCGGCTTCTTCAACATCCAGACGACGCCGTCCGCGGCCGCGACCACCAACTACCTGCCGATCTCGGACTTCGACCAGACGCAGAAGGACACCTGGTACACCAAGTTCTACGCGCAGAGCCCGAACAGCGGAACGCCGCTGCGCGTCGCCCTCTCCAAGGCCGGGCGCAACTACGCCGGCAAGCTGGGCGCCGATCCGGTGCAGTACTCGTGCCAGCAGAACTTCCTGATCCTCACCACGGACGGGTACTGGAACAACGACACCAACTACCCGGTCGACGTGAACGGCAACACGCTGTCGACCAGCCAGGACTCGAACGCGAGCGCCACGCCGCGCCCGCAGTACGATGGCGGCCTCACCACCAAGACGCTCGCCGACGCGGCCGCCTACTACTACAACACGGACCTGCGCAACAGCTCGCTCGGCAACTGCACGGGCGCGCTGGGCAGCGACGTCTGCAACGACAACGTGCCGGTGTCCGGAACCGACAACAAGGCGACCCAGCACATGACGACGTTCACGCTGGGCCTGGGCACCAACGGGCAGCTGCAGTTCTCGTCCGACTACCTCACCGGCGGATCCGCCGACTTCAACGCGATCGTGTCCGGCACCAAGGACTGGCCGATCCCGACCGGCGACACGCTCACCACGATCGACGACCTGTGGCATGCCGCGGTGAACGGCCACGGCGAGTACTTCAGCGCGAAGAACCCGGACCTGCTGGTCTCGGGGCTGCGCACGGCGCTCGCGGGCGTCTCCACGCGCGAGGCGTCGGGCGCCGCCGCGGCGACCTCGAACCTCGAGCCGGTCGCCGGCGACAACTTCGCGTTCGTCGCGAACTACCGCACCGTGAAGTGGGATGGGGACGTGCAGGCGCGCACCATCGACCTCGTGACCGGCTCGATCTCCTCCACCGCCGTGTGGTCCGGCCAGTCGACGATCGACGCGTCGGTCGGCACGACCACCGACACGCGCACGATCTTCACCTTCCTCAACGGCGCCAAGACGAACTTCGATGCGGCGAGCCTCGCCACGCAACTCACGACGGCGCAGATGAACCAGTACTTCTCTCCGACCAGCGCGCCGCTGCTCTCGCAGGCGACCGGCTGGAGCTCGACGCAGACCGCCGCCGCGACGACGGCCACGCTCGTGAACTACCTGCGCGGGGAGAACGGCTTCGAGGAGCGCGGCAGCAACGCCGTGCAGCTCTACCGCTTCCGCGAGCACGTGCTGGGCGACATCATCAACGGCAAGCCGGTCTACGTGAAGACCCCGCCGTTCAACTACACCGAGAACAACTACCAGGCCTTCAAGTCGGGGATCACGCGCAACGGCGCGGTGTACGTCGCGGCGAACGATGGCATGCTGCACGCCTTCGACGCCACCAGCGGCACCGAGCTGTGGGCCTACATCCCCTCGTTCGTGCTGCCGAACCTCAAGGCGCTCGCCGACGACAACTACTCGAACGCGCACCAGTTCTACGTCGACGGCTCGCCGACGGTGAGCGACGTGTGGAGCGGGACGGCGTGGCGCACGGTGCTCGTGGGCGGGTTGAACGCGGGCGGCAAGGGCTACTACGCGCTCGACGTGACCAATCCCGCGACGCCCAAAGTGCTGTGGGAGTTCAGCGACGCGAACCTCGGCCTCACGTTCGGCAACCCGATCATCGGCAAGCTCGCCGACCAGAGCTGGGTGGTGGTGTTCAGCTCCGGCTACAACAACGGCGACGGCGTGGGCCGGCTCTACGTGGTGAACGCGAACACGGGCGCCCTCCGGTTCACCATCAGCACCGGCGTGGGCACTTCGAGCTCGCCCTCGGGCCTCGGCAGGATCAGCGCCTGGGTCGACGACGGCCTGGACGACAACACCATGCAGCGCGTCTACGGCGGCGACATGTTGGGCAACCTCTGGCGCTTCGACATCAACAACAGCATCGCACCGTCGGGCGTCGACGCGTTCAAGATGGCGTTCTTCGAGTCCGGCGGCGTCCCGCAGCCGGTGACGACCAAGCCGGAGCTGGGTCTCATCAAGACGACGCCGATGGTGTTCGTCGGCACCGGCCGCTACCTGGGCGCCTCCGACGTCGGCGCCCCGCCGCAGCCGCAGCAATCGTTCTACGCGCTGCGCGACGACCTCGACGCCACGCCGCTGGGCGACGTGCACGCGACGGGCAGCTGCCTCGTCAAGCAGACGCTCACGGTGATCGACCAGAATACGCGCTCGACCAGCCAGCAGCCGGTCGACCTCGGGACCAACTGCGGCTGGTTCCTCGACTTCAGCCCCGGCAGCTTCGCGGGCGACGGCGAGCGCGTGAACGTGGATCCGAAGCTGCAGCTCGGCGTGCTCGCGGTGGCGACCAACATCCCCGAGGACAGCGTCTGCACGGTCGGCGGCTCGAGCTTCCTGTACTTCTTCGACTACACGACGGGCCAGTTCGTGAGCACGATGACCGGACAGGTCGCGGGCCAGCGGATCGGCAACTCGATCGCGGTCGGTACCAACACCTACCGCCTGCCGGACGGCCGCGTGGTGACCACGGTCACGACCTCGGACGACAAGCATCCGGTGTTCGGCAACCCGGACAACCCGCTCGCCGGCTCCATCGGCAAGCGCGTGCTGTGGCGTGAGCTGCTGAACTGAGGATCGAGGCGACCGGCGAAGCGCCCGGCCCCGCGGCCGGGCGCTTCGCTTTGAGACCATGAAGCTCCGCCTGCGTACCGCGCACTTCGTCGCCGCCCTGGCGCTCGCCGCGATCGCCGCCGGCGCCATCGGCTGGATCGACCGCGTTCCCGCGCGCTACTTTCCCGAAAACGAGGTCGACCGGAAGGCCTATCCGCTGCGCCGCATCGACCTGCCCTATCCGGACGATCGCCAGGGCGTCGACTACTACGGCACGCTGCGCATGGAGCTCCGCATCAACGAGCGCGGCGACGTGGATCGCGTGCAGGTGCTGGGCTCGACGCTGCCGCCGCGCTACCGCGACGCGTGCGTGAAGGCCTTCGCCACGGCCCGCTTCGAGCCGGCGCTGCGCGAGGGACGCAAGGTGAAGAGCGTGAAGCGCGTGGAGGTGCGCTTCGCCCCGCCGGTGAGGGGCCTCGGCCGCGACAGCTAGCCGGCGTTGCCCATGCCGCGCGGCAGCGGAAAGATGATGCGCTCGTCGATGCCCTCGAGCTCGTGCACGCGCGCGATGCCCATCGACTGCAGCCGAAGGAGGACCTCGTGCACCAGGACCTCGGGGGCGGAGGCGCCGGCGGTGAGACCTACGCGCTTCCTGCCCGCGAGCCATTCCGGCCGCAGCTCGTCGGCATCGTCCACGAGATAAGCCTCGCGCCCGAGGTTGCGCGCCACCTCGCGCAGGCGGTTGGAGTTGGAGCTGTTGGGCGAGCCCACCACGATCACCACGTCGCATTGCGGCGCCATGATCTTCACCGCATCCTGGCGGTTCTGCGTGGCGTAGCAGATGTCGTCCTTCTTCGGCCCGACGATCGCGGGAAAGCGGGCCTTGAGGGCCGCGATCACGCGGGCGCAGTCGTCCATCGAGAGCGTGGTCTGCGTCACGTAGGCGAGCTTCTGCGGATCGCGCACCTGGAGCTTCGCCACGTCCGCCTCGTTCTCGACCAGGTGCATCCCGGAATCGGACTGGCCGAGGGTGCCCTCGGCTTCGGGATGGCCCTCGTGCCCGATCATCACCACCTCGCGACCCTGGTCGCGCATGCGCGCCACCTCGACGTGCACCTTCGTCACCAGCGGGCAGGTGGCGTCGAACACCTTGAGGCCGCGCGCCCGCGCCTCGCGCTGCACCTCGAGCGAGACGCCATGGGCGGAGAAGATCACCGTCGCGCCCGCCGGCACCTCCGCGAGCTCCTCGACGAACACCGCGCCCTTCGCGCGGAGGTCATCCACCACGTACTTGTTGTGCACGATCTCGTGGCGCACGTAGATCGGCGCCCCGTGCGTCTCCAGCGCACGTTCGACGATCGCGATGGCGCGGTCGACTCCGGCGCAGAAGCCGCGCGGCTTCGCGAGCAGGATCTCGGCCTCCTCCTGCGCGGAGGCGGCGCGCTTGTCGCTCATGTCCCCTCCCGGTGCGCGGCGGCGGCGATCGGCCGGCCCTTCGGGCGCACGCTCTCCCAGAGGAGCAGCGCCACGCCGATGGTGATGGCGGAGTCGGCCACGTTGAAGGCGGGAAACGCGTGCTCGTTCCAGTGCGCGAGCACGAAGTCGACCACGCGCCCGAGCGTGAGGCGGTCCCAGAGGTTGCCCAGCGCGCCGCCGAGGACCAGCGCGAGCGCCGCGGCCACCAGCGGCTCGCGGTGCTGGCGCCGCAGCGCCACCACGATCGCCACCGCGATCACGACGGCGATCACGGTGAAGAACCAGCGCTGCCAGCCGCCCGCATCGGCGAGGAAGCTGAACGCCGCTCCCTTGTTGTAGACCAGCACGATGCGCAGGAACGACGTGAGGTCGCGGCCCTCGCCGGGCGCGAACACCGCGCCCACCCAGGCCTTGGTCGCGAGGTCGAGCGCGACCACCGCGGCCGAGAGGCCGAGCCAGCGCATCCACGCCCACGGCGACTCACGCATGGGCGCGCGCCTCCCCGGGCCCGGCGAGGTTGCCGACGCAGCGCCGGCAGATCGTGGGATGCGCCGGATCGCTTCCCACGTCGGCGCGGTAGTGCCAGCAGCGCTCGCATTTGGGATCGGCGCTCGGCGCGACCTCGACGTTCACGATTCCCTCGCCGCTCGACGCGCGCACGCTCGCCTTCGAGGTGATGAGGACGAAGCGCAGGTCGTCGCCCAGCGAGCGCAGCAGCGCGAGGTCCGCGCCGCCCGCTTCGAGCGTCACCTCGGCCTGCAGCGACGAGCCGATGGCGCCCGAGGCGCGCGCTTCCTCGAGGCGCTTCATGACGCCCGCGCGGATCTCGCGCAGCCGCTTCCAGCGCGCGAGGAGCGCGGGCTCGCCTTCCTGCGCCGGCAGCACGTCCTTCCACGTGTGGAAGAAGATGCTGTCCTCGCTTCCCGGATGGAGCACCGACCACGCTTCCTCCGCCGTGAACGAGAGCATCGGCGCCATGAGGCGCAGCACGATCTGCGTCACGTGGTGCAGCGCCGACTGGGCGCTGCGGCGCGCGGCCGAATTCGCGGGCGTCGTGTACAGGCGATCCTTCAGCACGTCGAGCCAGAAGCCGCCCAGGTCCTCGGAGCAGAAATTCTGCAGGCGCTGCGCGACCAGGTGGAACTCGAACCTGCGGTAATCCTCGATCGCGGCGGCGGCCATCTCGCGCGTCATCGCGAGGGCGTAGCGGTCGATCTCGACCCAGCGTTCCGGCGCGAGGAGGTCCTTCGCCGCGTCGAAGTCCGCGGTATTGGCGAGCAGGAAGCGCAGCGTGTTGCGCAGCCGCCGGTAGCTCTCGACGACGCGCTTCAGGATCTCGTCGGAGATGAAGAGCTCGCCCGAGTAGTCGGTGGACCCGACCCACAGGCGCAGGATTTCCGCGCCCAGCGTGTCGGTCACCTTCTGCGGCGCGATCACGTTGCCGAGCGACTTCGACATCTTGCGGCCCTGGCCGTCGACGGTGAAGCCGTGCGTGAGGAGCGAGTCGTAGGGCGCGCGGCCGTCCATCGCGCATCCGGTGAGCAGGCTCGACTGGAACCAGCCGCGGTGCTGGTCGCTCCCCTCGAGGTAGATGTTGGCCGGGTACTTCGAGTCGGCGAGCTTGCGCAGCACCGTGAAGTGCGTCGTGCCCGAGTCGAACCAGACGTCGACCGTATCGCTGAGCTTGCGGTACCTCGCGGGATCGACGCCGAAGTCTTCGCAGGTGGCCGCGAACCACGCCTCGATGCCGCCCAGCTCCACCTTCCTCGCCGCCTCCTCGAGCAGGCGATCGGTTTGCGGATGCAGCTCCTCGCTCTCGCGGTCGAGAAAGAAGGGCAGCGGCACGCCCCAGTAGCGCTGGCGCGAGAGCGTCCAGTCGGGACGGTTCTGGATCATCGCGACCAGGCGCGAGCGGCCCCACGACGGATAGAACGTGGTGTTGTTGATCGCGTGCATCGCGAGCTCGCGCAGCGACCGGCCCTCGGTGCCGGGCTTGCCGACGTTCGCCGGCATGTCCATGCCGATGAACCACTGCGTGGTGGCGCGGAAGATGATCGGCGTCTTGTGGCGCCAGCAGTGCGGATAGCTGTGGCGCAGCGCGGCGGCGTGGAGGAGCGCGCCGTTCTTCTCGAGCGCGGCGAGGATCGGCTTCTCGGCCTCGCGCACGTTCATGCCGGCGAACTGCGGCACGCCCTCCTTGAAGCGGCCCGCGTCGTCGACCGGCTGGTCGAGCGCGAGCTTGTACTTCACGCCCATCTCGAAGTCCTCGGCGCCGTGCGCGGGCGCCGTGTGCACGAGGCCGGTGCCCGCGTCGAGCGTGACGTGCTCGCCCAGCACCACCGGCACGTCGCGCGGCTCGAGCGGATGGCGGAAGAGGAGGCCCTCGAGCGCGACGCCCGAGGCGCGGCCGAGGACCCGCCTGGCGGTGAGGCCGTAGCGCTCGAGGCACGCGGCGCGAAGATCGGCGGCGAGGATGAGCGCGCCCTTCTCGGTGGCGACGAGCTCGTAGACGAAATCCGGGTGCGCGGCGATCGCGCGGTTGCCGGGAAGGGTCCACGGCGTCGTGGTCCAGATCACCGCGAGGATCGGCGCATTCGAGCGCTCGGCGTCGAACGCCTTCGCGACGGCGTCCGGATCGGCGGCGGCGAACGCGACGTCGATCGCGCTCGAGGTCTTGTCCTCGTACTCCACCTCCGCTTCCGCGAGCGCCGAGCCGCACTCGATGCACCAGTTGACCGGCTTGAGGCCGCGATAGAGCAGGCCGTTCCTCCAGATGCGCCCGAGCGCGCGGATCTCCGCGGCCTCGGTCGCGAAATCCATCGTGAGGTAGGGATGGTCCCAGTCGGCGAGCACGCCCAGGCGCACGAAGTCCTTCTTCTGGCGCTCGACCTGCTCGGCCGCGTAGGCGCGGCACAGGGCGCGCGCCTTGTTGGGCTCGAGGCCGCGGCCGTACTTCTTCTCGATCTGGTGCTCGATGGGAAGGCCGTGGCAATCCCAGCCCGGCGTGTAGGGCGAATCGAAGCCGGCCATGGTCTTCGATTTCACCACCAGGTCCTTGAGGATCTTGTTCACCGCGTGGCCGATGTGGATGTCGTTGTTCGCGTACGGCGGCCCGTCGTGCAGGACATATTTCGGCCGGCCCTTGCACTGCTCGCGCAGGCGCTCGTAGAGCCGCGTCTCGCGCCAGCGCTCGATCCAGCCGGGCTCGCGCTTCGCGAGGTCGCCGCGCATCGGGAACGGCGTCTCCGGCAGGTTGAGCGTTCGCTTGTAGTCGGTCTTCGTCCTGGTGTCGTTCGGCATCGGAGTCTTCAGCGTGCGGCGCGGAAAAAGGCCCGGGCGTCTTCGCAATCGCGCCCGATCTGGGCGGCGAGCGCCTCGAGCGAGGCGAAATGCGCCTCGTCGCGCAGCTTCTTGAGGAACTCGATGGAGATGCGGCGCCCGTAGAGATCGCCGCTGAAATCGAAGAGGAACGCTTCGAGAGTCGCCGGGCCGCCTTGCCGCACGGCCGGGTTGATTCCGAGGCTCGCCACTCCCTCGAGTCCGCGAGTTGCCACGCCATGACATCTTACCGCAAAGATGCCCGAGAGAGCCGAGCGCGGCCGCGAGAGCCGCACGTTCGCGGTCGGGAAGCCGAGCCCGCGCCCGCGCTTCGTGCCATGCACGACGCGCCCGCGGATCGCGTAGGGCCGCCCTAGGAGGCGCGCCGCCTCGCCGAAGTCGGCGCGCGCGAGCGCCTCGCGCACGCGCGTGCTCGAGATCCGCGCGCCGGCTTCCGCGACCGCGGGAAGCGTCTGCACCTCGAACCCGAGCGCCGCGCCCGAGCGTCGCAGGGATTGCGCGTCGCCCGCGCGCCGGGCGCCGTAGCGGAAGTCCTCGCCGACCAGCACGAAGCGCGCGCCATATTCGTGCGCGAGCCGCCGCGCGAAGGCCTCCGCGTCGAGGCTCGCGAAACGCCGGTCGAAGCGCTCGACGAAGGCGATCGCGATGCCGTGCCGCGCGAACTCGGCAAGCCGCTCGCCCAGGGAGGTGAGGCGCGGCGGGGCGCTTTGCGGCGCGAGGAGCTCGCGCGGCAGCGGCTCGAACGTGAGCACCGCCGGCGCGAGCCCGCGCTCGGCCGCGCACGCGCGCAGGCGCTCGAGGATCGCGGCATGCCCGCGGTGCACGCCGTCGAAGCTGCCGATCGCGATCGCGGTCGGCGGGCCGCCGGGCTTCGCGTGCCGGACGATGCGCATCGCCGTTCCGGGCCTCACGCGTGGCGCGAGAAGTCGCGCATGCGAAATCCCATGATCGCGAGCGAGGCGAAGTACGCCGCGGCTCCGATGACGATCACGAGGGCGAGCTTCGCGACGCGCGGCCCGGCGGCGATCTCGAACCACGACGACTCGTGCCCCATCGAGTACCAGAGCGCCCCGCCCATGAGGTAGAGCGCGACCGCGAGCTTCACGAGGAAGGCGGCCCATCCCGGCTCCGGCCGATAGCTCCCCGAGCGGCGCATGAGCCACCACAGCCAGCCGGCGTTGAAGCAGGCGCCGAGCGAGATCGCGAGCGTGAGCCCGGCATGCCGCAGCCACGGCACGAGCAGCGCGTTGAGGAGCTGCGTCACGACGAGCGTCACGATCGCCACCTTCACGGGCGTGCGGATGTTCTGCTTCGCGTAGAACCCGGGCGCGAGCACCTTCACGAGGATGATGCCGAGCAGGCCCACGGCGTAGCCGAGGAGCGCGTTCCTCGTCATGAGCACGTCCATGCGCGTGAACTCGCCGTGCCAGAAGAGGGTGGCGATGAGCGGCACCGCGAGCATCCCGAGGCCCACCGCGGCCGGGGCGGCGAGGAGGAGCGTCATGCGCAAGCCCCAGTCGAGGAGCCGCGAGTAGGCGACCGGATCCTGCGCCGCGTGGTGGCGCACGAGCGAGGGCAGCAGCACGGTGCCGAGCGCGACGCCCAGCAGCGCCGAGGGGAACTCCATCAGCCGGTCGGCGTAGTAGATCCACGAGACCGGGCCGTCGCCCAGCCACGAGGCGATCTGCGTGTTGATGAGCAGGCTCACCTGCGCGACCGAGACGCCGAGCGCCGCGGGCGCCATGAGCTTGAGGATGCGGCGCACGCCCGGGTCCTTCGGCTCCCAGGTCGGGCGCGGCAGCATGCGGATGCGCGCGAGGAAGGGGATCTGGAAGAGCAGCTGCACCAGGCCGCCGAGGAAGACCGCCCACGCGAGCGCGAGCACGGGACGCGCGAGGTGCGGTGCCACCCACAACGCGAACCCGATGAAGCACAGGTTGAGGAGCACCGGCGTGAACGCCGGCGTCTTGAAGGCGCCCCACGTGTTGAGCACGCCCGCTGCGAACGAAACGATCGAGATGAAGAGGATGTACGGGAAGCAGATGCGCACCATCGTCGTGGTGAGCGCGAATTTCTCCGGGTCCGCGGCGAAGCCGGATGCGCTGAGGTACACCACGGCCGGCGCGGCGATGACGCCGATCGCGGTCACCACGAAGAGCCCGGCGGAGAGCGCGGCGAGGACCTTGCCGGCGAGGGCGCGCGTCGCCTCGTCGCCCTGGCGGCCGCGATACTCGCCGAGCACCGGCACGAACGCCTGCGAGAACGCGCCCTCGGCGAACAGCCGGCGCAGCAGGTTGGGAATGCGGAAGGCGACTACGAACGCGTCGAACGCGAGGCCGGCACCGAAGGAGTTTGCGAGGAGGATCTCGCGCGCGAGCCCCGTGATCCGCGACAGCAGCGTCATGCCGCTCACGGAAGCGGCGGCCCTGAGGAGATTCAATCTAGGGCTTTGTTTCGTATGGACAAGTGGTGTATCATAGCAGGCTTCGTTCTTCCGACTTTTGCCCTTCCGACTTTCACGGGATCACCCACACATGGCCAACACCAAGCAGGCCGCCAAGCGCGCCCGCAAATCCATCCGCCAGCGCGCGCACAACGTGAGCATGCGTTCCGAGATCCGCACCGCGATCAAGAAGATCCACACCGCGGTCGACTCGGGCGACGCCAAGGCCGCGCAGGAAGCCTACAAGGCCGAGCAGTCGACCATCGACTCGCTCGCGCGCAAGGGCGTCATCCACAAGAACAAGGCGGCGCGACACAAGAGCCGCCTCGCGGCGCGCATCAAGGCGCATTCCGGCGCACGCAGCTAGCCGGAGCCCCGACCAGGCCGACGGCGGCCCGCGGGCCGCCGTTCTCGTTTCTGAAGCCATCATTCGTCCTCGAGAGGCCGACATGACCGCAGAGCACCTGATGCAGACCTACGCCCCGCACCCGGTCGCCTTCGTGCGCGGCGAGGGCGCGTGGCTGTACGACACCGAGGGCCGGCGCTACCTCGACGGCCTCGCCGGCATCGCGGTGAACGGCCTGGGCTACGCGCACCCGGTGCTCACGCGCGCGATCTGCGACCAGGTCGCGAAGCTCATGCACATCTCGAACCATTTCCGCGTGCCCGAGCAGGAGCGCGCGGCGGCGAGGATCTGCGAGCTCTCGGGCATGGAGAACGTGTTCTTCGCCAACTCCGGCTCCGAGGCGAACGAGGCTGCGATCAAGCTCGCGCGCCTCTACGGCCACCAGCGCGGGGTGGAAAGCCCCGCCATCATCGTGATGGAGAAGGCGTGGCACGGGCGCACGCTCGCGACGCTTTCGGCCACGGGCTCGCGCAAGGCGCAGGCGGGCTTCGAGCCGCTCATGGGCGGGTTCCTGCGCGTGCCCTACAACGACATCGCGGCGATCGAGCGCCTCGCGGACAACCAGTCGGTGGTCGCGGTGCTGCTCGAGGTGCTGCAGGGCGAGGGCGGCATCAACGTCGCCGACCTCGAGTGGCTGCGCAAGGTGCGCGCGACCTGCGACCGCAAGCAGTGGCTCATGATGGTGGACGAGGTGCAGAGCGGCATCGGGCGCACCGGGAAGTGGTTCGCGCACCAATGGGCGGGCATCGTCCCGGACGTGATGCCGCTCGCCAAGGGGCTCGCCTCCGGGGTGCCGATCGGCGCGTGCGTCGCGCGCGGCGCCGCGGCGAAGGTGTTCAGGCCGGGCAACCACGGCTCGACCTTCGGCGGCAACCCGCTCGCGAGCGTCGCCGCATACACGACGCTCGACGTGATCGAGAAGGAAGGCCTCCTCGCGCACGCGCATCACATGGGCCAGGTCATCCAGGGCGGCCTGCGCCAGGAGCTTTCCGGCGTCGCGGGCGTGAAGGAAGTGCGCGGCATGGGGCTCATGATCGGCGTGGAGCTCGACCGTCCCTGCGCCGGCCTGGTGGACCGTGCGCTCGGCGCGGGACTCGTGATGAACGTGACCGCCGAGCGGGTGATCCGCCTCTTGCCGCCGCTCGTGATCCGGGAAGCGGAAGCGCAGCAACTGGTCTCGATCCTCGCGCCGCTCGTGAAGGCGTTCCTCGCCGAGGCGCCCGCGGCCGCCGCCGCGTGAAGCATTTCCTGCAGCTTCGCGACCTCGAGCGCGAGGAGTTCGAGCACCTCTTCCGGCGCACGCGCGTCATCAAGGAACGCTTCAAGAACTACGTCGCCTACCAGCCGCTGGTCGACCGCATGCTCGCGATGGTGTTCGAGAAGAGCTCCACGCGCACGCGCGTCTCGTTCGAGGCGGGCATCCACCAGCTGGGCGGCTCCTCGATCGTGCTGAACACCAGCGAGACGCAGCTCGGCCGCGGCGAGCCGATCGAGGACGTGGCGCGCGTGGTCTCCCGCATGGTGGACATCGTGATGATCCGCACCTTCGAGCACTCGATCATCGAGCGCTTCGCCGCGCACTCGCGCGTGCCGGTCATCAACGGGCTCACCAACGACTACCATCCGTGCCAGGTGCTCGCGGACCTCTACACGTTCGTGGAGCACCGCGGGCCGGTCACAGGGCGCACGGTCGCCTGGATCGGCGACGGCAACAACATGTGCAACACGTGGATCCAGGCGACGCGGCTCTTCGACTTCGAGCTGCGCATCGCGACGCCGCCAGGCTACGGCGTCGCGCCGGAGATGCTGGAGGCTTCCGATCGCGATCGCGTGCAGGTGCTCGATGATCCGCTGCACGCGGCGCGCGGCGCGGACCTGGTCACCACCGACGTGTGGACCAGCATGGGCTGGGAGGGCGAAGAGGAGCAGCGCAAGCGGGCCTTCGCGCCGTTCACGGTCGACGCCGAGATGATGGGCGCCGCCGCGCCGAAGGCCCTCTTCATGCATTGCCTGCCCGCGCATCGCGGCGAGGAAGTCTCGGCCGAGGTCCTCGACGGGCCGCAGAGCGTCGTCTGGGACGAGGCCGAGAACCGCCTGCACGTGCAGAAGGCGCTGATGGAATACCTGCTGCTCGGGAAGGTCGAAGCGTGATGCGAAAAGGTGACGAAAAAGGGATGTGACCCCTTTTCGCTACTTGTCCGAATCGTCGCCCAGCAGCGGCATGCCGCCGCCCGAGCCGAGGAGCCCCGTCTCCGAATAGATGCGCAGCTTGTCGCGCGTGTCGACGATGTCGAGGTTCCTCATCGTGAGCTGCCCGATTCGATCCGCCGGCGTGAAGAACGCCTCCCCCTTCTCCATCGTGAGGCGCTCGGGTTTGTACGTGAGATTCGGGCTCTTCGTGTCGAGGATCGAATAGTCGTTGCCGCGGCGCAGCTCGACCGCCACCTCGCCCGTCACCGCGCGCGCGACCCAGCGCTGCGCGGTCTCGCGCAGCATCATCGCCTGCGGATCGAACCAGCGTCCCTGGTAGAGGAGCCGCCCGAGGCGCCGTCCGTTCGCTCGGTACTGCTCGATGGTGTCCTCGTTGTGGATGCCGGTGACGAGGCGCTCGTACGCGAGGTGCAGCAGCGCCATGCCCGGCGCCTCGTAGATGCCGCGGCTCTTCGCCTCGATGATGCGGTTCTCGATCTGGTCCGACATGCCGAGCCCGTGCCGGCCGCCGATCGCGTTCGCCTCGGCGAAGAGCGCGACCGCGTCCTGGAAGCCCTGCCCGTTGAGCGAGGCCGGCCGCCCTTCGTCGAAGCCGACGGTGACGGTCTCGGGCTTCACCGCCACATCCTCGCGCCAAAATGCGACGCCCATGATCGGGCTCACGATGCGCATGCCCCTGTCGAGGAACTCGAGGTCCTTCGCCTCGTGGGTCGCGCCGAGGATGTTGGAGTCGGTGGAATACGCCTTCTCCGCGCTCATCCTGTAGTCGAAGCCGCGCCTCGCGAGGTACTCGCTCATCTCCTTGCGCCCGCCCAGCTCGTCGATGAAGCGCTGGTCGAGCCACGGCTTGTAGATGCGCAGGCTCGGGTTCGCGAGCAGGCCGTAGCGATAGAAGCGCTCGATGTCGTTGCCCTTGAAGGTGCTGCCGTCGCCCCAGATGTGGACCTGGTCCTCCTTCATCGCCACCACGAGCATGGTGCCGGTGACCGCGCGTCCGAGGGGCGTGGTGTTGAAGTACGTGTTCCCCGCCGTGGAGATGTGGAATGCGCCGCACTGGATCGCGGCGATGCCCTCGGCCACGAGCTGCGCGCGGCAGTCGACCAGCACCGCCTTCTCGGCGCCGTACTGGCGCGCCTTGCGCGGGATCGCCTCGTAGTCTGGCTCGTCGGGTTGGCCGAGGTTCGCGGTGTAGGCGTAGGGAACGGCGCCCTTCTCGCGCATCCAGGCGAGGGCGGCGCTCGTGTCGAGGCCGCCGGAGAAGGCGATGCCGACCTTCTCGCCGGCGGGAAGGGACTGCAGGATGGTGGCCACGGGCTTGAGGCTTCGCGAAGGCAAAAGGAAGAAGTTTACGTCAGGGCCGCGCTACGCTCCCGGTCGCCCCTTTCCGCGAACGCGCGATAGAATGCCTGCCTTCTCCGTGTCCTCCGTGGTCCTCCATGTCCTCTGTGTGCCCGTCTTGAATCCCGACCGGAGGTAACGTCATGCCGAGTTTCGACATCGTCTGCGAAGCCAACGCCGTCGAGGTGAAGAATGCCGTCGAGCAGGCGAACAAGGAGATCGCCAACCGCTTCGACTTCAAGGGCTCCGACGCGCGCCTCGAGCTCAAGGAGAAGGAGCGCGAGATCACCGCCTACGCCGACGACGATTTCAAGCTCGGCCAGGTGCGCGACGTCCTGATGGCGAAGCTCGCCAGGCGCAACGTCGATGCGCGCTTCCTCAAGCTCGAGAGCCCGGAGAAGATCGGCGGCGACAAGGTGAAGCAGAAGATGATCGTGAAGAACGGCGTCGAGAGCGAGCTCGCCAAGCGCATCGTGAAGATGCTCAAGGACTCGAAGCTCAAGGTGACCGGCTCGATCCAGGGCGACGTCGTGCGCGTCTCCGGGGCGAAGAAGGACGTGCTGCAGGAGGCGATCCAGCTGGTGCGCGGCGGCGTGACCGACGTGCCGCTCTCCTACCAGAACTTCCGCGACTAGAAAGAGGGGTCGGATCCCATTTTCCGCGGTACGGAACGGATACTCGCCGGTCGGAAAATGGGATCCGACCCCTTTTCCGTTCAGCGCTTGAGCCCCTGGCTCCAGCGCTCGTAGAGGCGGCTCGCGGTCGCGCTGAGCGGCTGCAGCTTCTGCAGCATCCCGGTGCGGATGGTGAGCGCGTCCTGCACCGCCGGGCTCTTGCCGATGTTCTCGTCGATCTCCTCGATGCCGATGCGGCACCAGGTCTCGATCATCTCCGCGGTGACCTCCACGTGGCATTGCATCCCGAGGTGGAGACCCGCCGCGACGTAGGCCTGGTTCGGGCAGTACTCGCCGGTGAGGATGCGCTCGGCGCCGGCGGGAACGGCGAAGGTGTCCTCGTGCCACTCGAACGCGTCGAATGCGCGGATGTCCCCGAACCAGTCCAGGGCGGTGGCGTTGCGCTCCACGGCGAGCGGCACCCAGCCGATTTCCCTGCGATCGTGGCGCGTCACGCGCGCGCCGAGCGCGCGCGCGAGCATCTGCCCGCCCAGGCAATGGCCGATCATGGGAACGCCGCGCGAGGCGGCGTCGCGCATCAGCGCAAGCACCGGTTGCGTCCATGGCAGCTCGTCGTTCGCGCTCATGGGGCCGCCCATGAAGCCCAGGCCGGAGAAATACCCGCTCGACTCCGGCACCGGCTCGCCCTCGTCGAGCGCGACGAGCTTCCACGCGATGCCGTGCTCGGCGAGGAATGTGGCAAAATGCCCCGGCCCCTCGCTGCGCGCGTATCGGAACACGAGGACCGGTTTCACGGGAGGTTGGACAGATGCGGATTCGTACGGTTGCGCGGCTCGCCGCCGCCGGCGCGCTGTTCTGCGCCGCGAGCGCTGCGGCCACCGACGTGAACGTGATCGGGCTCTTTCCCGGCAAGGCCGTGGTGGTGATCGGCCGCGGGACGCCGCGCACCATTTCCGTGGGGCAGAAGACCGCCGAGGGCGTGGTCCTCATCTCCGCCGATTCCGAGCAGGCCGTCCTCGAGGTCGACGGCAAGCGCGAGACGCTCGGCATGGGCCAGCATTTCGAGACCGCGTCGCAGACCGACACGCGCGGCACGGTGACGCTGCCCGCGGATTCGCGCGGCCAGTTCTACGCCGACGGCACGGTGAACGGCGCGCACGTCCGCTTCATGGTGGATACCGGCGCGACCACCGTGCTGATCCCGGCCTCCGAGGCCGACCGCCTCGGCGTCGACTATCGCAAGGGCACGCCCGGGCGCATGCAGACCGCCAACGGCAGCGCCATCGCCTACCGCGTGCTCCTCGACAGCGTGAGCGTCGGCAACATCACGGCGTACAACGTCGAGGCGGTGGTCGCGCAGGCGCAGGGTCTCGATGTCGCGCTCCTCGGGATGAGCTTCCTCAACCGCACCGAAATGCGCCGCGACGGCGCCTACATGACCCTCACCAAGCGCTACTAGGCGCGCGCGCTCACATCCCCTTCGCGATCATCGCGTAGGCGGAATGGTTGTGGATCGACTCGAAGTTCTCGCTCTCCACCACGTAGGCCTCGATGCGCGGGTCGGCGTTCAGGTCCGCCGCGATGTCGCGCACCATGTCCTCGACGAACTTCGGGTTGTCGTAGGCGTGCTCCGTGACGTATTTCTCGTCCGGGCGCTTGAGGAGCCCCCACAGCTCGCTCGAGGCCTGGCTCTCGACGCGGTCGATGATGTCCTCGATCCACACGAAGGCGTTGAGGCGCGCGGCGACCGTCACGTGCGAGCGCTGGTTGTGCGCGCCGCGCTCCGAGATCTTCTTGGAGCAGGGGCAAAGGCTCGTCACCGGCACCAGGACCTTCAGCGTGAAGATCTCGCGGCCGTCGCGGATGTCGCCGATGAAGGTCACCTCGTAGTCCATCAGGCTCTCGACGCCCGAGACCGGCGCCTTCTTCGACACGAAGTAGGGGAAGGTCATCTCGATGTGGCCGCTCTCGGCCTCGAGCTTCTTCACCATCTCGCGCAGCATCAGCCGGAAGGTGTCGGGCGAGATCTCGCGCTCGTGGGCGTTCAGGATCTCCACGAAGCGCGACATGTGCGTGCCCTTGAAATGGTGCGGCAGGCCCACGTACATGTTGAAGTGGGCGATGGTGTGCTGCGTGCTCGCGCTGCGTTCGCGGATCTTCACCGGATGACGGATGGCCTTCACGCCCACGCGGTCGATCGCCAGGCGCCGGGTATCGGGCGTGGCCTGCACGTCGGGGATGGGAAGGTTCGTATCGCGCTGATTCATCGACATTCCTTTCGCCGGACTCTCCATTATAGGCTGCCTATGAGATGGCCCTCCCGGCGCCCGCGTTCCGCCGGCTTGCGCGTTGCGCCGCGCTCAGGGGAGCCTTCCCGCGAGGAGCAGCCGGTGGGTGACGAGGTGGATCGGCACCCAGAGCAGCACGTCGTCGTAGGCATCGCCGGGCACGTTGGAAGCCTCGCGCGACACGAACACCGCGTCGCCGTCGAGGTTGCGCGCCTCGTCGCTTCCGGGCGCCTGGGTCGCGTTCGCGCCGAGCGAGAAGATCACGAACGCCGCGCGCCGCGTGAGCTGGCGTGATGCCGGTCCGCAGCCCGAGGCGCTCGCCTCCGACCCGCTCGAGCAGATGAACAGGAAATGGGGCGCGGCTCCCAGTCCCGCAAGCGTCGCCGAGCGCATTCCGTCGGTTCGCGTGAGCGGGTTCGCGATCGCGTTCACCGCGCCGCCGAAGACGGCGTAGCGCAGCCGATTGGCGGGCGTCGCCCACGGATCGCGCGCGAAACCGCGGGCATCCACGCCATGCACGCCCAGCGTCGCCGCGGGCAGGTAACCGCCATAGAAATCGGCGCACGCGCCGGTCGAGGCGTCGGCGCCGGGCGCGAACGCCTCGGTGCCGTCGCCGCCGTCGACCGCGGGACAGGGCAGGCGCCCCTGCGTGGCGGCGAACCCCATCACCGCGTCGCGCGCTTCCTCGAGCTGGCGCGCGAGCTCTTCGCCGCGCCGCATCTCCACCTGCGCCGCGAGCGGCATCGCGAGGCCGCCCAGCAGCAGCGCGAGCACGACGAGCGCGATCCACACCTCGAGCAGCGCGAAGCCGCGCGCGCGGTCACGGATAGGATGCGATGCCATGGAGCGCGCGGCCCGAATCGTCCACGATGAGGTGCGAGCATCCGAGCGCGGGATCGCAGCGGGGTGCGCCGGCGCAGCTCGTGGAGGCGACCACCACCACCTGCTTGTCGCGCCCGAGCGGCGCGCCCGACGTCGCGTCGATCGACAGGCACGCGCCCGCGTCGCAGCTCGGCGTGCCGGCGCCGTCCGGCGCGAAGCCGCGCGCGAGGCCGTACGCGACGAACGGGAGCCACGTGCTCCACCAGGCGTTTCCCGCGAAGCCCGCGGTCTCGCCCTCACTCGAGGGAGTGCCCGCGCCGAGCGTGCGGATCGGTCCCGGATCGTCCGGCGCCACCGCGATGCGGCAGGCGTTCGTCGCGGTGGGCAGCTCGCCGGGCGATTCCGGCGAGCGCGCGACGGCGCGCCACCAGCGCGGCAGCATCGCGCCCGAGCCCGACTGCGACGTGCGAGCGAACGGCGTATCCGCGATGCTGCCGAGCGCGAGCCCGCTGGTGTCCGGCGCGGATCCGAACGCCGCACCGTCGGCGCACGACGCGGCGGGCCACGGATAGCGCGCGGCGTTCTCGGGCCGCGTCGCGTAATCGCGCAGGCAGCGCACGACCTCGAGCGCCACGCGGCGCAGCATCGCGGGCATGACGTCGCCGTAGCCCACCGCGGCGATGCGGTCGTTCACCTCGACGCTGCCGTCGGCGCCGCGAACCGGTCCCGCGATGAAGCCGTCGGCGTTGAGCGCGCGAGCCGAGGCGGCGCTGCGGTCGACGAACGCGGCGTTGTCCTCGCCGGAGGATGCGCGATCGAGGTAGTTCGCGGGATCGCAAGGCGCGGCGCGCTGCGGGGGAACCGTGGCGCAGCGGCCGTCCGCGTCGCAGTCGCCGGGCGCGCACTCGCGGCGCTGCATCGCGTGCGTACCGTTCGCCTGCAGCCGCGCGAGCGGCGCGCCGGGCGCGATCACCACCGCCACCGCGCCGCCCTGCAGGGCGCGCGCGGCCGCCGCGAGGGTGCCGTCGTGGAACGCGTGCCCGCTCGCGTCGCGCACCGTGATGGTCCCGAGCGCGGCGACGGGCGACATGTCGACGCAGGCGCGGCTTCCCGCGCAGTTGAGCAATCCCTTGTACTTGGTGGAAACGGCGTACCACAGCGCCTCGCCGTCGCCGTCGCGCAGCAACGGCAGCCCGAGCGTCTTCCACGGCAGCCGCCCCAGGCGCTGCTCCTGGCCGCTGGATCCGTCGAGCGAGCCGCAGGTCGACTCCGCCCAGCCGTCGCCGTCGAGGTCGGGACACGGCAGGTATCCGGGACCGACGGCCGCGTCGATGTCGCGGTCTGCCGCGTAGGCGATCAACGCTTCGCGCGCCAGCGCGAGCGCGCGCTCGGTCGAGCGCTCGCGCGCGGCGCCGACGTGGAAGCTGCCGGCCACGGCGAGGAGCGCCGCGGCGGCGAGCAGCACGGCGAGCGCTGCGAGGATGAGGAAGGCGCCGCGATGGCGCCCGAGGCGCGGCATGGCGGCGAGCTTCGGCGAACGACGGCGCGATCGTGCACCGGGCGCATGCGCGCGTCGCGCGGAAAACGCGCGGCGGCGCGAGCGGCGTGCGCTTGACTCAGCGCTTGCGCTCGATCCTCACCTCGTCGGCGCTGCGCGAATAGGCGCGCACCTCCGACGGGTCGAAGATGCGCCGGTCCGCCGGATCGCGCACCACGACGGGCTTGCCGTCGATCCACACCACGCCGCGGCCGTCGCTGCGCTCCACGTAGCCGGTCACGGAATGGCGCCGACCCGCCTCGGACGCGGCGGCCGGTTCCACCGATTCGCCGCGGCGCAGGTGGTCGAGCTGCTCGCGCTGGGCCGGTGTGTAGAAGAGCGTGCCGAGCTCCTCCTGCGCGTGGGCGCACCACGCGGCGAGCGCGAGCAGGCCGGCGAGGACCGCGCGCCTAGCCATGGCTCGACGCCTTGTCGCGCAGCGTGATCCACTCGAGCGTGCAGTCGGCCTCCACGTGCGCGCGCAGGTCGTCGGGCGCGCCGGGCATGCGCCGGAGCGTGCACTGGTCGACGGGGTAGAAGCCCTGCGGCGAGCGCGACAGCTCGTCGATGAAGCCGAGGAGGTCGCCTTCGTGCAGTCCCTTGGCGCGCAGCTTCACCCGGCTCGCCAGCACGTCCACCGAGGGGAACACGCGGTTTCCGGGGAGCTGCAAGGTGCGCTGCGGCGCGATCTCGTAGTCGAGGCTGAAGAGCTGGTGGCGCGTGCGCAGCGTGTTCACCTTCTCGACCAGGTCGAGGCGGTGCTCGCGATCGAGGAGCCCGCGGGCGAGGAGCGTGCGGAACATGTCGGCCGATTCGTTGAGGTTGTCGCGCTCGCGGCGCGCGTTGTCGAGGCGCGAGCGGGCATCCTGCAGGCGGCGTGCCGCGACGATGCTGTCCTGCTTTTCCTTCACGCCGTACCAGTGGCTGCCGTACACGACCGTCGCGCCCGCGGCGAGCGCGACGGCGAGGATCAGCCACGAGGCGCGCAGCGCCTTCCAGCCCTCGCGCGTGAAGACCGGGCTCACGAGGCGCCTCCGCCATGGTCGCGCACCACGCGCAGCACGAAGCGCGGCTGCATCGTGTCGGGCTCCCCGCCTTCGTGCCGCCCCTGGATCTGCACCGTCGAGCTGGTGTCGAGCGGGCTCTCCACGACCTCGGCATGCGTGCCGGGCAGCGCCTCGAGCTCCTGCGCGAGGCGGTTCACGTCGCCCAGCGCGTCGCGGAAATCGTTGCTCGCGACGCGCACGGTGCCCTCGACCAGCGCCACCTCGTAGCGGCCGCCCGCGAAGGCCGGCGCTTCGGAGCCGCGCGCCTGCTGGCGCTGGCTCTCGACCGCCTTCACCGGCGGCGCATCGGACGGAAGCGGCGCGCCGAGCACCGGCATCGCCTTCGGATCGTCCGTCGCGATCCACGCGAGCTGGCCGAGCCGCATCTCGGGATGGCGCGCCCAGACCTGCGAGAGCGCGACCATGAAGTCGGTCACGCGCGGGAAGCCGCGGATCCACGCGTTGTAGAACGCGACCGAATCGCGCATCGTCGTCCCGCCCACGCCGAGGGAGGGCGTGGAGCGCGTGATCTGGTCGTACTGCTGGTTGAGGGTCGTCATCTCGCGCGCCACGTGCTGGTCCTGGTCGCTCGTCTCGAGGGCGCGGTAGAGGTTCCAGCCGCCCCATGCGATGCACGCGGCGAACGTCGCGGCCGCGGCGCGCCGCAGCCCGAGGCGCGTGCGCCGCAGCGTGTCGAAGCGGCGCATCTCGAGCGAGGCGAAATGGTTGCGCCCGGGACGCGCGAGGAAGAGGTAGACGAACACCTCCTCCGCGGTGGAGCTCGCGGGCGCGGGACGGATGCCGAGCTTCGCGGCCACCTGCTCCATCTCGAGGATGTGGTGCTGGATCTGCGCGAAATCGCGCAGCGACGGCTGCACCAGCAGGCGGTCGCCCGAATGGAGCAGCACGCACACCTCGAGGCGGTCGTTCTCGCCGAAGTGCCGCAGGCTGTCGAGATACTGCCAGGTGCGCGACGTCTCCTCGGAGATGAGGGTGCCCAGGCTCTGGCCTTCCTCGGGATCGATCGGCGTGAGGCGGCTGAACTTGATCTCGCGGTCCTTGAAATAGGTCTGCCGCATCGCGCCGCCGGGCGTGAACGTGACGAGGAGCGTGTGCGGGAAGAGCAGGTCGAGCGCCTCGAGCATCGTGCTGCTGAAGACCGCCGCCGAGTAGATGCCGCCGAGCGGCACGTTCAGCCGCTCGATCGCGTCGAGCCAGGGCCGCAGCACCTCCGGATTGGTGATCGCGGTGTACAGCACGCGGTCGTCGCGGCGACCCTCCGACTCGCGGCCCTGCACCACGGCGTGCCGGAACGGCGTGTTGCGGAACATCTGCGCGAGCTTCCGCGCGAGGATCGCGTCCCGGTCGCGCGATCCGACGTGCGGGATGGCGTCGAGGCGGAAGTCCTCCTCGGCGAGGTCGGTGAAGAGCCGCACGGGCATGGACGCATGCAGCGCGAGCCACGCCTCGAACTGCGCGGCGCCCGCGGCCGTCACCGCGAATTCGCGCCGCTCGGCGATGCGCTTGCCCTGCGCCACCATGGCGACGAGCTGCGAGTTGGTGAGGTAGAGGAACTGCGTGCCCATCGCGCGCCTAGAACTTGATCTTCGCGATCACGTCGTAGATCGGCAGGAAGATCGAGTAGAGGATCCCCACGATGAGCAGCCCCAGCACGATGGTCGTCGCGGGGCCGAGCATCGCCTGCAGCCGGTCGATGCCCTCGCGCACCTGGCGGTTGTAGAAATAGCTCACGTTGAGCAGCGCGACGTCGAGGCCGCCGGTCGACTCGCCGACGCGCAGCATGCGCAGCACGAGCGGCGGGAAGAGCTTGGTCGCGATGAAGGCCTGCGAGATCCCCTGGCCCTCGGAGATGCTGCGCCCCACGCGCTGCAGGCCTTCCTCCATGACGCGGTTTCCCACGATCTTCTCGCAGATCTGGATGCAGTCGAGCACGCTGATGCCCGAGCGGTACAGCATCGCGAAGTAGGTCGAGAAGCGGGCGAGGATGATCTTCTGGCGGATCATGCCCAGGACGGGCAGCTTGAGCGACAGCGCGTCGAGCGCGCGCTGCGCGCCCTCGTTGGTGCGCGCGAAGGCGATCGCGCCGATCGCCGCCGCCGCCGGCACGCCGATGAGGAGGTACCACCAGCGCACGAAGACGCTCGAGATCGCGACCATCACCGCGGTCTCGCGCGGCAGCTTCGGCACCATCGACTTGAACGCCGAGGCGAGCTGCGGCACGAGGAAGATCATCAGCACGAAGATCACGGCGATGATCACGGTGAACACGATCGACGGGTACACCAGCGCCTTCCTCGCCTGCGCCGAGATCTCGTCCTGCCACTTGAGGTTGTCGGCGAGCTGGTCGAGCACCTCGGTGAGCTGCCCGCTCTGCTCGCCCGCGCGCACCAGCGCGACGAACACGGTGTCGAAGCAGTACGAGTGGTTCCCCATCGCTTCCGAGAGCTTGAGGCCGCCCTCGATGTCCTCGAGGAGCGCGGCGATCACCTGGCGGAAGCCGGGGTTGTCCACCGTGTCGCGCAGGTCGGTGAGCGCCTCGATGATGTTCACGCCCGCCTTGAGGAGCTGCGAGAGGTGGAAGCAGAACGCGATGAGCTCGGTGCGCGTGACGCGCCGCGTGCGCCGCGCGGTCGAGCGCTGCACCGAGTCGAAGGTGACGAGGTCGAGCCCGAGGCGCTTGAGGCGCAGCTCCAGGTCGATCGCGTTCACCGCGTCGAGGTTGCCGCTCGAGATGCGTCCCTCGGAATCGACGGCGCGGTAGGCGAAAAGCGCCACGTTCGGTCGTTCTCCTACACCACGCGGTCGGTGAGGTCGACCACGCGCGAGATCTCCTCGAGGCTCGTCTGCCCCAGCAGCACGCGCGAGACGGCGTCCTCGGCGAGCGAGCGGAAGCCCTTGGCGCTCGCCGCCGCGCGGATCTCGCGTCCCGTGGCGCGGCGCGCGATCAGCTCGTCGATCTCGGCGTCGAGCTTGAAGAGCTCCATGATCGCGACGCGTCCGCGGTAGCCCATGTTGTCGCAGCGCGCGCAGCCCACCGCCTGGTAGACCGGGCGCTCGTCGTCCGCGTCCACCCCGAGGAGCCGCCGCGTGGCGGGATCGGGCGCGTAGGGCGACTTGCAGTGCGCGCAGAGCTTGCGCATCAGGCGCTGCGCCACCACGCCGATGATGTTGCCCGCCATGATGTCGGGCAGGACGCCCAGGTCCATGAGGCGCGGGATCGCCCCGATCGAGGAGTTGGTGTGCAGCGTCGAGTACACCTGGTGGCCGGTCATCGCCGCGCGGAACGCCATCTCGGCGGTCTCCTGGTCGCGGATCTCGCCCACCAGGATCACGTCCGGGTCCTGGCGCATCATCGAGCGGATGCCCGAGGCGAAGTCGAGCTTCACCACCTCGTTCACCGAGGTCTGCCGGATCATCGCCATCGGGTATTCGACCGGGTCCTCGAGGGTCATGATGTTCACGCCCTCGGTGTTGATGTAGTTGAGGATCGAGTAGAGGGTCGTCGTCTTGCCGCTGCCGGTGGGCCCCGTCACGAGGATGATCCCCTCCGGCCGCGCGAGCATCAGCTTCACGGTCTTCAGGTCCTCGGCGTGCAGGCCCAGGTCCTCGAGCGGCACGATGCCCTTGTCGCGGTCGAGGATGCGCAGCACGATGTTCTCGCCGTGCGTGGTCGGCTGCGACGAGACGCGGAAGTCGACCTGGTGGCCGGAGAGCATGAGCGAGATGCGTCCGTCCTGCGGCGCGCGCGTCTCCGCGATGTTCATGCCGCTCATCACCTTGAGGCGCACCACCATCGCCGCCCAGTAGTTCTTGTGGAGGCTGCGGATCTGGCGCAGCACGCCGTCGATGCGGTAGCGGATGCGCAGGAACCCCTGCTCCGGCTCGAAGTGGATGTCGGAGGCGCTCCTCTTCACCGCGTCGTTGAGGAGCGCGTCCACCAGGCGCACCACCGGCTGGCTGTACTCGTCGAAGTCGGCGGCGAGCGACTGGTAGTCGATCTCGCCGGTCTCGATCTCGTTGAGGATGCCGTCGATCGAGAGCTCGAAGCCGTAGTGGTGCTCGATGCCGATGGTGATGTCGGACTCGCGCGCGAGCACCTGCTCGATGCGCAGGTCCTCGCGCGCGAGCGCGCGGATCTGGTCGAGGGCCACCACGTTGGAGGGATCGGAGACCGCGACGAGGAGCAGCTTCTTGTCCGAGTCGTAGCTCACCGGCAGCACGTGGTAGCGCCGCGCCATCTCCTTGGGCACCAGCGCGAGCGCCGCCGGATCGACGATCGTGCTCTCGAGGTCGATCGACACCTGGCCGAGCGTCTCGGAGAGGATGTCGCGGATCGTCGCCTCGGTCACGAAGCCGAGCGTCACCAGCACCTTGCCGAGCGGCGTCTTGAAGCGCTTCTGCTCGGTGAGCGCGATGTTCAGCTGGTCCTGGCTGATGATCCCCTTGGTGAGGAGCGTCTGCCCCAGCGGAATCTGGGAAAGCGGAGTGGCCTGGACCGTCGCCATGAGGCTCTAGCGGGCGAGCTCCGCGAGGCGGCGCGAGGCGGCCGCGGCGTCGAACTGCGCGCCTTCGTGCGCACGCAGCTCGAGCGCGCGCCGGTAGAAATCCGCGGCGGCGCGCCGCTGTCCCAGGTGGTCCAGGCTCACGGCGAGGTTGTACGCGATGTCGGCGTTCTCGGGCTGCAGGCGCTCGGCCTCGAAGAACGCCGCCTGCGCGTCGGTCCAGCGGCGCTGCGAGGCGTAGAGGTTGCCGAGCGTGAGCTCGAGCGCGGCGCTGTCGGGGTGCTGCGCGATCTCGCCGCTCAGGTCGTTCTCGAGCGCCTCGGGCGGCGCGTTTTCGGCGAGCGCGGCGAGCCCCGCGAGCGCCGTGGCGTTGCGCGGATCGAGCTCGAGCGCGCGGCGATACGCGCGGGCGGCGCCCGCGACGTTGCCGGTCCGCGCCTCGACCGTGGCGAGGCCGAGCTGCGCGTCGACGCTGGTCGAGTCGGCCTCGACCGCGGCGGCGTAATGGCGGCGCGCGGCGGCGAGATCGCCCGCGAGGAGCGCGCGGTAGCCCGCATCGACCGCGGGAGCGACGCGCGGCTTCGGCTCGCCGGTGTCGCGCGCGAGCTGCACGGGCGGCGCCACGGCGGGCTGCGGCTGCTTGAGCAGGTCCTCGACGGGCGTGCTTTCGCGCTTCGCCTCGCCGTGGCTCGCCGCGGCGGGCAAGCCCGACTCGGCAGGGGGCTTCCTCTCGGCGCCCGAGGCTTTGGTCGCGGCGTCGGCGGGGGCCGCGCCGGGTTGGGGGCTCGCCACAGGGGCGGGCGCGATCGGTGCGGGCCGGGGCGCGGCGAGCGGCTGTCGATGCGGCGCGAGCGCGTTGACCGAATGCCAGAAGTAGATCCCCACGGCGATCGCGACGAGCGCAATCACGCCCGCCGCGGCCCAGAGGATCCGGCGGCGGGACTTCGGTTCGGCGCCGGCCTTCGCCTTGAACACCGCTTGCGCCAGCTGCGCGTCCGTGCGCGGCGCCGCGGAAGCTCCCGCCGCGGACGCGGCGCTCGTCAGCGGCTGCAGCTCGAGCACCTGCGCGGCCAGCTGCGCCGCGGGGACCACGCGCGGCACGGGCTCGGGCGGGCGGTCCGACTGGCGCGTGAGCTTTTCCTGCTCCGCGCGCTTCAACGCATCGAGCAGCAGGCTCACGATGCGCTCCCGGGCGGGGCGATGCGCGTGTCGGGCACGATCGGCACGGGCGTGGTGTCGGGCTTCGGCAGCCTGCCTTCCTCGATGCGTTCGAGCTGCTTCTGCACTTCGGGCAGCGGCGGGCGCGTGTCCTTGAAGAAATCGTCGCCCGGCAGGTAGCGCCGGTACGAGGAGAGGTCGCCCTCGACGCTCGCGTCGTGCACGACCACCGGCCGGATGAAGATCACGAGCTCGGACTTCTGCGCGACGTCGTTGCGGTTGCTGAAGAAGTCGCCCACGACCGGGATGCGGGAGGCGATCGGCAGCCCGTCGCGCTGGCCCTGGAAGCTGTCGAGCATGAGGCCGCCCAGCACCGCGGTCTGGCCGCTGCCGACCTTGAGCACGCTCTCCATCTCGCGCGTCTGCGTGATCGGGATGAGGCTCGTGATGTTGGCCGCGGCGAGCGACGGGTTGGGGTCGGCGACGTTGCCGATGATGCGCGTGACCGTCGGCCGCACGTCGAGCGTCACCATGTCGCCCGCGCTGATCTGCGGCGTCACGTTCATGATGAAGCCCACCGGCACCACGTTCTGCGTCGTGGTGAAGGTGGTGGTCGAGGTGGTCTGGTTGGTCACGGTATCGGCCTTCACCGTGAAGTAGACCTGGTTGTCGACCACCTTGAGCACCGCGGTCTGGTTGTTGAGCACCATGAGCTTGGGGCTCGACAGCACGCGCGTCTTGCCGAACGAATCGAGCAGCTTCACGGTGCTCTGGATGGAGCCTCCGGCCGCCGCGTTCGGGTTGTTGTAGTGGATCGTGAAGGCGGAGGTGTTGAGGCGCAGCGGGTTGGTCGGCAGGTCCGGCCCGGTGAACGCCTGGGTGAAGCTGTAGCCCAGCCCGTTGATGCCGAGCGCGGACCAGTCGATGCCGGCCTGGTAGTTGTCGTTGAGCACCACCTCCACCACGGTCGCCTCGATCATCACCTGGCGCTTGGAGGCGCCGGCGACCTGCTCGAGGAACTGGCGCACCTTCTCCTGCTGCCGCGAGGAGGCGCGCACGGACACGATGCCGGTCTCGGGATTCACGATCACCGAGGCGGCCTCGCGGAAGGTGAGGCGCTGCTCGGTCATCTCGTTCGACTGCGTCTGCGCGCTCTCGCCGGGGGACGTGGCGCTGGTGGTGCCCGCGGTGGACGCGATCCGCGCGCGCGTGGAGCTCGTGCGCGACTGGCTGGAGGCCGCCTGCGTCTGCCCGTGGCTCTGCACGAAGGTCTCGCTGCTCCCCTCCGGCAGCAGCTTGTCGGTCTCGCGCAGGAGGTCCTTGATGTTCCTCTCGAGCGTTTCCCAGAAGCGGTTCTTCGCGGTGTTGGTGATGGTGAGCGTGGAATTGTTCGCGCCCGTCGGTCCCTGCGCCGTGGCGCCGCCCACTGATCCGGAGATCACCTGCGTGGCGATGCCCACCGTCTCGCTCACGTCGCGCGCCATGTTCACGTAGTCGACGTGGTAGTTCTGCAGGTAGGGCGTATCGCGCACCACGGCGAGGGTGTCGCCGTGCTGCTCCCAGCGCATGTCCACCTGGCGCGACATGCGCGTGAGGATCTGCTTGAGCGTCTGGTCGATCGCGTTCAGCGTGACGGTGCCCTCGATCGACGGGTCGATGTCGAAGTTCACCTTCGTCTCGCGCGCCATGGCGAGCAGCACGTCGCGCACGGGCTGGTTCACCACCACGACGGAGTAGCGGATCTCGGGCGCGCGTGCCTTCGGCGCGGGCGGCAGGGGCACGGCGCGCACCGGCTCCGGAATGATCTCGGCACGGGTCGCCTCCGGTTGGATGTGCGCCCCGGATTGCGCGATCGGCCGCGTGCCGCAGGCTGCGAGCGCCAGGGCGAACGCCAACCACGGCGCGGCAGCGGGGAAACGCATCAGGAATGTTCCGTAAGTATTTGTTTTCCGGAAAGAACCCTCTCCGCGTTCTTTATATCGTTTTCGCGCGTCAAACGCAATGAAAAATCCTCCGCGGGACGGGGCGATTTCCCCGCCCGCGATGCGTCATCCGGCTCATGGACGGACGGCTCGACGCGACTCGTCGCGCACGCCGTCGAGCGAGCGGACGAACGGCCGGAACTGCGTGAGCGGCGCGGGAAGGCCGGCGAGGGCCTTGGCGGCCTCGTCGCGATCGGGGAAGGTGCCGTAGAGCACGCCCACGCGCCGGCCGTCCGCACCGGTCGTGGGCACCACGTACAGGCGCTCCGCGCCGAGCGCCTTGGCGGCGTCGGCGAGATAGCTCGCGAGGTACGAATGCTGGCGCGCGTCCGTCACCATGAGCTGCACGGCGAACCCCGGGGCGGCGGCGGAGACGAGCTCGCGGCCCGCGGCGAGCCGCAGGGCGACCGGGTCGAGGTCGCCCGGGGAAGCGGTGGGTGCAGCCGGCGACGGCGCCGTCCCCGTGGCGGCGACAGGGATCGCCACGGCCGGTCCGGGAGCGGCGGGAACGGCCTGGGTGCCGGGAATGGGCTGGGCGCCGGGCGGAGGCGTCGGAGACTCGAGCGCGGCGGGCGCCTGCGCGATGGACGGCTTCTGCGCGATCGCCGCGTTGGCCGGCGCCGGAGCCGGGGCGGCGAGGAATTGCGCGAGCGCGAACCCGAGCGCGGCGCCGGCGAGCAGCACCGCGGCGAAGGCGACGGCGAGGCGGCGCGGCGAGGCGCGCCGGCTCACCACGATCTGCGTGTCGCTGATCGCGGCGCGCGCGTGATCGGCGCTCACCGTGTGCGTGCCGGCGGCGAAAGCGGCGAGCAGCGTCTTGTCGGCGTAGATGTTGATGCGGCGCGTGAGCCCTTCGGAGGCCTCGGCGATGAGGCGCAGGGCCTCCTCGCCGAACAGGTCCGGGCCGTGGTAGCCGGCGGCGCGCAGGCGGAAGTTCACGTAGTCGCGCACCTCGCGCGCGGGCAGCGGCGCGAGCGCGAAGCTGTGCGTGATGCGCTCCTTGAGCTGGCGCATGTGCGGGAGCGCGAGGTGCTGGTCGAGCTCGGGCTGCCCGAAGAGCACGATCTGCAGCAGCTTCTCCTTGCCCGTCTCGAGGTTCGAGAGCAGGCGGATCTCCTCGAGGGTCGCGAGCGGCATCGCGTGCGCCTCGTCGATGAGCGCGACCACCTGGCGCCCGGCGCCATGGATCTCGATGAGCCGCTCCTGCAGCGCGCGCAGGAGCTTGGTGGTGTTCGCGCCGGCCGATTCCACCTCCAGGTCCGCGGCGATGGCGGCGAGCATCTCGTCGCGCGTGAGGCTCGGCACCGCGAGGTAGATGGTCTCCACCGTCGCCGGCAGGCGCTCCATGAGCACGCGGCAGAGCATGGTCTTGCCGGCGCCCACCTCGCCGGTGACCTTCACCATGCCCTCGCCGGCGGTGATCGCGTACATCAGCGCCTCGAGGGTCGCGCCGCGGTTCGCTCCGGAGAAAAAGAACTCCGTGTGCGGCGTGATGCGGAACGGCGCCTCACGCAGCCCGAAGTGTTCGAGATACATCGTCATGGTGGTCAACGGGCCGGCGGCGTTTGTTGTTCGCGTTGGTCAGCCCCGCGCCTCGCCCGGATCGGAGGCGCCCAGTTTAGCACCCGAGCGCCCGGCCGCCTCCAGTCTTCCGTACAGCGTGCTGCGCGAGACGCCCAGGAGCTTCGCCGCCTGGGTCATGTTGCCGTTGGCGATCTCGAGCGCCGCGTCGAGATAGGCCTGCTCCACCCCGCGCAGCACGTTGTCGAGGCTGAACGGCGCCCCCGACAGCAGCTCGGCGCGGGCGCGTGCGACCGGATCGGCGCGCAGCGCCTCGGACGGCGGGGCGAGCTCCGCCTCGAGCTCCGCCGCGCCCACGGTGTAGCCGCCGTACTTGGTGGTGAGGCGGATCACGATGTTCTTGAGCTCGCGCACGTTGCCCGGGAAGGCGTAGGCCACCCAGCGCGCGCGCGCCGGCGGGTCGAGCTCGACGGCGCGGCTCGCCGTCTTCGCCGCATACACCGCGGCGTAGTGGTCGAGCAGGCGCAGCTTGTCCTCGCCCAGCTCGCGCAGCGGCGGCACCGCGAGCTCGAAGACCGAAAGGCGGTGGTACAGGTCGGAGCGGAAGCGGCCGGTGCGCACCTCCGCGCGCAGGTCGCGGTTGGTGGCCGCGACGATGCGGGCGCGGCTCACGCGCGTCTGCGTCTCGCCCACCCGCTGGTACTCGCCGTTCTCGAGCACGCGCAGCAGCTTCGGCTGCAGGTCCGCGGGAAGCTCGCCGATCTCGTCGAGGAAGAGCGTGCCCTCCCCGGCATCCTCGAAGTAGCCGGACTTCGCCTGCTGCGCGCCGGTGAACGCGCCCTTCGCGTAGCCGAAGAGCGTGGGCTCGACGAGCGTGGGCGAGATCGCCGCGCAGTTGAGCGCGAGGAACGGCTCGCGCGAGCGCGGGCTCAGGTCGTGCAGCGCGTGGGCGATCAGCTCCTTGCCGCTGCCCGATTCCCCCTCGATGAGCGCCGGGAAGGACGATGCGGCGTAGAGATCCACCTGGCTGCGCAGCCGCCGCAGCGGCGGGCTCTCGCCGATCAGCGCCTGCGTCCGGCCGCCGTCGTCGCGGCGATCGATCGAGGGCGCGCCGATCGCGCGCTCGAGCGCCTTCTTCAGCAGCTCCGGCTCGCACGGCTTGGGCACGAACTCCGCCGCGCCCAGCGCGCGTGCGCGACGCGCGTTCGACTCCTCGTTCTGGCCGGTGAGCACCACGATGCGCACCTGCGGGGCGTGCGCGAGCAGGTCGCCGATCAGCTTGAACCCCTCGTTGGGCAGGTTCGGCACCGGCGGGAGCCCCAGGTCGATCAGCGCGACGTCGGGAATGAGCCCCGCCCGGAGGATCGCGATGGACGAGGCCCGGTCCTCGGCGTGCGCGACGTCGTATTCGCGCGCGAGCGCGAAGGAGAGGGTCTCGCCGATGAGCGGGTCGTCGTCCACGAGCAGCAGGCGCGGCTTGCTCACGGCCGGGTCCCCTCCCGAACGTTGTGCGTTGAGCGATGCACGTCGGGATTATAGGGGAGGGCGGGAAGGCAAAGCTGTTAAAATGCATGCCTTTCGTTCGCGAATTCCCGAGTGCCCGCCGAAGCCCTGGTCGACGTCCGGTCGGTCAATTTCTCGTACGACGCACGCGACCCGCGCCCGGTGCTGAAAGGCATCGACCTGCAGGTCCCGCGTGGCCGCGTGGTCGCCATCATGGGCGCCTCGGGCAGCGGCAAGACCACGCTCCTGCGCCTCATCGGGGGCCAGTTGCGCGCGATCGAGGGCGAGGTGATGGTGGCCGGGCGATCGATGGGCCGCATCGACTCCACGGAGCTCTATCGCCTTCGCCGGCGCATGGGCATGCTGTTCCAGTTCGGCGCGCTCTTCACCGACCTGAACGTGTTCGAGAACGTCGCCTTCCCCGTGCGCGAGCACACGCAGCTGCCAGAATCCATCGTGCGCGACCTCGTGCTCCTCAAGCTCGAGGCGGTCGGCATGCGCGGGGCGAAGCACCTCATGCCCGCCGAGCTCTCGGGCGGCATGGCGCGCCGCGTCGCGCTCGCGCGCGCCGTCGCGCTCGATCCGCTGCTCGTGCTCTACGACGAGCCCTTCGCGGGGCTCGACCCGATCGCGATGGCGGTGATCGGCGGCCTGATGCGCAAGCTGAACGACGCGCTGGGCGGCACCTCGATCGTCGTCTCGCACGACGTGGTCGAGTGCATGGAAATCGTCGACTACGTGTACCTGGTCGCCGACGGCGTGATCGTGGGCCAGGGCACGCCGGACGAGATGCGCCGCTCCGAGCTTCCCTACGTGCGCCAGTTCGTGCAGGGCGAGCTGGAGGGGCCGGTGCCGTTCCACTATCCGGCGCGCGCATACGGCGAGGACGTGCGCATTGGCGCAGGGATCGGCCATGCTTGAGCGCCTGCGCCGCCCGGTGGCGAGCCTCGGGCATCGCGTGATCGACGGCATCTGGCGCACCGGAACGGTCGCCCGGTTCTTCGTCCGCCTCATCGCCTCGTCGGGGCCGAGCTTCCAGCGTTTCCGCCTCGTGATGCGCGAGGTCTACTTCAGCGGCGTGCTCTCGCTGGTGATCATCATCGTGTCGGGCCTGTTCGTCGGCATGGTGCTCGGGCTGCAGGGCTTCGAGACGCTGCAGAAGTACGGCGCCACCGAATCGATCGGCGTGCTGGTCGCGCTTTCGCTGGTGCGCGAGCTGGGGCCGGTGGTGACGGGCCTCCTCTTCGCCTCGCGCGCCGGCTCCGCCGTGACCGCCGAGATCGGGCTCATGAAGGTGACCGAGCAGCTCGCCGCCATGGACATGATGGCCGTCTCGCCGATGGCGCGCGTCATCGCGCCGCGCTTCTGGGCGGGCGTCATCTCGATGCCGCTCCTCGCCGCGCTCTTCTCGTGCATGGGCGTCTTCGGCGGCTACATCGTCGCGGTGGCGTTGATCGGCGTCGACAACGGCGCGTTCTGGTCGCAAATGCAGGCGTCGGTGGACTTCCGGTATGATGTCCTCAACGGCGTGGTGAAGAGCTTCGTGTTCGGCATCGCCGTCGCCGTCATCGCGACGTTCGAGGGCTACGACGCGCCGCCCACCGCGGAAGGCGTCTCGCGCGCGACCACGCGCACCGTGGTGAGCTCGGCGCTCACCATCCTCGCCCTGGACCTCATCCTTACCTCGCTCATGTTCCGGGGCGGGGCCTAGCGACAACTTCTCGAACGACGAAAAAACAGGATGGAAAGAACGACGATCGACCTGTGGTTCGGAGCCTTCGTCGCCGCCGGCTTCGCGGCCCTGCTCGTGCTCTCGCTCAAGGTGGGGAACCTGGGTGCGGAGCGCGGCAGCGACACGTACCGGGTCGAGGCGCGCTTCGACAACATCGGCGGGCTCAAGGTACGCGCACCGGTGAGGAGCGCCGGCGTGACCGTGGGCCGCGTCGCCGACATCCATTTCGACAACGCCCGCTTCCAGGCGGACGTGACGCTCGCGATCGACAAGCGCTACAGCTTCCCCAAGGACACGAGCGCCTCGATCCTCACCTCGGGCCTGCTCGGCGAGAACTACGTCGGCCTCGAGGCGGGCGGCGACGACCAGAAGCTCAAGGCCGGCGATCGCATCGCGATCACGCAGTCGGCGGTCGTGCTGGAGCGGCTGATCGGGCAGTTCCTCTTCAGCAAGGCGCAGGAGGAGCCCGCCGGCGGCAACGCCAAGCTGCCGCAGCCGCCGGGCGCGACGAAGTAGCCGGAACCGGTTGCGCGCGCCGCGAGTCGAATCGCTTCGTCATCCCTCCGCAGAGGCCCCCATGCTGCGCTTCTTCATCCCGTTCCTCGCCGCCCTGCTGCCGCTCGGCGCGCTCGCGCAGGCGCACGAATCTCCCGACGCGCTGGTGAAGCGCATCGCCGACGAGGTGATCGCGGTCGTCAAGAGCGACAAGGACCTGCAGGCCGGCAACTCCGAGAAGGTGCTCCAGCTCGCCGAGCAGAAGGTGCTGCCGCATTTCGACTTCACGCGCATGACGCGGCTCGCCGTCGGGCGCAACTGGTCGCAGGCGACGCCCGAGCAGCGCGAGGCGCTCACGAAGGAGTTCCGCACGCTCCTCGTGCGCACGTATTCGACGTCGCTCTCGCAGTACCGCAACCAGAAGATCGAGGTGAAGCCGCTGCAGGCCTCGCCCGGCGACGAGGACGTGGTAGTGAGGACCGCGGTGATCCAGGAGGGCGGCCCGCAGATCCCGATCGACTACCGCATGGAAAAGACCAAGGACGGCGCCTGGAAGGTGTACGACGTCGTGATCGACGGCGCCTCGCTCGTCACCACCTATCGCGGCTCGTTCAACGACCAGATCCAGCGCGCCGGCATCGACGGGCTGGTGAAGACGCTGCAGGAGCGCAACCGCTCGCTGCAATCGGCCAAGGCCGGCGCGAAGTGAGCGCCACGGCCGAAGGCGAAGTGCTGCGCATCACCGGGGCGCTCGATTTCCAGACGCTCCCCGGCGTGATCGCCGAGGCCGACAGGTACGTTGCCCGCGCGGACCTCCCGCAGCGGCTCACGATCGACTTCTCCGGCGTGACCGGCATCGATTCCTCCGCCGTCGCGCTGCTGCTCGATTGGCGCCGGCGTGCCGCCGAGCGCCACGTCGCGCTCGAGTTCTCGAACCTTCCCCAAGCCCTCCTCGCGCTCGCCGAGCTCTACGGCGTCGCCGAGCTCATCCGGTCTCCCGCGAGCGGCGTGGCGCCGTGACCGCCCGCGTCGCCGTCGAGGCGCGCGCGGTGCGCAAGCGCTACGGCGCGGTGCGCGCGCTGGACGGCGTGACACTCGCGGTCGAGGCGGGCGAGTTCTTCGGCCTGCTCGGGCCGAACGGCGCGGGAAAGACCACGCTCATCTCCGCGCTCGCCGGGCTCGCCATCCCGGATTCCGGCACGCTCGCGGTGATGGGCCACGACGTGCGCGCCGACTATCGCCAGGCGCGGCGCTCGCTCGGCATCGTGCCGCAGGAGATCGTGTTCGACCCGTTCTTCACGGTGCGCGAGACGCTCGAGTTCCAGTCGGGATACTTCGGGCTGCGCGACAACGGCGCCTGGGTCGACGAGCTCCTCGACCGCCTGGGCCTCGTGCCCAAGGCGGACGCGAACATGAGGAGCCTCTCGGGCGGCATGAAGCGGCGCGTGATGGTCGCGCAGGCGCTGGTGCACCGCCCGCCCGTGATCGTCCTCGACGAGCCCACCGCCGGCGTCGACGTGGAGCTGCGCCAGGCGCTGTGGGCGTTCGTGAAGGACCTCAACCAGGCCGGCCATACGATCATCCTCACGACCCACTACCTGGAGGAGGCGCAGCAGCTCTGTGCGCGGATCGCGATGATGAAGGAGGGACGCATCGTCGCGCTCGATTCGACGGCGCGCCTCCTCGCGAGCTTCTCGGAGCGCGTGCTGCGCGTGAAGCTCGCGCGCGGGACGCTCCCCGGCGCGCTCCTCGCCGATGCCGCGCCCGAGGCGGGCGGCGGCTGGCGCATCCCGATCGCGGACATGGCGCACGTCGAGCGCTCGCTCGCGCAGCTGCGCGAGGCGGGCGCGGCGGTCGAGAGCCTCGAGGTCGCGGAGCCGGAGCTGGAGGAGGTGTTCGTGCGCATCATGCGCCGCGACGACGCGGTGCCGTTCCCGCCGTGAGCGGTTTTCCCGCGCTGCTTCGCAAGGAGGTGCTGCGCTTCTGGAAGGTGAGCTTCCAGACGGTGGCCGCGCCCGTGGTCTCGGCGCTGCTCTACCTCCTCGTGTTCGGCCCGGCGCTCGGCGGGCGCGTCGGCGCGTTCCCCGGCGTGAGCTATGCGCAGTTCCTGGTCCCCGGCCTCGCCATGATGGCGATGCTGCAGAACGCGTTCGCCAACAGCTCGTCGTCGATCATCCAGTCGAAGGTCACCGGCAACATCGTGTTCATCCTGCTGCCGCCGCTCGCGCCGGCCGAGCTCTTCGCCGCCTACCTGCTCGCCGCGATGCTGCGCGGCATCGCGGTGGGCGTGGGCGTCTTCGCCGCCACGCTCTGGCTGGTGCCGGTTCCGCTGCTCCATCCGCTCTGGGCGCTCGCGTTCGCCGCGGTGGGCGCGGGACTCCTCGGCGTGCTCGGCATCGTCGCCGGGATCTGGGCGGAGAAGTTCGACCAGCTCGCGGCGTTCCAGAACTTCCTCGTGATGCCGCTCACCTTCCTCGCGGGCGTCTTCTACTCGGTGCACTCGCTGCCGCCCTTCTGGCGCGACGTCTCGCGCTTCAACCCGTTCTTCTACGCGGTGGACGGGTTCCGCTACGGCTTCTTCGGGCAATCGGACGTGCCGCCCGCGACGAGCCTCGGGTTTGCGACCGCCGCCCTGGCTGCCCTATCATGCTTGACCCTCTACCTCCTCGCCCGGGGCTGGAAGCTCCGGCATTAGCATCATGGTCGAACCCGGTTCCATCGAAGACTCGATCCGCGCGGGCCTCGCCTGCACGCACCTCGAGGTGCGCGGCGACGGAGCCCATTTCGAGGCGGTGATCGTGAGCCCGGAGTTCGCGGGGCTCACCCGGGTGCGGCGCCACCAGCTCGTCTACGCGGCGCTCGGCGACCGGATGCGCGAGGAGATCCACGCGTTGTCCATGCGGACCCTTTCACCGGACGAGTGGTCGTCGCGCTGAACCAGCCGGGCCGACAGCGGGCCCTCCCATCCAATGCAGAAGCTCTCCATCCACGGCGGCGTGCCGCTCTCGGGCGAGATCCGCGTCGCCGGCGCGAAGAACGCGGCGCTGCCGATCCTCGCCGCCTCGCTCCTCACCGCGGAGCCCGTGCGCATCGCGAACCTTCCCGAGCTGAACGACGTGGGCACGATGCTGCGGCTCCTCGAGCGCATGGGCGTGAAGGCCGCGCGCACGCGGCACGCGATCGAGATCGACGCGAGCGGGCTCGCCGAGCCGTTCGCGCCCTACGAGCTGGTGAAGACCATGCGCGCCTCCATCCTCGCGCTGGGACCGCTCACGGCGCGCTTCGGCGAGGCGCGCGTGTCGCTGCCCGGCGGCTGCCAGATCGGCGAGCGGCCGGTCGACCTGCACATCAAGGGCCTCGCCGCGATGGGCGCCGAGATCGCGATCGAGGAGGGGTACATCCACGCCACCGCGGCGCGGCTGAAGGGCGCGCGCATCGTGTTCGACACGGTGACCGTCACGGGCACCGAGAACCTGATGATGGCGGCGGCGCTCGCCCGGGGCGAGACGATCCTCGAGAACGCCGCGCGCGAGCCCGAGGTCGTGGACCTCGCGCGCTGCCTTTCCGCCATGGGCGCGCGCATCCGCGGTGCCGGCAGCGACACCATCGCGATCGAGGGCGTCGAGCGGCTCTGCGGCGTCGAGTACGCGGTGATGCCGGACCGCATCGAGGCGGGAACGCTGCTCGCCGCGGCCGCCGCGACGCGCGGGGACGTGACGCTCGCGGGCGCCCCGGTGGCGAGCCTCGACGCCGTGGTGGAGAAGCTGCGCGAAGCGGGCGCGCGCGTGGAGGTGGACGGCGATCGCATCCGGTTGCGCATGTCCGCGCGGCCGAAGGCGGTGTCGATCCGCACCGCGCCGTATCCGGGATTCCCGACCGACATGCAGGCGCAGTTCCTGGCGCTGAACAGCGTCGCCGACGGCACCGCGTCGGTGACCGAGACCATCTTCGACAACCGGCTGCAGCACGTGCCGGAGCTGCGGCGCCTCGGCGCGAACATCCGCATCGAGGGCAGCACCGCGCTCGTGCAGGGCGTGGAGAAGCTCACCGGCGCGATGGTGATGGCGACCGACCTGCGCGCCTCCGCGAGCCTCGTGATCGCCGGGCTCGTCGCCGAGGGCGGCACCGTGATCGATCGCATCTACCACCTCGATCGCGGCTACGAGCGCATCGAGTCGCGCCTGGGCGAGCTCGGCGCGCGCATCGCGCGGGTATCCTGAAGCCCATGGCGCAGCTCACTCTCGCCCTCGCCAAGGGCCGCATCTTCGAGGAGACGCTGCCGCTCCTCGCCGCGGCGGGCATTCGTCCGGCGGAGGACCCGGATGCGTCGAGGAAGCTCATCCTGGGCACCAATCGCGCGGGGCTCAGGCTGATCCTGGTGCGCGCGGCGGACGTGCCGACCTACGTGCAGTACGGCGCGGCGGACCTCGGCGTCGCCGGCCGCGACCTGCTCGAGGAGCACGGCGGCCAGGGCCTCTACCAGCCGATCGACCTGGGCATCGCGAAATGCCGCATGGTGGTGGCGGTCCCCGAAGGCTTCGACTACGCCGCCGCCGTGAAGCAGGGCGCGCGCCTGCGCGTCGCGACGAAATACATCCAGACCGCGCGCGAGCACTTCGCCGCCAAGGGCATGCACGTTGACCTCATCAAGCTCTACGGCTCGATGGAGCTCGCGCCGCTGGTCGGCCTCGCCGACGCGATCGTGGACCTGGTGGACACGGGCGGCACGCTCAAGGCGAACCGGCTCACGGCGGTCGAGGAGATCCTCGCCGTTTCCAGCCGGCTGATCGTGAACCCGGCCTCGCTCAAGCTCAAGCGCGAGGCGCTCGCGCCGCTCGTCGATTCCCTCGCGAGGGCGAGCCGTGGTTGAGCCGCGCCGCCTCTCCTCCGACGCCGCGGGCTTCGACCGGGAGCTCGAGCGCCTGCTCGCGTTCGAGGGCGCGCAGGACGGGGGCGTCGAGCGCGCGACCGCGGCGATCCTCGAGGACGTGCGCGAGCGGGGCGACGGCGCGCTGCTCGAATACACCGCGCGCTTCGATCGCTGGAGCCCCGCCTCGGTCGCCGAGCTCGAGGTGCCGCTCGCCGCGGCGCGCCGCGCGCTCGACGAGCTGCCGCGCGAAGTGCGCGGCGCGCTCGAGGAAGCCGCCGCGCGCATCCGCGTCTATCACGAGCGCCAGGTGCTGGCATCGTGGCGCACCGAGGAAAGCGACGGCACGGTGCTCGGCCAGCAGGTGACGCCGCTCGACCGCGTCGGCCTCTACGTGCCCGGCGGCAAGGCGGCGTATCCCTCGTCGGTGCTGATGAGCGCCGTCGCGGCGAAAGTGGCCGGCGTCCCGGAGCTCGTGATGGTGACGCCCACGCCGGAAGGCGCGCTCAATGCGCCGGTGATCGCGGCCGCGGCGCTCGCCGGCGTGGACCGCATCCTGCGCGTGGGCGGCGCGCAGGCGATCGGCGCGCTCGCCTACGGCACCGCCACCGTTCCCGCGGTCGACAAGATCGTGGGCCCCGGCAACGCGTACGTGGCCGCCGCGAAGCGCCGCGTCTTCGGGCGCGTCGGCATCGACATGGTGGCCGGCCCCTCGGAAGTGCTGGTGATCGCGGATTCCTCGGCGAATCCGGACTGGGTCGCGATGGACCTCTTCTCGCAGGCCGAGCACGACGAGATCGCGCAGGCGATCCTCCTCACGCCGGATGCGGCGCTCCTCGAGCGCGTCGCGAAATCGATGCAGCGCCAGGCGGCGCGGATGCCGCGCCTTCCGATCATCGCCGCCTCGCTGCGGGCGCGCGGCGCGCTGATCCGCGTGCGCGACCTCGACGAGGCCTGCGCCATCGCGAACCGCATCGCGCCCGAGCACCTCGAGCTCGCGGTCGCCGATCCGGAGGCGCTGCTCGCGCGAATCCGCCACGCCGGCGCGATCTTCCTCGGCCACTACGCCTCGGAATCGCTCGGCGACTACTGCGCGGGGCCGAACCACGTGCTGCCGACTTCGCGCACCGCCCGCTTCTCCTCCGCGCTCGGCGTCTACGATTTCCAGAAGCGCTCGAGCCTCATCGCCGTGTCGGCGCCGGGCGCGCGCCGCCTCGGCCCGATCGCCGCGACGCTCGCGCGCGCCGAGGGCCTCGAGGCCCACGCGCGGAGCGCCGAATGGCGCATGGGGTCGGACGCCAATTCAAACGGGAAGCGGGAATGAGGTCGCGGTGCCTCGCGAAATTGGGCTCCGACCCCGGTGTTGCCCGTGTCTAAGGATCCCTCGAGCCTGGTGCGCCCGGAGATCCGCGCGCTCTGCGCCTATCACGTAGCTCCGGCGAAGGACATGGTGAAGCTCGACGCCATGGAGAATCCCTACCCGCTTCCCGCCGGCCTCGCCGCCGAGATGGGCGCGCGGCTCGCGAGGGTCGCGGTGAATCGCTATCCCGATCCCACCGCGCCGGGCCTCAAGGCGCGGCTGCGCGATGCGATGCAGATCCCGGAGCACCTCGACCTGCTGCTCGGCAACGGGTCCGACGAGGTGCTGCAGGTGATCGCGATGGCGATCGCGCGGCCCGGCGCCGTCGCCCTCGCTCCGGAGCCCTCCTTCGCGATGTATCGCATGAGCGCGATCGCCTGCGGGCTGCGCTACGTCGGCGTGCCGCTCGCGGCCGATTTCTCGCTCGACGAGCCGGCGCTGCTGCGCGCCATCGAGCGCGAGCGTCCCGCCGTTACGTGGATCGCCTATCCCAACAATCCGAGCGGGAACCTCTTCCCGCGCGAGGCGATCCTCGCCATCGTGGCCGCCGCGCCCGGGCTCGTGGTCGTGGACGAGGCGTACTACGCGTTCTCGGGCGGCGCGACGCTCATGGACGAGGTCGGCCGCCATCCCAACCTGCTGCTGGTGCGCACACTCTCCAAGCTCGGGCTCGCCGGCCTGCGGCTGGGCGCGGCGATCGGCGGACGCGACTGGCTCGCCGAGCTGGAGAAGCTGCGCCTTCCCTACAACGTGAACGTGCTCTCGATGGCGGCGGCGGAGCTGCTGCTCGACCATCGCGACGTGCTCGAGGCGCAGACGCGCGCGATCGTCGCCGAGCGCGCGCGCCTGGAGGCGGCGCTCGACCGCATGGCCGCCGTCCAGCGCTTCCCGAGCGCGGCGAACTTCGTGCTCGTGCGCGTCCCGGACGCGCCGCGCGCCTTCGAGGGGCTGCGGCAGCGTGGTATATTGGTTCGCAATTTCCACGGCTCGCATCCCCTGCTCGAGCACTGCCTGAGGCTCACGGTCGGAACCCCCGACGAGAACGATCGCCTGCTCCAAGCCCTCGTCCCGGCGCTCGCCTGACATCCATGCGCAAGGCGGAAATCCAACGCGACACCAAGGAAACCCGCATCCACGTCGCCCTCGACCTGGACGGCGCCGGGAAGTCGAAGCTCGCCTCCGGCATCCCGTTCCTCGACCACATGCTCGACCAGGTCGCGCGCCACGGCGCGATCGACCTCGAGGTGGAAGCGAAGGGCGACCTGGAGATCGACGCGCACCACACCGTCGAGGACATCGGCATCACGCTCGGCATGGCGGTGGCGAAGGCGCTGGGCGACAAGAAGGGCATCCGCCGCTACGGCCACGCCTACGTGCCGCTCGACGAGGCGCTCTCGCGCGCGGTGGTGGATTTTTCCGGCCGCCCGGGGCTCGAGTTCCACGTCGACTTCAAGCGCGCGCGCGTGGGCGAGTTCGACGTCGACCTCACGCACGAATTCTTTCAGGGCTTCGCGAACCACGCGCTCGCCACCGTGCACATCGACAACCTGCGCGGCGACAACGCCCACCACCAGTGCGAGACCGTGTTCAAGGCGTTCGCGCGCGCGGTTCGGATGGCGGTCGAAGAGGACCCCCGCGCGGCGGGATCGGTCCCGTCCACCAAGGGCACCCTCTAGGAGGCGCCCCGCGCGCCGTCGCGCCTTCCATGGCCCAACGCATCGCGATCGTGGACTACGGCATGGGGAACCTCCGCTCCGTCGAGAAGGCGCTGGCGCACGTGGCGCCCGAGGCCCAGGTGCGGATCACGGCCGAGCCGGACGACATCCGCGCGGCGGACCGCGTGGTCTTCCCGGGCCAGGGCGCGATGCCGGACTGCATGCGCCGCCTCGCGGAAAGCGGCCTGGGCGAGGCCGTGGAGGAGGCGGCGCGCGCCAAGCCCTTCCTGGGCCTTTGCATCGGGCAGCAGATGCTCTTCGAGGGAAGCGAGGAAGGCGACACGCCGGGCCTGGCGCTCCTGCCCGGACGGGTGGTGGGCTTCGAGCTCACGCCCGAGCGCCGCGCCGCCGGC
>DATNGJ010000024.1:0-85803 GCA_035605915.1 Usitatibacter sp.
GCATCATCGAGAACCACGAGGAGATGCGCGCGCGCCTCCGGGACCGCGGCTACGTCTTCCAGTCGGAGACCGACTCGGAGGTGATCGCGCACCTCGTGCACTCGATCCGGCGCGAGGGCCTGTCGCTCATGGCGGCGGTCCGCAAGGCCGTGTCGCAGCTGCGCGGCGCCTATGCGATCGCGGTCATCGCCGAGGAGGACCCGAACCGCATGGTGGTCGCCCGCATGGGCGCGCCGCTCCTCCTCGGGCTGGGAGAGAACGAGTATTTCGCCGCCTCGGACACGTCGGCGCTGCTGCCCGTCACGCAGAAGATGATCTTCCTCGAGGAAGGCGACTGCGCGGAGGTGAGCCTCGACGGCGTGCGCATCCTCGGGAAGATGGGCGCGCTCATGGAGCGGCCGCTGCACCATTCGTCGCTCACCGCCGAGGCGGTGGAGCTCGGCGCCTACGCGCACTACATGCAGAAGGAGATCTTCGAGCAGCCGCGCGCGATCGCCGACACGCTCGAGCTCGCGACGCGCACCTCGGAGCTCTCGCCGCACCTCTTCGGCTCCGAGGCGCCCCAGGTGCTCGACGCGATCGACTGCGTGCTCGTCGTCGCCTGCGGCACGAGCTACCACGCCGGACTGGTCGCGCGGCACTGGATCGAGTCCCTCGCCGGCATCCGTTGCAACGTGGAGGTCGCGAGCGAATATCGCTACCGCGATTCGGTCCCCGACCCGCGCACGCTGGTGGTCGCGATCTCGCAATCGGGCGAGACCGCCGACACGCTCGCCGCGGTCGAGCATGCGCGCGTCCTCGGCCAGCGCCACAGCCTCGCCATCTGCAACGTGGCCGAATCCGCGCTGGTCCGTGCCGCGGAGCTGCGCTTGCTCACGCGCGCCGGTCCCGAGATCGGCGTCGCATCCACCAAGGCCTTCACGACGCAGCTCGCGGCGCTGCTCCTCCTCGCGATGACGATCGCCAAGCGCCGCGGCAAGCTCTCGCGCTCGCGCGAGGCGCAGCTGCTGCAGGCGCTGCGCGTGCTGCCCTCGGCGCTCACGCGGGTCCTCGACACCGAGGGCGCGGTGACCGACTGGTCGGCGCAGTTCTCGCTCCGCCGCCACGCGCTCTTCCTCGGCCGCGGCATCCACTATCCGATCGCGATGGAAGGGGCGCTGAAGCTCAAGGAGATCTCCTACATCCACGCCGAGGCCTACCCGGCGGGCGAGCTCAAGCACGGGCCGCTCGCGCTGGTGGACGCCACGATGCCGGTGATCGCGATCGCCCCGCGCGGGGCGCTGCTCGAGAAGCTCAAGTCGAACCTGCAGGAGGTGCGCGCCCGCGGCGGCGAGCTCTACGTGATGGCGGACGAGGACGCGCGCATCGAGCCGGTCCAGGGACTGCACGTGATCCAGATGCCGCCGCATCCGGCGATCGTCTCGCCGATCGTGCACACGGTGCCGCTCCAGCTCCTCGCCTACCACGCCGCCCTTTGCCGCGGCACCGACGTCGACAAGCCGCGGAACCTCGCGAAGTCGGTCACGGTGGAGTAAGCGCGCGGCCGGGGGGCCGGGACCGAGGACCGGCGACCCCGCGACCCGGGACCGGGCAAGGCGGCCTTCCCCCGCGGCTTGCCTGTGTACATATGTACCTGTATAGTCCAGCGCCATGGCGAAGGTGAAGGCCAAGGCCGCGAGGCCCCTGGAAGTCGAGCGCGTCCAGACCGGCGTGAAGCTCGAGAAGCGCCTGCTCAAGGTGCTGAAGGGCGTCGCCGAGTACCACGACATGACCCTCGGCGACCTGCTCGAGGGCATCGTGCTGCACGCGTTCGAGGGCAAGGCGCCGTTCGGGCGCGAGACGCTCGCGCGCATCGCGCAGCTGCGCTCGGTGTACGGCCTCGACCTGCGCGCCGCGGACAGCCATCGGCTGGTGGACAAGCCCTCCCGTGGATGAGCCGTTCCGCGCCGGGCACGCCGAGCGCCGCGCCTCCTTCGTCCTCGCCCTCCCCGCCCACGCGGCCTTCGAGCTCTTCACGCCCGAAGGCGAGAAGGAATGGGCCGAAGGCTGGGACCCCGAGTACCTGCACCCGCGCGACGGCCGCCTCGGCGAGGGCATGGTCTTCCGCACGGCGATCGGCGGCGAGGAGACGGTGTGGAGCGTCGCGCGCTGCGAGCCGGGGGCGTCCGTGGAATACGTGCGTTGCACGCACGCCTCGCGGATCGCGCTGGTGAGCGTGCGCTGCACGCCGCTCGCCGGGGAGCGGTGCGAGGTGACGGTGGGCTACGCGTTCACGGGGCTTTCGGACGCGGGCAACGAGCGCATCCGCGAGATGGACGAGGCGCGCTATGCCGAATTCATCGGCTCGTGGCGCTCGGCGATCGAGGCGATGCTCGAGCGTCGCGCCGCGCCCAGCGCCCCTCAATAGGAGTTCGTGCCCCGCACGCGGCGCAGGATCACGAAGCCGAGGAAGCCCACCGCGAAGAGCCAGGCGACCGAGGAATCGGGCGCCGCGATCGACTGCGGGAAGGCGAGCCATGCCGGCGTGCGATCGTTCGAGATCCGCGTGCCCATCGCGGAGTCGAGCGCACCTACGCCCGCCGGAGCGATGTCGTCGGTGTTCGCCGCACGCGAAGCGTCCGGCACGTACACCGCCGGCCGCGGCAGCGCATCGCGCGGCGGCGCCTGGTTCGTCGAGTTCGCATCCCCCGCGCGAACCAGGTCCAGGAAGGAGGCGTCGCCGGTCTGCGACGCGCCGCAGGTGAGCGCTGCCGCGTCGCAGTCCTGCGCGTGCGCGGCGAGGCCGGCGAACAGGGCCGCAAGCCCCATCGACACCGCCGCGATCCATTTATTCACGTCTTTCATGTAGCCTCCGTGCTCACTGCCTGTCGATCGGGAGCGCACCGCGCGTCGGCGATTGCCGCATCCCCATGCTGAAGGGTAGGCACGCTGCGTGAAACCCCGGTGATCAGGCCGCCGCCCGAACGTAGTCCACGGGGGGCTGCGCCTGGCGGAGCATCGCCGGGACCAGCGGCGCCTCGACCGGCAGGTCGCGCCGGAAGCAGTATCCGACCCCGCGCACCGTCTCGAGCAGGTCCTTGTGTCCGGTCGGCTCGAGCGCCTGGCGCAGGCGCCGGATGTGCACATCCACCGTGCGTTCCTCGACGTAGACGTTGTTGCCCCAGATCTCGTCGAGCAGCTGCGCGCGGCTGTAGACGCGGCCCGGGTGCGTCATGAAGAAGCGCAGCATGCGGAACTCGAGCGCACCCAGCTCGATGTCCTTGCCGTGGCCGGTGATGCGGCGCGAGGCCGGATCGAGGCGCAGGCCCGCGATCTCCACCACCATGTCGGCGTGCTGGGGAGCGCAGCGGCGCAGCACCGCCTTGATGCGGGCGAGGAGCTCGCGCGGCGAGAACGGCTTGATGAGGTAATCGTCGGCGCCCGCCTCGAGGCCGGTGATCTTGTCGGACTCGCCGCTGCGGCCGGTGAGCAGGATGATCGGCACGGCGAGCGTGCGCCGCTCGGACCGGAGCTTGCGCGCGAAAGTGAGCCCGGGCGTGTCGGGAAGCATCCAGTCGAGCACGATGAGCTGCGGGATGGTGGTGTTCACCAGCTGCTCGGCCTGCCGGACCGTGCCCGCGCGCATCACACGGTAGCCGGCGTTCTGCAGGTTGAGGGTCAGCACCTCCTGCAGCTCGGGATCGTCTTCAACGACGAGAATCGTATTGTCCATGGCGCGGTTCCATTCCGTTCGGGGGAGTTCGTGGGAACCATCGTAGGTGGAAGCGCCTTTGTCACGAAGTCAGGCGTGAAATGATTTGCCTGTCGGAACGCGCCGTAGGAATGTAGCTGCTTTCCTACAATTCAAACCGCAGGTTTCGACTATCCGTACGCGTACGGGAGCGCGTAGGGCGGGCGGCGGACGACGCGAGCGTGGCTTCTTGCAAATTCGCGAAATGCGCGCTGCGCCGGGCGGACCACTACGCGGGGTGCTTGCGCTTCTCCCAGCTCGCGCTGAAGCGGCGCGCCGCCTCGCGCATGTGGCGGCGCATCGCGGCCCGTGCGCCGGCCGCGTCGCGCCGCGCGATGGCCGTCGCGATCGCACGGTGCTCGCGGATCGCCACGCCCCAGAGCGCCGGCGTGTCGAAGTGATGCTCGAGCCTCAGGAAGAGCGGCCCGGTGCGCTGCAGCCAGAGAGTCTTCACCACCAGCGCGAGCGCGCTGTTGCCGCTCGCCTCGGCGATACGCAGGTGGAAGAGCCGGTCCTGGGAAAGCGGAACGCGGGAATGGTCGCGCGCCGCTTCCATGGCGTCGATCGCACGGTCGATCGCCCTCACCTGCTCGCGCGTCGCATGCTTCGCCGCGAGCGAGGCGCACTCGGCCTCCACCAGCGAACGGGCGCGGATGAGCTCGAACGGACCCGAATCCACGGACAGGGCCTGCATGCGCGTCGCGCGGCCGGCCCTGCTCACGTAGACGCCGGAGCCGACGCGCACCTCCACGTAGCCCTCCACCTCGAGCGCGATGAGCGCCTCGCGCACCGAGGGCCGGCTCACGCCGAGCTGGCGCGCGAGGTCGCGCTCGGGCGGCAGCCGCTCCCCCGGCGCGTACTCGCCGCGCTCGATGAGCTGCGTGATCTGGTCGGCGATTCGCCGGTAGAGGCGCCGGCTGTCGACGGCTTCGAGGGGCATCTGGTAAATTGGTCAGGCCAATCCGGGGCGAGCTTTTCACACGCCCCGTCCCCCGTCAAGCCGATTCCCCGGGAGAACATCGCCATGGCCAATCGCCTCCAGGGCAAGCGCGCCCTCGTCACCGCCGCCGGCGCGGGCATGGGCCGCGCGGCCGTCCTCGCCTTCGCCCGCGAGGGCGCACGCGTGCTCGCCACCGACGTGAACGCGGACCTGGTGAAGGACCTCGCCGGCAAGGACGGCGTCGAGACCGCGCGGCTCGACGTGCTCGACGACGCGGCGGTCGCCGGCTTCGTCGAAGAGACGGGTGCCGTCGACATCCTCTTCAACTGCGCCGGCTGGGTGCACCAGGGCTCGCTCCTCGAATGCTCGATCGCCGACTGGGACCGCAGCTTCGATCTCAACGTGCGCGGCATGTTCGTGATGTGCAAGGCGATGGTGCCGAAGATGATCGCGAAAGGCGGCGGCGTGATCCTCAACATGTCGTCGGTGCTCGGCGCAGGGAAGGCCGCGCCCAACCGCCTCGCCTATGCCTCGAGCAAGGCCGCGGTGCAGGGCTTCACGCGCGCGCTCGCGATCGACCACGTGCGGCAGGGGATCCGCGTGAACTGCGTCTGCCCCGGCACGGTGGACACGCCGTCGCTCGGCGAGCGCATCCAGGCCTTCGCCGATCCGGCGCAGGCGCGCAAGGATTTCATCGCGCGCCAGCCGATGGGGCGGCTCGCGACCGCGGAAGAAATTGCCGAGGCGTTCGTGTTCCTCGTCTCGGACGAATCCTCGTTCATGACCGGCCAGGCGGTTTATGTGGACGGCGGCATGAGCCTGTAAACTGCGTCGTTCCCGCGAAGCCTCGCACCCATCGGATTCCCGCCTCCGCGGGAATGACGAATCACGGGAATGACGAATCCGCGAATGACGAATCCGCGGGAACGACGAATCGGAGGACCACAATGCGATTGCTGCGCTACGGGCCGCCCGGCCGCGAGAAGCCCGGGCTCGCCGACAAGGACGGCAACATCCGCGACCTCTCCAAGGTCATCACCCAGATCGACGACGCGATGCTCGCCCCGCGCAACCTCGCGCGCCTCGCGCGGGTGAAGCCGGAAACGCTGCCGATCGTGCGCGGCAACCCGCGGCTCGGCGTTCCGTATGCCGGCATCAGCAAGTTCGTGGCGATCGGGCTCAACTACTCGGACCACGCGGCGGAATCGAACATGCCGATCCCGAAGGAGCCCATCATCTTCATGAAGGCGACCACCTGCCTCACGGGCCCGAACGACGACGTGGTCCAGCCGAAGGGCTCGGCCAAGCTCGATTACGAGGTCGAGCTCGGCATCGTGATCGGCACCAAGGCGCAGTACGTGCCGGAGTCGAAGGCGCTCGACTACGTGGCCGGCTATTGCGTGGTGAACGACGTCTCCGAGCGCGACTTCCAGCTCGAGCGCGGCAGCCAGTGGGACCGCGGCAAGGGGTGCGACACCTTCGGACCGGTGGGCCCGTGGCTCGTGACCACCGACGAGATCACCGATCCCCAGTCGCTCGACATGTGGCTCGACGTGAACGGCGAGAAGCGCCAGCGCGGCAACACGCGCACCATGATCTTCGGCTGCGCGAGCCTCGTCTCGTACACGAGCCAGTTCATGACCCTCCTTCCGGGCGACATCATCACCACCGGCACACCGCCGGGCGTGGCGATGGGAATGAAGCCGGCGCCGGCTTGGCTCAAGCCGGGCGACCTCGTGACGCTCGGCATCCAGGGGCTCGGCGAGCAGCGCCAGAAGATCGTGGCGCATCCCGGTAAATGACCGAAGGCTTCGGATCCGCCGATAAACGCCGATGAACGCCGAAAAGCCGGAAGTGCTGCTGATGGGGCCGATGTATCCGCCCACGCTGGAATCGCTCGAAAGCGCGTTCACCGTGCACCACGTGTCGAAGGCGCCGGACCGCGACGCGCTCCTCGCCTCGCTCGCCGATCGCATCACCGCCGCCGCCACCACCGCCTTCCGCGGCATGGACGGCGCGACGATGGCGAAGCTCCCGAAGCTCGCCATCGTCTCGCACTTCGGCGTCGGCGTGGATTCGGTGGACGTCGAGGCCGCGACGCAGCGCGGGATCAAGGTGACGAACACGCCCGACGTCCTCACCGACGATGTCGCCGACCTCACCGTCGCGCTCCTCCTCGCCACCGTCCGGCGCATCCCGCAGGGCGACCGCTACGTGCGCGAAGGGCAATGGGCGCAGAAGGCGTTCGCGCTCACGGACACGATCCAGAAGAAGACGCTCGGCATCATCGGCCTCGGGCGCATCGGCCGCGCGATCGCGAGGCGCGCCGAGGCGTTCAACCTGAAGGTCGCCTACCAGGGGCCGCGCCCGAAGGCCGACGTCTCATGGCCGTACTTCGCCGATGCCCTCGCGCTCGCGCGCGAGGTGGATTTCCTCGTCGCCGCGTGCCCCGGCGGCGAGGCGACGCGCGGCATCGTGAGCCGCGCCGTCCTCCAAGCGCTCGGGCCGCACGGCGTGTTCGTGAACATCTCGCGCGGCTCGTGCGTGGACGAGCGCGCGATGATCGAGCTCCTGCAGCAGGGAAAGCTCGGCGGCGCGGGCCTCGACGTCTACAACAACGAGCCGCGCATCGATCCCGCCCTCTTCGCGCTCGACAACGTCGTGCTGCAGCCGCACGTGGCGAGCGCGACGCACGTCACGCGCCGCGCGATGGGGCAGCTGGTGGTCGATAACCTCGCCGCGCATTTCGCCGGCAAGCCGCTCCTCACGCCGTACAACTAGTGAGGGGGACGTACCCCGTTTTCTCATAGGCGGAACGAGCGTTCGCTCTTACGGAAAACGGGGTCCGTCCCCTTTTTTCATCCACCCCAGGCCTTCGCTCGTGCCGGCCTTCGGGTGGTACTCGCAGCCGATCCAGCCGTCGTAGCCGAGCTCGTCGATCAGCCGGAAGAGGTAGGGATAGTTCACCTCGCCCAGGTCCGGCTCGTGGCGCTCGGGGACGCCCGCGATCTGCATGTGGCCGATGCCGGCGATGTACTTGCGCAGCTTCATCGCGAGATCGCCCTCGACGATCTGGCAGTGGTAGAGGTCCATCTGCACCCGCAGGTTCGGCTCGCCCGCTTCCCGGCACACCGCGTGCGCCTCGTCCTGCCGGTTGAGGAAGAAGCCCGGAATGTCGCGCGTGTTGATCGGCTCGATCACCACCGTCACGTCCGCGCTCGCCGCCTGGCGCGCCGCCCACGCGACGTTCGACACGTACACGGCGCGGTGGCGCGCGCGATCCTCGCCCGGCGCGATGAGGCCCGCCATCACGTGCAGCGAACGGTTGCCGAGCACGCGCGCGTAGTCGAGCGCCTTGTCGACGGAGCGCCGGAACTCGTCCTCGCGCCCGGGAAGCGAGGCGAGGCCGCGCTCGCCCTTCTCCCAGTCGCCGGGTGGCGCGTTGAAGAGCGCCTGCGTGAGACCGTTCGCATCGAGCCGCGAGCGCAGCTCGCGCGCTTCGTACGCGTACGGAAACAGGAACTCGACGCCGCGGAAGCCGTCGCGGGCGGCCGCGGCGAAGCGGTCGAGGAACGCATGCTCGTTGTACATCATGGTGAGATTCGCTGCGAAGTTCGGCATTGCGCTACCCTCTCCGCGGCCCTCTCCCCAGCCCCCGGCCAAGGGAGAGGGCGCCATTTACCAGCGCGCGCCGAAGGCGCGGCGCAACTCGTCGATCTGCGTCTCGTCGAGCGGCTCGACGCGACGTCCCGCGAGCATCCACAGCTTCGCCGTCTCCTCGAGCTCCTCCAGCACCGCCATCGCCGCCGCGGGCGTCTCGTGCCACACGTTCGGGCCGAGCCGCTCGAGCATCACGGCGCGGATCGGCGCGCCGCGATCGGCCGCGGCACGGATCGCCTCGCAGACGAGGTCGGCCACGCGCGCGTCGCCCGGACGGCGGTAGGGAATCAGCGGCACGTGTCCCACCTTCATCACGAAGTACGGCGTGATGGGCGGGAGTAAGTCGGCGCCGGCCGAGGCGCCCGCGAGCGTGAGCGCGACGAGATGCGTGGAATGCGAGTGGATCACGCAGCCCGCGGCGGGATCGGCCTCGTAGATGCGCCGGTGCAGCGCGAGCGTCTTGCTCGGACGATCGCCGCCCACCGATGCGCCGGACGCATCGACCTTCGCGAGCCGCGCGGGATCGAGGAAGCCGAGGCAGGCATCGGTCGGGGTGATGAGGAATCCGTCGCGAAGGCGCGCGCTGATGTTGCCGGCGGTCGCATGGACGTAACCCCGCGCGAACAGGCTCGCTGCGACGCGGCAGATCTCCTCGCGCAGCCGCGCCTCATCCATGCCGCGCCTGCGGCGCCGGCGCCTCCGCCTTCAGCATCGCGAACGCCTTCTTGAAGAAATCGGGCGCGCCGAAGTTGCCCGACTTGAGCGCGAGGTGCAACGCACCGCCCGCGACGGGCGACGACGCGCTGCACCAGGGAACGCCCGGGTCGATCTGCGGCCCGATGCGCAGCCGCTCCACGCCGAGCTCGCGCAGCGCGGCCCCCGCGGTCTCGCCGCCCGCGACGACCAGGCGCCGCACGCCGAGCTCCACCAGCCCGCGCGCGACGCGGGCGAGCGCGCGTTCGACGATCTCGCCCGCCTCCTCGACGCCGAGGCGCGCCTGCACCTCGTTCACCGCTTCGGGCACCGCCGTCGTGTAGATGAGCACCGGCCCGTCGCCCATGCGCTCGCGCGCCCAGTCGAGGGCCCTGCGCACCGGGTCCTTGCGATCGGCGAGCGCGAGCGGATCGAGCGGGAACGCGGCGCCGCCCGAGCGCACGAAGTCGCTCACCTGCCCGCGCGTCGCCACCGAGCAGCTTCCCGAGACGATCGCCGCATGGCCCGTCGCGGGCGCGAGGCGCGAGGCCCGCGGCGTGGGCTCGATGCCGAAGTTCGCCGGGAGCGCGATCGCGACGCCCGAGCCCGCGGTCACGAGCGGCATGTTGCGCAGCGCCGGTCCCAGGCGCACCAGGTCGCCGTCCGAGATCGCATCCACGACCGCGATGCCGACGCGGTCCAGGCGCAGGTCGGCGACGCGGCGCTCGATCGCCGAGGGGCCCGCGTCCACCGCCGCGTAGTCGATGAGTCCCACCTTGCGCACCGTCTGCGCCTGCAGCACGCGCACCAGGTTCGCGTCGGTCATCGGCGTGATTGGGTGGTTGCGCATGCCCGATTCGCTGAGCAGCACGTCGCCCACGAAGAGGTAGCCCTTGAACACCACGCGCTTGTTCTCGGGGAAGGCGGGGCACGAGATGGTGAAATCGGTCCCGAGCGCCGACATGAGCGCGTCGGTGACCGGGCCGATGTTGCCGCGCGGCGTGGAGTCGAAGGTCGAGCAGTACTTGAAGTAGATCTGTCGCGCGCCGGCCGAGCGCAGCCACTGGAGCGCGGCGAGCGACTGCTGGACCGCCTCCCGGGCGGCGCAGGTGCGCGACTTGAGCGCGACCACGACGGCGTCCACCTCCTCGTCGAGCGGCGCATCCGGCACGCCGATCGTCTGCACCACGCGCATGCCGCCACGCACGAGGTTGTTGGCGAGGTCGGTCGCGCCGGTGGAATCGTCGGCGATGCAGCCGAGGAGGAGCGTCATTCCTTGACGGCCCCCGTCATGCCGGAGACGTAGTACTCCACGAAGAACGAATACATGATCGCCACGGGGAGGGATCCGAGCAGCGCTCCGGCCATCAAGGGCCCCCAATGGTACACGTCGCCTTCCACGAGCTCGGTGACCACGCCGATCGGCACTGTCTTCACCTCGGAGGAGGAAACGAACGTGAGGGCGTAGATGAACTCGTTCCACGACAGCGTGAAGGCGAAGATGCCGGCCGAGATGAGCCCCGGAACCGCGAGCGGCAGCACGATCTTCACCAGGATCTGCCAGCGCGTCGCCCCGTCGATGAGCGCGCACTCCTCGAGCTCGAAGGGAATCGAGCGGAAGTAGCCCATCAGGAGCCAGGTGCAGAACGGGATGAGGAACGTGGGATAGGTGAGGATCAGCGCCCAGCGCGTGTCGAAGAGGCCGAGCTTGAAGACGATCGCCGCGAGCGGGATGAAGAGGATCGAGGGCGGCACCAGGTAGGCGAGGAAGATCGCGAGGCCCACCTGGCGCGATCCGCGGAAGCGCAGCCGCTCGATCGCGTAGGCGGCGAGCACGCTCGCGGCGAGCGAGGTGAACGTGGACACGACCGAGACGACGATCGTGTTCCACATCCATTGCGGGAAGTCGGTCTCGAAGACGAGGTGCTTGAAGTGCTCGAGGGTCGGCGCCACCACCCAGAACGGGTTCTGGTCGCGCGACAGGAGCTCCGCGTTCGGCTTGATGGACGTCATCAGCATCCAGTAGAACGGGAAGAGCAGCACGAAGAGGAGGATCGCGAGCGGCAGGTAGAGCGTCACGAAGCGCCGCGGGATCGATTCGAGGTAGTTCATTCCCTCCGCGGCGGACGTATCGTCGCCGCGCACCGCCGGGGTCGACGCGGCCATCGCTAGTCCCTCCCGCCCTGCTGCCACTTGCGCCGTTGCAGGCCGAAGTAGCTGAAGAGGATCGCCGCGAGCAGGAACGGGATCATCGCGGTGGCGAGCGCCGCGCCCTCGCCCAGGTTGCCGCCGGGGATCGCGCGCTGGAAGGAGAGCGTCGCCATGAGGTGCGTCGCGTTGAGCGGCCCGCCGCGCGTGAGGACGTAGATCAGCTGGAAGTCGGTGAAGGTGAAGAGCACCGAGAACGTCATCACCACGGCGATGATCGGCGTGAGGAGCGGCAGCGTCACGTAGCGGAAGCGCTGCCAGGGCGTCGCGCCGTCGAGCGCCGCGGCCTCGTAGAGCGTGGGCGAGATCGTCTGCAGCCCCGCGAGCAGGCAGATCGCGACGAACGGCACGCCGCGCCAGATGTTGGCCGCGATCGTGGAAAAGCGCGCATTCCAGGGATCGCCGAGGAAATCGATGTAGGTGTGGATGAGGCCCATCTTCGTGAGCGCCCAGCTCACGACCGAGAACTGGGCGTCGTAGATCCACCAGAAGGCGATCGCCGAGAGCGCCGTGGGCACGATGAACGGCAGCAGCACGATCGCGCGGAAGAAGGACTTGAACGGCAGGTTGCGGTTGAGCAGCAGCGCGAGCCACAGGCCGAGCGCGAACTTGAACACGCTCGCGACCACCGTATAGAAGATCGTGTTGAAGAGCGAGAGCCGCGCGACGCCGTCGTTCAGGAGGTCGTCGAAATTGCCGAGGCCGATCCAGTGGCCGGCGCGGCCGATCTTCGCGTCGGTGAACCCGAGCCAGGTGCCGAGGCCGAGCGGGTAGGTGAGGAACACCAGCAGCAGCGCCGCTGCGGGCAGCATGAAGAGCAGCCCGAGGACGTTGCGGTTGTCGAGGAATCTGTTGTTCATGATCGGTCGTCGTTCCCGCGAAGGCGGGAATCCAGCGAACGCAACTCGCGCTGCCGGATTCCCGTCTCCACGCGAAGGACGTCAGACTTTGTAATACCTCTCCGCGCGCTTCTGCGCCCGCTCGGCGGCTTCCTTCGGGGTCTTCTCGCCCGATGCGGCCTCGGCGACCATGTTGACCATCACGAAGTCCGCCATCGTCGCGGCCGACGCATAGCCCATGGTGCCCGCGTAGCCGTTCGGCAGCATGATCTTCATCGCGTCGCGATACGGCGTGTGCTTCGGATCCTCGGTCCAGACGGTGTTCTTCTCGTAGGCGCGAAGCGGCTGCGTCACGTAGCCGATCGCCGCCTGCTGCCACGGCTCGTATTGCCCCTGCTCCATCATGAACGCGAGGTAGGCCTTCGCGGCGTTCTTGTACTTCGAGTACTTGAACAGCATCATCGGGAAGAAGAGGTTCAGCTCCGTGGGCTTGCCGACCGGGCCGATCGGCAGGTTCGCGTGCTGGATGTCCTTCGCGAGCTCCTGCAGCTTCGGATCCTGCGACTTCTTCGCGGCGTAGTAGATCGAGATGCCGTTCAACGTCAATCCGATCTGCCCGTCGAGGAACGCCTTGTTGTTGTTCGGGTCGAGCCACGAGAGCGTGCCCGGCACGAAGGTCGAGTAGAACTCCTTCACGTACTCGAGCGCGTTGATGGTCTCGGGGCTGTTGATGACGACGTTGTTGTGCTCGTCCACCATCTTGCCGCCGTGGGCCCACACGATCCAGTGGGTCCAGGAGTTGCCGTCGCCCGTGGCGTTGCCGAGCGCGAAGCCGGGCGGGCAGCCCTGGGCCTTCAGCGCCTTCGCGTACTTCATGAGGCCCTGCAGGTCCTTCGGGAACTCCGAGAGGCCGGCCTTCTCGAGCTGGCTCTTGCGGTAGACCACGGCGTTGCCCGCGCAGCCCATCGGCACGGCGATCCAGCGGCCCTTGTCGGTGCAATACGACTTGCACACGTCGTACCAGCCGCCATACTTCTTGCCGAGGTAATCGCACACGTCGGTGACGTCCACCAGCTTCTCCGGATACTGGTGCGCGTCCTCGAAGGTGGAGATGATGACGTCGGGACCGCTGCCGACGTTCGCGGCGACGGCGGCCTTCGGGCGCACGTCCTCCCAGCCTTCGCTGTCCACGCGCACCTCGATGCCCGTCTGCTGCGTGAACTTCTTCGTGTTGGCGAGCCACATGTCCTCGTCGCCCTGCACGAACTTCTTCCAGCGCAGCACGCGCAGCTTCGCGCCCTTCTCGGGCGTCCAGTGGCCCTGCGCGAGCGCGTCCGACGACCACATCGCACCACCGACTCCCAGCGACCCCGAGGCCGCGGCGCCCGCCGTGGTCTTCAGGAAATCGCGCCTCGTGAACTTGGACATCGCAACACCTCCTGGCTTGTAGTTAACCGACCGGTCTCAACGACTTTCCCGACGCCGCATCGAAGAGATGCGTGCGCTCGTGATCGGGAGCGAGGCGGATCGCCTCGCCCGCGCGAAACTCGTGGCGCTCCCGGAACACCGCCGTCACCTCCGTCGCGCCGATCTTCGCGAACACCTGCGTGTCCGCGCCGGTCGGCTCGACCACCACCACCTCCGCGGCGAGCCCGTGTCCCGCCGGGGCGAGCGACAGGTGCTCGGGCCGCGTGCCGTAGACCACCGGCTGCCCGTCCTCGCCCGCCGTATCCCTCGGCACCGGCACGCGCGCGCCGCCTTCGAGCTCCGCTTCGGCGTGCCCGTTCGCGCGCCGCAGCTTCGCCGGCAGGAAGTTCATCGCCGGCGACCCGATGAAGCCCGCGACGAAGAGGTTCGCCGGCCGATCGTACAGCTCGAGCGGGCGGCCGCGCTGCTCGACCACGCCGTCGCGCATCACGACGATCTGGTCGGCCATCGTCATCGCCTCGATCTGGTCGTGCGTCACGTAGATCGACGTGGTCTTCAGGCGCTGGTGCAGCTCCTTGATCTCGGTGCGCATCGCCACGCGCAGCTTCGCGTCGAGGTTGGAGAGCGGCTCGTCGAACAGGAACACCTGCGGGTCGCGCACGATGGCCCGTCCCATGGCGACGCGCTGGCGCTGCCCGCCCGAGAGCTGCCGCGGATACCGATCCAGGTACTCGTCCAGGCCGAGGATCGCCGCGGCCTTGGCGACGCGCGCGTCGATCTCGCCCCTCGGGCGCTTCGCGAGCAGCAGGCTGAAGGCCATGTTGTCGCGCACCTTCATGTGCGGGTAGAGCGCGTAGTTCTGGAACACCATCGCGATGTCGCGCTCCTTGGGCGGCACGCGATTCACGACCTTGCCGCCGATCTCGATCTCGCCGCCCGAGATCTCCTCGAGTCCCGCGATCATGCGCAGCAGCGTCGACTTGCCGCAGCCCGACGGGCCCACCAGCACCGCGAACTCGCCGTCGGCGATGTCCACGTCGACGCCGCGGATCACCTGCGTGCCGCCGAAGTACTTCTGGACGTTGCGGATGTGTACGGATGCCATCAGTGTTGTCCCTCCCCCTTGGGAGAGGGCCGGGGTGAGGGTTGCCCTTCCACGACCACGTACGTCGGTCTCCCTTTCCTTGCCCAGTCGATCAGGTTCTGCGCGGCCTTTCGGCGCAGCTCCCGCTCGCCCTGCCACGAGTAAAATGCGGCGTGCGGCGAAAGCAGCACGCGCGGGTGGCGGAGCACCGGATGATCCGCCTCCGGAGGCTCCTTGGGAAGCACGTCGAGCCCCGCCCCCTCGAGGCGCCCCGAATCGAGGGCGTCGAGCACCGCATCCAGGTCGCAAACCGGGCCGCGCGAGGTGTTCACCAGCCAGGAGCCCTCGCGCATCGATTCGAGCGCGCGTGCGCCCGCGATGCCGCGCGTCTCCCCCGTGAGCGGCACGTGCAGGGACACGACGTCCGCCTCGCGCCAGAGCTCCGCCGCTCCCACGGATTGCACGCAGGGCGGAAAATCCGGCTCGGGAATGTACGGGTCGCAGGCGAGGATGCGCCCGAACGCCGCCTGGGAGAGCGCGGCCATGCGCTTGCCGATGCGCCCGAGCCCGAGGATGCCGAGCGTGAGGCTGGAGGGACGCCGCAGCGCGCCGGTCGAAAGGTAGTGCCAGCGTCCCGCGCGCACGTCGCGATCGTAGGACGGCAGGTGGCGCACCAGCGAGAGCGCCATGGCGAGCGCGTGCGTCGCGACCTCCGCCACGCCGTAATCGGGCGAGTTCGCCACCCACACGCCGAAGCGGCGCGCATCGTCGAGGTTCACCGTGTCGTATCCGGCGCCGAAGCGGCTCACGACGCGAAGCTCCGGGCGTGCGGCGAAGACCTTGGCGTTCACCGGGACATATTGCGTGAGGACGCCCGCGCAACCCGCCGCTTCGCGGACCAGGTCCTCTTCGGTGCGGCATTGAGCGACCCGCACCTCGAAGCCGGCGTCGCGCAGCTGGGCGAGCTCCGCGTCCACGTCGGGAAAATCGTAGTCGGTGATCAGGAAACGCAATCGATGGCCCTCTCCCTGCCCCCTCCCAAGGGAGAGGGAGAACTCAATGGTTGTCGCGCGGCACCGCGCTTCCGCTCTTGCCGACCAGGAAATCGAGGTCGCAGCCTTCGCTCGCCTGGTTCACGTGCTCGACGTAAAGCTTCCAGTAGCCGCGCGCGAGGTGCGGCCTGGGCTTCTTCCAGTCCTTGCGCCGCTGGTCGAGCTCGGCATCGCTCACGTGCAGGTGGAGCTTGCGCTTCGCGACGTCGAGCTCGACGAGGTCGCCGTCCTTCACCAGCGCGAGCGGCCCGCCGGCCGCGGATTCGGGGCACACGTGCAGCACCACGGTGCCGTACGCCGTGCCGCTCATGCGCGCGTCCGAGATGCGCACCATGTCGGTGATGCCTTTCTTGAGGATCCGCGTCGGCAGCGGCATGTTGCCCACCTCCGCCATGCCGGGATAGCCCTTCGGCCCGCAGTTCTTGAGCACCATCACGCGGGTCTCGTCGATGTCGAGCTTCGGATCGTCGATGCGGCGGTGGAAATCGTCGATGTCCTCGAACACCACGGCGCGACCCTTGTGCTTCATGAGCTTCGGCGTCGCGGCGGAAGGCTTGATGATCGCACCGTCGGGGCACAGGTTGCCGCGCAGGACCGCGATGCCGGTGTCGCGCTTGAAGGGCTTGGCGAACGGCATGATGACCTCGGGGTTGTCGTTCCTCGCCTCCTTGCAGTTTTCCCAGAGCGTCTTCCCGTTCGCCGTGAGCGCGTCCTTGTGGAGCAGCCCGTGCTCGCCCAGCTCGCGGATCACGACCGGAAGCCCCCCCGCGTAGCAGAAATCCTCCATCAGGTAGCTTCCGTTCGGCATGAGGTTCACGAGCGTGTGCACGCCGCGGCCGAGCTCGTCCCAGTCCTCGAGGTCGAGCTTCACGCCGATGCGCCGCGCGATCGCGATGAGGTGGATCACCGCGTTGGTGGAGCCGCCGATCGCCGCGTTCACGCGGATCGCATTCTCGAACGCCTCGCGCGTGAGGAGCTTCGAGAGCGTGAGGTTCTCCTTCACCATCCCGACGATGCGCCGTCCCGCCATGCGCGCGAGGACGTTGCGGCGCGCGTCCACCGCCGGGAACGCGGCGTTGCCCGGAAGGCCGAGCCCGAGCGCCTCGACCATCGAGGCCATCGTCGAGGCGGTGCCCATGGTCATGCAGTGCCCGTGCGAGCGGTGCATGCAGCTCTCGGCCTCGTGGAACTCGTCGATCGTGATCTGGCCCGCGCGCAGCTCCTCCGAGAGGAGCCACGTGTTCGTCCCGGAGCCGATGCGCTCGCCCTTGTACCAGCCGGAGAGCATCGCGCCGCCGGAAACGCCGATGGTGGGAAGGTCCACGCTCGACGCGCCCATCACGAGGGACGGCGTGGTCTTGTCGCAGCCCATGAGGAGCACCACGCCGTCGATCGGGTTGCCGCGGATCGACTCCTCGACGTCCATGCTGGCGAGGTTGCGGTAGAGCATCGCGGTGGGCCGCAGCAGCGTCTCCCCGAGCGACATCACCGGGAACTCCATCGGGAATCCGCCCGCCTCGATCACGCCGGTCTTCACGTGCTCGGCGAGGACGCGGAAGTGCGAGTTGCAGGGAGTGAGCTCGGAGTAGGTATTGCAGATGCCGATGACCGGGCGGCCGTCGAACTGGTCCTGCGGCACGCCGCGGTTCTTCACCCACGAGCGGTAGATGAAGCCCATCTTGCCTTCGCGCCCGAACCACTCGGCGCTGCGGCGCTTGCGCGATGCCATGCGGGGGTCTCCTTCGGCGTGCCGGCACAGGGTATGTCGCGGCGCGCGGGCTGGTCAAGTGGTCAGGCCAATTCCGAGGTATGCTGGCGCGCAGGCGCCGGAGGTCATGCCGAAGGTCCTCGCGCAGGCGGGGATACACGGACTCCCGCCCCGGCGGGAATGACGGAGGATGAATGAACCAGCTCGACCTGAAGGGCCGCATCGCGATCGTGACCGGCGGGGCGGCCGGCATCGGATTCGCGATCGCCGAGCGCCTCGCCGCTTCCGGCGCGCGCCTCTCGCTGTGGGACCGCGACGCCTCCGCGCTCGAGCGCGCGGCCGCCGCGCTGGGCGCCGGTACCCACACCGCCCGCCCCGACGTGAGCGACGAGGCCGAGGTCGCCCGCGCACTCGAGTCGACGCTCGCCACGCTGAAGCGCGTCGACGTGCTGGTGTGCAGCGCGGGGATCACCGGCCCCAACACCACGACCTGGGAATACCCGGTCGCGGCCTGGAAGGAAGTGCTCGACGTGAATCTTACGGGTGTGTTCCTGTGCAACCGCGCGCTCGTGCCGCACATGCGCGCGAACGACTACGGCCGCATCGTGAACATCGCCTCGATCGCCGGCAAGGAAGGCAACCCCAACGCGAGCGCCTACAGCGCCTCGAAGGCGGGCGTCGTCTCGCTCACCAAGTCCCTCGGCAAGGAGCTCGCGAAGAGCGGCATCCGCGTGAACTGCGTGACGCCCGCCGCGGTGAAGACCGGCATGTTCAGCCAGATGACGCAGGCGCACATCGACTTCATGCTCGCCAGGATCCCGATGGGCCGCTTCGGCACCGTCGAGGAAATCGCGGCGCTGGTGGCATGGCTCTGCACCGAGGATTGCTCGTTCTCCACAGGAGCGGTGTTCGACCTGTCGGGAGGCAGGGCGGTCTACTAACCACTGCCGGCGAGGCGGGGCGGGCTTTTTCGAGTCCCGGGAAACCGCAAGCATGAGCCGTCCGGGCACCTCATCGAAAATTCGGGACCCCGCAAGCACCCCAAATTTTCGACGGGCCGGTCCGTCCCGCGGTTTCAGGGACATCGAAAAAACCCGACCCGCCTCGCGGCAGCGCCCCGGGGCCGCGCCCGCTTGCACCCTCCTTTTTTCGGAGTAGAGTCGGCATACGTCCGCGTTCGCGGCCTTCCCTTCGCTTTTCCGTAATCGCCAGGAGGAGTGTCGATGAAGATTCCCGTTTCCCTCACGGTGAACGGCCAGCCCGTTTCCACCCAGGTCGAACCCAGAACGCTGCTTGTCGAGTTCCTGCGCGGTCCGCTGCAGCTCACCGGCACCCACGTCGGCTGCGATACCGCACAGTGCGGCGCATGCACGGTGCTGGTGGACGGCAAGCCCATGAAGAGCTGCAACATGCTCGCGGTGCAGGCGCAGGGCAAGACCATCACCACCATCGAAGGCCTCGCCACCGACGGCGCGCTGCATCCGATGCAGGCCGCGTTCCGCAAGAACCACGGGCTGCAATGCGGCTTCTGCACGCCCGGCATGGTGATGGCGGCCGTCGGCCTCGCGGGGCAGGCGAAGCAGCCCACCGAAGCGCAGATTCGCGAGGCGCTAGACGGCAACTTTTGCCGCTGCACCGGATATCACAACATCGTGAAGGCCGTGCAGGAAGGCCTCGCGGAAATGACCGCCTGACCTGCACGCCACCCCGCGCAAGCGGGGACCCCGCGCCGAGCGCGGGACCATCCGCACTGGAGATACCCATGACAGAGACCACCGTTCGCGAGAAGCCCGCCGCCGCGGCGCAACGCGCGACGAAGCCCAGCGGCCCCATCGGCGCGCGCATCGAGCGCAAGGAAGACGCGCGCTTCCTCACCGGCGCCGGGCAGTACACCGACGACGTCACCCTTCCCCACCAGACCCATGCGTGTTTCGTGCGCTCGCCGCACGCGCACGCGAAGATCCGTTCGATCCACACCGATGCCGCCAAGCGCTCGCCCGGCGTCCTCGCGGTCTACACCGGCGCGGACCTTCCCGCGAGCGTGGGCGGGCTGCCCTGCGGCTGGCTCATCACCGGCAGCGACGGCCAGCCGATGAAGGAGCCGAAGCACCCGATCCTCGCGCAGGGCAAGGCGCGCCACGTGGGCGACCCGGTCGCGATCGTGATCGCCGAGACTCCCGACCAGGCGAAGGAAGCGGCGCAGCAGGTGCAAGTGGACTACGAGCCGCTGCCGGCGGTCGTCGACGTGCGCGACGCGATGCGCAAGGGCGCGCCCGCGGTGCACGACGAGGCGCCCGACAACGTGTGCTACGTGTGGGCGCTGGGCGACAGCGGCGCGGTCGATGCGGCATTCGCCAGGGCGGCGCACGTGACGACGCTCGAGTTCGTCAACAACCGCTTGATCCCCAACGCGATCGAGCCGCGCGCCTGCAACGCGGCGTACTCCCGCGCCGACGATTCCTACACGCTCTACGTCGCGAACCAGAACCCGCACGTGGAGCGGCTGCTGATGACGGCGTTCGTGCTGGGATTGCCGGAGCACAAGGTGCGCGTCATCGCGCCCGACGTGGGCGGCGGCTTCGGCTCCAAGATCTACCTCTACGCCGAGGAAACGGTGTGCGTGTGGGCCGCGAAGCGGGTCGGGCGCCCGATCAAGTGGACCGCGGAGAGGAGCGAATCCTTCGTCGCCGATGCGCACGGGCGCGACCACGTGACGCGGGCGGAGCTCGCGCTCGACAAGGACGGCCAGTTCCTCGCGCTGCGCGTGAAGACGACGGCGGCGATGGGCGCGTACCTCTCGACGTTCGCTTCCTGCATCCCGACCATCCTGTACGCGACGCTCCTCGCGGGCCAGTACACCACGCCCGCGATCCATTGCGAGGTGACGGCGGTGTTCACGAACACTGCGCCGGTGGACGCGTATCGCGGCGCCGGCCGGCCCGAGGCGACCTACGTGGTCGAGCGCCTGGTCGCCACCGCGGCGCGCGAGATGAGCCTCGCGCAGGACGAAATCCGGCGGCGAAACTTCATCCGCAAGTTTCCGTATGCCACCCCCGTCGCCCTGACCTACGATACGGGCGACTATGAAGCGTGCCTTGACGGCGCCATGAAGCTCGCGGACGTCGCCGGATTCCCGAAACGCAGGGAGGAAGCCGCCAAGCGCGGCAAGCTCCGCGGGCTCGGATACTCCTCGTACATCGAGGCGTGCGGGCTCGCGCCCTCCAACGTGGCCGGCTCGCTCGGCGCGCGCGCGGGCCTCTTCGAGGCGGGTGAGGTGCGCGTCCATCCGACCGGCAAGGTGACGGTGTTCACCGGATCGCACAGCCATGGCCAGGGCCACGAGACCACCTTCGCGCAGGTGGTCGCCGACCGCCTCGGCATCGCGGTCGACGACGTGGAGGTCGTGCACGGCGACACCGGTCGCATCCCGTTCGGCATGGGCACCTACGGCTCGCGCTCCATCGCGGTGGGCGGCACCGCGATCATGAAGGCGGTGGACAAGATCGTCGCCAAGGGCCGCAAGATCGCCGCGCACCTGATGGAGGTGAGCGACGCCGACGTCGAGTTCACCGATGGCAAGTTCACGGTGAAGGGAACGGACAAGAACGTCGCGTTCGCGCAGGTCGCCCTCACCGCCTACGTGCCGCACAACTATCCGCTCGACAAGCTCGAGCCGGGCCTGGACGAGACCGCGTTCTACGATCCGACCAACTTCACCTATCCCGCCGGCACGCACATCTGCGAGGTGGAGGTGGACCCGGAGACCGGCGAGACGAAGATCGCCTCGTTCACCGCGTGCGACGACTTCGGCAACATCATCAATCCGATGATCGTCGAGGGCCAGGTGCACGGCGGGCTCGCGCAGGGCATCGGCCAGGCGCTGCTCGAGGGCTGCGTCTACGACCGGGAATCGGGACAGCTCCTCACCGGCTCGTACATGGACTACGCGATGCCGCGCGCGGCGGACCTTCCGTCGTTCAAGGTCGACACGCGCGTGACGCCCTGCACGCACAACCCGCTCGGCGTGAAGGGCTGCGGGGAGGCCGGCGCCATCGGCGCGCCCGCCGCGGTGATGAACGCGATCTGCGATGCCACCGGCGCGAAGGACATCGAGATGCCCGCCACCTCCGAGCGCGTGTGGCGCGCGGTTCGCGCCAGCCAGAAGAGGATCTGACCATGCAAACCTTCGGATACTCGGAACCCACCACCATCGCGAAGGCGACCGGCAGCGCATCCGCCAATACCGAGAGCCGCTATCTCGCGGGCGGCCAGTCGCTGCTCGCCGCGATGAAGCTGGGGCTCGCGGCGCCCGGCGAGCTGGTGGACCTCGCGCGCATCGGCGAACTGCGCGGCGTCAAGGTGGAAGGCAACGGCGCCGCGGTCACCATCGGCGCGATGACCACGCACGCGGAAGTCGCGGAGTCGCTGGAAATCGGCGCGCGCATCCCGGCCCTCGCCGCGCTCGCCGCCGGCATCGGCGATCGCCAGGTGCGCAATCGCGGAACCCTCGGCGGCTCGCTCGCGAACGACGACCCGGCGGCGGACTACCCGGCCGCCGTGCTCGCGCTCGGCGCCAGCGTGAACACCAACAAGCGCCAGCTTTCCGCGGACGATTTCTTCCGCGGTCTCTTCGAGACCGCGCTCTCGCCCGGCGAGCTGATCGTCTCGGTGACGTTCCCGGTGCCCAAGCGCGCGGCCTATGTGAAGTTCCGCAACCCCGCCTCGCGCTTCGCCCTCGTCGGGGTGTTCGTCGCCCAGACCACGCAGGGGCCGCGCGTGGCGGTCACGGGCGCCGGATCGCGCGGCGTGTTCCGCGTGAAGTCGATGGAGCAGGCGCTCGCGCGCGACTGGTCGGCGAAGCCGCTCGAGTCGATCGCCGTTCCCGCCTCCGAGCTGCAATCGGACCTGCACGCGAGCGCCGAATACCGCGCGCAGCTCGTGAACGTCCTCGCTCGCCGGGCGGTCGCCGCGGCCGCTTGACGTCGCCTCACGGCCGGACTCCAATTTCGATCATGAATGCGGAGCCCGGCCCCCTCTCCTCGATCGAAGCGGCGCAGGCGCTCCTCGCCGCCGCGGACTACGTCGCGGAGCGGCGCCTCGCGACGGCGGTGTTCCTCGCGCTGCGCCTGGGTCGGCCGCTCTTCCTCGAAGGCGAAGCGGGCGTCGGCAAGACCGAGCTCGCGAAGGCGCTCGCATCCTCGCTCGGCCGCAACCTCATCCGCCTCCAGTGCTACGAGGGCCTCGACGTCTCGAGCGCGGTCTACGAATGGAACGTGCAGCGCCAGATGGTCGCGATCCGCCTCGCGGAAGCGTCGGGACGCGCGCGCGAAGGCGCGCTCGAGCGCGACCTCTTTTCCGCCGAATACCTGGTGAAGCGGCCGATCCTGCGCGCGCTCGAGAGCGCCGTGGGAGCGGCCGCGCCGGTGCTCCTCATCGACGAGCTGGACCGCGCCGACGAGCCGTTCGAGGCGTATCTCCTCGAGGTGCTGTCCGATTTCCAGGTCACGATTCCCGAGCTGGGCGCGGTGCGCGCCGCCGAGCCGCCGATCGTGGTGATCACGTCGAACCGCACGCGCGAGATCCACGACGCGGTGAAGCGGCGCTGCCTCTATCACTGGGTCGACTACCCGAGCGCCGAGCGCGAGCTCGAGATCCTCGAGCGCAAGGCGCCGGGCGCATCGCAGTCGCTCTCGCGCGAGGTGGTCGCGTTCGTGCAACGGCTGCGCACGATGGACCTCTACAAGGCGCCCGGCGTCGCGGAGACCATCGACTGGACGCGCTCGCTGCTCCTGCTCGACTCGCTTACCCTGGACCCGCAGGCCGTGAGCGACACGCTGGGCGCGCTCCTCAAGTACCAGGACGACCTCGCGCGGCTGCCGCGCGAGCGGATCGCCGCGCTCCTCGAGGAGGGGAAGGCGCGGGCGACCGCATGACGCCGTCGATCGCCTTCGCGCTCCCGAAGCGTCCCGGCGGCCGGCTCGCGCAGAACGTCGTGCACTTCGCGCGCGTGCTTCGCGCGGGCGGCATTCCGATCGGCACCGACAAGGTGATGGATGCGGTGCGCGTGCTGCCGCAGGCCGGGCTCGCGCGGCGCGAGGATTGGCACGACACCCTCGCCGCCCTCTTCGTCACGCGGCGCGAGCAGCAGGCGCTCTTCGACGAGGCGTTCGAGCGCTTCTGGCGCGACCCGGCGATCGAGGAGCGCGTGCGCGCGCTGCTGCTGCCGAAGGTGCAGGGCCGCACGCCGCGCGCGGAATCGGGCGGCCGGCTCGCCGAGGCGCTGCACCCGGCGCGCGAGCTGCGCCGGCGCGAAATCGACGCGCCGCCCGAAGTCACGGTCGACGCGACGCTCACCTTCTCGGCGAGCGAGCGGCTGGGGAACGTCGACTTCGAGCGCATGACGAGCGCGGAATGGGCCGAGGCGAAGCGCGCGGTGGCGGGCCTGCGGCTTCCGGTTCCCGAGGTGCGCGCGCGCCGCTACGCCGCGTCGCGCCGCGGGAGCGCGATCGATCTCGCCGCCACTCTAAGGCTCATGGCGCGCCGCGGCGGCGAGATCGCGAACCTCGCGCGGAGGGAGCGTCGCCTGCGTCCGCCGCCGCTCGTCGTGCTGTGCGACATCTCCGGATCCATGCACCGCTACACCCGCATGTTCCTGCATTTCCTGCATGCGCTCGCGCGCCCCAGACCCACCAACTCGGGGGCAGGCTCATCGCGCGTGACCATCTTCCTCTTCGGCACGCGGCTCACCAACGTGACGCGGCCGCTGCGCGACCGGGACGTGGACGAGGCGCTCGCCAAGGTGGCGGGCGCGGTGCAGGACTGGGCCGGAGGCACGCGCATCGCCGCGTCGTTGCGCGAGTTCAATTTCCGCTGGGCGCGCCGGCTCCTGGGGCAGAACGCCTGCGTGCTGCTCCTCACCGACGGCCTCGAGCGGCACGAGGAGCCTGCAGCAGCGCCGGAAGCGCTCGAGTCGAGCGACATCGCCGCAGCGCTTCCGCCGGCGTCGCTCGCCGCGCAGATGGATCGGCTGCACCGATCGTGCCGCCGGCTGGTGTGGCTCAATCCGCTGCTGCGCTACGCGGGCTTCGAGCCGCGCGCCTCGGGCATCGCCTCCATGCTTCCCCACGTCGACGAGTTCGTTCCCATGCACAACCTCGATTCGCTGCGCGCGCTCGCCGCGTCGCTCGCACGCTGACCATGGAGCTCAAGGGCGAGCGCAGGCTTGCCGTGGACCGCGCCACCGCGTGGGCGGCCCTCAACGATCCGGCGCGCCTCAAGGCCGCGATCCCCGGGTGCGAGGTGATGGAGCGCATCGGCGAGAACGAGTACCGCGTGGAGGTCGTCGCGGCCCTCGGCCCGGTGCGCGCGAAGTTCCGCGGCACGCTGCGCGTGGAAAATGCCGTCGTGCCGGAAAGCTACACGCTGCGCTTCGAGGGCGAAGGCGGCGCGGCGGGATTCGCGACGGGAACGGCGAACGTGAGCCTCTCCGGGGATGGCGGCACGACGCTCGTCTCGTACGCGGTGAGCTCGCAGGTGGGCGGGCGCATCGCGCAGGTCGGCAGCCGCCTCGTCGACTCGGCGGCGCTCAAGCTCGCCGACGATTTCTTCGCGGCATTCGAGCGCCAGCTCGCCCCGGCCGGGGCGCGGCACGCCGAGACGATGCTCGAGGAACTCGAATCGAGCTTCGTGCTGCACGATCCGCGCACCTGGAACTGGATCTCCTGGGTCGCCTTCCTCGTGATCGTCATCGTGCTCGCCGCGCTGTTGCTGCACTGACCTCGCGCCGCGGCCCGGATGTAGGTGCGCTCCTACATCGAGGGTGGATGCCGGCTGTTAAGGTTGCAGAATGACAGCACCGGCTCCTCCCGATCCGGCGGGATCCGGCGTTCCGCACGCGAACGCCTGGCTCGCGGCGATCGTCGCCTCCTCCGACGATGCCATCGTCAGCAAGAACCTCGACGGCATCGTCACCTCGTGGAACCCCGCGGCCGAGCGCATCTTCGGCTTCACCGCCGCCGAGATGATCGGGCAGCCGATCCTGCGCATCATCCCGCCGTCGCTCCACTACGAGGAGGACCACATCCTCGCGCGCATCCGCTCCGGCGAGCGCGTCGACCACTTCGAGACGGTGCGCCAGCGCAAGGACGGCAAGCTCATCCACGTCGCGGTCACCATCTCCCCGATGCGCGACTCGACGGGGCGCGTCGTCGGCGCATCGAAGATCGCCCGCAACATCGACGCGCAGCGCGAGGGCGACCGCGCGCAGGCGACGCTCGCGGCGATCATCATGGGCTCCGACGACGCGATCATCAGCAAGACGCTCGAGGGCATCGTCACATCGTGGAACCCCGCCGCCGAGCGCTTGTACGGATTCACCGCGGACGAAATCGTCGGCCAGTCGATCCTGCGCATCGTGCCCCCGTCGCTGCACGCGGAGGAGGACTACATCCTCGGCAAGATCCGCGCGGGCGAGCGCATCGACCACTTCGAGACGCTGCGCATGCGCAAGGACGGCAGCACCGTGGAGGTGTCGATCACGATCTCGCCGGTGCGCGACTCGCACGGCCGCCTCATCGGCGCCTCGAAGATCGCGCGCGACATCAGCCACCAGCGCGAGGAGCAGCGCAAGAAGGACCAGTTCCTCGCGATCCTCGCCCACGAGCTGCGCAACCCGCTCGCCGCGATCCGCTATTCCCTCGCCTACTCGAGGCAAGCGGGTGTCGCCGAGGCCGAGCGCGGCCGCGCCCACGCGATCGCCGAGCGCCAGCTCGAGCACATGGCGCACCTCCTCGACGACCTGCTCGACGTCTCGCGCATCGCGACCGGGCGCGTCGAGCTCAAGCCGCGCACGATTGCGCTCGGTCCGCTCGTGCAGGACGCGCTCGACGCGACGCGCGCGCTCTACACCCAGCGCCGGCACGAGCTGCGCCTGGAGATGCCCGGGACGGCGGTCTGGCTGGACGCGGATCCGTCGCGCATCACGCAAGTGCTCGCGAACCTGCTCACCAACGCCGCCAAGTACACGGACCCGGGCGGGCGCGTGGAGCTTGCGGTCGCGCAGGAAGACGACGAGGTTTCGATCCGCGTCTCGGACAACGGCATCGGCTTCGGCCCGGAGATGAAGGAACGGCTCTTCCTGCTGTTCAACCAGGACGAGCGGGCGCGCGAGCGCTCGGCCGGCGGCCTCGGCATCGGGCTCGCCTTGGTGCGCGAATTCGTCGAGCGCCACGGCGGACGCGTGGTGGCCGAGAGCGCGGGCCCCGGCAAGGGCAGCCGATTCACGGTGTGGCTGCCGACGGTCGCGGCGCCGCAGGCGGTGGCGACGGCGGCCGCGGCCGGCTGATCCGGGCGCGCCACGCAGGCGCTGCGCTCTTTCCTCGCCGCGCCGGACCCCTCGATCGAAGCTGCGCTACGCCGGCCTCAAGACCAACGCGCGAGCCAGTCGAAGATCTCCGCGTACCAGAGGCGCGAGTTGCGCGGCTTGAGGACCCAGTGGTTCTCGTCGGGAAACCAGACGAGGCGCGACGGCACGCCGCGCGACTGCAGCGTGTTGTAGTACGCGAGCCCGTTGGTGTCCGGCACCCGATAGTCGTTGTTGCCGTGGATCACGAGCGTGGGCGTGGCCATCCGGCCCGCGAAGGTGTGCGGGCTCTGCGCCCTCACCCGGGCCGGATTCTCCCAGTAGAGCGCGTGCAGGTCCTTCGGCCGGTGCGTGTACGAGTCGGCGCTGAACGTGGCGACGCGGTCGAAGACGCCGGCATGGCACACGTATGCACGGTAGCGGCCCGCCGGGACGTGCCCGTTGAGCCATGCGACGAGGAATCCGCCGTAGCTGCCGCCGGCGGCGAAGACGCGCCTGCGATCCGCCCAGGGCTTCGCGAGCAGCCAGTCGGTCGCCGCCTCGAGGTCCTCGGTCTCGAGCTCGCCCTGGTGTCCCATGATGCTGTCGCGGAACGCGAAGCCGAATCCGCTCGAGCCGTGGTAGTTCACCGCGGCGACCACCGAGCCGCGCGAGGCGAAAACGTGCGGGTTCCACCGGTATCCGAACGTGTCGCCCACCGCCGAATACGGACCGCCGTGGATCATCTGCAGCACGGGGTGCTTGCGCTTCGGATCGAAGCGCGGCGGGAACGTGAGGAACATCTGCACCGCCTCGCCGCGCGCGCCGCGCAGCGTCACCTCGCGCGTTTCGCCCAGACGCACGCGCGACATCGCCTCGTCGTTGAAGCGCTCGAGCCGTCGCGGGCTGCCCGCTCGAATCGCGTGCACCTGCACCGGATGCGCCGCGCAGTCGATCGCGACGGCCACCGTCTCGTCGCCCGCCGGTCCGCCGATGTCGAATCCCTGCACCCAGCCGCCGCGCACCACGACCTCGAGCGAATCGTCGCGCAGGCGGTAACGCCACAAATGGCAGCGTCCGCGCTCCTGCGCCGCGAAGAGAACGCACGATCCGTCGCGCGTCCAGTGCAGCCCGCCTTCGACGTCGATCTCCCAATCCGCTCCCGCGACGCGCGGCGATTTGCGGCCGGCGAGGAACGCGAGCCGCCCGGGCCGCGTGTGGCGCCGGCCCACGTTCGTCGCGACACACGCGATGGTCGCCCCGTCGGGCGCGTAGCGCGGCGCTTCGTAGCTCCAGGCGCGGTCGCGCGTGAGCGGCGTGATGCGGCGGCTCCCGACATCGATCTCGGCGAGCGCCGTGGGATTCACCGCGCGCTTGCGCTCCGCCGGATCATGCACGAAGGCGATGCGCCGGCCGTCCGGCGAGATGTCGAAGTGCGATGCGCCCGGCTCGGCCCGCGGCAGCTCGCAGCCGGTGCCCTCGAAGAGGTCGACGATCCGTCCGCTCGCCAGCTCGAGCGCCAGGAGATGCGGCACGCGTCCCATCGGGAGGTTGCGGTCGAAATGCCGGTACTGCGCCTCCGCGGTGACGTACGCGCTTTCCTTGCGCTCGCTGAACGCCTTGTGCATGCGCTCCTGCGCGGCACGGCCCTTCGCGTCCGGCCATACCCACGAGACGAACACGATGCGCTCGCCGTCGGGCATCCAGCGGAAGTCCTCGATGCCCGGGCGGAAGTCGCTCTTGCGCTCCGCCTCGCCGCCGGCCGCGGCGATCACGTAGAGCTGCGATTCGCCGTCCTTGTGCCCCTGCTGCTCGCGCTTCGCGAGGAAGGCGATGCGATCGCCGCGCGGCGACCATGCGGGCTTGCCATCCTTCTCGCCGTATCGCGTGAGGCGGCGCGGCGCGCACGCGCCGGTCGGGAGCAGCCACAGGCTCGCCGCGGCCTTGTTCTGCTCCATCGAATACGCGGTGACCGTGCAGACCGCCGCCGAGCCGTCCGGGGCGATGGCCACGTTCGACACGCGCTCGAGCGACCACAGCGTGTCCACGACGAGCGGGCGCCGTCCCCGCGCGCCGCGCCCCGACGTGCGCATCGGCCCCTCAACGCTTGCCATCGAAGCCGGATTCGCGCACCACGCTGCAGACCTGCACCTTGTACTCCTCGTAGAAGTCTTTCGTTCGAATCCAGCCCGCGAGGATCCGGCCGCCGGGTTGTGCGAACATGGCGCCGTGATCGAGCGACACATCGTACCGCAGCCGCCGCTTCCGGATTCCCGCTACGCCGCCGCGCGGCTCGCCGTCGCGGTGCTGCTCATGACGGTGGGCACGGGCGGCATGTACTTCGTGCCCGTGGTGCTTCCCGCGATCCAGGCCGAGTTCGGCGTGACGCGCGCCGCCGCCTCGCTCCCGTACGCGTTGCTCATGATCGGCTTCGGGCCCGGCGCGCTCCTCATGGGGCGCCTGATGGACCGGGCGAGCCTCACCATCCCGCTCCTGGTCGGCGCGGCGAGCCTCGCGCTCGGGTTCGTGCTCGCGGCGCACGCGACCGCGCTCTGGGCGTTCAGCGCGATCCATGGCGTCTTCATCGGGTTCCTCGGCTGCGCGGCGACGTTCTCGCCGCTGCTCGCCGACACGTCGCTCTGGTGGACGAAGCGGCGCGGGATCGCCGTCGCGGTCTGCGCGAGCGGCAACTTCCTCGGCGGCGCGATCTGGCCGCCGATCGTGCAGCGGCTCGTGGAAGCGCACGGCTGGCGCGATACGTATACGGTGCTCGGCATCGCGAGCGCGGTCGCGGTGCTCGGCCTCGCCGGGCTGATGCGCGGCCGCGCGCCCCTCGCCCGCGTGCACGCCGGCGCGGCCGCGGACCAGGACCATGAGAAGCCGTTCGGCCTCGGTGTGCCCACGGCGCTTGCGCTCCTCATGGTCGCGGGCGTCGCCTGCTGCGTCGCGATGGCGATGCCGCAGGTGCACATCGTCGCGTACTGCGGCGACCTGGGCTACGGCCCGGCGCGCGGCGCGCGCATGCTCTCGCTCATGCTCGGATGCGGGATCCTCAGCCGCCTCGCGTGCGGCGCGCTCTCCGACCGGATCGGCGGCGTTCGCACGCTGCTCCTGGGCTCCGGAATGCAGTGCATCGCCCTCTCGCTCTTCCTGCCGTTCCAGTCGCTGCCCTCGCTCTACGTGATCTCGGCGCTGTTCGGCTTCGCGCAGGGCGGCATCGTACCGGCGTACACCATCGTCGTGCGCGAGAACTTTCCCGCCGCAGGCATCGGCACCCATATCGGCGCCGTGATGATGTGCACCATGTTCGGGATGGCGGGCGGCTCGTGGATGTCCGGCAAGCTCCTCGATGTCACCGGCTCGTATCACGCCGCGTTCTGGAACGGCATCGCGTGGAACGTGCTCAACTTCTCGATCGTGCTCTTCCTGCTGCTGCGGCTGAGGAAGCCACCGGAACGGCGCACGCGCGAGGCGGCGCGCATGGTCGACAACGCGCTTTCCGCCGAGACCGCCTAGCGGCCCTCGCGCAGCATCTCCCCGAGCTTCGCGTCGAGCGATGGATGCGCGGGCAACGGGATGCGCATCTCTTCCTCGAGGATGCGCCGCACTTCTTCGACGCTCGAAAGGACGCGCGTCTCGGTACGGCCGTCGCGATGGTGGATGGCGTAGCGTGCGTTGCGCAAGGCGTGGCGCAACCCGGGCGCCGCGCGCGCCGCGACGACACCGGTCACGAATTGCGAGCGCGGGTGGTTCGCGAGGTACCAGTTGCTCACCTCGTAGTCCGCGAGGTGCTGCTCGTGGCGCTCGAATGCGTAGAGGGCGCGCCATTCGTCTTCGACACGCGCCTCGAGCACGAACCCCTCGCCGTGGGGAACGAGGCGGAACGTCTCGTGAGGCGTCTCCTGCTCGACCTGCGCCGCGAGGCGCAGCGGCGCGGTGAGCGACTGGCCGCCGAAGCCGACGTCGGCGATCCAGGGCTCGCCGCCGATCATCACCTCGAGCAGCATATGGCTGCGCGCGGTGACCACGCCCGCGGGAACGTTCCAGCGCACGCGCGCCGCGAGGCGCCGCACCGGATAGCCGATCGCCTCGAGGACGTGCGCGAAGTAGAGGTTCTGCTCGAAGCACCAGCCGCCGCGCCGGCGCGCGACGAGCTTCTCCTCGAGCGATGCGGCGTCGAGCGGCACCGGCTCGCCGAGGAACGCGGCGAGGTTCTCGAATGGAATCGCCTCGGCGTGCAGGCGATGCAGCTCGCGCAAGGTCGCGGCCGTGGGCTCGGCCGCTCCGGCGAAGCCGATGCGGCGGAAATACGCGCCGAGATCGGGCGCGCGCCGGGATTCGTCCATGGAGGCGAGTCTAACCGACGCTCCTGCACGGTGCGGGGCAGCCCGACAGAGCGGGGAACGACGGGCCGCGCGCAAGATGCCCGCCGGGCATCGCGCCCGGCGGGGTTGCCCGGGGAGCGTCAGCTACCCGAGAGCTGGGCGCGGATCTCGCCGCCCGGATGCTGCTTGCTGTGCGCGTTCACGTAGAGGTCGCCGCGCTTGTACGCCTCGTACTGCTCGTCGGTGAGCTTCGCGCCGGGCGGAGAGACGAAGTGGTCGTCGCCCTCCTTCGTGAGCGGAATGATCACCTTGCCGTTCTTGCCGGCCGCGCCTTCGTGGATGTGCGCGGCGGTGGCTTCCATTCCGGTCACCATGATGTCGGCCTTGACGGTATGGTCCGGATTGACGGTCACCGTGCCGCTGCCGGAAGCGCCGGTGTCCACGGCCGGAACCTCGCTCGCGCCCGTGAGGGAGACGTGCTGCGACCCGGAAGAATGCATCATGTGGTCCATCGTCGAGCACGCGCCGAGCGCGGCGGTGCAGGCGAGAGCGACGAGCGTGCGGGATAGCGCCTTCATAGGTTCTCCTTTGGTTGGCTGGCACCGGGAGAACAGCCGCGGGCAAAGCTTTCATCCGCGACCGTCAATGCCGCTCCTAGGCTAGCACCTTGCCGTCGGCCGCGTGCGCCCCGCCGATGCGGGCTCGTCCGCCCGCGGTAAACGGTTCGGGGGGGCGGGTGCGGGCGCGAACGCGCTCTCAGAGCGCGCGGATCCGCACCTTGCGGAACTTCACCAAGCCCTGGACGTATTGCAGCGCGATCGGCCCGGCGGCGAGCCTGGAATCCTCGATCTCGGCGGTCTTCTCGCCGTTCAGGACCACGGTGATGCGCGACCCCTTCACCGTGATGTCGTAGGTGTTCCACTTGCCGCCCGCCTTGGGCATCGGATCGACCGCGGCGAGATGGGTGATCGCGCCGGTCCCGTACTTCGCTTCCGGCCGCTCGTCGTAGATGTTCGCCTCGTAGCACGTGGTGTCGGTGGGATTCGCGCCGTTGGCGCAGCGCATGTAGATGCCGCTGTTGGCGTCGTGGCTCACCCAGAACTCGGCGTACACCTCGAAGTCGCGGTACGAGTCGCGCGTCACGAGGAAGGCGCTGGGCTTGCTTTCCTTGCGGTCGGCGACGATCGCCCCGTCGGCGGCGTGCCAGTCGGCGTCGCCCACGCGGCTGAAGTTCCCGAGGCCCTGGTCGCCGTCGATGAGCGTGGTCCATGCGGAAGCGCCCGCGCCGTGCATGCCGGAACCCGCGCCGTGCATGCCGGCGCAACCGGCGAGCGCGAGCGCCGCGGCGATCGATGCGATTGCCTTTCCGTGTCCCAGACCCATGACGCCCTCCTGCCGTGGTGGCCCCGAAGGCGGCCATTCTTGGCGTTCACGGGCCGCACGTCAACGCCATGCCGGATGCCGCGCCTCGTCGCCCGGGCGCCTGCATCGTGCCGGGGCAGGCGCATCCAGTCCCAGCTTGTGGATGAGCCGCATGGCGTCGAACGGCGCCTTCACCTTCGCGTCGTTGTCGAAATAGCAATAGACGTCGCGGCCCTTGCGCGTCGGCGCGGGCGTGGCGGAGATCTTCTGCGCACCGGGCCGCTCGGCGCCTTCGCTCCATGCCCGGATACGATCGGCCCACAGGTCGAGCGCCGCGTCCGAATAGCCGCTCGCGTAGAGGACCGTGTCGCCGTGCAGCCGGACGTACACGAAATCCGCGGTCACGTCCTCGACGAAGGGCCACTTGCCCGCGGTGTCCGCGACCACGAGCCCGATGCGATGCTTGCGCAGCAGCTTCGGGAACGCCGGATCGAGGAAGCTCTCGTGCCGGATCTCGATCGCGTGGCGCAGCTCGCGATGGCCGTCGATCGCGAGGCGGCAGCGGCCCTTCACGCGTTCGTCGCGGCGGCGCGCGAGTGCCAACGCCGATTCGCTGTCGCGCGGCAGCATCTCGAAGAAGGCCTCCAGGCGCTCCGCGTCGAAGCGGAACTGCGGCGGGAATTGCCACAGGAACGGGCCCGTCTTCTCGCGCAGGTTGAAGAGGCCCGAGGCGAGGAAGTTCGCGAGCGGCTTCTCGACGTCCTTCAGGCGCTTCATGTGCGAGATGAATCGGCTGCCCTTGATCGCGAAGATGAATCCGGGCGGCGTCGCGTCGTACCAGTCCTGGAAGTGCCCGGGACGCTGCAGCGAGTAGAACGTGCCGTTGATCTCGATCGTCGGAAAGCGGCGCGAGGCGTACTCGAGCTCCCGGCGCTGCGCGAGCCCTTCCGGATAGAAGACGCCGCGCCATCCGCCGTAGCGCCAGCCGGAGATGCCGATGCGGATCGTGCCCATGCGCGTGGGACCGCGTGCGGCCTCAGACGTGCGTGAGGATCTCCGAGATCGCGCCCATGTCCGCCGGCTTCACGAGGAACCAGTCGAAGCCCGCGGCATGGGCGTTGCGCCGGTCCTCCTCCTGCCCGTAGCCGGTGAGCGCGACCAGGCGCACGCCGCGCGTATCGGGCGAGGAGCGCGCGCGGCGCGCCACTTCGTATCCGTCGAAGCCGGGCAGCCCGATGTCCACGATCGCCACGTCCGGATGCACCGTCTTGAGGCTCGCCACGCCGCCCGGACCGCTGTCGGCCTCGTGCACCTGGTGGCCATTGAGCCTCAGCATCATGGCAAGCGTCTCGCGCCCGTCGTCGTTGTCTTCCACCACCAGGATGCGCAAGGACTTATCCTCCTTCGGTCGGGTTGCGGGCGGCTCTTCGGCGACTGGCGGCGGCGCCACCCGCTCCGCGAGGGGCATGCGCACGACGAACTTCGAGCCCTGCCCGGGCCCTTCGCTCTCGCCGCGGATCGATCCGCCGTGCATCTCCACCAGGCGACGCACCAGCGCGAGGCCGAGCCCCAGTCCACCCTGCGAGCGGTCGATCGTACGCTCGCCCTGCGTGAAGAGCTCGAAGATGCGCGGCAGGAGCGCGGGTGCGATGCCCATGCCGTTGTCCTGCACTTCGAGCAGCGCGTCCCTGCCCTCCGCGGCCACGCGCACGAAGATGCGGCCGCCCTCCTGCGTGTACTTCGCCGCGTTGTCCACCAGGTTGGTGACGATCTGCTCGACGCGCGTCTCGTCGGCGAGGATCCAGGCCTCGCGGTAGTCCGCCTCGAGCTTGTGGCGCGCGAGCCGGCCGGAAGCCGAGAGCATCATCAGCGTGCGCCGCGTCACCGCGGCGAGGTCGATCGGGCGCGTGGCGAGCTGGATGCGCCCGCGCGTGACGCGTGCGACGTCGAGCAGGTCGTCGACCAGCTGGCGCAGGCTCACCATCTGCCGGTCGATGATGTCGCGCCCGCGCAGCGCCTCCTCGCTCTTCGGGTCCACGTAGTGCAGCACGTTCACCGCGCTCGAGATCGCGTTGAGCGGGTTCCTCAGCTCGTGGCCCAGCATCGCGAGGAACTCGTCCTTCGCGCGGCTCGCCTCCTCGGCCTCGCGGCGCGCGTCGCGTTCCGAAGCGAGCGCCGCGTTGAGGCGCTGCTGGCGCTCGCGCAGCATGCCGTCCGCCTCGCTGAAGGCGTCCTGCACTTCCTCCACCTCGTCGATCGAGGACGGCGGATGGGGCGGCTGCCGCTCGCCGTGCGCGAGCGCACGCGCCGAGGCGCCGAGCGCGATGATCGGAAGCTGGATGCGGCGCGAGAGCAGGAACGCGAGCAGCACGGCGAGGCCGATCGACGCGAACGCGGCGGCCGCGAGGAGCGCCGAGGAATCGAGCAGCGCCGCCTCGATGATCGCGGCGGGCACCGAGGTCGCGACCGTCCAGCCCCAGCGCACCGAACGGCTGTGCGCCGCGTAGACCGGCACGCCGTCCGCGCCCCTCCCGCGATACGCGCCCTCGGCGATCGCGCGCGACTTCTCGAGCAGCAGCTTGGCGGGGCGCTTGCCGACCCAGCGGGCGTTCTCCTGCGTGCGCGCGATGACCGTGCCGTCCTGGTCGAGCAGCGTCATGGTCGCTCCGTTGCCGATCGGATACTGGCTCATGAACTTGAGCCACGCGGATTGCTCGATCACGGCGACGAGGATCGACTCGATGCGCTTGCCGCGCAGCACCGGCACGATGATCTGCGTGTCGTAGCTGCCGTCGCGCGCGCGCACCAGCCCCGACACGGCGGGAAGCCGCATCGCTTCCACGCGCCGCAGCGTGGGCGGGTCGAGCGACGGGATGGGCGCCGCGAAGCTCTCGCGCCATGCGGCCGTCACGCGCTTCCAATCCGGATCGCCCACCGCGACCGCGCTCCACAACGGCTGCGTGTCGAGCGTGCGGCGCATGCGTTCGCCGAGCTCGGCGCGCGAGGCGGATAGCGCCTGCGAAAGGCCGAGCGCGCGCAGCATGCGGATCGCGCCGTCCACCTCGGTATCCAGCGCGATCGTCATCGCCCGCACCCGCTCGAGGTAGCGCAGCTCGAGGTCCTTCCTCTGCTGCCACCAGGAGAACGAGGTGATCGCGACGGCAAAGACGAGCAGCGGCAGGAATGCGCCGCCGATCAGGACCAGGAGATGGCTTCGGATCTTCACGCGAGGCGCCAATCGCCGCTCCAATCTCGGAGAGACCGCGCGCCGTGTTGCGGGTTTCTGCTCCCGATGGAGGGTGCTCGCCCTCCTTCGCGCCGATGCGGCGGGCGCCTACGCGCCGGGCTCGTCGCGTCGCGGCCAACCGCCGCGAGCGAGGTCCGCGTCGTGCTCGCCGAGGCGGGGTGCCGGATGGCGGATCGCCCCGGGCGTGGCGCTCATCCTGGGAACGATGCCGGGCACTCGCAGCGACTCACCGCTCGCGGTGGTCGCCTCGAGGATCATCTCGCGCGCGAGGTATTGCGGATCGCGGGCGATGTCGGCGACCGAATAGATGCGTCCGACCGGAACGCGCGCCGCCTCGAGCGCGGCGATCACCTCGTCGGGCGAGCGTCGCGAGGTCCACGCCTCGATCGCGCCGTCGATGCGCGCGGTGTGCTCTACCCGGCCGTCGTTGTGCGCGAGCGCGGGATCGTTCTCGAGGTCCGCGCGGCCGATCGCCGCCATGAGCCGCCGGAAGATGCTGTCGCCGTTTCCCGCGACCAGCACGTAGCTCGAATCGGCGCAGCGGTACGCGTTCGAGGGGACGATGCCCGGCAGCGCACTCCCCGCCCGTTCGCGCACCGCGCCGAACGCGTCGTACTCGGGAAGCAGGCTCTCCATCACGTTGAACACCGACTCGTAGAGGGCGACGTCGACGTACTGGCCCTCGCCGCCGCGCGCGTCGCGGTGATAGAGCGCCATGAGGACCCCGATCACGCCGTGCAGCGCCGCGAGCGTGTCGCCGATGGACACGCCCACGCGCACCGGGACGCGCCCCGGCTCGCCCGTGAGGTGGCGCAATCCGCCCATGGATTCGCCGATCACGCCGAAGCCCGGCCGGTCCTTGTACGGTCCGGTCTGGCCGTAGCCCGAGATGCGCAGCATGACGAGCCTCGGATTGAGCGCGTGCAGGCGCTCCCAGCCCAGGCCCCAGCCTTCGAGCGTGCCGGGCTTGAAGTTCTCGATCACGACGTCGGCCTCGGCCGCGAGCGCGCGCACCGCCTCCTGGCCTTCGCGTTCGCGCAGGTCCGCGCACACCGATCGCTTGTTGCGCGATTGCACTTCCCACCACACCGAGGTGCCGTCGCGCAGCAGCCTCCACTTGCGCAGCGGATCTCCCACGCCGGGCGGCTCGACCTTGATCACGTCGGCGCCGAAGTCGGCGAGCGTCTTGCCGGCGAACGGCCCGGCGATGAGCTGCCCGAGCTCGAGCACCTTGATTCCCTGGAGCGCTTGCATCGCGGCGATTCTACGCGCGCGCGGCGAACGGCGGGTGCGTCGCGGAATGGCGACAGTCAACCATCCGCGGGGCTTTTCCGTTGGATGCGAAAAACACCTACCATGGCGTGAACCCATAAGGAGCTTCATGAACAAGATCCTCACCCTTTCCCTCGCCTGCCTCGGCGCCTTCGGCGCGGTCTCGGCCGCCCAGGCGCAGTCCTTCCCCGATCGCGCGCGAGTCGTGGCCTCGCACCCGGTGATCGAGCAGATCCCGGTCGATCGCGAGGAGTGCTGGAACGATCGCGTGCGCGGCTATGAAGACCATCGCGTCACACGCTCGGATACCGGGGCCGCCATCGGTCCCGGCACGGTGCTCGGCGCCATTGTCGGAGGCGTCGTCGGGCATCAGGTGGGCCGCGGCCGCGGCAACGACGTCGCGACCGCCGCGGGCGCCATCGCCGGCGGCCTGGTCGGCAACCAGATCGATCGCGACAACGCCGGTCCGCCCGAGTCGGTCACCGAGGTCGACCGCGTGCCGGTCGAGCGCAACGTGAAGCGCTGCCGCACGGTGCACGAGACGCGCGAGGCCACCGTGGGCTACGACGTGCGCTACGAGTACCACGGGCGCGAGTTCACCACGCGCACGCCGCGCGCGCCGGGCCGCTTCATCCCGGTGAGCGTGGAGGTGCGCCCCGTCGCCGCGCCCTACGACCAGCCGCCGCCGCCCTCGGCACCGCGTCCTCCGGTCTATTCGCGCTGAGCGGGGCCGTATGAAAACGGCGCCCTCGGGCGCCGTTTTCGCGTACGAGGCGTGTCGGCCGGCTCCTGCGCCATGCGGCGCGGGAGCGATCCGAACGACGTACCGAACGCGAGCATCGAAACGTCGAGGGCCTTCGTCCGAAGGCCGAACGACTTTCGGAGGTCTCACATGAAGATGCTAGCCCTGGCGGTCGCCTCCGCGCTCGCCGTCGCCGCACCGCTCGCGCATGCACAGCCGTATCCCGACCGTCCGTACGACAACGACCATCCGTACGTCGCTCCGGATCGTGCGGACGCTCCGTACGATCGCCGCGACGACCGCGACAACGACCGCCGCGGCGATCGCGCGCGCGTGGTCGACTCGCAGCCGGTGTACGGCGAAGCGGGCGAGCACCAGGAATGCTGGAACGACCAGACGCACAGCTACGAGCGCCACCACATCGGCGCCGGCACGGTGATCGGCGGGATCGCGGGCGGCGTCGTCGGCCACCAGTTCGGCAGCGGCCACGGCAACACCGCGGCGACCGCCGCCGGCGCGATCGGCGGCGCGCTCCTCGGCAATCGCGTCGATCGCAACCGCGCGGAAAACGACGAGCCGGGCGAGCGTTGCCGAACCGTGCGCGACGAGTCGGACAGCAGCCGCGAGGTGATGGGCTACGACGTGCGCTACGAGTACCAGGGCCGCCAGTACGAGACGCGCCTCGACCACGACCCGGGCCGCTATCTCGTGGTGGGCGAGGACACGCGTGCCGACGGTGCGCCGCTCGACAACGCGAATCCGTACCCCGAGCGTCCCCGCAACGACTACGACCGCCGCTGAGCCTGCCGGGGAGCGGCCCTCCGCTCCCCATTGGCGAGGCCAATCAGGCGCATCGAAACAATCAATTGGACGCTGACCCCGGGCGAGGCAACAATGCAGGATAGCGCACGAAAGTCCGCAATCCCGCATTTCGTCCCCCTGGAGGTCCACCATGAAACCGCTCAAAGGAACCAAGACCCACGATAACCTGAAGGCCGCCTTCGCCGGCGAGTCGCAGGCGAACCGGCGCTACCTGTACTTCGCGACCAAGGCGGACGTGGAAGGCCAGAACGATGTCGCCGCGCTCTTCCGCTCGACCGCGGAGGGAGAGACCGGCCACGCGCACGGCCACCTCGACTACCTCGCCAACGTGGGCGATCCGGCGACCGACCTGCCGATCGGCAGCTCGCGCCAGAACCTCAAGTCCGCCGTCGCCGGCGAGACGCACGAATACACCGACATGTACCCCGGCATGGCCAAGTCCGCACGCGGCGAAGGCTTCGAGGAGATCGCCGACTGGTTCGAGACGCTCGCCAAGGCCGAGCGCTCGCACGCCAACCGCTTCCAGAAGGCGCTCGACGCGCTCTCCGACTGACTCGTCTGCATCCGCGCGAAGAGTAAAGGGGGCTTCGCGCCCCCTTTTCGCTCTGCTCATGCAAGCGCCGGTGCACGCCGATCCAACGCCGATGGCCGCCGATAAGGGAAGCCGGCGTTTCGCATCATTGATTGGCCCCAGGACCATGCCTGGATCATCGGCGGATAGCGGCGTTGGATCGGCGGGAATCGGCGCTTTCAAGGACTTTCGCTCGCACAATATCCGAAGCAAATGACGACGAGAGAAGGCAGCCTCGAGGCACCCACGCGCCATCCGATCGACTGGAAGAATCCCGAGTACTACGACGAGGGGAAGATCCAGGCGGAGATGGAGCGCATCTTCGACATCTGCCACGGATGCCGGCGCTGCGTGAGCCTGTGCAACGCCTTCCCCACGCTCTTCGACCTGATCGACGAGGGGCCGACGGGCGAGCTCGACGGCGTGCCGCGCGAGAAATTCCAGGGCGTGGTGGACAACTGCTACCTGTGCGACATGTGCTACATGGTGAAGTGTCCGTACGTGCCGCCGCACCCGTGGAACGTGGACTTTCCGCACCTCATGCTGCGCGCCAAGGCGAACGAGTTCCGCGCCGGAAAGCTCGCGCATCCCGTGCGCGACCGCTTCCTCTCCGCCACCGACCGCAACGGCAAGCTCGCGACCATCCCCATCGTCGTGCAGGCCGTGAACGCCTCGGCACGCTCCAAGCCGCTGCGCGCGTTGGGCGAGAAGACGATGGCGATCGACAAGGACGCGTGGCTGCCCGCCTATTCGCCGCGCCCGTTCCGCTCGCATGCGGCGGCGAGCAAGGCGTATCCCGTGAAGGACGGCGAGCGTTCCCCCGGCAAGGTCGCGATCTACGCCACCTGCTACGTGAGCTACAACGAGCCGGGCATCGGGCACGACCTCCTGAAGATCCTCGACCACAACGAGATTCCCTACGTGCTCGCCGCGAAGGAAGCGTGCTGCGGGATGCCGAAGCTCGAGCAGGGCGACCTCGAGTCGGTCGCCGCGCTCAAGGAGAGGAACATCCCGGTGCTCGCGAAGCTCGCGCGCGAAGGCTACGCGATCCTCACGCCCGTGCCGTCGTGCACGTTGATGTACAAGCAGGAGCTGCCGCTCCTCTTCCCGCACGACGAGGACGTGAAGGCGGTGCGCGACGCGATGTTCGATCCGTTCGAGTACCTCATGGCGAGGAAGCGCGACGGGTACCTGCGCGAGGATTTCACGCGGCCGCTCGGCAAGGTCGCCTACCACATCCCGTGCCATACACGGGTGCAGAAGATGGGCCCGCGCACGCGGGAGGCGCTGGAGAGCGTGCCCGGCACCGAGGTGCTGGTGATCGAGCGCTGCTCGGGCCACGCGGGCACCTACGGCGTGAAGGCGGAATTCCACCAGACCGCGCTGCGGATCGGGCGTCCCGTGTTCCGCCAGGTCGCGGAGTTCGCGCCGGACTTCTTCGCCTCCGATTGCGAGCTCGCCGGGCACCACATCGCGCAGGGGCTTGGGGATGACAAGGGTAACGCCGTGCTCAAGCATCCGCTCACCCTGTTGCGAATGGCCTACGGATTACCCGACTAGGCGCCTTCGCTCGTAGCGGCGTTCATCGGCGTTCATCGGCGGATTCAAAGCTCCTTCTTCGAGACCTGCCATGCAAAAACTTTCCCGCGATTCCCTGATGTCCCTCGAGTCCTATGCCAAGTCGCGCAAGGACTTCCGCGCCCGCGTCCTCGCCCACAAGAAGAGCCGCATCGTCCACCTCGGCGAGCACGTGACGCTCATCTTCGAGGACGAGCTCACCATCCGCTACCAGGTGCAGGAGATGCTGCGCGTGGAGCGCATCTTCGAGGACGAGGGCATCCAGGAGGAGATCGACGCCTACAACCCGCTCATCCCCGACGGCCGCAACTTCAAGGCGACCATGATGATCGAGTACGAGGACGTGAACGAGCGGCGCGCCGCGCTCGCCCGCCTGAAAGGCATCGAGGACCGCGTGTGGGTGCGCGTGGAAGGCTGCGCGCCGGTCTACGCCATCGCCGACGAGGACCTCGAGCGCGAGACCGAGGAGAAGACTTCCTCGGTGCACTTCCTGCGCTTCGAGCTGAGCTCCGAGATGGTGGATTCGCTCAAGTACGGCATGGCGCTCGCGATCGGCGTCGACCATCCGCACTACACCGCATCGGTCGATCCCGTGCCGACCGACGTGCGCGCCGCCCTCCTCGCCGACCTCGATTGAAAAATCGGGGACGTACCCCGTTTTCCGTAAGAGGGAACGTTCCGCCTAAGAGAAAACGGGGTACGTCCCCGATATCAGGCGGCCTTCGCCATCTTGAGCGCCGGGATCTTCACCGACTGGATCGCGGCGGCGAGCGTTTCCACGGCGAGCGGGCGGTCGAAGCTCGCGCGCCACGCGAGCGCCACCTTGCGCGAGGGCGCGGGCTGGGTGAACGGCACGGGCTTGAGGAGCTTCGTCGCATAGCGCGCCACGAGCGCGCTCGCGGGCAGCACGCTCACGCCCAGGCCCGATGCGACCATGTTCCGGATGGTCTCGAGAGAGCTGCCCGCGCGTCCCTCGGCGAGCGCGGTGTTCGACTGGCCCGGGCAGGCTTCCATCACCTGGTCGCGGAAGCAGTGGCCGGCGTTGAGCACGAGCAGGTTCTCCCCGGCGAGCTCGCCCGGCTTCACGGCCTTGCGCTGCTGCCAGCGGTGGCCTTCGGGAACCACCACGCTGAACGGCTCCTCATACACGACGCGCGTCTTCACGCCCGGGACCGCGAACGGGAGCGCGATGATCACCACGTCGAGCTCGCCGTCCCTGAGCATCGGCGCGAGGTTCCCCGTGAGGTTCTCCTCGATCACGAGCGGCATGGCGGGCGCGCGCTTGCGCAGGATCGGCACCAGGTCCGGGAGGAGGTAGGGCCCGATGGTGGGAATCGCACCCAGGCGCAGTGCCCCCGCGAGCTGGTCGCGCCCGCCGCGCGCGATGTGCGGGATCTTGGCCACCTCGTCCAGCACGCGGCGCGCCTGCTCCACGATCTCGATCCCGCGCGCGGTGACGAGCACCTCGTTCTTGTTGCGCTCGAAGAGCTTCACGCCCAGCTCGTCCTCGAGCTTCGCGAGCGCGAGCGAGAGCGTGGGCTGGGTGACGAAGCACTTCTGCGCGGCGCGGCCGAAGTGGCGCTCCTGGGCGAGGGCGACGACGTAGCGCAGCTCGGTGAGGGTCACGGCGGGTCTTCCATTGAGTGTCGCAATCGCAAGTATAACCACAATCAATTGGACCAATCAATCGACGGCAGCCACAATGGGCCATCGCCTCTATCAACGCATCCGGCGCGACGCCGGCAGAAAGGATCCACATGCTTCCGAATTCCGAGGGCCGCAAGGTCCCGCAGGTGACGTTCCGCGTGCGCCGCGACGGACGCTGGGACGAGGTCGGCTCCGGGCGGATCTTCGCGGGCCGCACCGTGGTCGCCTTCGCGCTGCCCGGCGCGTACACGCCGACCTGCTCCAGCTCGCACCTGCCGCGCTACAACGAGCTCGCCCCCGCCTTGCGCCGCGCCGGCGTGGATGAGGTGGTGTGCATCTCGGTGAACGACCCGTTCGTGATGGCCGAGTGGCAGAAGGACCAGAACGCGCCGCACATCACCTTCCTTCCCGACGGCAACGGCGAGTTCACGCGGCGGATGGGCATGCTGGTCGACAAGAGCGACCTCAATTTCGGCGCGCGCTCCTGGCGCTACTCGATGCTCGTGAGGGACGGCGTGATCGAGAAGATGTTCATCGAGCCGGAGAAGGAAGGCGACCCCTACGAGGTCTCGGATGCCGACACCATGCTGCGCTACATCGCCCCCAACGTGCGGGCGCCCGAATCGGTGCTCGTCTTCGCGAAGCGCGGCTGCCCGTACTGCGCACGCGCGAAGGAGCTGCTTCGCGAACGCGGCCTGGTGTTCGAGGAAGTGACCCTGGGCGAGGGCATCACGACCTCGGCGCTGCGAGCGGTCTCGGGCAAGGGCACCGCGCCGCAGGTCTTCATCGGCGGACGGCTCGTGGGTGGCGCGGAGGAGCTCGAGGCGTACTTCACCGAGCGCGACCGCAAGGCGGCGTAAGCTTCCTTCGGCGTACCCGACAAAACCGGGACAGGCCACTGTTTCATTCGAGTTGCTCGCAATCGGCAGCGTGGCCGACCCCGGTTTGGAGAAAGGACAACGATGAAAGTCGACGTGGCGGTGATCGGCGCCGGAACCGCGGGGCTCGCGGCGTACCGTGCGGCACGCGCGGCGGGAGCGCGCTCGGTGCTGGTCGAGGGCGGGCCGTACGGGACCACTTGCGCGCGAGTGGGCTGCATGCCCTCGAAGCTCCTCATCGCGGCGGCGGAGGCCGCGCACGGCGTGGAGCGCGCGCGCCACTTCGGCGTTCACGCGGGCGCTGCGCGCATCGACGGCGGCGAGGTCATGGCGCGCGTGAGGCGCGAGCGCGACCGTTTCGTCGGCTTCGTGCTCGAGGGGGTCGAGGCGATTCCGGAGGCGGATCGCATCCGCGGCCACGCACGCTTCGTCGATCGTTCCACGTTGCAGGTGGACGGCGGCCCGCGCATCGAGGCGCGGTCGATCGTGATCGCGACCGGCTCGCGCCCCACGATGCCTCCGATCCTCCAGGGGCTGGGCGACCGCGTGGTCGTGAACGACGACGTCTTCGATTGGGAAGCGCTCCCGCGCTCGGTCGCCGTGTTCGGCCCCGGCGTGATCGGCCTGGAGATCGGGCAGGCGCTCGCGCGCCTCGGCGTGCGCGTCGTGGTTCTCGGGCGCGGCGGGCGCGTGGGCCCGCTCACCGATCCCTTCGTGCAGCGCGCCGCGGTCGCCGCCTTCGCCGCCGAGTTCACGCTCGATCCGGACGCGCACGTGACGCGCGTCGAGCGCATCGGCGACGAGGTCGAGGTCGAATATCGCCGCACCGACGCGAAGGTGTGCACGGAACGCTTCGACTACGCGCTCGCGGCGACGGGGCGCGCGCCGAACGTGGACGGCATGGGGCTGGAATCGCTCGGGGTCGCGCTGGACGCGCGCGGCGTGCCGATGCACGAGCGCGCCACGATGCAGGTGCCGGGCGCGCCGGTCTTCATCGCGGGCGACGCCTCGAACGACGCGCCGCTCCTGCACGAGGCCGCGGACGAGGGCCGCATCGCCGGCTCCAACGCCGCGCGCTATCCGAACGTCGTGCCGGGACCGCGCCGCGCACCGCTCGGCATCGTCTTCACCGATCCGCAGCTCGCGATCGTGGGCGGCGGATTCGCGCGCCTGCAGGCGCACGAGATCGCGGCGGGCGAGGTGTCCTTCGAGGACCAGGGACGCGCGCGCGTGATGCTGAGGAACCGCGGCCACCTGCGCGTCTATGGCGATCCGGAGACCGGGCGCTTCCTCGGGGCCGAGATGGCCGGCCCCGACGCCGAGCACATCGGCCACCTCCTCGCCTGGGCGCTGCAGGCGCGCATGACGGTCGCCCAGATGCTCGAGATGCCGTTCTACCACCCGGTGGTCGAAGAAGGGCTGCGCACGGCCCTCCGCGACCTGCAAGCCCGCATGCGCGAGGCCCGGCAAAGCGAAGTCCACCTCCCGGCGCACCCGGCGACCGCCTGAAGCGTTACGGCTGAAATCCGGCTTACCGGTGAAATCCCGAAACGGCCGGGGTTGTGCGGCTTTGCACAGACGCGGCCCCCCGGCGGCCGGAAACTGCGCTCCACGCAGTCCAACCGCCCACGAGGCGCACGAGTGGAGAAGACGAAGATGAACAACGCCCGCATCGAACGCATGCTCAGGGAGCTTCACGCCGGTCCGCCGCTCAGGTTCTTCGAGGACATCTTCGCGCTGCGCGACATCGTCGCGAGCCTGGTGACCGAGATCCGCAACACGCACGTGCCGGGCGACGGCATGGCCGAGATCGCAGAGCCGGCCCTCGCGGCCGTCGCGGGCGCTTCCTCGAGCCGCTAGTCGCGCATCAGCCGGGTTCGCGGATGGCGCCGGGGAAGCGCGCCGCGAACTCGCCCAGGTTGTCGGTGAAAAGTCCGTCGATGCCGGCGGCGAACAGCCGCTCGGCGGCCTCCACGTCGTTCACGGTATACGCCAGCACGCGGTAGCCCTTCGCGTGGAGCCTTTCCACGTTGGCGAGATCGAGCTTGGCATGGTTGGTGTGCACCGAGACCGCTTCCAGCTCGGCCATCCGGTCCCAATCCTCTTCCGAAAACCGGCTCGCGAGCCACGCGCGCGGCAGCTCGGGCGCCGCGGCCTTCGCCTCCATCAGCGCCTCGAACGAGAACGACGAGAGCAACGGCGGCACCGCGGCGTCCTTCCAGAGTCGCGCGGCGTCCTTCGCGACACGCTCGCCGGTCTCGCGCTCCTCGCCCGGCGTGGGCTTGATCTCGACGTTCGCGATGGTGCCCCTGGAGCGCAGCAGCCGCGCCACCGCCTCGAAGGAAGGAACCGGCTCGCCGCGGAACGCCTCGGAGTGCCAGCCTCCGGCGTCGAGCGCGCGAAGCTCGTCCCACGCGAGGTCGGCCGCCCTGCCCTTGCCGTTCGTCGTGCGCTCGAGCGTCGGATCGTGCAGCAGGATCGCGACGCGGTCCTTCGAGAGCTTCACGTCGAGCTCGTGCGCGGCATATCCGAGCGACTGGCCGAGGCGGAACGCGGCGAGCGTGTTCTCCGGCGCGAGGCTGCCGCCGCCGCGATGGGCGAAGATGCGCGGATAGGGCCAGCGCTTCATCGCAGGATCGCCGCTCCCTTGTAGGCGAGCACGACGAAGAGCACGAACACCACGTAGGCGTAGAAAGCCGCGACCACGTCGTCGATCATCACGCCCAGGCCGCCTTTCACGTTGCGCTCGAGCAGGCGGATCGGATAGGGCTTCCACACGTCGAAGATGCGGAAGAGCACGAAGGCGATCGCCTCCAGAGCCAGGCTCGCCGAGGCGAGCGCGGCGAGCGGAATGAACGCGACGACCTCGTCCCACACCATCGCGCCGTGATCGGCGACGCCCAGGTCGCGCCCGGTGCGCTCGCATGCCCACCAGCCGACGAAGAAGAGCGGGATCGCGCAGAAGGCGATCGCGAGCGGCGGGAGCACGAGCCCCAGCAGCCATACGATTGGAAATGCGACCAGCGTGCCGAACGTGCCCGGCGCCACGGGTGCGAGGCCGCTCCCGAAGCCGAGCGCGACGAAGTGCGCGGGATGGGCGAGGAGGAAGCGCAGGTCAGGGCGCGGAGAAGTGGTCGTATCCGCGGCCATCGATCTTCACGGCCTTGCCGTCCGGCCCCACCAGGCTCACGCCCTTGCCGCGCTTCACCTGGCCGATGCGCGTGATCGGGACCCCCAGCATCTTCGTGAGGTCCTGGATGCTCTCGCGCGAGTTGGGATGCGCGGTGAAGCAGAGCTCGTAGTCGTCGCCGCCCGCGACGATGGCGGTGCGTCCCGCGTCGCTCGCCACGTGCCGGGCACCGATCGGCGAGAGCGGCAGCGCGGCGAGCTCCACCACGGCGCCGAGCTTCGAGAGCTTGCAGATGTGGCCCAGGTCCGCGAGGAGGCCGTCGGAGATGTCGATCGCGGCCGTGGCGAGCCCGCGCAGCGCCTGGCCGAGCGAGACCCGCGGCGTGGGCTCGTAGAGCCGCATCACCGCCTCGCGGTAGTCGGCCGCGTCGAGCTCGAGCTTCCCATGGCGATGCGCGACCGCGAGCGCCGCATCGCCCAGGTGGCCCGAGACCCAGATGTCGTTGCCCGCCTTCGCGCCGCTGCGGCGCACCGCCGCTCCCGCGGGCACCTCGCCCATGATCGTCACGGTGAGCGTGAGGGGGCCGCGCGTGGTGTCGCCGCCGATGAGCGACACGTCGAACTCGGCGGCGAGGTCGAAGAAGCCCTTCGCGAAAGCGGCGAGCCAGTCGTGGTCGACCCTGGGAAGCGTCAACGCGAGCATCGCCCAGTACGGCATCCCGCCCATCGCGGCGATGTCCGAGAGGTTCACGGCGAGCGACTTGTGGCCCAGCGTCTCGGGATCGACGTCGGGGAAGAAGTGCGTGCCGGAGACCATCGTGTCCACCGACACCGCGAGCTCCATCCCGCGCGAGAGCTGGACGAGGGCGCAATCGTCGCCGACGCCGAGCACGGCGTTCGCCGCCGGGCGCGTGAAGTGGCGTGCGATGACGTCGAATTCTGGCGTGTCATGCGTCATGGCGCGGCTTTCTCTTCTTCGCGACCTCGTCCGGGCGCACCGCCGTGGCGAGCCGGTCGAGGATGCCGTTCACGTACTTGTGCCCCTCGGTGCCGCCGAAGCGCTTGCCCAGCTCGATCGCCTCGTTGATCGTCACCTTGTACGGGATCTCCGGGTTGTGCATCATCTCCCACGCGCCGATGAGGAGGATCGCGCGCTCCACCGGGCTTACCTCGTCCCACTTGCGGTCGGCGAGCGGCTCGAGCTTCTCGCGCAGCCCCGGCTCCGCGCCGATCGTCCCCTCGAGCTCCGCCTCGAGGAACGCGCGGTCCGCGGACTCGAAGTGCTCGAGCTCCGAGAGGTTCTTCAGCACCTCGCCCGGGCTCGCGCGCGTGTACAGCCATTGATAGATCCCCTGCAGGGCGAGCTCGCGGGCGCGCCGGCGCGGCGTCATCCGCGCACCGCCTTCAGCGCATTCGCCATCTCGACCGCGGCGCGCGCGCACTCGGCGCCCTTCACCGCGGCGCGCGCGAGCGCCTGCTCCTCGGTATCGGTGGTGAGCACGCCGTTCGCGACCGGCACGCCGCACTCCAGCTGCACGTCGAGGATGCCGCGGGCGCTCTCGTTCGCGACGATCTCGAAATGATAGGTCTCGCCGCGCACCACGGCACCGAGCGCGACGAGCGCGTCGTAGCGATGCGTGAAGCCGCGGCGATCGAGCGCGAGCGTCTGCAGGACGAGCGGGATCTCGAGCGCGCCGGGCACGCTCACGCGGTCGATGTCGGCCGCCGCGACGCCGAGGCCGACCAGCTCCTTGTCGCACGCGGCGAGGAGCTGGCGCACGATCGGCTCGTTGAACCGGCTCCACACGATCGCGACGCGCAGGCCCTCGCCGCGCAGGTCCGGCTCGCCCATCGCTCAGACCGCCTTGACCAGCGCCTCGTCGGGCGACACGTACTCGACCACCTCGAGGCCGAATCCGGACATGCTCGGGATGCGCTTCGGGCGCGCCATCACGCGCATGCGGCCCACGCCGAGGTCGCGCAGGATCTGCGCGCCGATGCCGTGCAGGCGCGGATCCCACTTGCGCGTGCCGCGCCGCTTCGCGGCCGGCTCCTGCAGGCGCTCGAGGATCTCGCCCGCCGGCTCGCGCCGGCGCAGCAGCACGATCACGCCCTCCTTGTGGTGCGCGACGATGCGCATCGCGTCCTGCACCGAATACGCGTGGCGCGCGGTGTCGAAATCGAACAGGTCGAGCGAGGTGAAGGGCTCGTGCACACGCACCAGCACGGGACGCTCCGCCGCGGGCTCGCCCTTCACCAGCGCGTAGTGCACCTCGTCCACCGTCTTGTCGTGGTAGACGCAGAGCCGGAACGGGCCGTAGGGAGTGGCGATCGTGCGGTCGGCCACGCGCTCGATGAGCTTCTCGTTCTCGCTGCGGTAGCGGATGAGGTCGGCGATGGTGCCCACCCGGAGGCCATGCTTCTGCGCGAAGGCGAGGAGCTCGGGCATGCGCGCCATCGAGCCGTCGGGATTCATGACCTCGCAGATCACCGCCGCGGGCGTGAGGCCGGCGAGCTCGGCGAGGTCGCAGCCCGCTTCCGTGTGGCCGGCGCGCACCAGCACGCCGCCGTTCTGCGCCATCACCGGAAAGATGTGGCCGGGCTGGACGAGGTCCTCGGGCTTCGCGTGCTTCGCGGTCGCGGCGCGCACGGTTCGCGCGCGGTCGGCCGCGGAAATTCCCGTGGTGACGCCGCTCGCCGCCTCGATCGAGACGGTGAACGCGGTGCCCATCGGCGAGCGGTTCTCGTTCACCATCAGCGCGAGGTTGAGCTGCCGGCAGCGCTCCTCGGTGAGCGTGAGGCAGATCAATCCGCGCGCATGCGTGGCCATGAAGTTGATCGCTTCCGGCGTCACGAAATCGGCGGCGAGCACGAGGTCGCCCTCGTTCTCGCGGTCCTCGGCGTCGGCGAGGACGATCATGCGGCCGAGTCGCAGGGCGTCGATCAGGTCCTGGGTGGGGTTGAGGGTCATGGGGGCTCCTCGGGAAGACCGCTATTTTGCCACTTCCGCCGATCCCAGCATCCGCTCCACGTAGCGCGCGAGCATGTCCACCTCGAGGTTCACGCGACCGCCCGCCGCGAGGCGGCGAAAGGTGGTGACGGCGCGCGTGTGCGGGATGAGGTTCACCTCGAAGCGCTCGCCTTCGACGCCGTTCACGGTGAGGGACACGCCGTCCACCGTGATGGAGCCCTTCTTCGCGATGTAGCGCGCGAGCGCGGCCGGCGCGCGCACGATGACACGCGCGCTGCCGCCGAGATCCGCCACCTCCACCACCTCGCCCACGCCGTCGACATGACCGCTCACGAGATGGCCGTCGATGCGCTCGCCCATGCGCAGCGATTTCTCCAGATTGACGTCGCGGCCGGCCGCGAGGCCATGCGTCACGTCGAGCGTGGCACGCGACGATTCCACGTCGAACGTCTCGCCGCTCTTCGCGATCACGGTATGGCAGATGCCCTGGATCGCGATGGAATCGCCGATCGCGACATCGGCGAGACCGAAGCCGGGCGCCTCGATCGTCATGCGCACGCCGTCGCCGCTCGGGCGCGCCGAGGCGATGCGGCCAACGGCCGTGACGATGCCGGAAAACATTCAGCCCTCTCCCATTCGTGCCGTGACGCGGAGGTCCTCGCCCACGTTGCGCACGTCCGTGATGCGCACGCGCGGCGCGTCTTCGAGGCGCACGAGCTCGCCGATCGCGAAGAGGCCCTGCGCGGCATCGCCCAGCAGCATCGGCGCGAGATACAGCACCAGCTCGTCGACCACGCCCGAACGTACCAGCGAGCCCATGAGCTTGCCGCCGGTCTCGACGGTCACCTCGTTGAAGCCGCGGCTGCCGAGGAATTGCGCGAGCGCCACGAGATCGGCCTTGCGCCCGTCGCCCGCCACGCGCACCACTTCCGCGCCGCGCGCTTCGAGCGCCGCGCGCCGCTCCGCGTCGTCGCTCACGGTCACGATGATCGGCGCCTCGCCCTGCAGGATCTTCGCGGAGAGCGGCACCTCGAGACGGTGGTCGATCAGCACGCGCTTCGGTTGTCGCGAGCATGGAACCATGCGCACCGTGAGCTCGGGATCGTCGTGGCGCACGGTGCCGATGCCGGTGAGCATCGCGCAGGAACGCGCGCGCAGCGCGTGGACATCGCGCCGCGCCGCCTCTCCCGTGATCCAGCGGCTCGCGCCGTTCGCGAGCGCGATGCGGCCGTCGAGGGACGCCGCCGCCTTGATGCGCATCCACGGGCGGCCCCTGCGCATGCGCGCGAGGAATCCGCGGTGCGCCTCCTCGGCCTCTTGCGCCATCAATCCGACGTCGGCACGAATGCCCGCCTCGCGCAGCTTCGCGATGCCGCGGCCACCCACCTGCGGATTCGGGTCTTCCAGCGCGCAAACGACGCGCGCGAGCCCGGCCGCGGCGAGCGCATCGGCGCACGGCGGCGTGCGACCGTGGTGGCTGCACGGCTCGAGCGTGAGGTACGCCGTGGCGCCGCGGGGCGATTCGCGCATCGACTCGAGCGCGCGCACTTCCGCGTGCGCCTCGCCCGCGCGCTCGTGCCAGCCCTCGGCGAGGACCCGGCCGTCGCGCACGATCACGCAGCCCACGCTCGGATTCGGCGTCGACGTGTTGCGGCCGCGCTCGACGAGCGCGAGCGCGCGGGACATGAAGGCGTGGTCTTCGGCGGAGAACATTGTCGTTTCGTCGTTCCCTCGGAGGCGGGAACCCGCCAGCGGATTCCCGCCTACGCGGGAATGACGGGCCTCATTTCCCGCCTACGCGGGCCTCGTTCCGCCTACGCGGGCCTCATTGGCGCCTACGCGGGAATGACGGGTCTCATTTTTCCTTCACTTCCCGGATCGCGTCGCGGAAGTCTTCCACGTCGGAGAAGCTCTTGTAGACCGAGGCGAAGCGGATGTAGGCCACCTTGTCGAGCCTCCTCAGCTCCTCCATCACCATCTCGCCCAGGCGCCGCGAGTCGACCTCGCGCTCGCCGAGCGAGAGGATCTTCTGCTCGATGCGTGTGATGGCGGCGTCGACGAGCTCGGTCGTGACGGGGCGCTTGTGGAGCGCCCTCTGGAAGCCCGTGCGCAGCTTCTGCGTGGAGAAATCCTCGCGCTCGCCGTTGGTCTTCACGATCTGCGGCATGCGCAGCTCCGGCGTCTCGTAGGTCGTGAAGCGCTTGTTGCACACCTGGCAGCGCCGGCGCCGGCGGATCGAATCGCCCTCCTCGCTCACGCGGGAGTCGATGACCTGGGTGTCGACGGCGCTGCAGAAGGGGCACTTCACGCGGCCTTGCCCTCGGTGCGACCCTCACCCCGGCCCTCTCCCAGGGGAGAGGCGGAACCGAGCCCGTAGCTCGCGCGCATGGCCGCGCCGTAGACCGGGAAGCGCGCGCAAAGCGCCATCACCTCGCGCCGCACGCGCTCGATGCGCGCGCCCTCGCCCTTCGCGTCGAGCACGTCGGCGATGAAGTTCGCCACCTGCGCGGCCTCCGCATCCCGGAAGCCACGCGTCGTCATCGCCGGCGATCCCACGCGGATGCCGGAGGTCACCATCGGCTTCTCCGGATCGTTGGGGATCGCATTCTTGTTCACGGTGATGTGGGCGCCGCCCAGCGCGGCCTCGGTGTCCTTGCCGGTGATCTTCTTCGCGCGCAGGTCCACGAGGAACATGTGGCTCTCGGTGCGGCCGGAGACCACGCGCACGCCGCGCCTCACCAGCGTCTCGGCCATGATGCGCGCGTTGGCGAGCACCTGTTTCTGGTACTCGTTGAACGAGGGCTGCAGCGCCTCCTGGAACGCGACCGCCTTCGCGGCGATCACGTGCATCAGCGGCCCGCCCTGCAGCGACGGGAAGATCGACGAGTTCAACGCCTTCTCGTGCTCCGCCTTCGCGAGGATCACGCCGCCGCGCGGCCCGCGCAGGGTCTTGTGCGTGGTGCTGGTCACGAAATCGGCGATGCCGACCGGCGAAGGATAAAGGCCCGCGGCGATCGGGCCCGCATAGTGCGCGATGTCCACCATCAGGTACGCGCCCACCTCGTCCGCGATCGCGCGGAACCTGGGGAAATCCATGCGCAGCGCATACGCCGAAGCGCCCGCCACGATCATGCGCGGACGATGCTCGCGCGCGAGGTCGCGCACCTGGTCGTAGTCGATCGCCTCGTCGGCGCCCAGCCCGTAGCCGACGGCCTGGAAGAGCTTGCCGGAGAGGTTCACCGACGCGCCGTGCGTGAGGTGGCCGCCGTGCGCGAGCGACATGCCGAGGATCTTGTCGCCGGGCTTGAGCACCGAGAGGTACACCGCCTGGTTCGCCTGCGATCCGGAATGCGGCTGCACGTTCGCGTATTCGGCGCCGAAGAGCTTCTTCACGCGCTCGATCGCGAGCGTCTCGGCGACATCCACGTACTCGCAGCCGCCGTAATAGCGCTTGCCGGGATAGCCCTCCGCGTACTTGTTCGTGAGCACCGTCCCCTGCGCGGCGAGCACCGCGGGGCTTGCGTAGTTCTCGGAGGCGATGAGCTCGATGCCCTCTTCCTGGCGCCGCAGCTCCGCGGTGATGGCGCGCCACAGCTCGGGGTCGGTGGCGGCGATGGTTTGCGAGTCGGGGAACATTTTCGAAGTCCTTGACGGACCTCGAATTTTATCACCCTTGCGCCGCGGCTACCGGCTTTAGCGCGACTCGCGAAAACGATCGACGACGATGCCATCCTCGAGCACGGCGAGATACGGCAGCGAAAGACTCTCGAGCCATGCGAGGCCCTCGTCGCGGCCCGTCAGCATCGCGATGGTGCAGGCGCTTCCCGCGACCAGGCAGCTGTGCGCGTGCACGGTGACCGACTGGAAGCCGCGCGCCGAGCGTCCGGTCCGCGGATCGAGCACGTGGCAATGGCGCACGCCTTCCACTTCGACGAAGCGCTCGTAGTCGCCGCTCGTGGCGAGGGCGCCGGACGAGACCGGGATCGTCGCGATGGCCGCATCGGCCCGCCTCGGATGCCGCACGCCGATGCGCCAGGGCGAGCCGTCGGCCTGCGGCCCGAGCACCGCGAGATCGCCCGCGAGGTTCACGACGGCGTTGCGCGCGCCGGCCTCGCGCAGCGCGAGCGCCGCGCGATCGACCGCGTACTCCTTGCCGAAGCCGCCGAAATCGATCTCCATGCCGGCGATCGGCAGCCGGATGGTCCCGGCCTTGCGCTCCACGCGGTGCCAACCGATCTTCGCGAGCAACGGGTCGAGCTCGTTCGCCGTGGGGATGGGCGCGCCCGCCTCGAAGCGCCATGCGCGACGCAGCACTCCCGAAGTCGGATCGAACCGCCCGCGGCTCTGTCGGTAGCAGGCCTCGGCGTAGTCGAGGAGCTTCGCGGTCTCCTCGTCGATCGCGACCGCCGGGCCGCCGGCGGCGGCGTTGATGCGCGAGACCACGCTATCGGCCCGATAGCGCGAGTACTTCGCCTCGATGCGCCGTACCTCCGTGATCGCGCCCGCCGCCATCACGCGCGCATGCACCGGGTCGTCGGCGTAGAGCTGGATCTCGTTCACCGCGGCCATCGCGCGGAAGGCGACGAGGTGCGGCGCGCGCAGCGCCTCAGAACGGGTGAGAGACGCTGACGATTCCATAGGCGGCGCGGAGGGTGGAGAAGGCTTCGCTGCCGCTTCCGCCGAGGCGAAGCGAAGCGGCGTCGTAGACGTAGCCGGCGGTGCCTTCGAGGGTGAGGCCGTTCTCCAAGCGCAGGCTCACGCGTAGCGACGGCGAGAGCCCGCCGAAGGCGCCGAGCCGCTGGTCGCTCGAGAGAAGCTGCGGCCGCGGGCGCGGCACCACCGGCGAATAGAAGTCCGCGGCGCTCTGCGTGTAGTAGCGCAGGGCCGGACGTATCGACCAGCGCTCGCCGAGCTGCTGCTCCCAGGCGAGCTCGAGCGTGTGCGCGCGGATTCCCCAGTCGTCGCGGAAATAGCGGTAGTCGGCCTGCAGCGTGCCCTCCTGCCGCGGGAAGTGCCGCCGATAGCGCGTGAGCCACGCGAGCTCGTTGCGATGGCCGGGCCGCGTGTCCGGCATGAGGATCGGCAGGATCGCGTCCGGGAAGAAGGTGAGCGTGGACTTGTACGGATCGTTGTAGTCGCCCTCGCCGCGCGCCACCGTGAGCGTGCTTTCCACGACGGCGAGGGGCGAGAGCACCTGGGTGATCCCCACGAGGTATTCGTTCGTATCGCGCGGCGCGTTGAGCGTGGGATCGAGCGAGGAGCCGACGTGGTCGTCGGAGCGGCCGATGCCCACCGCGAGCGTGGTGCGCTTCTGGTCGAGGTCGACCTCGCCCTCCACCGAATACGCGTGCGAGTGGTAGTCGTGCTCGTTCGAGACGGTGCGATTCACCGAGAGCGAGAAGTCGCCGAAGCGACGCTTCGCGCGCAGGTCGGTGGTCGTGCGCCGGTCGTGGACCGAGGCGCCCGTGATGCTCTGCACCGGCGTTCCGGAAAGATTCGTGAGGAGCTCGGGCGAGGCGCCGCTCACGATGTCGAGCGCGCCGTTCGCCTCGAATTCCCACACGTCGTCGAGCTGCAGCTTCGCCCAGAGCAACGGCTCGGTGACCTTCATCAGCCCGCGCTCCTTGTAGCCGAGCGTCGCGAAGCCCACCTCGCCCACGTGCGCGGCACCCGCCCTGGGCGCCACCAGCAGGATGGGAAGCGCGAGGGCCGCCTGCGTGAGGGCGGCGAGCGGCCCGCCGCGCGACGGACCGCCCGCGCGCGAATCGTCAGTTGCAGCCACACCCGCCTCCGCCGATCGAGGCGCCGCCCCGCGCCGCTTCCTTCGCCGGGTACACCTTCTCGAGCGCCTTCGCGGTGCCGGCATCCGAGGGCTCCATCGCCATGTCGGGACGCGCGAGGTAGCCGCGCTGGTACGGGGCGACCGGCGTGCATGCGCCCGCGAGGACGGCCGCCGCGAGCAGCGCCACGGCGAGCCTCACGCCCCGCTCCCGAGCAGCTTCTCGATCTCGGTGCGCAGCTGCGCCTCGGTGTCGGCGGTGAAGCCCAGGTGCACGTACCGCACGACGCCCTTGCGATCGACGAGGTAGCCGCTCGGCATCGCCTGCACGTCGAAGGCTTTGGCGACCACGTCGTCGCGGTCGGCGACCAGCGGGAAGCTCACCTTCACGCGCTGGAGGAAACGCAACGCGTCGCCGGTGGTGACGTCCTTGTTCACGCCGACCACCCGGAAGCCGCGCGCGTGGTACATGCGGAAGAGCGAGTCGAGCGCCGGCATGGACTCGCGGCACGGCACGCACCACGATGCCCAGAAATCGACGTACACCACGTCGCCGCGGAGCTTCGCGAACTCCACGCGCTGCGAGGGATCGGCGAGGCGCGGCGCGGCGACGCCCGGGATGGCGCCACCGGGGCCGACCGCGAGGGCCGCGCATGGCAGCGCCAGGGCGGCGAGCATCGCGAGGAGGAGCAGCGGTCGCATCGTTGTCGTTTCCTTCCTTCGCCTATAATCGGACGCCTGCGGTATCCGCTTCGCAAACAACGCTCCCGGCGCCGTTATTCCGGGCGGCCGCCTCGGGGGAGGAGCAATGCAGACGCTATTGAGGCTCGCGCGCGCCGTCGACGCGCTCAACGAGCTCGTCGGCCGCTGGGTCTACTGGCTCGTGCTCGTGATGGTGCTCGAGAGCGCCGGCAACGCGATCGTCCGCAAGGTCTTCGACTGGAGCTCCAACGCGCTCCTCGAGCTGCAGTGGTACCTCTTCTCGGCCGTCTTCCTGCTCTGCGCCGGGTGGACGCTGCTGCGCAACGAGCACGTGCGCATCGACATCCTGCAGGGCCGTTACCCGCCGAAAGTACAGGCGTGGGTCGACATCTTCGGCACGGTCTTCTTCATGCTGCCCGCGGTCTCGATCTTCTTCTGGCTCTCGATCCCGTGGTTCTGGAGGAGCTTCACCGAGGACGAGATCTCGGGCAGCGCCGGCGGGCTCCTCTTCTGGCCCGCGCGCATCCTGGTGCCGATCGGCTTCGCCCTGCTCTCGCTGCAGGGGCTCTCGGAGCTCGTGAAGCGCATCGCGTTCGTCGCCGGCAAGGGGCCCGATCCCATCAAGCGCCACGAGCAGCACGCCACCGAGGTGGAGCTCGCCGAGGAAATCCGCCGCATGGCCGAGGAGAAACCCTGATGGATTTCCTCGCGGCGAACATCGCGCCGATCATGTTCGGCGCCCTGGTGATCTTCCTGCTGCTCGGCTATCCCGTCACCTTCTCGCTCGCGGCGAACGGCATCTTCTTCGGTCTGGTGGGCATCAAGCTCGGCCTGCTGCAGCCCGAGCTCTTCCAGGCGCTTCCCGACCGCCTGTGGGGGATCATGGGCAACGAGACGCTCCTCGCGGTGCCCTTCTTCACGTTCATGGGGTTGATCCTCGAGCGAAGCGGCATGGCCGAGGACCTGCTCGACACCATCGGCCAGCTGTTCGGGCCGGTGCGCGGCGGCCTCGCGTTCGCGGTGGTCTTCGTGGGCGCGCTCCTCGCGGCGACCACGGGCGTCGTGGCGGCCTCCGTCATCTCGATGAGCCTCATCTCGCTGCCGATCATGCTGCGCTACGGCTACGACCGGCGCTTCGCGACCGGCATCATCGCCGCCTCCGGGACGCTCGCCCAGATCATTCCGCCGTCCCTCGTGCTGATCATCATGGCCGACCAGCTCGGCCGCTCCGTGGGCGACATGTACGCGGGCGCGTTCATCCCCGGCATCACGCTCGCGGGCCTCTACGCGCTCTATGCGCTCATCATCGCGGTGTTCAAGCCGGCGTGGGCGCCCGCGCTTCCACCCGAGGCGAGGAGGCTGCGCGAGCCGAACGGCGCGAGCGGCACGATCTCCGTGCTGGTGATCGTGGTGATCGCCGCGATCTGCGCGGTGCTCTTCGACCGCTATTTCTACGTGCCGCACTACCAGGTGACCGCGCTCGACGAGCGGCTGGTGGTCGCCTCGGCCTTCGGCGCCGGCGTCGCGTTCGCCGCGGCGCTGTTGAACAAGATGTTCCGGCTCGGCCTGCTCTCGCGCCTCGCCGAGCAGGTGGTGTTCGTGCTGATCCCGCCGCTCATGCTGATCTTCCTCGTGCTCGGCACCATCTTCCTCGGCTGGGCGACGCCGACCGAGGGCGGAGCGATGGGCGCTTCGGGCGCGCTGGTGATGGCGCTCGCGCGCCGGCGCCTGTCGTTGAAGCTCCTGCGCCAGGGGATGGAGTCGACCGCCAAGCTCTCGACGTTCGTCGTGTTCATCCTCGTCGGCTCGCGCGTCTTCAGCCTCACGTTCTACGGCGTGAACGGCCACGTCTGGGTGGAGAACCTGCTTACGAGCCTGCCGGGCGGCCAGGTCGGGTTCCTCATCGTGACGAACCTGATCATCTTCGTGCTCGCGTTCTTCCTCGATTTCTTCGAGCTCTCGTTCATCGTGATTCCGCTGCTCGGCCCGGCCGCGGACAAGCTCGGCATCGACCTCATCTGGTTCGGCGTGCTGCTGGGGGTGAACCTGCAGACCTCCTTCCTGCACCCGCCGTTCGGCTTCGCGCTCTTCTACCTGAGGAGCGTCGCGCCCGCCCACGAGCACACCGACAAGGTGACCGGCAAGCGGCTCGCCGGCATCAGCACCGGCCAGATCTACTGGGGCGCGATTCCGTTCGTGTTGATCCAGCTCATCATGGTCGCGCTGCTCATCACGTTCCCCGCGATGTCGCTGGTGTACAAGGCGGGCCAGCCGGTCTACGACATCAACAAGGTGAAGATCGAGCTGCCGCCGGACCAGGCGCCGGAAAGCGCGAGCGACATCATGAAGCAGCTGGAGGGCGGGGATTCCGGGGGCACGAAGGCGCCGCCGAGCGCGCCGCCGGCCCCGCCTTCCTCGGGCGACTCGCAGAACGACGAGATCCTGAAGCAGCTCGGCAAGTAGAAACGAAAGGCCCGCGCCGAAGCGCGGGCCTCGAGGATGCGATCCCCGGCGGTTGCGCGATGGCGGCCTCGACGGCGCTTCGCCGCCGAGGCGGTCGTCACTTGATGCGGTGGATGCCGTGCATGAAGTCGTCGAAGCCCTTCTCCGCGACCTGGAACCAGATGAGCTCCTCCTCGCGGAATTTCACCATGCTCGCGTAGATCTTCTTGAACGCGGGGCTCTTCTCCTCGAGCTCCTTGTAGACCTCGAGAGACGCCTTGTACGCGGCCACCATGAGGTCGTTCGAGAAGCGGCGCAGCTGCGTGCCGCTGCCGACGAGGCGCTTCAGCGCCGCCGGGTTGACCGCGTCGTACTTCGCGACCATCCACGTGTTGGCTTCCCAGCACGCCGCCTCGAGGATCGCCTGGTACTCCTTCGGCAGCTTGCTCCACTCGCCGATGTTGAAGTAGGCGTCGATCTGCGGGCCGCCTTCCCACCAGCCGGGGTAGTAGTAGTACTTCGCGATCTTGTTGAAGCCGAGCTTCTCGTCGTCGTACGGGCCGACCCATTCCGCCGCATCGATGGTGCCCTTCTCGAGCGCGGGATAGATGTCGCCGCCGGCGATGAGCTGCGGCACGACGCCGAGCTTCGCCATGACCTTGCCCGCCATGCCGCCGATGCGCATCTTGAGGCCCTTCAGGTCGGCGACCGTCTTGATCTCCTTCCTGAACCAGCCGCCCATCTGCGCGCCGGTGTTGCCGCACGGCACCTGGTAGATGTTGTAGGCCTTGTAGAACTCGCGGAACATCTCGAGGCCGCCGCCGAAGAGCTGCCAGGCGTTGGTCTGGCGCACGTTGAGGCTGAACGGGATCGCGCAGTCGAGCGCGAACGCCGGATCCTTGCCCCAGAAATAGTACGGCGCCGTGTGCGCGGCCTGGACGGTGCCGTTCTGCACCGCGTCCACCACGCCGAGCGCCGGGACGATCTCGCCGCCGGCGAACACCTGGATCTGGAACTTGCCGCCGGTGGCCGCCGCGACCCGCTTCGACAGGACCTCGGCCGCGCCGAAGATCGTGTCGAGCGACCTCGGGAAGCTCGAAGCCATGCGCCACTTCACCTCGGGCAGGGCCGCCTGCTGCGCGCGGCTGAGCGTGGGCATCGTCGCGGCGCCGGCTGCGGCGAGCCCGGCCCCGGCGTTCTTCAGGAACTTCCTGCGCTCCATGATTCCTCCTCTTGTCGGTTGTCGTGTTCGAGATGCGCCGGATCGGAATCCGGAGAGATCGAAGCCTATCGAGAACCGCCCCACGGGGCAAGGCGCGCGGCTAGTCTCCGGCGATGGTCATGCGCTCGACGAGGATCGAGCCGGTCTGCTTCGAGCCGCGCACGAGCACGTCGCGGCCGACGGCGACGATGCCGCGGAACATGTCGAGGAGGTTCCCCGCGATCGTCACTTCCTCCACCGGGAAGCGGATCTCGCCGCCCTCCACCCAGAATCCCGCGGCGCCGCGCGAATAGTCGCCGGTCACCGGGTTCACGCCCTGGCCCATCATTTCCGTGACGAGAAGCCCGCGGCCCATGAGCGCGGCGAGGCCCGCGAGGTCGCGATCGCCCGGCTGCAGGATGAGGTTGTGGTTGCCACCCGCGTTGCCGGTGGTCGCGAGGCCGAGCTTGCGCGCCGAATAGCTCGAGAGGAACCAGCCCTTCAGCACTCCGGCCTCCACCACGCGCCGCCGCTGGGTGGCGACGCCCTCCGCGTCGAAATAGCCGCTCGCCATGGCGCCCGGCAGGAACGGATCCTCGACGATTTCCACGCCCGGCGCGAACACCGGCGTCTCGAGGCGGTCCAGCAGGAAGGAGGAGCGGCGATAGAGGCTCGAGCCGCTCGCCGCCATCACGAAATGGGCCAGCAACGATCCCGCGATTCCCGCCTCGAAGAGCACCGGCGCCTCGCCGGTCGGGATGCGCCGGCCGCCGAGGCGGCGCACCGTGCGCTCGCCCGCGGTGCGCCCGACGCTTTCGGCCGTCTCCAGGCGCATCGGATCGCGCTCGCTCGAGAACCAGTAGTCGCGCTGCATGCCGTTCGCGTCTTCGGCGACCACGCCGCAGCCGATGCTCGCCTTCGAATTCGGGAAGCCCGCGAGGAAGCCGCGCGTGTTGGCGAGGATGAAATCGGTGTCGTAGGTGGAGACGGTGGCGCCCTCGGAATTGGAGATGCGCTTGTCCACGGCGAGCGCCGCGGCCTCGGTGCGCTTCGCGACCTCGATCGCCTCCTCCACGGAGAGGCCCCATGGGTGGAAGAGCTGGAGGTCCGGTGGCTCTCCTCGATACAGGCGGTCCGCGTCGGGCAGTCCCGCCGCCTCGTCCTCCGCGGTATGGCGCGCGATCGCGCAAGCGGCTTCGACCGTGCGGGCGACCGCTTCGCGGGAGAGATCCGAGGTGCTCGCGTTGCCGCGGCGCTCGCCGAAGTACACGGTGATGCCCAGGCCCTTGTCGCGGTTGTACTCGACCGTCTCCACCTCGCCGCGGCGCACCGTGACCGATTGACCGACCGCGGCGGAAACCTCCACCTCGGCGTCGCTCGCGCCGCGCTCGCGCGCGACCTGCAGGGCGCCGCGCGCGACCTCCGACATGGCGTCGCGGCTCAGGGGCAATGCGGCGGAGGCGATGGGATGGTCGGGCATGGCGGCTTTCCCCGGAGAGCGAGGCCCGTTCAACGGCGCCGGGCGCGGTAAACTCACGCGGCGCGACGCCACGGACGACGTATGGACGAAGACGATTTTATCAGCAAGACCCGGCGCAAGAAGCGGATGCACGACCTGCAGCAGGTGGGCGCGGCGCTGGTGGCGCTTTCCGCGGACGAGCTCGCTCGGATCGAGATGCCCGAGAACCTGCGCGACGCGGTCGAGGACGCGCGCCGCTTCACGCGCCACGAGGCGCGGCGCCGCCAGGTCCAGTACATCGGCCGCCTGATGCGCGACATCGACGCCGGCCCCATCGCCGAGCAGCTCGCGGCCATGAAGGCGCCCTCGAAGCGCCAGACGGCGCTCTTCCACGTGGCCGAGCGCTGGCGCCAGGAGCTCATCGCCGACGGCAGCGCGCTCGAGCGCTTCGTGAAGGAGTTCCCGGAAGCCGATCCGCACCGCATCCGCTCGATGGTGGACGAGGCGCGCGAGGAGAAGCGCGGGGCGCGCGCGCCGCGCCGCTTCCGCGAGCTCTTCCACGTCCTTTCGGCCATCGTGCAGGACCACGCGCGCCGCCAACCATGACCGACGCTTCCCACGATCCGGTGCGCATCGGCCTCGTCGCCACCAGCGACCGCGCTTCGCAGGGCGTGTATCGCGACGAGGGCATCCCGGCGCTCGAGCAGTGGCTCGCCGGCGCGCTGCGCAACCCGATCGAGCTCGAACGACGGCTCATCCCCGACGAGCAGCCGGTGATCGAGGCGGCGTTGCGCGAGCTGGTCGACGAACGCCGCTGCGACCTCGTGATCACGACCGGCGGCACCGGTCCCGCCGCGCGCGACGTGACGCCGGAGGCGACGCTCGCCGTGGCCGACCGCGCGATGCCCGGGTTCGGCGAGCAGATGCGGCGCATCAGCCTGGAATTCGTGCCGACCGCGATCCTCTCGCGCCAGGTGGCGGTGATCCGCGGCAAGGCGCTCATCCTCAACCTGCCGGGCCAGCCGAAGTCGATTCGCGAGACGCTGGAAGGCCTCAAGTCGCCCGAGGGAAAGACGATCGTCGCTGGCATCTTCGCCGCCGTGCCCTACTGCGTCGACCTCATCGGCGGCCCCTATCTCGAAACGCGCGAGGAAGTGGTGAAGGCGTTCCGCCCGAAATCCGCCGTGCGCGCCGCGAGGAGCTGAGCTTGGACATCCTTCCGCACGTGGAGCTCGCGACGGGCGCGCAGCCCGCCGGTACCGTCATCTGGCTGCACGGCCTCGGCGCCGACGGCTGGGACTTCGTGCCCATCGTGCGCGAGCTGCCGCTGCCCGACACGCTCGCGCTGCGCTTCATCTTCCCGCACGCCCCCGAGCGGCCGGTGACGATCAACAACGGCTTCGTGATGCGCGCGTGGTACGACATCGCGATGAACGACATCGCGCGTCTGCCCGACGCGCAGGGCATCCGCGAATCGCAGGCGGCGGTCGAGCGCCTCATCGCGCGCGAGCGCGACCGCGGGATCGATTCGGCGGACATCGTGCTCGCCGGCTTCTCGCAGGGCGGCGCCATCGCGCTGCAGGCGGGGCTGCGGCACGCCGACCGCCTGGGCGCGGTCGTCGCGCTCTCCACCTATCTCGCGCTCGAGGACTCGCTCGACGCGGAAGCCTCGGCCGCCAACCGCGCGACGCCGATCTTCATGGGGCACGGGATCGAGGACCCCATCGTGCCGATCTCCCTCGCGGAGGCCTCCGCGGCGACGCTCAGGCGGCGCGGCTACGAGGTCGAATGGGAGGCCTGGCCGATGCCGCACTCGGTTTGCGCCGAGGAGATCCAGTCGCTCGCCGATTTCCTCGCGCGCATCTACGGCGACGGCGAGACGCCGGCACGCTCCTCCATCCTGCTCCCCTGAACCGTTTTGTTTTATTTCGCGGGCGAGGCGAGCGGCTTGCCCTTCTCCACGACGTAGGTCGCGATGACGCGCGCGGTGCCGCCTTCGGCGCGCGCATCGTGCACACGGCCGGCCGGAATGCTGTAGCTGTCGCCCGCGTGCAGCGTGCGCGGCGCCTCGCCGTCGAGCGTGAGCACGGTGGTGCCTTGGAGCACGTAGCCGGTCTCGATCCCGGGATGCGTGTGGCGCCCGGTGGCGCCGCCGTCGGAAATTTCGGCGAGGCCGAGGATCGCTTCCTTGTCCGGGCCGACGTCGGTGCGCTGCAGGACGGTGCGCTTGATGGCGGGCGCCTGCGCGAAGGCGAGCGTGGCGGCGCATGCGGCGAGGACTGCGAGGATGCGTGCGTTCATGGTCTCTCCTGGGGGCGTGGGACGACGGTGAGCGTATCGAGCGCGCGGCGCAGCCGCTCGGGCAGCTCGCGCACCGGACGGCGCGTCGCGCGATCGACATAGACATGGATGAAATGGCCCTGCGCGGCGGCCGCCTCGCCCTCGGGCGGGAAGAGCGCGATCTCGTAGCGCACGCTCGAGCGCCCGACGTGGGCGATGCGGATGCCGGCGATGACGGCCTGCGGAAAGGAGATGGGCGAGAAATAGTGGCAGCCCGTCTCCACCACGAATCCGACCACGGGGCCCGCCGCGATGTCGAGCGCGCCCTGCTCGATGAGCCACGCGTTCACCGCGGTATCGAAGAACGAGTAGTACACGACGTTGTTCACGTGGCCGTACGCGTCGTTGTCCATCCAGCGCGTGGGAATCGGGCGATGGTGCGGATAGTCCGCACGGCGGTGCGGCTCCGGGCGCGCCATTTCAGGCAGCCGTCCTTCCCGCGCCGCGCTTTTCGGCCGGCGCCGCCACGCGAGCCGGGCGTGCGGGCTCGGAGCGGGCACCCCCTGCCGCGCCGAGGAACGCGGCCACCTCGTCGCGGCGCGCGAGCGTGTCGCGGTAGCCGAGCTCGATCAGCTCGTTGCAGTAGCCGCGCTCGAACAGCAGGTAGCTCGCGAGGTTCGCCCCGCCGCGGCGCATGGCGCCCACCGAGCGCATGAGGAAGCGGATCGAGGCGGGGAGGCTCCGAACGTGCTTCACGGCGATCGCGTCCAGCGCCTCCGACGGCGTGAGCACCAGGACGTCGACGTGGTGCAGCGTGAGTCCCATGCGCCGCAGCTGCTCGGGCTCGGTGCAGCTGATGGTGCGGTTGATGCGCTCCAGGCGCTCGAGGTCCACGGCGAGGCTGTCGAGGAAGATCGAGTTCATCACGTGGCCGGCGACCTGCGCGAGCGAAGGGTAGAGGTCGCCGCGCGTTCGCGCCGGCGCCTCGTCGTGCGTCCGCGCCGTGCCGACCACCACGACGCGGTCGGCCCCCAAGTGCAGCGCGGGGCTCACCGGCGCGATCTGGCGCATCGACCCGTCGCCGAAGTACTCGCGGTTCAGGTGGTGCGCGGGAAAGAGGAACGGGATCGCGCTGGAGGCCATCAGGTGCCCAACGCCGATCTTCGTGCGGATGCCGATGCGCTGCGAGCGCTTCCAGCCCTCCATGTGCTCGGCCGCCTGGAAGAAGCTGCAGCTCTGCCCCGAGGTGTAGCCCGAGCACGTGATGGCGATCGCGTCGAGCGCGCCCGACTCGATGTTCGCCGCGATGCGCGAGAAATCGAGCCGCCGCGAGATGAGGCTCTCGAGCGGGCGGTTGTCGAGGAGCGAGATGCGCTTGTTGCGCAGGAACGCGCCGAAGAGGAAGCCCGCGAGCCAGCGCAGGCTGTTCGATGCGACGCCGGGAAAATCCGCGCGGTACACGTGATGCGGCTCGAAGTGCCGCCACACTTCGAGGAGCCGCCCGACGGCCTGCGCGAAATCGTCCGCGTGCACCGCGAGCGCGCCCGCGTTCACCGCCCCGGCGGAAGTGCCGCAGATGATCGGGAAGGGATTGGGCGCGGGACCGAGGATCTCCTGGATCGCCTGCAGCGCGCCGACCTGGTAGGCGGCGCGGGCGCCGCCGCCCGCGAGCACCAACGCCGCCTTGCCTCCGGTGGACTGCGACTGCATCGCTCCTCCCTCGGGACCGCGGCCTCTCATCCCGGACCGGCGGCCGCCTTTCCCCGCTCCTTGCGAACCGGTGTACCCGCAGCGCGCGCGTTTTGCAACATCTCCGCGGCGTGGAGGCGCGTCGCCGCGGTGATCTCGAGGCCCCCGAGCATGCGCGCGATCTCCTCCACGCGCGCATCGCGATCGAGCGCCTCCACGCCCGCCACCGTGCCGCGCGGCCCCGCCGCCTTCGCCACCTTGAGCTGCTCGCGCGCGTGCACCGCGACCTGCGCGAGGTGCGTGACGCTAAGCACCTGGTGATGCCGGCCGAGCGCCTGCAGGAGCTCGCCCACGATCTGCGCGACGCCGCCGCCGATGCCCGCATCCACCTCGTCGAACACCAGCGTCGGCACCGACGCCTCGCCCGACAGGAGCACCTGGATCGCGAGCGAGATGCGCGAGAGCTCCCCGCCGGATGCGACCTTTCCGAGCGGCGCGAGCGCCTGGCCCGCGTGCGCCGCGACGCGAAGCTCCACCGACTCGAGCCCTCCGGCACCCGGCAGCTCGAGGGGCTCGAGGGCGACCTCGAGCCTGCCGCCGGTCATCGCGAGACGCTGCAGGGTGCGCGTGACCTCCGTACCGAGGCGTTGCGCGGCGCCCCGGCGCGCCTTCGAAAGCTCCACCGCGAGCTCGCGATAGGCCTTCTCCGCCGCCCTCTCCTGCTCGCGCAGTTGCTCGAGGCTCTCCTCGCCGCCCAGCTCCGCCAGGCGCGCGCGGCGCTCGGCAAGCGCGGCCGCAAGCTCCGCCGCCTCCACGCGGTATTTGCGCGCGGCATCCATCACGGCGCGAATGCGCGCGTCGAGCTCGGCGAGGCGCGCCGGGTCGAGGTCGAGGCGCTGCAGGTAACGCCGCAGCTGCTGCGCGCTCTCCGCCGCGTCCACCGCCGCGCTTTCCGCGCCGCGCCGCGCATCCTCGAGCGAAGGATCGAGGCTCGCCGCCTCCGCGAGGCGCGCTGCGACGGCGGCGAGCCGCGAGGTGATCGCGCCATCGGACTCGTCGAGCCCGTCGGCGCACGCGGACACCGTCTCGATGAGCTCCTGCGCGTGCGCGAGGCGGCGATGCTCCGCCTGGTCCTCGGCCCACGCGCCCGGCTCGAAGGCGAGCGCCTCGAGCTCGCGGATCTCATGCGCGAGGAGCTCGCGCTCGCGCGCGGAGACGGCCTGGGCCCGCTCGCGCGCCGCGCGCTGCTCGGCGACCTTTCGCCACGCGCCATGGCGCTGCGCGACCTGCGCCGCGAGCGGCTCGCAGCGCCCGAACGCATCGAGCAACGCGCGCTGCCGGTCGCGCCGCAGCAGCAGCTGGTGCTCGTGCTGGCCGTGGATGTCCACGAGCCGTTCGCCCAGCTCGCGCAGCTGCGCCGCGGTGGCCGGCCGGCCGTTCACGAACGCGCGCGAGCGGCCGGTCGTATCGATCGTGCGGCGCACGAGGCACGAGCCGTCGCCCTCGTCGAGGTCCTGGGCCTCGAGCCATTCGCGCACCGCGGTCGCCGAGGACGCATCGAAATCGGCGCTGATCTCCGCGCGTTGCGCACCGGGGCGCACCACGCCCGCGTCGGCGCGGCCGCCGAGGACCAGGACCAGCGCGTCGACGAGGATGGACTTCCCCGCGCCGGTCTCGCCGGTGAGCGCGGTGAAGCCGGAGCCGAGCTCGAGGTCGAGGCGCTCGACGATCACGTAGTCGCGGATGGAAAGCGCGCGCAGCATGGTGCGGTATCAGGCGATGGGGCGCGGCCTCAGGCGGTGCGCTCGGTCCAGCGCAGCTTCTGGCGCAGCATGGAGAAGTAGCGGTAGCCGCTCGGGTGGAGCAGCGTCGCGGGCCGCCCCGCCGCCGAGACCGAAACGACGTCGCCCGGCTCGAGCTCCCAATACGACTGGACGTCGAAATTGGCGCGCGCGTCGACGCCGCGCACGAGGGTGATCTCCACGCGCGAGGTGCTGCGGATCGCCACCGGCCGGTTCGAGAGCGTGTGCGGCGAGATCGGCACCAGCGCGATCGCCGAGAGCGACGGATGCAGGATCGGGCCGCCGGCGGAGAGCGCGTAGGCGGTGGAGCCGGTGGGTGTGGCCACGATCAGGCCATCGGCACGCAGCGTGTAGATGAATTCGCCGTCCACCGTGACCGCGAGCTCGATCATGCTGCCCATCGCCCCGCGGCTCACCACCACGTCGTTCATGGCGAGCGCGGAAAACACCGTCTCCTTGTCGCGCCGCACGCTCCCCGTGAGGAGCGTGCGCTGCTCCGCCTGGAAGTCGCCCTGGAGGATGGATTCGATGGAGGCCTCGAGCGCATCGGCGGGGATGTCCGTGAGGAAGCCCAGGCGCCCGAGGTTCACGCCCACCAGGGGCACGCCGCGCTCGGCCATGAGGCGCGCGCACGAAAGGAGCGTGCCGTCGCCGCCGACGATGATGGCGAGGTCCGCCCGGGCCGGAAGCTCCGCGAGCTCGACGGTGGCGTCGGGCTTGCCGCGCGCGGCGCCGGCGGTGAGCGGATCCATCACGATCGCGAGCCCGTGGCGGCGCAGCAGCGACGAAAGCTGCTCGAGGACGTCCGGCAGGATCGCCGCGTCGCTCTTGCCGACCACGGCCGCGGTCTTGAACGCGGGAGACATGGCCGCAATTAAAGCATGATTGTTTGTAGAATACTGGCCACCACGTCCGCGAATCCCTGCGCTTCGCACGGGAGCGCGGACCGAAGGAAACCGATGCTGAGCGACCGAGCCCAGAGCCTGCTGAAGATCCTCGTGGAGCGCTACATCGCCGAGGGCCAGCCCGTCGGCTCGCGCGCGCTCTCGCGCGCCTCCGCGCTCGAGCTCTCGCCCGCCACCATCCGCAACGTGATGGCGGACCTCGAGGAGATGGGTTTCGTCGCGAGCCCGCACACCTCCGCGGGCCGCGTGCCCACGCCGAAGGGCTACCGCTTGTTCGTCGATACGCTCCTCACCGTGCGGCCGCTCGAGGAGATGGAGCGCCAGCAGCTCGAGGAGCAGCTGCTGCCCGACGATCCGCATCGCGTGGTGACGACCGCTTCGCAGATGCTCTCCGACCTCACGCATTTCGCGGGAATCGTGGTGGCGCCGCGCCGCCGCGGCGCGGTGCTGCGCCACGTGGAGTTCTTCGGCCTCTCCGAGAAGCGCGTGCTCCTCATCATCGTCGCGAGCGACGGCGAGGTGCAGAACCGCGTGCTGGTCACCGACCGCGCCTACAAGCCCTCGCAGCTCACCGAGGCGGCCAACTACATCAACCAGCACTACGCGGGTCTGGAATTCGACCAGCTGCGCCAGAAGGTGCGCGCCGAGCTCCTCGACCTGCACCGCGACATCTCCTCGCTCATGCAGGCGGCGATCCAGGCGGGCAGCGAAGCCCTCACGCCGGCCGATGGCGTGGTGATCTCCGGCGGGCGGAACCTCCTCGAGATCGACGAGCTCTCGAGCGACATGCAGCGCCTGCGCCGCCTCTTCGACCTCTTCGAGAGGAAGACGCAGCTCCTCGAGATCCTCGAGCAGAGCGAGCGCGCCGACGGCGTGAAGATCTTCATCGGCGGCGAGTCGCAGCTCGTGCCGCTCGACGAGTGCTCGATCGTGACCGCGCCCTACGAGGTCGACGGCCAGGTGGTCGGCACGGTGGGCGTGATCGGCCCCACCCGCATGGCGTACGAGCGCGTGATCCCGATCGTGGACGTCACCGCCAAGCTGGTCTCCTTCGCGCTCTCGCAGCACTGACCGGCCGTGTCCGCACCGGCGCCCGCCCCCGCGAAAGGCACGGCGTCCGCGACCGGCGTGCTGCTCGTGAACCTCGGCACGCCCGAGGCGCCGACTCCGGCCGCCGTGCGCCGCTACCTGCGCGAATTCCTCATGGACCCTCGCGTGGTGGGACTCCCGCGGCTCGTGTGGTGGCCGATCCTCAACCTGCTCGTGCTGCCGTTGCGCTCCGCGAAGGTGGCTCCGAAGTACGCCTCGATCTGGTCCGCCGACGGCTCGCCGCTGCGGGTGCACCTGATGCGCCAGGCCCAGCTGCTGCGCGGCCACCTCGGCGAGCGCATGAAGCGGCCGGTGCCGGTGGCGGCCGCGATGCGCTACGGCAAGCCGTCGATCCGCGAGGGGCTGGAGGAGCTCGCTTTCCGCGGCTGCGAACGCGTGCTCGCGATCCCGATGTATCCGCAGTACTCCGGGAGCGCCACCGCGAGCGTGGAGGAGGAGCTCGCGCGGAGCGCCCGCCGGATGAAGGCTCCGCCCGCGCTGCGCGTGCTGAAGGACTTCCACGCGCACGACGCGTATGTGAAGGCGATCGCGCAGAGCGTGAACGCGTACTGGATGAAGCACGGGCGCCCCGACAAGCTGGTGATGAGCTTCCACGGCCTGCCACGCTCCGCGGTCGAGAGGGGCGACCCGTACGAGGCGCAGTGCCGCGAGAGCGCGGCGCGCATCGCCACCGAGCTCGGATGGAACGACGCGCGCACTGTGGTGTCGTTCCAATCTCGCTTCGGTGCGCAGGAATGGCTGCAGCCCTACACCGCGGAGGTGCTCGCCGACCTCGGGAGACGCAAGCTCCCGCGCGTGGACGTGGTGTGCCCCGGATTCACCGCCGACTGCCTCGAGACGCTCGAGGAGATCGCGCAGCTCGGCCGGGATACGTTTCGCGAGGCGGGAGGCGGGGATTTCCATTACATTCCTACCACGAACGAGACCCCGCCCTGGATGACCGCGCTCACCATCATCGCGATGGAGAATCTCGAAGCGTGGCCGTCCTCGGGCACCTAGCCCATGCTCACGCTCCTCGCGCGCTGGATCGTCAACGCCGCCGCCCTGCTGCTGGTCGCATACCTCTATCCCGGCGTGCAGGTGGAGGGCTTCGGCCGCGCGCTGATCGCGGCCCTCGTGCTCGGCCTGGTGAACGCGGTGATCCGGCCGATCCTCCTCATCCTCACGCTGCCGGTCACGGTCGTCACGCTCGGGCTCTTCCTCTTCGTGGTGAACGCGCTGATGTTCTGGCTGGTCGCGGAGATCGTGCGCGGCTTCACCGTGACGGGATTCGGCGCCGCGTTGATCGGCTCCATCCTCTACAGCGTGATCACGCTCCTCACGAGCTGGATCCTGTTCCCGCGCGCCCGCTCCTAGGGCGCGCCCCCTTGAAATTCCCGCAGGCGACCCCAATCTTGGGGTAAGCGCTTGTTTCAACGAGGAAAACCACTGTGACAGATGCCGATTATTCGGGCGCACCCGAGCCTTCTGCGCAGCATCCCGCGAACGACGCGGCCGACCCCGAGGCGGGCGTCGAAGGCCGCATCGCCGAGCTCGAGGGCAAGCTCACCGCCGCGCTCGCCGAGGGCGAGAAGCTGCGCGAGGAGTGGCTTCGCGCGCGGGCGGAAACCGACAACGTCCGCCGGCGCGGACAGGAGGACGTCGCGAAGGCGCACCGCTTCGGCATCGAAGGCTTCTCGTCCGCGCTCCTCGCCGTGAAGGACAGCCTGGATGCCGCGCTCGCCGTGGAAAACGTTTCCATCGAGTCGCTGCGCCAGGGCGTCGAGCTCACCGCGCGCCAGCTCGACGCGGTGTTCGAGAAGTTCTCCATCCAGCCCATCGTTCCGGCCACCGGCGAGCGCTTCGATCCGCACCGCCATCAGGCCATCAGCCAGGTGCAGAGCGAGCAGGAGCCCGGCACGGTCGCGGCGGTGCTGCAGAAGGGCTACCTGCTCCACGACCGGGTGCTGCGTCCGGCGCTCGTCACCGTGGCGATGGGGGCCCCCGCTTGAAAGACGGCCAAATAACCCTACCTACCTTCGGGTAATCCCGGACAAAGACCAATCAAGGAAGAGACATGGCTAAGATCATCGGCATCGACCTGGGCACCACCAACTCCTGTGTCGCGATCATGGAGGGCGGCAAGCCCAAGGTCATCGAGAACAGCGAGGGTGCGCGCACGACGCCCTCGATCGTCGCCTACACCGAGAACGACGAGATCCTCGTCGGCGCTCCGGCCAAGCGCCAGGCGGTGACCAACGCGAAGAACACCATCTTCGCGGTGAAGCGCCTCATCGGGCGCAAATTCGAGGAGAAGGAGGTCCAGAAGGACATCCACCTCATGCCCTACCGCATCGTGAAGGCGGACAACGGCGATGCGTGGGTGGAAGTGCGTGGCAAGAAGATCGCGCCGCAGCAGGTCTCGGCCGAAGTGCTGCGCAAGATGAAGAAGACGGCCGAGGACTACCTCGGCGAGACGGTCACCGAGGCGGTCATCACGGTGCCCGCGTACTTCAACGACTCGCAGCGCCAGGCGACCAAGGACGCCGGGCGCATCGCCGGCCTCGACGTGAAGCGCATCATCAACGAGCCCACCGCGGCCGCGCTCGCGTTCGGCCTCGACAAGAAGGAGGGCGACCGCAAGATCGCGGTGTACGACCTGGGCGGCGGCACCTTCGACATCTCGATCATCGAGATCGCCGCGGTCGAGGGCGAGCACCAGTTCGAGGTGCTTTCCACCAACGGCGACACGTTCCTCGGCGGCGAGGACTTCGACCAGCGGCTCATCGACTACATCGTCACCGAGTTCAAGAAGGACCAGGGCGTGGACCTCTCCAAGGACGTCCTCGCGCTGCAGCGCCTGAAGGAAGCGGCCGAGAAGGCGAAGATCGAGCTCTCGAGCTCGCAGCAGACCGAGATCAACCTGCCCTACATCACCGCCGACCAGACGGGTCCGAAGCACCTCGCGATGAAGATCACGCGCGCCAAGTTCGAGGCGCTCGTGGACGACCTCATCGAGCGCACCATCGAGCCGTGCCGCATCGCGATCAAGGACGCGGGCGTCAAGGTCTCCGACATCGGCGACGTGATCCTGGTGGGCGGCATGACGCGCATGCCCAAGGTCGTGGACAAGGTACGCGAGTTCTTCGGCAAGGAGCCGAGGAAGGACGTGAACCCGGACGAAGCGGTCGCCGTGGGGGCCGCGATCCAGGGCGGCGTGCTGCAGGGCGAGGTGAAGGACGTGCTGCTCCTCGACGTGACGCCGCTTTCGCTCGGCATCGAGACGCTGGGCGGCGTGATGACGAAGCTCATCCAGAAGAACACGACGATCCCGACCAAGGCGCAGCAGGTGTTCTCCACGGCGGACGACAACCAGGGCGCGGTGACCATCCACGTGCTGCAGGGCGAGCGCGACGTGGCCTCCGGCAACAAGAGCCTCGGCCAGTTCAACCTCGAGGGCATCCCGCCCGCCCCGCGCGGCATGCCGCAGATCGAGGTCACCTTCGACATCGACGCGAACGGGATCCTGCACGTCTCGGCGAAGGACAAGGCGACGGGCAAGGAGAACAAGATCACCATCAAGGCGAGCTCGGGGCTCTCCGAGGCCGAGATCCAGAGCATGGTGAAGGACGCCGAGTCGCACGCCGACGAGGACCGGAAGCAGCTCGAGCTCGTCACGGCGCGCAACCAGGCCGACGCGCTCGTGCATTCGATCCGCAAGTCGCTCGGCGAGTACGGCGACAAGCTCGAGTCGGCCGAGAAGGATCGCATCGAGTCGGCCGTCAAGGAGCTCGAGGAAGCGATGAAGGGCAACGAGAAGGCGGCGATCGAGGCCAGGACCCAGGCGCTCGCGCAGGCCTCGCAGAAGCTCGGCGAGAAGGTCTACGCCGCGCAGCAGGGCCAGGCAGGGGCGCAGGCGGGAGCCGGTGCCGGCCCCGAGGCGCAGCCCGCGGGCGAAGCGCAGAAGGACGAGGGCAACGTCGTCGACGCGGAATACGAAGAAGTCAAAGACAAAAAGTCGGCGTAAGGGAGCAGTGCGGACAGCGGGGCGATCGCTGGAGCGGACGACTTCGTCGCCGCTCAACTCCTCGAGCGGGGCGATCGCTGGAGCGGACGACTTGTCGCCTCGAGCAGGGCGATCGCTTGAGAAAGCCGGGGTCAGGCGTGCGTCTGGCCCCGGTTTTCATGCGAATATCGTGAGGTCGATTCAGGGAAACGAATGGCGAAGAAGCGCGATTACTACGAAGTGCTCGGGGTGAACCGGGACGCATCCGAAGAGGACATCAAGAAGGCGTACCGCAAGCTCGCGATGAAGCACCACCCCGACCGCAATCCGGGCAACAAGGAGGCGGAGGAGAAGTTCAAGGAGGCGAAGGAAGCCTACGAGATCCTCTGCGAGCCCGAGAAGCGGCGCGCCTACGATGCGTACGGCCATGCGGGCGTGAACCCGCAGATGGGCGGCATGGGTGCCGATGCCGCCGGCTTCGGCGGCTTCGCCGAGGCGTTCGGCGACATCTTCAGCGACATCTTCGGCGGCGGCCAGGGACGCGGGCGCTCGTCGGTCTATCGCGGCGCCGACCTGCGCTACAACCTCGAGATCTCGCTCGAGCAGGCGGCGCGCGGCACCGAGACCAAGATCCGCATTCCGACCATGGAGACGTGCGAGACCTGCCACGGCTCGGGAGCGAAGCCGGGCACGCACCCGAAGACGTGCGAGACCTGCCACGGCGCGGGCACGGTGCGCCTCTCGCAGGGCTTCTTTTCCATCCAGCAGACCTGCCCCACCTGCCATGGCAGCGGCAAGATGGTGACCGACCCATGCCCTACGTGCCGCGGCGCGGGACGCATGAAGAAGCACAAGACGCTTTCGGTGAAGATTCCCGCCGGCGTCGACGAGGGCGATCGCATCCGCCTCTCCGGCGAGGGCGAGGCCGGCGTGAACGGCGGGCCCGCCGGCGACCTGTACGTCGTCATGCACCTCAAGCCGCACTCGGTCTTCCAGCGCGACGGCGACGACCTGCATTGCCAGATGCCGGTGAGCTTCACGCTCGCGGCCTTGGGCGGCGAGATCGAGATCCCCACGCTCGAGGGCTCCGCGAAGATCAAGGTGCCCGCGGAGACGCAGACCGGGCAGGTGTTTCGACTGCGCGGCAAGGGCATCAAGGGCGTGCGCTCGAGCTACGCCGGCGACCTCCTGTGCGAGGTCGTGATCGAGACGCCGGTGCGCCTCACCGAGCGGCAGAAGGAGCTCTTGCGCGAGCTCGAGGACATCAGCCAGAAGGACGGCAGCCGCCACAATCCCCGCTCCCGCAGCTTCATCGAGAAGGTGCGCGAGTTCTTCGCCGGCTGACATCCGTAACGCACGTTAACGCTTCCGCAACAGTCCGGCCCGCCTATTGCGCGGATCGTTTACGTGCGTTATGAGAGAGTGACAGCTGTAACCGCTCGCCCTGTCTAATGCGCGCATCGGGGTCTATCATTTCCCCCGCGGCTCGAACGGCAAACGAGCCCAGGGAGGAAACTACATGATGATCCGCGCATTCATTTCGGCAATCGCGCTCGCCTCCGCGGGCAGCGCCCTCGCGCAGGGCGTCACGGATTCGGAGATCGTCCTCGGCCAATCGGCCGCGATGACGGGGCCCGCCGCGCAGCTCGGCAAGGACATGCGCGCCGGGGCGATGCTCTACTTCGACAACGTGAACGAGCACGGCGGGGTCTACGGCCGCAAGATCGTGCTGAAGACGCTCGACGACGGCTACGAGTCCAACCGCGCGGCGGCGAACACCAGGAAGCTCATCAACGACGAGAAGGTGTTCGCGCTGTTCGGCTACGTGGGCACGCCCACCAGCATGGCCTCGCTGCCCATCTTCACGCAGGCGAAGGTGCCCTTCGTGGGCGCGTTCACCGGCGCCGAGTCGTTGCGCAACCCCGTGAACCCGTACATCTTCAACGTCCGCGCGAGCTACTTCGACGAGACCGAGGCGATCGTGCGCCACCTCACGGCCATGAGCATCGACCGGATCGCGATCTTCTACCAGGACGACGCGTACGGGCAGGCGGGCCTCGCGGGCGTGGAGCGCGCGATGAAGAAGCGCAACCTCGCGCTGGTCGCGAGCGGCACCGTGGAGCGCAACACGGTCGACGTCGCGAAGGCGGTCGGCACGATCTCCAGGACCAACCCGCAGGCGATCATCATGATCTCCGCCTACAAGTCGTGCGCGGCTTTCATCCGCGCGATGCAGAAGGCCGGACAGAACCCCACGTTCTGGAACGTCTCCTTCGTCGGCAGCAAGGCGCTCGCCGACGAGCTGGGCCCCGAGGGGCGCGGCGTGGAGATCTCGCAGGTGATGCCCTTCCCCTGGGACATCGGCGTCCCGGTGGTGCGCGAGTACCGCAAGCTCCTCGACGTGCAGAAGATGCAGCCCGGCTTCGGCACGCTCGAGGGATTCATCGCCGCCAAGGTGATGGTCGAAGGGCTCAAGCGCGCCGGCAAGCGGCTCAACCGCGAGGATTTCCTGCGCGCGATGGATACGCTCGGCAGCTACGACGTGGGCGGCTTCAAGGTGACCTACGGCCCGCAGAACCACAGCGGCTCGGACTTCGTCGACCTCACGATCATCTCGCGCAACGAGACCTTCGTCCGCTGACCCCTTTTCATTTCTTGCGCCACTCGGTGACGCCGCCGGGCTTGTCCTCGAGGGCGATGCCGGCCGCCTCGAGTTGGCGGCGGATCGCGTCGGCGCGCGGGAAATCGCGGGCCTTCTTCGCCGCGAGGCGCTCGTCGATGAGCGCCTGCACGTCCATCTCGGTGCCGCGCGCGCCCTGCAGGAACGCCGCCGGGTCCTGCTGCAGGAAGCCGAGGGTGCCGCCGAGCGCGCGCAACAGTCCCGCGAGCTCGGCCGAGCGCGTGCGATTCACCTCGCCGCGCAGCTCGTGCAGCGCCGCGAACGCGACCGGCGTGTCGAAGTCGTCGTCCATGGCGGCGCGGAAGCGCGCCGCATGCGGCTCTTTCCAGTCGATCGACGCCACCGGCCCCGGCGCCACCTCGCGCAGCGCGGTGTAGAAGCCGCGCAGCGCGTTGCCCGCGTCCTCGAGCGTCTCCCACGAGAAGTTGAGGCCGCTGCGGTAATGCGCGCGCAGCAGGAAGAAGCGCAGCTGCTCGCCGCCCTGCACGCGGTCGAGCTTCTCGAGCACGTCGCGCGTCGTGAAGAAGTTGCCCAGCGACTTCGACATCTTCTCGTGCTCGATGTTGAGGAACGCCGAGTGCATCCAGTAGTTCACGAACGGGCGCCCGAGCGCGCCCTCGCTCTGCGCGAGCTCGTTCTCGTGGTGCGGGAACTGCAGGTCCCACCCGCCGCCGTGGATGTCGAACGGGCAGCCGAGCTCCCTGCACGACATGGCCGAGCACTCGATGTGCCAGCCGGGACGGCCGGGACCGAACGGCGAGGGCCAGCTCGGCTCCTGCGGCTTCGCCGCCTTCCACAACGCGAAGTCGAGCGGGTCGCGCTTCGCCTCGCCCACCGCGACGCGCTCGCCCGCGCGCAGCTCGTCGAGGTTCCGATGCGCGAGCTTGCCGTACTCGGCGAACCCGCGCACCGCGAAATAGACGTCGCCGTTCTCGCCGCGATACGCGAGGCCCTTTTTCTCGAGCGCCTCGATCATCTCGAGCATCGCACCCACGTAGCGCGTGGCGCGCGGCTCGCCGTCGGGCTCGAGGAGCCCCAGGCGCGTGTAGTCGCGCCGGAACGCGGCCACCATGCGTTCGGTGAGCGCCTCGATCGGCTCGCCGTTCTCGTGCGCGCGCTTGATGATCTTGTCGTCGATGTCGGTGATGTTGCGCACGTACTTCACGCGATAGCCGGTGGCGCGCAGCCAGCGCACCACCATGTCGAACACGGTGAACGTGCGCGCGTTGCCCACGTGGAAGTAGTCGTATACGGTGGGACCGCACACGTAGAGGCCGACTTCGCCCGGCACGCGCGGCGCGAACGGCTCCTTCTTTCGGGTTAAGGTGTTGTGGAGCGTGAGCGAGGGCATCGGGGAACGGTGGGGCGCCGACCCGCGGAGCGACGGCGATTGTGGACGCTCGCGAAGGCGGGTAGAATGGCGTTTCTCATTAAATTCAAGGCATTATACACGATGCTTCAACGCGATTCGCTGCTGGTCCGGGCCGCGGCCACGATCGCAGCTGCGTGGCTTTCCATCGCCGCCACGAGCGCGCTCGCAGCGCCTGCCGACGACCTGAAGGAAGCGCAGAAGCTCTACGGCCAAGGCAAGTTCGCCCAGGCGCTCGAGAAGGACGATCAATACCTCAAGGCCGAGCCGCGCGACCCGCAGGGACGATTCCTCAAGGGCCTCATCCTCACCGAGCAGAAGAAGACGCAGGAGGCGATCCAGGTCTTCCAGGGCCTCACCGAGGATTTCCCGGAGCTGCCCGAGCCGTACAACAACCTCGCGGTGCTCTACGCCTCGCAGGGCAACTACGAGAAGGCGAAGTCGGCGCTCGAGCTCGCGATCCACACGCACCCGACCTACGCCACCGCCCACGAGAACCTCGGCGACATCTACGCCGAGCTCGCGAGCCGCGCCTACGATCGCGCCCTGCAGCTCGACAAGAACAACACCAGCGCGAAGGTGAAGCTCGCGATGGTGAAGGACCTCTTCAGCGCGCAGAAGATCGCTTCGCGCGCGCAGTCGGCGGGCGAGCAGCCGTCGGCGAAGGCGGAGATGCCGAAGGCCGCGGAGGCGGCGAAGCCCACGCCGAAGACCGAGACCGCGGCGTCCTCCACGAAGCCGCGGCAGGCGCGGCAGGAATCGTCGGGCAGCACCGAATCGCCGAAGAGCATGCCCGCCACGGTGGCCGCAGCGACGCCGCCCACGACGAAATCCGCTTCCGGCGGCTCCGATGCGAAAGCCGAGATCGCCGCGGCGATCGCCGACTGGGCGCGCGCCTGGAGCGCGAAGGACGTGAAGGGCTACCTCGCGCATTACGCTCCGGACTTCGAGGTGCCCGGTGGCACTTCGCGCGACGCGTGGGAGAAGCAGCGCGCCGAGCGCATCGAGCATCCGAAATCGATCGAGGTGGAGGCGAAGGTGCTTTCCACGCACGTGAACGGCGGCGAGGCGACGGCGAAGATCCGCCAGTCGTATCGCTCCGACACGCTGAAGAGCCACGGCACCAAGACGCTCACGCTCGAGAAATCGGGCGAGCGCTGGCTCATCAAGCAGGAGCGGATGGGCGGGTGAGCCGGAGCGCCCTACTCCGCGCCGGCGCGCGCCTCGGGGCGCGCGTCGCGATCGTCGCCTTCGCGCTTTCCGCCACGGCGCTCGCCGACGGCAGCCTCATCCCGGCGGGCGCCGCGCCCGCGCTCGCGAACCAGGTCGAGGCGGCGCTGGTGCGCTCGATCGTGGAGGTGCGCGGCGCGGCGCTGAAGAGCGCGCTCGACGAGATCGACAAGGTGGTCGCCGAGCGCCCGAACTACCGCCTCGCGCAGCTCGTGAGGGGCGACATCCTGATGGCGCAGGCGGGGCGTCCCGTCGCGTTCGCCTCGAAGGAGCTGCCCGCCGGCGAGCTCGCGCCGCTGCAGGACGAGGCGCGCGTGCGCATGCTGCGCTACCTCAACGCCCCGCCGGTGGACGAGCTCCCCGCCGCGGTGTTGAAGCTCGCGCCCGACCAGCCCTACGCGCTGGTCGTGGACACCTCGCGTTCGCGCCTCTACGTGTACGCCAACGACGCCGGCGGACCGCGCTACGTCGCCGACTTCTACATCAGCCTCGGCAAGGACGGCGTCGACAAGACGCGCGAGGGCGACCAGAAAACGCCGATCGGCGTCTACACCGTGACTTCGGAGAAGCAGAAGGTGCCCGACTTCTACGGCCCGCGCGCCTTCCCGATCGATTATCCGAACGACTGGGACCGCATGCAGGGACGCAGGGGTCACGGCATCTGGCTGCACGGGACACCGTCGGGGACGTACAGCCGCGCGCCGTGGGCGACCGACGGCTGCGTGGTCCTCACCAACGACGACCTCGCGCGCCTGAGCAGATACGTGGACGTGAGCCATACGCCGGTGGTGATCGCGCAGTCGATGCGCTGGCTCGATCGCCGCCAGTGGCTCGCGGATCGCGCGTCGTTCCTCGACTCGTTCAACGCGTGGCGCAAGGACTGGGAAAGCCGCGACACCGACCGCTACCTCTCGCACTATTCGAGCCGGTTCCATTCCGAGGACCACGACCTCGCCGCATGGAAGGCGAAGAAGCGCGCGGTGAACGCCTCCAAGCGCTGGATCCAGGTGCGCGTCGAGGACATGAGCGTGTTCGCCTATCCCGGCGCGAAGGACATGGTGATGGCCACCTTCGTCCAGGATTACCGCTCGAGCAACCTCTCCAATCGCAGGGTGAAGCGCCAGTACTGGGTGCGCGAAGGCGGCCAGTGGCGCATCCTGCACGAGTCCGTCGTTTCCTGAAACCTTCCCCCCGGTCCTCCATCCCATGATTTCGAAGCGCCGCATCGTCCTCGCCGGATCCCTCCTCGCTGGTTCCGTCCTCGTGCTCGCCGCCCCGCTCGCGGCCGCCGCGCAACCGCACCACAGCTGCACCGCCCTCCTGAAAGGAAACGCGCCGATGAAAGTGAAGCTCACCACCTCGATGGGACCGATCGTCCTCCAGCTCGACAAGGAGAAGGCGCCGGCGAGCGTCGAGAATTTCGCGAAGTACGTCGAGTCCGGCCACTACGACGGCACCATCTTCCACCGCGTGATCGACGGCTTCATGATCCAGGGCGGCGGCTTCGACAAGGACATGCGGCAGAAGCCCACCCAGGCGCCGATCAAGAACGAGGCGCAGAACGGCCTCAAGAACGACAAGTACACGGTCGCGATGGCGCGCACGCCCGATCCGAACTCGGCGACCGCGCAGTTCTTCATCAACGTGAAGGACAACGACTTCCTGAACTTCACCGCCCCCACCGCGCAAGGCTGGGGCTATGCGGTGTTCGGCAAGGTGGTCGAGGGCCAGGACACGGTGGACAAGATCGCGAAGGTGGCCACGGGCAACCGGGGCATGTACCAGAACGTGCCGGCCACGCCGGTGGTGATCGAGAAGGCGGAGTGCGTCTGACGCGCACGCTCTTCATCTCCGACCTCCACCTCGATCCCTCGCGCCCGGCGATCGTCGCGCAATTCGAGCGCTTCCTCGCCGGCGTCGTCCCCGGCGCCGAGGCGCTCTACATCCTCGGCGACCTCTTCGAGTATTGGGTCGGCGACGACGGCCTCGCGCTCCCCTTCCCGCGCCGCATGGCCGAGCGCCTGCATGCGGCCGCCGCGCGGGTGCCGACCTTCTTCATGCACGGCAATCGCGACTTCCTCGCCGCGGAGCGATTCGCGCGCGAGACCGGAGCGAAGCTCGTCGACGACCCGAGCGCGATCGACCTCTACGGCACGCACACGCTGCTCCTGCACGGCGACACGCTCTGCACCGACGACACGCGCTACCAGGCGTTCCGCGCGCAGGTGCGCAATCCCGCGTGGCAGAAGGCGACGCTCGCGCTGCCGATCGAGGAGCGCCTCGTGCTCGCGAACCGCATGCGCCTGGAGAGCGAGGGCGCCAAGCAGGCGACGACGCTCGAAATCATGGACGTGGCCCCCGCGGCGGTGGAGCGGGCGTTCGCCGAATCCGGCTGCGACCTGATGATCCACGGCCACACGCACCGTCCCGCGCGCCACGTGCACCAGGTCGGCGGCCGCCCGCGCGTGCGCTGGGTGCTTCCGGACTGGTACGAGAAGGGCGGCTACCTCGAGGCGACAACCGAAGGCATCCAGGCCTTCGACCGCTTCTGAAAAGTAATCTGACCCCTTTTTCATTCGTCGAGCCTTAACGTCAGGCACTTCGCGCTGCCGCCGGCCTTCATGAATTCGGAGAGCGGCGTTTGCACCACGTCGAAGCCCTTATCGCCCAGGGCGCGCACCAACGCGGGTGTCGCGCGGTTCACGACCACCGTCGTGTCGATTCCCACGGCATTGCAGGCGAAGGCGAGCGCGTCCTCCTCGCCCACCGCGATGCGATGGGAGGCGGCCACGCACCGTTCGATCTCGCCGCGCGATTCGTCGTCGAACGCCGGCGGGTAGTACATCAGGTAGCCGCCCTCGAGCGGGCAGAAGCAGGTGTCGAGATGGTAGAAGCGGCTGTCGACGAGGCGCAGGAGCGCCATGTCGATGCCGAGCCGGTCCTCGAGCACCTTGCGCGCGCCCTCGATCGAGCGGTGGCCGTGCGCCATCCACAGCAGCGGCGCGGCGCGGTCGAAGAGCGCGTCGCCCGCGCCCTCGAACGGACAGTCGCGCGGCATGAGCGAAACCTCGTAGCCGCGGTCCATGAACCAGTCGGCGAAGTACGGCTCCTCGTACTGGCGCTCGGGATAGCGGAAGCGCGAGGCGACGAACTTGCGCCCCTTCACGAGGCCCGCGTTCGCGGTGAACACCATGTCGGGCGAGCCGGGCTGCGGATGGACGAGGCGCACGGTGGCGCGATCCGTGAGCGCGTCGTACAGGGCGCGCCATTGCTGCTTCGCGACCGCGTTGTCGATGCGCTTCAGGTTCCCGTGCATCCACGGGTTGATGATGTAGGCGACGTTGAAGTACTCGGGCGGGCACATCAGGAAGACGTGCGCGCTCGCCGGCATGGTCTATCGGGCCCCGAGCCCGCGCGCGAGGTCCGCGGTGATGTCGGACGGATCCTCCAGGCCCACGCCCAGGCGCACCAGGCCCTCGACGATGCCCGCCTTCTCGCGCTCGGCGCTCGGCACGCGGCCGTGCGTGGTGGTCGCCGGATGGCAGACGGTGCTCTTCGCGTCGCCGAAGTTCGCGGTGATGGAGATCATGCGCACCGCGTCGATCACGCGCCAGGCCGCCTCGCGCCCGCCCTTCACCACGAACGAGAGCAGCGCGCCGCCCGCCGATTGCTGGCGCATGGCGAGCGCGTGCTGCGGATGCGATTCGAGGCCCGGGTAGTGCACCCGCTCCACGGCCGGATGCGCTTCCAGCCAGCGCGCGATCGCGAGCGCGCTCGCCGATTGCGCGCGCATCCGGATCGGCAGCGTCTCCATCCCCTTGAGGCCGATCCACGCGTTGAACGGCGAGATGGCGGGACCGGCGGTGCGCACGAAGCCGAAGAGCGGCCCGCTCACGAGGTCCTTCCTCCCGGCGATCGCGCCGGCGAGCACGCGCCCCTGCCCGTCGATGTACTTGGTGGCCGAGTGGATCACCAGGTCCGCGCCCAGGGCGATCGGGCGCTGCAGCACCGGCGTGCACATGCAGTTGTCCACGGCGAGGATGGCGCCGGCCTTGCGCGAGACCTCCGCGAGTCCGGCGATGTCGGCCACCTCGCACACCGGGTTCGACGGCGTCTCGACGAAGAGGAGGCGCGTGTTCGGGCGCACCGCCTGCTTCCACTGGTCGAGGTCGGGCAGGTCGACCCACGAGGTGGAGATGCCGAGCTTCGCCAGGATCTGGTCGAAGAGCGGGACGACGGTGCCGAACACGCCGCGCGCCGCGATGATGTGGTCGCCCGACTTGAGCAGGCCCAGCGCGGTGGTCGCGACCGCCGCCATGCCGGTCGCGGTGGCGACGCACGCCTGCGCGCCCTCGAGCGCGGCGAGGCGATCCTGGAACATGGTGACGGTGGGATTGGTGAACCGGGAGTAGATGTTGCCCGGCTCCTCGTTCGCGAAGCGGCGCGCGGCCTCGGCGGCGCTCGAATAGACGAAGCTCGTCGTCACCGCGAGCATCTCGGAGTGCTCGCGGAAGTCGCTGCGCACGCCGCCCGCGCGCACGGCGAGCGTATCGGGCTTGAGCTCGTCCGTCATGGCGACGCGGATGCGCTCAGTCGACCCGCGAGAGGCCGAGGTCGAGCTGGTAGCTCGAGAGGCGCGTCTCGGGACGCGACTCGCCGTCGCGGCGGCCGGCCTCGATCTCCTCGAGGTACTCCTGCGACACGTCTCCGGTGATGTAGACGCCGTCGAAGCACGAGCAGTCGAAGCGCTCGATCGACGGGTTGAGCTTCCTCACGTCCTCGATCAGCGCGTCGAGGTCCTGGTAGACCACGGCGTCCGCGCCGATCGCGGCGGCCACGCCCGCGGCATCGCGGCCGGTCGCGATGAGCTCGCGGCGCGTCGGCATGTCGATGCCGTACACGTTGGGAAAGCGCACCGGCGGCGCGGCCGAGGCGAAGAAGACCTTCTTCGCGCCGCTCTCGCGCGCCATCTGCACGATCTCGCGGCTGGTGGTGCCGCGCACGATGGAATCGTCCACCAGGAGCACGTTCTTGTCCTGGAACTCGATCGGCATGGCGTTGAGCTTCTGGCGCACGCTCTTCTTGCGCTGCTCCTGGCCGGGCATGATGAACGTGCGGCCGATGTAGCGGTTCTTGATGAAGCCTTCGCGATAGGGCTTCCCGAGCTTGGTCGCCACCTCCAGCGCGGCGGGCCGGCTGGAATCGGGGATCGGCATCACGACGTCGATCTGGTCGACGAAGCCCTCGGCGGCGATCTTGTCGGCGAGGCTCTTGCCCATGTTGCGGCGGCTCTCGTAGACCGAGATCCCGTCGATCACGGAGTCCGGCCGCGCGAGGTAGACGAACTCGAAGATGCAGGGATTGAGCTGCGGGTTCGCGGCGCACTGGCGGCTGTGGAAGTTGCCGCTCTCGTCCACCAGGATCGCCTCGCCGGGCGCCACGTCGCGCATCACCTTGAAGTTGAGCGTATCCAGCGTGACGCTCTCGGAGGCGACCAGGAACTCGACGCCCTTCTCCGTATCGGCGCGGCCGACCAGGAGCGGGCGGATGCCGTGCGGGTCGCGGAAGGCGAGCATGCCGTGGCCGGCGATCATCGCGACCACCGCGTAGGCGCCCTTCACGCGGCGATGCACGCCCGCCACCGCGGTGAAGATGGTGTCGGGCGCGAGGCGGTCGCGCCCGGCGCTCGCGTCGGTGAGCTCGTGCGCCAGGACGTTCAGCAGGATCTCGGAGTCGGAATTCGTGTTGACGTGGCGGCGGTCGGCGAGGAAGAGCTCGCGGCGCAGCTCCTCCGCGTTCACGAGGTTGCCGTTGTGGCCCAGCACGATGCCGTACGGCGAGTTCACGTAGAAGGGCTGCGCTTCGGCTTCCGAGGAGGCCGAGCCGGCGGTGGGATAACGGCAGTGCGCGATGCCCATGTGGCCGACGAGGTTGCGCATGTCGCGGGTGCGGAACACGTCGCGCACCAGCCCGCTGCCCTTGTGCATGTGGAAGCTGTGGCCCTCGGCGGTCACGATGCCGGCCGCGTCCTGGCCGCGGTGCTGCAGCACGGTCATGCCGTCGTAGAGCAGCTGGTTCACGGGGCTACGGGCGACGACGCCCACGATTCCGCACATTCCTCAGGCACTCCTTCGAGCGTGCGCGCTCGCACGGCGGCACGAAACGGCTACATGGGGGCTGCGACCGGCAACGGCAATGGTTCTCATGGGAGGGGCACTACCTGCCCATCGAGCGCGGCTTGCTGGAGCGCCGCGCGCGCCTTCTCGGCCGCCTCGCGCGTGGGGAACGGGCCCGCGCGAAGCCGCGTGAGCCCGCCGCCGATGCGCTCGGTGTAGTGCGCGACGCCCGCCGCGGCGAGCTTGGCGCGCGCCTGCTCGAGCGTCGCCTCGTCCTTGAATGCGCCGACCTGCACCGCGAATCCCTCGAGGCGCGGCGCGGACTGCGCGGCGAGCGGCACGGCGTGCTCGGCGGGCTTGGGCGCAGGTGCAGTTGCGGGCGCCGGCAGGGGCGGTGCGTTCTCCTTCGAGGGAATCTGGGTCGAAGGCTCGCTCGCGCCGCGATGCTGATCCGTGTCGAGGAGCATCGGCAGGAAGACCACGAGGATGACCACGATCGTGATGGCGCCGATGAGCCGGCGCCTTCCGCGGCGCCGGATCTCCAACGTTTCGGTGGTCGCAGGGCTCGCCATTTCGCCTTAGCGTGCGGTCCGCAGCGCCTCCGCCACGGTGGTGAACGATCCGAAGACGACAATTCTATCATTCGACCCCGCGTCTCCGCGAGCCGCGGCGAGCGCCGCTTCGACGTTGGCGAACGTGCGCACGGGCGATCGCACGCCGTGCTCGCCGAGGATCTCTGCCACGCGGGTGGCGGGCGCGGCGCGCTCCGATTCCGAGGCCGCGACGTACCACGCGTCGATGCGCGACTTCACCGCGTCCACCACGCCGCCGATGTCCTTGTCGGCGAGCATCGCGAAGACGGCGTAGGTATTCTCGAAGAAGCCCATGTCGCCGAGCGCATCGGCGAGCGCGCGCGCCGCGTGCGGATTGTGCGCGACGTCGAGCACCACCTGCGGGCGCCCGGGAAGCGACTGCAGCCGGCCGGGAAGGCGCACGTTCGCGAGGCCGCGCTTCACCTCGCCGAGCGAGACCGGAAGGCGTCCGGCGAGCTCGTCCAGCGCCGCCATCGCCGCCGCGGCGTTGTCGAGCTGCCAGCGGCCCCGCAGCGCGGGAACCGGCAGCGCGTGCTTCGCGCCGCGGCGCCCGATGAAGTCCCACTGCCCGGGATGCGTTTCCACACGGAAATCGCGGCCGAGCACCTGCAGGTCCGCGCCGATCGAGCGCGCGTGCTCGACGAGGCGCGCCGGCGGGTTCGCGGCGCCGAAGATCGCCGGCCGCCCCGCGCGAAAGATGCCGGCCTTCTCGAAGCCGATCGACTCGCGGTCGCCGCCCAGGAGCTCCACGTGGTCGATGTCGACGCTCACCACGATCGAGCAGTCGGCGTCGACCACGTTCACGGCGTCGAGACGCCCGCCGAGCCCGACCTCGAGCACCATCGCTTCCACGCCCGCCTCGGCGAATACGGCGAACGCGGCGAGCGTACCGAACTCGAAGTACGTGAGGGGCGTCGCGCCGCGCGCCGCCTCCACGCGCTCGAAGGAGCGCACGAGCGTCTCGTCGTCCGCGTCCTCGCCCTGCAACCGCACACGCTCGTTGTACCGGAGGATATGCGGCGAGGTATAGGTGCCGACGCGATATCCGGCCTCGAGGAGGATGGTCTCGAGCATTGCGCACGTGGAACCCTTCCCGTTCGTGCCGCCGACGGTGATCACGCAACAATGGATCCCCGCCTCCGCGGGGATGACGGGGATGACGGAGGCGGCGGGGATGACGGAGGCGGGGATGACGGAGGCGGCGGGGATGACGGAGGCGGGGATGGCGGAGGCGG
>DATNGJ010000025.1:0-55128 GCA_035605915.1 Usitatibacter sp.
ACGGGCGCGACTGGGGGATCGAGCTGTCCTACGCGGTGCAGCCGAATCCGGGCGGCCTCGCGCAGGCCTTCCTCATCGGCCGCGATTTCGTGGGCTCCGGCCCGAGCTGCCTCATCCTCGGCGACAACATCTTCCACGGCCATGATCTCGCGCAGTCCCTCAAGCGCGCCGCGGCGACGCGCGATTGCGCCACGGTCTTCGCCTACCGCGTGAAGGATCCCGAGCGCTACGGCGTGGTCGAGTTCGACCCGAAGGGGCATGCCATCAGCATCGAGGAGAAGCCCGCGCAGCCCAAGTCGCATTACGCGGTGACGGGCCTCTATTTCTACGACGAGGGCGTGTGCGACATCGCCGCGGGGCTCGCGCCCTCGCCGCGCGGCGAGCTCGAGATCACGGACGTGAACCGCATCTACCTGGAGCGGCGGGCGCTCGAGGTGGAGGTGATGGGGCGCGGCACCGCGTGGCTCGACACTGGCACCCATGAGAGCCTGCTCGAGGCCGCGCACTTCATCGAGACCATCGAGCGGCGCCAGGGACTCAAGATCGCGTGCCCCGAGGAGATCGCGTACCGCATGGGCTATATCGATGCCGCGCAGCTGGAGCGCCTCGCGCAACCGATGCGCAAGAATTCGTACGGCCAGTACCTGCTCGAGGTGCTGCGCGAGCGCGTGTTCTAGGCCGCGCCCGTGAAGGCCACGCCCACCGCGATCGCCGACGTCGTCCTGGTCGAGCCGCAGGTCTTCGGCGACGCGCGCGGCTTCTTCTTCGAAAGCTGGAACCGGCGCGCCTTCGAGGCGATCGTGGGACCCGGCGTCGGATTCGTGCAGGACAACCATTCACGCTCGGCGCGCAACGTGCTGCGCGGGCTGCATTACCAGGTGCGGCAACCGCAGGGCAAGCTCGTGCGGGTCGCCTCCGGCGAGGTGTTCGACGTCGCGGTCGACCTGCGGCGCTCCTCGCCGACCTTCGGCCGCTGGGTGGGCGAGCGCCTGTCCGCGCAGAACCACCGAATGCTCTGGATTCCGCCCGGCTTCGCGCACGGCTTCGTCGTGCTCTCGGACTGGGCGGACTTCCTCTACAAGACCACCGACTACTGGGCGCCGGAGCACGAGCGCACGCTGCTGTGGAACGACCCCGCGATCGGCATCGCGTGGCCGCACGCGGGCGAGCCGGTGCTCAAGCCGAAGGACGCCGCGGGCGCGCGCCTCGCCGAGGCCGAAACGTTCGCGTGATGCGCGTCCTCGTCACCGGCGCCGCAGGGCAGGTCGGAGCCGACGTCGCGCGGGCGCTCGAAGGCCGTGCCGAGGTGGTCGCGCTCGACCGTGCCGCGCTCGACCTCGCGCGGCCCGATGCGATCGTTCGGTGCGTGCGCGAGGCGAAGCCGCGGCTCATCGTGAACGCCGCCGCGTACACCGCGGTCGACCGCGCCGAGTCCGAGGCGCAGCTCGCGCGCGCCGTGAACGCCCGCGCGCCGGCGATCCTCGCCGAGGAGGCGGAGCGCTCGGGTGCGCTCCTCGTGCACTACTCCACCGATTACGTCTTCGACGGCACCAAGGCCGGGCCGTACGTGGAATCGGATCCGACGGCACCGCTCAACGTGTACGGCGAGACCAAGCTCGAGGGCGAGCGCGCGGTCGCCGCGAGCGGGTGCGCGCACGTGATCGTGCGCACGAGCTGGGTGTACGCTCCGCGCGGTCGCAACTTCCTGCTCACGATGTTGCGCCTCGCCGAGACGCGCGACGAGCTTCGGGTGGTCGACGACCAGCGCGGCGCCCCCACGGCGAGCGCGGAGCTCGCGCGCGCGACGCTCGCGCTCTTCGTTCCTCCGGCGGATGCGACGCCACTCGGCGAAGCGGACCTGCAGCGCGTCGGCGCGTCGAGCGGGCTGTATCACGCGAGCGCGGCGGGCGAGACCACCTGGTGCGGTTTCGCGCGAGCCATCTTCGAGCAATGGTCCGCGCGCGCGGGTGGAGGATTTCGCATGCCCCGCGTGGTTCCGATCCGTACCTCCGAATATCCGACGCCCGCGCGACGGCCGGCGAACTCGGTCCTCTCGAGCGAGCTTCTGGCGCGCACCTTCGGCGTGCGGCTCGCGCACTGGCAGGACGGGCTCGCGCGGGTGCTGTCAGCCCTCGGCCGCCGCGACGGATGAGCCGCGCGACAGGCTGAAGCACACCGCGCCGTCGCGGTTGGGTCCGAGCTCGATGCGGTAGCCCGCCTTCTCCGCGAGGCGCGCCGCGTTGAAGAGGCCGATGCCCAGGCCCGACGGATGCTCGGTCGGCTCGCGGAACAGGCGCTCGGCGACACGGCCCGGAACGGCGCTCCCGGTATCGCAGATGCGCAGCGACACCACCTCGCTCGAGCATTCGAAGTCGACCGCGATGCCGAGGCCCGGCTCGCGTGCGCCCTTGGTGCGCGCGTTCTCGAGCGCGTTGTCGACGAAGTTGTCGAAGAGCGCCGTGGGCACCTGCGCGTCGGCCTCGATGATCGCCTTCATCACGATGCCGCTTCCCTCGAGGCGCCGGCCGAGCTCGTACCACCACGACCATGCCGTGACCGGCAGCTCCGCCGTGGCCACTTCCGGCGCTCGCAGCTTGTCGAGCGTCGCCTGCAGCCGGCGCGTGAGCTGCGGAAGCTGGCGCTGCAGCAGGTTCGAGTAGCCGTCGGCGGGATCCTTCGGCGCGATGGAGGTGAGCGCGTAGAGCGATTGCAGCAGGTTCTTCACGTCGTGCGTGAGCCGCGCGCCGGTCTCGTGCACCGCCTGCAGGTAGGCGTTGCGCCGCAGAGCCGTCTCGCGCCGCTTGCCCTCGTAGAACTCGCCCACGACCTGCGAGAGGAGCCGCATGTGCAGGAAGAGCGCGGGCGAGAGCTCGATCTGCGTGTAGAACACGACCTCCAGGCCGTGCACGGTGAATCGCGCCGGGTGTCCGAGCGCCTCGCCGAAGCGGCCCTCGCCCGCGGGCGAGCGCCATTCGCCGCCGCGCACCCAGGGCAGCTCCGACACCTCGCGCAGCGACTGCTCGAGGAAGCGGCTCGAATCCATCTCGGTCTCGGCGAGCTCCGCGATGCGGCGCATCCAGAGCTCGAACGGCATCCCGACGGAAAGCAGGTAGCGCGAGAAGTACGTGCGCAGGCCGCCGAAGCCGCGCATCGGGTTCCACAACACGGCGAGCACGAAGAGCGCCACGCCGAACGCGAGCACGGTGAGCATCACCGAGGCGAGGTAGTTGCCCGCGGTGAAGCGCGTGAGCGCGATCGAGCCGAGCACCAGGACCACGCCGAGCTGGAACACCAGCACCGCGTAGAAGAAATCGAACACCTGTGCCGCCGCCGGGATCGCGGGCCCGAGCGGCCACAGCGCGAGCAGCACCAGCATCGCGGGGAGCAGGAACTTGGCGAAGCGCTCGACTTGCGCCGGGATCTCCTGCGGGCCGCCCAGCACGAGCACCGGCACCGCGCGAAGCAGCAGCACGAGGAGCACGTACGCGAACGCGATCAGGTAGAAGCGGTTGCGGCTCGCCGCCTGCACGGTGAAGACGCGCCCGCCGAGGATGCCGAGCAGCACCAGCAGCCACATCACGATCATCCATCCGGCGAGGAAGTAGAGGATCGCGGCGGTGATCGCGAGCAGCAGCACGACCGAGAGCGGCTCGAGCTCGTGCTCCGTCGAGAAGAACGGCTGCCACAGGAGGAACAGCCCGAAGTGGACGAGCAACCAGATACGCTGGAAAAGTTCTCCGGGTTCCGCGAACAGCGCCGCGTGCAGCGCGAGCAGCATGAGCAGCACCACCCAGCGGGCGTGGGCGGAGAGGCGCTGCGCGAGGGTGGAAGCGGATGAAGGCAAGGCGGGATCGGGGGACGGTGCGGCCGAGAATAATGAAAAGGCGCGGGCCGCGCCATGCGCCGGCGCACCGTCGGCGTTTCGACAGGCGATGTCGGACACTGGGCGATTTCCGCTTCTCTCGCCCTGTGATGGATCGCACGTCGGTACAGTGAAGCACAGCAAAAACAATGGATTAGACGATTTGGCACGCACCCTGCAGGAAGCTGCGTCGAGGCAACAAAACCAGGGAAGGACGAACCATGAGAAAGCAGCAATCCGGCTTCACGCTGGTCGAGATCGCGATCGTGCTGGTGATCATCGGCCTGCTCCTCGGCGGCATCCTGAAGGGCCAGGAGCTCATCAACAGCGCCAAGGTGAAGAACCTCGCGAACGACTTTCGCGTGATTCCGACGTACATCTACGCGTACCAGGACAAGTTCAAGGCGCTGCCGGGGGATGATCCGGTGGCGGCCACGCACGTGAACGGTGCGACGACTGCAACCACCCCGGGCGGCAAGCAGGGCAACGGCGTGATCGACGGCAACTGGAACTCGACCACCACTACCGACGAGTCGTTCCTCTTCTGGCAGCAGGTGCGGCTGTCGAACCTCGCGGCCGGTCCCACGGACGTCACGGACCCGACCTACATCCCCACCAACGCGGTCGGCGGGAAGCTCGGCGTGAACAGCTCGACGTCGACCCAGATCGAGATCCAGGGCATGACCGGGACATACCAGGTGTGCTCCACGGGCATTCTCGGCAAGTTCGCGAAGCAGCTCGACGTGCAGATGGACGACGGCAACACCGCCACCGGCTCGCTGCGCGTCGTTCCGGACGGTTCCGGCCTCAACACCGCGGCGACCGCCACCGCCTCCATCGACGACGCCGCGAACTACACCGTCTGCATGACCTTCTGACCGGACGGCTTTCGCATTGCCCGACGGCCCGCCGCGCGCGGGCCGTATTTTTTAAAAAGGGGTCAGATTAGTTTTTCGGTTCACTGCATGTGCACTGTGGGAACGGTTGCCGCGTTCGAGATGGCATGGCACGTCCGCTGCGCATCGACCTCCCCGGCGTTCCGCAGCACATCGTCATTCGAGGCAACAACCGCACGGCCCTGTTTCATGACGACAATGACAGGATGCTGTTCCTGCGTTACTTGCGCCAATCAGCCGGAGCGAATGCATCGGAGGTGCATGCGTTCGTGTTGATGACCAACCATGTCCATCTGCTCGTCAGCGGACGCGAGCCCGCTTGCGTTTCGCGGTTCGTCCAGGCCATCGGGCGCCGGTACAGCCGCTATGCGAATCGAGCGCACGATCGGACCGGAACCCTGTTCGAGGGGCGTTTCCATTCCAGTCTCGTGGAATGCGAGCGGTATCTGTTCACCTGCATGCGGTATATCGAACTGAACCCGGTACGGGCCGGTATGGTGGTCGAGCCTGCCGAATACCCTTGGTCGAGCCATCGCGACAATGCGGGGCTGGATCGACGCTTCGCATGGCTCGTCCCGCGGATCGAATACTGCGCGCTTGGAATCGACAGCGCGGCCCGAGGAAAGGCATATCGTGAGCTATTCCACTCGGCCATCGACGGTTCGGACCTTGAAGCGATCCGTACGGCCGTGCGCAACGATCAACCGGTTGGATCGCCAGCTTTCCTTGATGGGCTGGAGCGGGCACTGGGGCGGCCCGTCGTTGCGCTACCTCGCGGCCGCCCGGCAAAGCAAAAAGTAATCTGACCCCTTTTTCAGCCCTGCAGCACGCGCATCTCGGCGCGCGCGAGGTTTTCCTGCGTGCCGAGCAGCACCAGCACGTCGCCCGATTGCAGGGAAGTGTCGGGACCGGGGTTCACCTCGCGCGAGCCCTTGCGCCGCACCGCGGTGACCTGAACGCCCACGCGGTGGAGGCCGAGCTCGCCGAGGGTCGCGCCGACGCTGGGCGCGTCCGGCCCCACCACCACCGTGCGCAGCCGCGGCTCGTCGCGGTCCTCGGTCTCGGCGTCGGTGATGCCGTGGAAGAAGCCCGGCGTGTAGCGGTAGCGCTCCTCGCGCACGTCGCGAAGGCGCCGCAGCACGCGGTTGAGCGGGAGCCCGAGCTGGATCATGGTCTGCGTGCCCAGCATGAGGGAGCCTTCCACCACCTCCGCGACGATCTCCGCCGCGCCCGCCGCGCGCAGCGCCTCCACGTCGCTGTCGTCGAACGTGCGCACGATCACCGGCAGATCCGGGCGCAGCTCGCGGACGTGCGCGAGGATCGCCAGGGCCTTCCGCGTGTCGGCGAAGCTCACCACCAGCGCGACGGCGCGTGAGAGCGCGGCGGCGACCAGCACCTCGCGGCGCGCGGCGTCTCCGAACACCACCGAATCGCCCGCGGCCGCCGCTTCACGCACGCGCTCGGGGTCGGACTCGAGCGCGATCACCGGGATCTTCTCGCGCTCGAGGAACTTCGCGAGCGCCTGGCCGCTGCGCCCGTAGCCGCAGACGATCACGTGGCCCCGCGTCGACATGGCCTTCACCGCGAGCTCGTGCAGCGCCACCGCGCGCGCGGTCCATTCGCTCTGCACGAAATAGAGCACGATCGCTTCCATCCGCGCGAGGATGAGGGGTGCGGCGAGCATCGAGAGGAGCGCCGCGGCGAGCACCACCTGCAGCACCTGCACGCGCAGCGCCTCTTCGCGCAACGCGAGCGCGAGCAGCACGAAGCCGAACTCGCCCGCGGGCGCGAGCGCGAGCGCGGTGCGCAGCGCCGTCGGCTTCTCGTTGCCGAGGAGGCGCGCGAGCGCGAACACCACCGCGAACTTCACGACGAGGAGCGCGGCGAAGATCCCCACGACCGCGAGGAAGTGATCCGCGAGCACGCGCGGCTGCAGGAGCATGCCGATGGTCACGAAGAAGAGCCCGAGCAGCACGTCGCGGAACGGCTGGATGTAGTCCTCCACCTGCCAGCGGTATTCGGTCTCGGAGATCAGCATGCCGCCGAGGAAGGCGCCGAGCGCGAGCGAGAGCCCGGCCTGCTCGGTCACCCATGCGAGCCCGAGCGTCACCAGCAGCACCAGCAGGACGAAGAGCTCGCCGGACTTCTCCCGCGCGACGAGCTCGAAGATCGGCCGCATCAGGCGCTGCCCCACGTAGAGCACGACGGCGAGCACCACCGCGGCCTTCGCGAGCGCCGCGCCGATCGCCTGCGCCATCGCCCCCGTGGAAAGCGAGAGCGCCGGGATCAGCACGAGGAGCGGGATCACCGCGAGGTCCTGGAAGAGCAGCACGCCCATCACCTGCCGTCCGAAGCCGCTGTGGAGCTGCGCACGGTCCGAGAGGGTCTTCGAGACGATCGCCGTCGAGGACATCGCCGCCACGCCGCCCACCACGACGCCGGCGCGCCAATCCGCGCCCGCGGCGATCGCCGCGATCGCGCCGAGCGCGAGCGTCGCGACGACCTGCGCGCCGCCGAAGCCGAACACGATGCTGCGCATCGCCACGAGCTGCGGCAGGCTGAACTCGAGGCCCACCGAGAACATCAGGAAGACCACGCCGAACTCGGCGAGATAGCGCTGCGACTCGGTCGCCGGCACGAAGGCGAGCGCGTTCGGCCCGATGAGCGCTCCGACCATGAGATAGCCGAGGATCGGCGGCAGCGCGAAGCGGCGAAAGAGCGCCACCACGGCGACCGCGGAGGCGAGCAGGATCAGCGCGACGGAGAGGGCGTCGTGCATGGGCGGCGCGGCGCGCGCGGGGGGTATTGGATTTATACTTTGCGGTCAATGACCGACCTGCTGCAACCCCACGCCGTCGCCGATGCCGAGCGCTACCTCGCGCTCGCGCGGAGCGTGCTCGACATCGAGGCGGACGCGGTGCGCGCGCTCAAGGGCCGCCTCGGCGAAAGCTTCCTCGCCGCGCACCGGCTGATGCTCGAGACGCGCGGCCGCGTGGTGGTGACCGGCATGGGCAAGTCCGGGCACATCGCGCGCAAGATCGCCTCGACGCTCGCCTCCACCGGCACGCCGGCCTTCTTCATGCACCCGGGCGAGGCGAGCCACGGCGACCTCGGCATGATCACCGGGCATGACGTGGTCGTCGCGATCTCGTACTCGGGCGAATCCGAGGAGATCCTGAGGGTGCTGCCGCTCATCAAGCGCCGCGGCGCCCCGGTGATCGCGATCACCGGGCGGGCGGGCTCGACGCTGGCGGTGGAAGCCGACGTGCACCTGGACGCCGCGGTGGAGAAGGAAGCGTGCCCGCTCAACCTCGCGCCCACCGCGAGCACCACCGCGACCCTCGCGCTCGGCGATGCGCTCGCGCTCGCGCTCCTCGACGCGCGCGGCTTCGCGAGCGAGGACTTCGCGCTGCACCATCCCGGCGGAACCCTCGGCCGGCGCCTCCTCGTGCACGTGCGCGACATCATGCGCAAGGGCGCGCAGTTGCCGCGCAGCCATGCCGGGGACGCGCTCCTTCCCACGGTGCTCGACGAGATGTCGCGCAAGGGCATCGGCATGACGGCGGTGGTGGACGAGGGCGACCGCCTGCTCGGCATCTTCACCGACGGCGACCTGCGCCGCTACCTCGAGCGCCATGACGGCATCAAGGGCGTGCGCGTGGCCGAGGTGATGACCAGGAATCCGGTGACCATCCAGGCCGACCGGCTCGCGGCCGAAGCGGCGCAGGTGCTCGAGCAGAAGAGCCTGGGCGGGCGCCTCGTGGTGCTCGCGCCGGACCGCACGCTCGCCGGCGTCGTCACCTTCCACGACCTCCTCGCCGCCGGTGTCGTCTAGCCTGGACGAAGTGCTCGCGCGCGCGCGCGCGGTGCGCCTCGCGATCTTCGACGTCGACGGCGTGCTCACCGACGGCCGGCTCTACATCGGCCCCCAGGGCGAGTCGTTCAAGGCCTTCGACATCCGCGACGGCCACGGCGTGAAGATGCTCAAGGCGGGTGGTATAACCGCGGCGATCCTTTCGGGGCGCGCGTCCGAAGCGGTCGCGTTCCGCGCGCGCGAGCTCGGCATCGCGCACGTGCTGCAGGGCGTCGGCGACAAGGTGGCCGCTTTCGAGCGGCTCGTCGCCTCGATCGGCATGGACGGCGCATCGTGCGCGTTCGTGGGCGACGACCTTCCCGACCTCGAGGTGATGCGGCGTTGCGGGCTCGCGGTGGCGGTCGCGAACGCGGTGGACGACGTGAAGGCCGCGGCGCACTACGTGACGCGCGCTTCGGGCGGCCGGGGCGCGGTGCGCGAGTTCTGCGATCTCGTGCTGCGCGCGCGGGCACAGGCCGCCGCCGATGCGCGGGGCTGACGCGGGAACGGCGGCATGCGGCCGACGACATGGCTTCCGCTCGCGGTGCTCGCGCTGCTCGTGGCGCTCACGCTCTGGCTCAACCAGCTGGTGCGCGCACCGCACGAGCGCGAGAGCGGCGCGCTGCGCCACGATCCGGATGCGATCGTGGAGAACTTCGACGCGCGCAAGTTCGGCACCGACGGGCGCGTGCTCTACACCCTCGCCGCGCGGAAGATGATACATTACCCCGACGACGACACCGCTCACCTCGATCGCGTGACGCTCGAGGCGTTCGAGCCCGGCCAGCCGAAGATGACCGTCACCGCCGACGAGGGGCGCCTCGAGCGCACCGGCGACCGCGTATGGATCGAGGGCCATGTCGTGCTGGTGCGCGAAGGCGACGCGAAGATGGAGCCGGCGCACGTCACGACGGACCGGCTGCTCGTGCTGCCCGACGCCGGGGTCGCGCGAACGGCGAGCGAGGTGACCCTCGACAGCCCGTCGAGCCACGTGGTGGCGCAGGGCCTCGAGCTCGACAACAAGGCGCGCACGCTCGTCCTCGATCGCGTCCACGCCATCTACAAGTCCGCGACACGTTGATGCGCACCGCAATCCCCGCCGGCCTCCTCGCCGCGATGTTCCTCACAGCGCTCCCCGCCCCCGCCGAGAAGGCCGACCGCGAGAAGGAGATCGTGGTGAACGCCGACAAGCTCACCGCCGACGACGCGAAGAAGACCAGCACCTTTTCCGGCAACGTGATCGTGACGCAGGGCACGATGCGGATGACGGCGGCCACCGTCACCGTGAAGGAGGATCCGCAGCACCACAAGTACTACGTCGCCAACGGCAATCCGGTCACGTTCCGGCAGAAGCTCGACAATGCCGACGAATGGGTCGAGGGCTACGCGCAGCGCGCCGAGTTCGACGACCGCAACGACATGCTGCGTCTCTACGACAACGCGCGCGTGAAGCGCGACCAGAACGAGATCACCGGCAACTTCATCTCATACGACATGCGCAGGGAGCTCGCCGAGGTGACCGGCGGCCCGCCGGGCTCCGCCGCGAACGGCTCGCGCGTGAAGGCGGTGATCCTGCCGCCGAAGAAGGGCGCGGACGGGGACGCGAAGGCGGACAAGGCGCCCGCCGCGAAGCTCAAGGCCGACGAGGGGAAGCTCGAGTGATGGCGCGCCCGGCGCCGGCGCAGCACCTCACCCTCGTGCGCCCGGAGCCGCACTCCTCGGTGCTGCGCGCCGAGGGGCTGATGAAGCGCTACCGCAAGCGCACCGTCGTCTCCGACGTGTCGCTCACCGTGGAGAGCGGCGAGGTCGTGGGATTGCTCGGGCCGAACGGCGCCGGCAAGACCACGTGCTTCTACATGATCCTCGGGCTCGTGCCGATCGACCGCGGCGCCGTGACGCTCGACGGCGAGGACCTCACGCATCTGCCGATCTACCGGCGCTCGCGCCTCGGGCTCTCCTACCTGCCGCAGGAAGCGTCGATCTTCCGCAAGCTCACCGTGGCGCAGAACATCCAGGCGGTGCTCGAGCTGCAGGGCATCGAATCGGACGAGATCGAGACGCGGCTCGAGCAGCTGCTCGACGACCTGCACATCGGCCACCTGCGCGCGAGCCCGGCGCTCTCGCTCTCGGGAGGCGAGCGGCGCCGCGTGGAGATCGCGCGCGCCCTCTCGACCAACCCGCGCTTCATCCTGCTCGACGAGCCCTTCGCGGGCGTCGACCCGATCGCCGTGCTCGACATCCAGCAGATCATCCGGTTCCTCAAGGAGCGCGGCATCGGCGTGCTCATCACGGACCACAACGTGCGCGAGACGCTCGGCATCTGCGACCACGCCTACATCATCAACCAGGGCTCGGTCCTCGCCTTCGGGAAGCCGGAGGAGATCGTCTATAATGAGGCGGTCCGAAAGGTGTATCTCGGGGAGAACTTCCGCCTCTAGCGGACAGTCAGTTCCCTCGGGAACCTTCTCGACATGAAGCACAGCCTCCAGCTCAAGCTATCGCAGCACCTGACGCTCACCCCGCAGCTGCAGCAATCGATCCGCCTGCTGCAGCTTTCGACCGTGGAGCTCAACCAGGAGCTCGAGCGCTATCTCGCCGAAAACCCGTTGCTCGAGCGGGCCGATCTCGCCGCCGCCGAAGAATCGCCTGCGCCCGCGCCGAACGGCGCCGAGGCCGCGCCCGGCACGCCCGAGCCCGAGGAGCGCCGCGAAGAGGGCGCGACCCTCGCCGAGGACCACGGCTTCGGCGACGAGCCGACGCCCGGCGCGGGCGCGCGCCGCGACGACGACGAGCGCGACGACTTCACGCAGTTCGCCGCCGCGGAGCCCACGCTGCAGGAGCACCTGCTGCAGCAGATCTCGCTCACCGGCCTCACGCCGCGCGACAAGCTGATCGCCGAATTCGTGCTCGGGCACCTGGACGAGGACGGCTACCTCAAGCAGGACCTCGAGGAGCTGCGCGAGTCGGCGATCGCCGCGATGTCGGAGGTGGAGATCGAGGAGCTGCAGATCGCGTTGCGCCATGTGCAGAACCTCGAGCCCACGGGTGTGGGCGCGCGCGACGTCGCCGAATGCCTCGAGCTGCAGCTCAAGGCGCTGCCCGAATCCACGCCGCATCGCGACACGGCGCTCAGGCTCGTCACGCAGCACCTCGACGTGCTCGCCGCGCGCGACTTCAACCGCCTGAAGCGCCTGCTCGGCGTCGACGAGGACGAGCTGCGCGAGGTGCGCTCGCTGATCCTCACGCTCGATCCGAAGCCGGGCCGCGCGTTCGGGCAGGGGGATGTGCGCTATGTCGTGCCGGACGTGGTGGTGCGCAAGCTCTCGGGCAAGTGGACGGCGTCGCTCAACCGCGACGCCATGCCGCGCCTTCGCATCAACAAGATGTACGCCGACATCCTGCAGGCCTCGCGCGAGAACGGCGGCAAGCATCTCTCCGGGCAGCTGCAGGAGGCGCGCTGGCTCATCAAGAACGTGCAGCAGCGCTTCGACACGATCCTGCGCGTGACGCAGTCGATCGTGGATCGCCAGAAGAACTTCTTCGAGCACGGCGAGGTCGCGATGCGCCCGCTCGTGCTGCGCGAGATCGCCGAGGCGGTGGGCCTGCACGAGTCGACCATCTCGAGGGTCACCACGCAGAAGTACATGCTCACCCCGCGCGGCATCTTCGAGCTGAAATACTTCTTCGGCAGCCACGTTTCAACCGACACCGGCGGGGCCTGTTCGGCCACGGCGATTCGTGCTTTGATCAAGCAGCTGGTCGCCGCCGAGGATGGCCGCAAGCCCCTTTCCGACCATCGCATCTCCGACATCCTCGCGCAGCAAGGCATCCAGGTGGCGCGCAGGACCGTGGCCAAGTACCGCGAGGCCATGCACATCCAGCCCGCCAATCTCCGCAAGTCGATCTGACTTCGAAAAGGAGCGCTCGATGAACCTGCACCTCACCGGCCACCACGTCGAGATCACCTCGGCCATCCGCGACTACGTGGTGGCGAAGCTCGAGCGCATCAATCGCCACTTCGACCACGTGATTGACGTGAACGTGATCATGACGGTGCAGAAGCTCGAGCAGCAGATCGAGGCGAACGTGCATCTCTCCGGAAAGGACATCCACGTGCGCTGCAACGACGGCGACATGTACGCGGCGATCGACCAGCTGATCGACAAGCTCGACCGCCAGGTGATCCGCCACAAGGAGCGCTTCCAGGCGGAGCGGCACCTGCCCGGCATCAAACGCATCCCGCAGGCCTGATGCGGGCGGCGAGCGCCCGGGCCGCGGTCCCCACCGCCATGAACCTGGTCTCCCGGCTGCTGCCGCGCGAGCACGTCGTGCTCGGGCTCGACGCGACCAGCAAGAAGCGGCTCTTCGAGCAGGTGGGGCTGCTGTTCGAGAACTCGCGCCAGGTGCCGCGCGCGCGCGTGTTCGACAGCCTGTTCGACCGCGAGAAGCTCGGCTCGACCGCGCTGGGCTACGGCGTCGCGATTCCCCATGGGCGCATCAAGGGGCTCAAGGAGCCGGTGTGCGCCTTCGTGCGCACCGCGGCGCCGATTCCCTTCGAGGCGGCCGACGGCGAGCCGGTCTCCCTCGTCTTCGCGATGCTCGTTCCCGAGCACGCGAACGAGACGCACCTGGAGCTTCTCTCCGAGCTCGCGCAGATGTTCAGCGATGCGCACCTGCGCGAGGCGCTCGCCGCCGCGGAAGATGCCCAGGCGGCGCACCGGCTCATCACCGAGTGGTCGCCCTATGCCCCGGCTCAGCGTACAGCGGCTCTTTGACGAGCGGCGCGAGCGCCTCGGCCTCGCGTGGGCCGCGGGCACCGCCGGTGCGGTGCGCGAGTTCACCGACGAGATGCTGCAGCGCCCGGGCGTGGGGCTCATCGGGCACCTGAACCTCATCCACCAGTTGCTCGCGCAGGTGATGGGCCCGCGCGAAGTCGACTACGTCGCCGGGCTCGAGGCGCCGCTGCAGAAGCCCACCGTGGAGCGCATCTGCGGGGCCGATACGCTGTGCGTGATCGTCACCGACGGCGTCGCGCCGCCGGCGGCGCTCAAGGAAGCGGCGGAGCGCTTCGGCGTCGCGCTCCTCACCTCGACGGAGCCCAGCCAGCACGTGATCAACGTGCTGCGGCCGTACATGCAGCAGGAGCTGGGCGAGGTGACGACGCTGCACGGCGTGATGCTCGACGTGCTCGAGATCGGCGTGCTCATCACCGGCGAGTCCTCGATCGGCAAGAGCGAGCTCGCGCTCGAGCTCATCTCGCGCGGCCACGGCCTCGTCGCCGACGACGTGGTCGAGCTGCAGCAGATCGGCCCGGAGACGATCCAGGGCCGCTGCCCGCCGATGCTGCGCGATTTCCTCGAGGTGCGCGGGCTGGGCGTGCTCAACATCCGCTCGATCTTCGGCGAGACCGCGGTGCGCCCGAGGAAGACGCTGCGGCTCATCGTGCACCTCGACGCGCCGGAAAACGGCCAGGAGCCGAAGAACCGCCTCGCCACGCGCTCGGGCACGCAGCACATCCTCGGCGTGGAGATTCCCACGGTCACCCTCGCCGTGGCGCCGGGCCGCAACCTCGCGGTGCTGGTCGAGGCCGCGGTGCGCAACCACATCCTCCTCACGCGCGGGCTCGACTCCACGCGCGAGTTCATCGCGCGGCAGGAGGCGGCGATCCGCGAGGACGGCGGCCCCGGGGAGCTCATCGGTTGATGCAGCTCGTGCTCCTTTCGGGCGTGTCGGGATCCGGCAAGAGCGTGGCGCTCAAGGCGCTCGAGGACGCCGGCTTCTTCTGCGTCGACAACCTGCCCGCGGACCTGATCGGCCCGCTCGCCGACTATGCGATGTCGCGCGGCGAGCGCAAGGTCGCGATCAGCGCGGACGCGAGGAGCCGCGAGAGCCTCGGCAAGCTGCCCGACATCGTGGCGAAGGAGCGCGAGCGCGGCAACGACGTGCGCGTGATCTTCCTCGACGCGAACGACGAGAGCCTGGTGCGCCGCTTCTCGGAAACGCGCCGGCCGCATCCGCTCGCGCGCGAGGGCCAGGCGCTGCCCGATGCGATCTCGGAGGAGCGCGGCGTGCTCGCGTGGCTCGCCGAAATCGGCCAGCGGATCGACACCAGCAGCCTCACGCCGTCGCAGCTGCGCGGCTGGATCCAGGACCTGGTCGTCACGGACCGCACGCGTCTCGCGCTCTGCTTCGAGTCGTTCGGCTTCAAGGGCGGCGCACCGCTCGACGCGGACTTCGTCTTCGACGCGCGCTGCGTGCTGCCGAACCCGCATTACGATCCGCGGCTTCGCCCGCTCACCGGGAGCGATCCGCAGGTGATCGAGTTCCTCGAGCGCGAGACCCAGGCCGGCATCCTCGTCGAGGACATCCAGCGTTTCCTGCAGCGGTGGCTGCCGCGCTTCGTGCTCGACCAGCGGGCGTCGCTCACGGTGGCGATCGGCTGCACCGGCGGCCGGCACCGTTCGGTCTACATCGCCAACCAGCTCGCCGAGCGCTTCGCGTCCGACTATCCGGTCGTCCTGCGCCATCGCGACCTCAAGTCCTGAGCCCGCCTTGCTGCTCCTCAACCTCTTCTCCGTGGGCAGCCGTCCGCGCAGCGTGCCGATCTTTCCGCTGAAGACGGTGCTCTTTCCGGGCTCCGCGCTGCCGTTGAAGATCTTCGAGGTGCGCTACGTCGACATGGCGCGCGATTGCCTGAAGGGCTCCACACCGTTCGGCGTGTGCCTCATCAAGGAGGGCGAGGAGGTGGGAACGCCCGCCGTGCCCGAGCGCGTGGGTTGCCTCGCGCGCATCGACGATTGCGATGCCGAGGAGCTGGGCGTGCTCAAGGTGCGCACCGTGGGGCTCGAGCGCTTCCGCATCGTCTCCACCGAGGTCGCGAAATCCGGGCTCGTCGTGGCGCAGGTCGAGCCGCTCATCGCGGAGCCCGAGGTGAGCGACGCGCCCGGGCTCGCCGAATGCGCCTCGTTCCTGCGCAAGGCGATCGCGGCGATCGGGCCGCAGCGCTTCGTGGAGCCGCTGCGCTTCGAGGACGCGACCTGGGTGGGCTTCCGCCTGGCCGAGATCCTGCCGCTCAGGAACGACGTGAAGCAGAAGCTCCTCGAGCTCACCGATGCGACGCTGCGCCTCGCCGTGCTGCAGAAGTTCCTGCGCCAGCAGCGGCTCATCGAGTAGCATTCCCCGCTCGGAGGGAACATGGCGAGTGCACCTGCGCTGCGCGCAAGCCGGATGTACGCCGCCGCGCAGACCGTCCTGCTCGCGGCGTTCGCGGCGATCCTCGTGTGGAATCCCGGCGCGCCGCTGTTCGCCTCGCAGGCCGCGTCCCGGACGGGAAGCGCGATCGCCATCGCGGGGCTCGTCGTGATCGCCCTCGGGTTCGCGGCCCTGCGCGGCAACATCCAGGTCGCCCCGCATACGAAGCCCGGCGCGCGGCTGGTGCAGTCCGGCGTCTACCGCGTGCTGCGCCATCCGATCTACACCGGCATCGCGCTTTGCGTCGTCGGATTGTGGCTGCGCGAGCCTACGCTCGCCGCGGCTGCCGCCGGCATCGTGGTGCTCGTGTTCCTCGGCGTGAAGCGCCGCGTGGAGGAGCGCTTCCTGCTGGCCGCCTATCCGGCATACGCGCAATACCGCGAGCGCACGATCGCCTTTCCGTGAGCGCGAGCGAGCCGGATCAGAGCGAGCGCAGCAGCCGCTTCACGGGCGAGGGAAGGGCAGCGCCTTCCACGTCGGCGAGGGCGAGCCACGTCGAGGTGGGTCCGTCGCGCGTCATGCGGCTCGAGCGCACCTGCGCGCGCCATGGCGTCACCTCGAGGGTGAAATGCGTGAACGCGTGCTCGAAGGGTTCGAGCGCGCGCACTTCCTCGGCCTCGAGTCCCCAATCGCGCGCGAGGTAGTCCTGCGCCGCGCGCGCGCGATCGAATTCGGGCAGCGACCAGAGTCCGCCCCAGATGCCCGTGGGCGGACGCTTCTCGAGCAGCACCTCGCCCGCGCGCAGCGCCACGAGCATCGACACGTGCTTGCGCGGCCGGTCCGCGCGGCGGCGCTTGCCCGGCAGCTCGTCGATGCGCGATTCGGCGCGTGCGACGCAATCCTCGCCCACGGGGCAGAGGAGGCAGCGCGGATTGCGTGCCACGCACACGCCGGCGCCGAGATCCATCATGCCCTGCGTATAGCGCTCGATATCGCGCTCGGGCAGCCGCGCCTCGGCGACATGCCACAACCGTGCTACGGTCGCGCTGGAAGCGGGATCGCCGTCGATTCCGGCGTGGCGCGCGAGCACGCGGCGCACGTTGCCGTCGAGGATCGCGCGCCGCTCGCCGCTCGCGAATGCCGCGATCGCCGCGGCGGTGGAGCGGCCGACGCCCGGCAGCGCGGCGAGATCGTCGAAGCGGCGCGGAAACTCGCCGCCGAAACGATCGCGCACCTCGCAAGCGGCGCGATGCAGGTTGCGCCCCCGGGCGTAATAGCCGAGCCCGCTCCAGAGCGCGAGCACCTCGTCGAGGTCCGCGGCGGCGAGATCGGAAACCGACGGCCAGCGCGCGAGGAAGCGCTCGTAGTACGGGATCACCGTCTCGACGCGCGTCTGCTGCAGCATGACCTCGGAGAGCCAGATGCGGTACGCGTCGCGGGTTCCCTGCCAGGGCAGCGCGTGGCGGCCCTCGCGGCGCTGCCACTCGACGATCCGGGATGCGAACGATGCAGGCGGGCGCGGCTTCGGCATCGCCCCATGATGCCGCAAACGGCGCGGCTTCAGGCGCCCGTCGGGTACGTTTCCGGCTCGTGCGTGGGTCTCGAGAAGCGCTCGAGGGGTTGGAGCGCGTGCGTCTCGTCGATGTGGATCATCGCGTCGAACTGGTCCGCGAGGCGCGCATGGAAATAGTGACTCATGCGCTCGGTCTCGGGCCGGTAGATGACGCCGATCGCGCGTTGCAGGTGCCGCTCGGGAAGGCCGGCCGCGAGCGCTTCCTCGCCCGGGAAGAGCAGGAAGCGCGCATGTCCGGCTTTTTCGTGGAAGTAGAGCTCGTAGCTCCCGGGAAGCCCGGGCCGCACGCGCTTGGTCTGCGAGGGTTCGTCCCAATCGTCCGCGGCGGTGACCGTGCCGGTGTAGGTGCTGAAGCCCACCAGCACCGCCTCGCTTCCGTGCCGCTCGCGCACGAGCTGGCCCACGTTGAGCTCGCCCGATTCGCCCATCTCGGTCGCGCGTGCGTCGCCCAGGTGCGAGTTGTGCGCCCAGACGACCACCTTCGCGCCGGCGTTGCGCTCGCGCAGGTGATCGAGCAGCGCGTCGAGCGTCTCGGCCATGTGCCGGTCGCGCAGGTTCCAGGACGAGATCCGGCCGCGGAACATCGACCGGTAATACTCCTCGGCGTTCTTCACCAGCCGCGCGTTCTGCTCCGCCGAGAAGGAATCCTCGAGCCCCGCGGCTCCATCGGCGCGTGCGTAGTCGCCGAGGCGGCGCGCCATGTCGGTGAGCTGCGCCACCACCGCCTCCTCGCAGTCGCCGCGCATGCCATAGGAAGCCGCATAGCCGTACGCCTGCGGGTCCTCGCTGAAATGGTCGAAGCAATCGTAGCGGTCGCGCGCGCGCCGGGCCGCCTCGGGATCGACCTTGTCGAGGTAGCTCAGCACCGATTCCATCGAGGTGAAGAGGCTGTAGAGGTCGAGCCCGTAGAAGCCCGCGCGCGGCGCGCCGGCCTCGAGCGATTCGTTGTGCGCGCGCAGCCAGGTGATGAATTCCGCCACCACGTCGTTGCGCCACATCCACGCCGGGAAGCGCCGGAAGCCCGCGAGCGCCGCATCGGCGGAGCGGTCGTCGCCGCGTCCCTTCACGTAGCGGTTGGCGCGCCACGCGTCGGGCCAGTCGGCCTCCGCGGCGACTCCCGCGAACCCCTTCTCGACGATCAGCCGGCGCGTGATCCGTGCGCGCTCGGCATAGAACTCGTGCGTGCCGTGCGAGGCCTCGCCGATCGGCACGATGCGCGCGTCGCCGATGCGGTCGATCAGCGCGTCGTAGTCGCGCGGGCTGCCGGTGAGGGGCTGGACGAGGTCGCGCAGCGTCGCCATGGCTTCATGGGGTGGGCGACAGGCGGTTGTCGACGAAGCGCACGCCGCGCACCCGCGAGGCGCAGGCGACCATCTCGGCGATCTGCTCGCCGGTCGCCGGTCCCTTGAGGATCACGGTGCCGTCGTGCACGCGCAGGTCGATCGCGCGCGGGTCGGCGATGGTCTGCGCGAGGGCGTTGCGTACGCGCTCGCGGAGAAGGTTGTCGTCGGCGCGCTCCTCGAGCGCTTCCCCGCGCGCCCGGGGAAGTGCGCGATCGAGGAAATAGACCAGCGCCGCGCCCAGGGCGACGCCCAGCAGCACGTCGATCGCGCGCGTGGGGATGCCGAGGGTGCGCCGCTTGCGAAGCGGGAATTCCATGGGAAGGGCCGCGGGATAGAGCCCGGTAGACTCGACGCGGCGCGGGCGGTTCGGCCGCATAGTCGGTTCGGAACGGGCGGCGCGGCAGCGTGGAGCGGGTGAAGGGAATCGAACCCTCGTCGTAAGCTTGGGAAGCTTCTGCTCTGCCATTGAGCTACACCCGCGGCTCGCGAAGCATTTTACCCGTGTAAAATCGCCGTTTCCATGTCAGCGCCCATCCGTGTCGTCGTCAACGGGGCGCCGCGGGAATTTCCCGCCCCGCTCACGTTCTCGCAGCTGATCGACGAGCTCGCGCTCGCCGGGCGGCGGCTCGCGGTCGAGCGCAACGGCGAGATCGTGCCGCGCAGCCGCTTCGGCGAGGCGCGGCTCGCGGACGGAGACCGCATCGAGGTCGTGATGGCCGTGGGAGGAGGGTGATGAACGCACCGGAGAAGATCGCCGCGCAGGACGAGCTGGTCATCGCGGGGAAGCGGTACCGCTCGCGGCTCCTCGTCGGCACCGGCAAGTACCGCGATTTCGACGAAACGCGCCGCGCGGTGGAGGCGAGCGGCGCCGAGATCGTGACGGTCGCGATCCGCCGCACCAACATCGGCCAGAACGCGGGCGAGCCGAGCCTGCTCGACGCGCTCCCACCCTCGCGTTTTACGATCCTGCCCAACACCGCCGGCTGCTACACGGCCGAAGACGCGGTGCGCACGCTCCGCCTCGCGCGCGAGCTCCTCGACGGGCATGCGCTCGTGAAGCTCGAGGTGCTGGGCGATCCGCAGACGCTCTTCCCCAACATGCCGGAGACGCTCGCCGCGGCGAAGACGCTCGTCGCGGATGGCTTCCAGGTGATGGCCTATTGCAGCGACGACCCGATCCTCGCGAAGGAGCTGCAGGACCTCGGCTGCGTCGCGGTGATGCCGCTCGCCTCGCTCATCGGCTCGGGCATGGGCATCCTCAATCCGTGGAACCTGCGGATCATCCGGGATCGCCTCTCGGTTCCCGTGCTCGTGGACGCGGGCATCGGGACGGCCTCGGACGGCGCGATCGCGATGGAGCTCGGCTGCGACGGCGTGCTCATGAATACCGCCATCGCCAAGGCGGGCGAGCCGGTGCGCATGGCGAACGCGATGAAGCTCGCGGTGGAGGCGGGCCGCGAAGCGTTCCTCGCGCGCCGCATGCCGAAGAAGCCTTACGAGGCAGCCGCGAGCTCGCCGCAGGCCGGGCTCATCGCGCCGGTCGGCGGCGCCTAGCTCAGAAGCGCCAGCTCACGCCGATCGAGAAGAGGTCGCCGTCCGCCTCGCCGGCGAACGGCGCGCCGAGCGGCGAGTAGCGTTCCACCTGCGCGCGCACGCCCAGCGCCCGCGTGAAGTCGTAGCGCATGCCCAGGCCGTAGCGCCAGCGCGTGCGCTGCGTCGCATCGCCGAGGAGCGCGGTCGAGTACATCGCGAAATCGCCGCGCGGCTCCCCGTGGTAGGCGCCCATCTTGCCGTAGAACGAGAAGCCGGCGAGCGGCAGCGTCGCCACCGTGTCGAGGCCGAAGCCGCCCGAGCGGAACGCGCTCGCCGTGCCGTACGCGGCGCCGAAGAGGTTCACCGGCCAGCGCGCCAGGTCGTTGATCTCGCCCTCGACCGACAAGTAGCGCGAGTAGTGGTATCCGAGCTTGAGGCGGAACGCCTGGTCCACGCCCTGCGCAGCGCCGGCGAGCGAGGGCGGCGGCAGCGAGGCGAAGGAATAGAACGCGCCCGCGGCCGGGAGCGTGGTGCGCGGCAGGCTCAGCACGCCGACATAGTCGTCGGCCGCGGCGCCCAGGGAGGCCGCGGCGAGCACGAGGGCGAAAAAGCCGGCGCGGATCGTCATTGGAGGGATTGTCGACCCCGGAACCACCGCGGGGGCGGCCCCAATTTAGGCGCCGCGCCCCGGCGTGTCAAATCGTGCTGCTCGCCTATAATCGGCGCCTCGCGAAGGGCTCCCGTGACCCATCCTCCGATCCGCAGCTACGTCTTGCGCCAGGGCCGCTTTTCGCCCGGGCAGCAACGCGCCTATGCCGAGCTCATGCCGCGGCTCGGCGTGCCGTTCCGCGCCGCGCCGCTCGATTTCAGCGCGCTGTTCGGCCGGCGCGCGCCGGTGGTGGTCGAGATCGGCTCCGGCATGGGCGAGACCACGGCACGCATCGCGGCGGAGAACCCGGAGACCGACTACATCGCGGTCGAGGTGCACGCGCCGGGCGTGGGCAGCCTGCTGCGCCGCGTCGAAGAGGAAGGGCTCACGAACCTGCGCATCGTGCAGCACGACGCGGTCGAGGTCCTGCGTGGCATGGTTCCCGAGGGCTCGCTCGCCGCGATCCACGTGTTCTTTCCCGATCCCTGGCCGAAGAAGCGCCACCACAAGAGGCGGCTCGTGCAGCCGTCGTTCGCGGCGCTCGCCGTCTCGCGGCTCGCGCCCGGCGGGAGATTGCACGTCGCGACCGATTGGCAGGAGTATGCCGAGCAAGTGCTCGCGGTGCTCGCCGGGACGCCCGGGCTTCGCAACACCGCCGAAGGTTTCGCGCCGCGCCCGCCGTGGCGGCCGGAGACCAAATTCGAACGGCGCGGACGCAATCTCGGGCACGGCGTCTGGGACCTGCTCTTCGAGAAGGAGTGACGATGCGTGGATCGACGGCGAGGCGCGCGTGGCTCAAACGGCTGGCGGCGAGCGGCGCCCTGGCGGGCGGCGGCATCGTCGGCATCATCGCGCGCGCCCTGGCGAACGGCGACCTCGGCGGCAAGCAGGGCGTCGTGCAGCTCGAGGGCACGGCGACGGTGAACGGGCAGCCGGCCAAGGTGGGAACCGTGGTCGAGGTCGGGCAGCGCATCGCGACCGGGCCGGCGAGCCACGCGGTGGTCGTGCTCGGCAAGGATGCGTTCCTGATCCGCGAGAACACCAGCATCGAGACGCGCGGCGCAGCGGGCGCGCTCTCCGAGCTCCTCGTCGGCACCGGCAAGATCCTCTCCGTGTTCGCGAAGAAGCCGCGCTCGATCCGCGCGGCGAACGCGACCATCGGCATCCGCGGGACCGGCTGCTACATCGAGGTGGATCCGGCCGACGTGTACTTCTGCCTCTGCTACGGGGAGGCCGTGGTGCAGGGCCCGGGCATGGAAGACAAGCTCGTGAAGACCACGCACCACGAGATGCCGCTGCTCCTCACTGAGGCCGGCACGGCGATGAAGGCCGACAAGGCGGGATTCCGCAACCACACCGACGTGGAGCTCATCATGCTCGAGTCGCTGGTGGGCCGCGAGCCGCCGTTCATGAAGGACGGGAAGTATCCCGCGGGGAAATACTGATCGTGCGCACCGGCGCCGGATGACGCGCGCCGGGCAGGAACCGCTCGAGCAGGTCGTTCAGGAAGCGCTCGCCCTTCGCCGTGGGCCCGATGCGCAAGTGGTCGCGGGCGAGGAGGCCTGCGCGCTCGGCTGCCGCGAGCTCGCGCTCGACCGCCGTGATCGGAAGCCCGGTACGCTGCGCGAAGAGCGCGACCGGGAACCCCTCGACGAGGCGCAGCGCGTTCAGCATGAACTCGAACGGCAGCTCCGCCGCGCCGACCTCGCGCGCCTCGTCGATCGCATCGCCCGCGAGCGCCGCGCGCATGTAGCTCGCGGGCTTGCGGATGCGCGATTCGCGCGCGATGCGCTCGCGCAACGAGATCTTGCCGTGCGCTCCCGCGCCCAGGCCGAGGTAGTCGCCGAAGGTCCAGTAGTTGAGGTTGTGCCGCGCGCGATGGCCCGGGCGCGCGAACGCCGAGGTCTCGTAGTGCTCGTAGCCGCCCGCGCGGAGCGCATCCTCGATCGCCACCTGCATGTCGGCGGCGACGTCCTCGTCGGGGAGCGGCGGCGGGAAGCGATGGAAATGCGTATCGGGCTCGAGCGTGAGGTGATAGGCGCTCACGTGGTGCACGCCCAGCGCGATCGCCTCGCGCACGTCACCGAGCGCCTCCTCGAGCGACTGACCCGGCAGCGCGTACATCAGGTCCGCGTTCACCGTGGGGAAGAGCGCGAGCGCGTGCCCGAGGGCGCGCCGCGCCTCGTCCGCCCCGTGCACGCGCCCGATCGCCGCGAGCCTCGCGTCGGAGAAGCTCTGCACGCCGATCGAAAGCCGGTTCACTCCGGCCGCGCGATATCCGTCGAAGCGCGCGGCCTCGAAGGTCCCCGGGTTCGCTTCCATCGTGATCTCCGCCTCGGGATCCACCGCTAGGCGCGTGCGCACCGCGACCAGCAGCCGGTCGATCGCTTCGGGCGAGAAGAGGCTCGGGGTGCCGCCGCCGATGAAGATCGTATGCACGCGCCTTCCCCAGACTTTCGGGAGCGCCGCTTCCAGGTCCGCCACCAGGGCCTCGACGTACTCGCGCTCGGGAAGCTCGCCGCGCTTCTCGTGCGAATTGAAGTCGCAATAGGGGCACTTGCGCAGGCACCACGGGATGTGCACGTAGAGCGAGAGCGGCGGCAGCTCCGCGAGGCGGATGCCCGAACCCGATGCGCTCGCGTTCATGCCTTCGGGCGCCGCTCGGCCGCGGCGGCGCCGTCGCGTTCGAGGTTCGCGAGCAGGACGAGGAGCGCGCGGCGTACCAGCGCCAATTCCGCCGGAGCGATTCCCTGGATCGCGGCGCGGTTCACCTCTTCGGCGAGCGGCAGGAGCTTGCGCTTGAGCACGCGGCCGCGCGCGGTGAGGAACACGTAGACGTTCTTGCGGTTGTCCGGCATCTGGCGACGCTCGACATATCCGGCGAGCTCCATGCCCTTCAGCGCGGAGAAGGTGGTCGGCTCCATCACGCCCGCCTGCTCCGAGAGCTCGCGTTGGGTAAGCCCGTCGCGCTCCCAGAGGATGCGCAGGAACTGCCAGTGGCCCGGCGAGATCGCGTGCCCGTCCAGGCGCGCCTGCAGCGCACGCACGAGCGCGCGGTTGGCTTCCTTCACCAGCTGGGAAAGGCGGTCGTCGGCGAGCGCGGCGCGCCAATCGCGGCTCGCGGAGGCGGGGCGCTTCTCGAGGAGCGTTCGGGCCATGTTCGACTCGGGGTGGAAGTGGGGGCGGCGCGCCCGCGCCGGCCTCGACAGCGGAGCGCGAAATCGGGTAGGGTTCGAGATACTTAGAGCCCTAACTTCAACGCCATGCTACGCCCTTCGCGGGCGGAAAGGGTAGCCCGATGAAGAAGTTGCTCGTTTTCCTGCCGATCCTCGCCGTCGCGTTCGCCGCCTCCGCCGAGACCCCCGATGCGCGCATGCAGCGCCTGGTCGACGGCGCGAAGAAGGAGGGCGTGGTGTCGGTCTACCACTCCAGCCAGACGAGCGACCTGCAGCCGGTCTTCGACGCGTTCACGAAGAAGTACGGCGTCAAGGTGAAGGAGTGGCGCTCGAGCTCGGAGAACGTGGTGCAGCGCACGATCCGCGAGGCGCGCGCCGGGCGGCACGACGTCGACTTCATCGAGAACAACCTCCCGGAGATGGAGGCGCTGCACCGCGAGAAGCTGCTGCGGCGCATCGACACGCCGATCTACGCGCAGCTCTCGCGCGGCATCGTGCCGCCGCACCACGAGTATGCGACCTCGACGCTCGACGTGTTCGTGCTCGCGTACAACACGCAGAAGGTGAAGAAGGAGGACCTGCCGAAGACCTACCAGGACCTGCTCGACCCGCGCTGGAAGGGAAAGATCGGCGCCGAGGTGGACGACCAGGGCTGGTTCGGCACACTCACCGAGCAGCTCGGCGGCGAGAAGGGCGTGAAGCTCTTCCGCGAGATCGCCGACACGAACGGGATCACGGTGCGCAAGGGACACACGCTCCTCGCCAAGCTCGTCGCCTCCGGCGAGGTGCCGCTCGCGCTCGACGTCTACAGCTACAAGCCGCCGCAGCTCAAGCGCAAGGGCGAGCCGATCGACTATTTCACGATCGACCCGATCATCGTGCAGATGCACGGCGTGGCGGTGATGAAGGAAGCCCCGCACCCGAACGCGGCCGAGCTGTTGCACGACTTCTTCCTCACCGAGGGCCAGCCGCTGCTCGCGAAGAAGGACTTCACCCCCTCGAACCGCAACGTGCCCTCGGAGTTCGACGGCAAGACGCTGCACGCCGTGAACCCGATGGAAGCCATCGACAAGGACGCGGAGTGGCTGAAGCTTTACCAGGAGAACGTCACGCGCCGCTCGAAGGGCTGAGCGCCTCCAGGTCGCCGAGCTTCGCCGCGAGCGCCGCGAGCGCTCTTGCGCGGTGGCTCTCGCGGTTCTTCGCGGCCGCGGGAAGCTGCGCCGCGGTCCTTCCCGACCGGGTGAGGAAGTAGGGGTCGTAGCCGAAGCCGCCCGCGCCGCGCGGCTCGAGCACGATCTCGCCGCGCCAGTAGCCGTCGGCGACGATCGGCGCCGCATCCTCGTGCGAGCGCAGCACCACCAGCACGCAGTAGTAGTAGGCCGTGCGATCCGCGTGCCGCGCGAGCGCCGCGACGAGCTTCGCGTTGTTGCGCGCGTCGCGCTCCTCGCGCGGGCCCGCCTTGCCGGCGAAGTACGCCGAGTGCACTCCCGGCTCGCCGCCGAGGGAGGGCACGCACAGGCCCGAATCGTCCGCGAGCGCGGGCAGGCCCGTCGCACGGCTCGCGTTGCGCGCCTTGGCGAGCGCGTTCTCGAGGAACGTCTCGTGCGGCTCCTCGGCCTCCACCACGTGGAAATCGGCTTGCGGCAGCGCCTCGATGCCGAGCGGGGCGAGGAGCGCCTGCAATTCGCGCAGCTTCCCGGGGTTGTTGGAGGCGATGACGATCTTGTTCACGCGGTACGGCCGAGCCACGGATGAACACGGAAGAACGCGGATGAGTCGAGAACGGGAATCGCACCGTGCAAATGATGGCGTCCCAATTCCACTTTCCCCCTAACTGTGTTCATCCGTGTTCATCCGTGGTTCCAACGCCTTTCGCTGGAGCGCGACCAACTGCGAGATGCCGCGCGAGGCGAGGTCGAGCATCTCGGACATCTGCGCGCGCGTGAAGGGCTCGCCCTCGGCGGTGCCCTGCACCTCGACGAAGCGGCCCGACCCGGTCATCACCACGTTCATGTCGGTCTCGCAGGCGCTGTCCTCCGGATAGTCGAGGTCGAGCAGCGCCTCGCCGCCCACGATGCCGACCGAGACGGCGGCGACGAAATCGCGCAGCGGGTCGCGCGCGACGAGGCCCTTCGCGCGCAGGCCGGCGAGCGCATCGGCGAGCGCGACCATCGCGCCGGTGATCGAGGCGCAGCGCGTGCCGCCGTCGGCCTGCAGCACGTCGCAGTCGATCGTGACCTGCCGCTCCCCGAGCGCGGCGAGGTCGACGACGGCGCGCAGGCTGCGGCCCACCAGCCGCTGGATCTCGTGCGTGCGCCCCGACTGCTTGCCGGCCGCCGCTTCGCGTGCGCCGCGCGTGTGGGTCGCACGCGGCAGCATTCCGTACTCGGCGGTCACCCAGCCGCTTGCCTTGCCCTTGAGGAACGCGGGCACCTTCTCCTCGACGCTCGCGGTACAGAGCACCCGAGTGAGGCCCATCTCGACCAGCACCGAGCCTTCGGCGTGACGGGTATAGCCGCGCTGGAAGCGCACGGGCCGGAGCTCGCCGGCGGGACGATCGAGGAATCGGGGCATCGGGAAGCCTTCGCGAAGCGGGACCTAGCGGGGGACCTTGCGGATCGCGCTCTGGATCTCGGCGATGGCGCGCTCGATGTCCTCGTCGGTCACGTCGTCGGCGGCGGGAGCGGCGCTGTCGAGCTGCGCGGTGGTGTTGGTCGAGGTCGCGAACTGCTGGTCGTCGAGCGCCTGCGTGTCGGGCAGGCGCGCGTCGTCCTGGTTCTCCCAGGTCATCGCGACCACGGAGAGGTTGTCCGATTCGCCCTGCGCGCGGCGCTGCGCCTCGGTGAGCAATCCCGGAAGGAGGTCGAGCACCGATTGCTTGCGCAGCATGCCGCCGAGGATGCTCGGCGGGATCTGGGCCCAGAAGCCGTCGGTGGAGATGACGATGGTGTCGCCCACCTCGAGCCCGATGTCGCGCCCGGTGTCGATGAGGGGCGGCACGACGCCGCCGAGGCAGCTGTAGATCTTGTTGCGATCCGGATGGCGCGCCGCGGCCTCCTGCGTGATCTCGCCCGCGTCGATCATCTGCTGCACCTTCGAGTGGTCCTGGGTCGCGGCGATGAGCGCGCCCTGCCGCAGCACGTAGAGCCGCGAATCGCCGGCGTGCGCCCAGAAGGCGCGCCCGTTCTGCACGATGCAGGCGACGCAGGTGGTGCGCGGGCATTCGAGGAGGTTGTGCTCCACCGCGTGCGAGACGATCGCGCGGTGCGCCGCCTGGATCGAGGAGACGAGGAACTCGAACGGGCGGCGCAGGCGGTTGCGCGCTTCCTGCTGGAAGCGGCGCGTGATCTCGGTGACGGCGATCTCGGCGGCGACCTCGCCCTGCTCGTGGCCGCCCATGCCGTCGGCCACCACCATCAGCAGCACGTCGCGGCTGTACGAATAGCCGACGCGGTCCTCGTTGCCCTTGCGGTCGCCGAGCCGGCTGTCCTGGAAGATGGTGAAGCGCATGTCGCTAGCGACCCGCGCGCGCTATCGGGAAAAGAGCTTCGACAGCGGGCGGTTGATGGTCTCGAGGAAGCTGCGCTTCTCCGAGCCCGGCTCGTTCATCAGGCGGCGCTGCAGCTCGTAGGCGGTCTGCGGCCGCTTCATGTAGTCGACCGCGAGGCAATCGTCGATCACCTGGTAGAGATCGTCCGAGTAATCCTGGCGCGCGAGCGTGCGCAGCGGAATCATGTGGTCCTTCTCCTCACGCTGGTCGCCCGCCTGGGGAGGCGTTCCGGCGATGCAGGTGTAGATCGTGGCGCCCACCGAGTAGATGTCGCTCCACGGGCCGAGCTCGCCCGGCCTGAAGCGGTAGTGCTCGGGCGCCGCGAAGCCGGCGGTGTACATCGGCTTCAGCTTCATCGCCTCCTCCGAGAGCGTGATGCGGGCGGCGCCGAAGTCGAGCAGCACTGGCCGGCCCTCCATCGAGATGAAGATGTTCGCGGGCTTGATGTCCAGGTGCAGCAGCTTGCTCGCATGCACCTCGCGCAGCCCGTTCATGAGGTGGATGAAGATGCGGCGGATGAAGGGCTCGGTGAACTCGTGGCGGTGGCGCTGGATGTGGAACTGCAGCGTGCGGCCGCGGACGTACTGCATGACCATGTAGCAGGTCTCGTTCGCGCGGAAGAAGTTCTCCACGCGCACCACGTTCGGGTGCGAGATCATGGCGAGCGCGCGGCCCTCCTCGAAGAAGCACTTGAGGCCGTGGCGGAACACCGAAAGGTTCGCCTCGTCGTCGATCTGCACCTCGACGCCGTCGGAGCGCAGCGCGAGCGAGGACGGGAGGTATTCCTTGATCGCGAACGGCGTGCCGCTCTCGTCGCGCGCGAGATACACGATGCTGAATCCGCCGGAGGAGAGCGGTTTCTCGATCCGATAGCCGTTCAGCACGTAGCCGGCCGGCAGCGGCTGGTTCGCCTGCTGGGGCATTCCTGGAAGGGGTTCCGATATAATTCCGGTCATTGTCGGCAACCGGTTGCGCGTTGTAAAGGCGAGTTGCCGCATCGCAAGCGCCGCATCGGCCGGTTTTGTTGCGAACGTAACGCGGCGCACCCTCTCCAATCGCGAAATCCAGGCCTTGACCCGATGCTGACCCGGCCTTCCCGAACGCCATGATCTCCAGCATGACCGGCTTCGCCGCGGCCGTGCGCGAGAGCGCGCAGGGCAGCCTCGCGGTCGAGCTCAAGACGGTCAATCACCGCTACCTCGAGTTCCAGATGCGGGCGCCGGAGGAGATCCGGCCGCTCGAGCCGGCGATGCGCGAGGCGGTCGCGGGCCGCCTCACGCGCGGCAAGGTCGACTGCCGCGTGACGTTCACGCCCGCCACGGCGGCGCAGCGCAGGCTCGTGCCCGATGCCGCGGCCCTCGCCGTGTTGCGCGACGCTTCCGATCGCGTGCTCGAGCGCTTCGGCGAGGCCCGGCCGCTCTCGGTTTCCGAGATCCTCCACTGGCCCGGCGTGCTCGCCGAGGAGACGCTCTCGCCCGACCGCGTGAAGGCCGAGGTGATGTCGCTCCTCGAGCAGGCGCTCGCCGAGCTCGACCAGACGCGCGCCCGCGAGGGCGAGAAGCTCGAGAAGGTGCTGCGCGAGCGCCTCGCGCGCATGTCGGAGCTCGTCGCCGATGCGGGGCCCCTCATGCCGGCGGCGATCAAGGCGTACACCGAGAAGCTCGCCGGCAAAATCGCGGAGGCGGGCGCGTCGCCTTCCGACGAGCGCGTGCATCAGGAGATCGTCCTCTACGCCTCGCGCATCGACGTGGACGAGGAGATGTCGCGGCTTTCCACCCACATCGCGGAGTTCCGGCGCGTGCTCGACAAGGGCGGCGCGTGCGGCAAGCGCTTGGACTTCCTCTGCCAGGAGCTCAATCGCGAGGCGAACACGCTGGGATCGAAGTCGGTCGCGAGCGAGATGACGCGCATCTCGGTGGAGCTCAAGGTGCTCATCGAGCAGATGCGCGAGCAGGTCCAGAACATCGAATGAGCGTGGCGAGCGTCGGGGACGGCGCTGGAGCGGACGGCGAAGCCGCCGCTCAACGCCATCGGGCGCAAGACCGCCTCAGCGCGGCCGCTTGAACCTCTCGCCCAGCGCCGCCTGGATTTCCTCGAGCGCCTTCTTCGCCTCGCCGTCGCCCGCGTTCATCGCCACCAGCTCGATCAGCCCGTCGGCGGGCTGGACGCGAATGTCGGCGAGCCAGTAGCCGTTGCTGCCGGTGTGCGCCAGGACCACCGGGATTCCCGAGGCATCGAGCTTGGCGCCCCATCCCAGCGCATAGTTCCCCGTGACGGGCGTCTGCAAGCGGCGATAGCCGGCGGCCGAGAGGAGCTTCCCGCGGCCGAGCGCCCCCTCCATCTGGTCGCGCGCGAACCGCGCCCAATCGGCGAGCGTGATGTTCATCGTGCCCGCGGGCCCGAACGCGCGCGGATTGTCGGAGCGCGGATCGGCGGGATCGAGCGCGACCAGCGCCCCGCCCTCCATGCGATGCCCACGCGGCTCGTCGATGCGCGCCGACGTCCCGGGCGGCCCGAATCCCGCGTGCGTGATGCCGAGCGGCGCGAAAACCTCTTCGCGCACCAGCTCCTCCCATGACCTGCCGGTGCGCGCCTCGGCGATCGCGCCGGCAATGATGTAGCCTAGGTTCGAGTAGGCGAAATCGCCGACCCTCGAGGCGGGCGGCACAGCGAGGTAGTGGCGTGCCGCGGCCGCACGCTCGGCGCGCACATCGCTCGCGCCGCGGATCACCTCCATGAACTCGGGCAGGTCACGGCCATCGGTGAGCGGCGCGATGCCCGCCGTGTGGCTGAGGAGCTGTGCGAGCGTCACCTTGCGATAGGCCGGATCCATCGTGGATGCCATGCCGGGCAGCAGATTCGGGAGCGTGTCGTCGAGCGAGAGCACGTGGCGCTCCGCGAGCCGCATGATCATCGTCGCGGTGAATGCCTTGGTGTCGGAGCCGATCTGCCAGCGGTCGTCGGCGGTGGCGCGCTCGGAATGGCCTTCCGCGCGGATTCCCACCGCTTCGGCGGCGAGCATGCCGCGCGCCTCCACCAGCGCCGCGATGGCGGGCACCCGGTGCTTCGCGCGCGCGGCCTCCAGCGTCTTGTGCAAGAACGCGCCGAGCGAATCGTCCGCGGCGTTCGCGAGCGGCGCGACGGCGAGCAGCACCGCGAGGATGAGGGCGGCGGGCACGGTCGTCGACCATTATACAATGCGCTCTTCCACCTTCCCCACCGAACGATGAGCGGCAACCTCTTCGTGGTCGTCGCGCCCTCGGGCGCGGGCAAGACGAGCCTCGTGGCGGAGCTCCTCAAGCGCGAGCCCAACATCAAGCTCTCGATCTCGTACACGACGCGATCGCCGCGCGAGGGCGAGGCGCACGGCCGCGAGTACCACTTCGTCCCGCGCGAGGCGTTCGAGAAGATGATCGCCTCGGGGGATTTCCTCGAGCACGCGAACGTGTACGGTAACTACTACGGCACCTCGCGCCGATGGATCGAGAACGAGCTCGCGGGCGACCACGACGTGCTGCTCGAGATCGATTGGCAGGGCGCGCGCCAGGTGCGCGCGCTCTTCCCGCACATGGTGGGCATCTTCATCCTGCCACCCTCGCTTTCGGAGCTGAAAAGGCGACTGGAGGCGCGCGGCAAGGACGCGCCCGACGTGATCGCGAGGCGCCTCGCGGGCGCGCGCGAAGAGGTCTCGCATGTTCTTGAATTTCAATATATAATTGTTAACGAGACCTTCGATGCGGCGGTTTCGGACTTGCAGGCGGTGGTGCGCGCTTCGCGCGTCGCCCGCGAGCGGCAGTCCGTGCGCCTCGCGTCGCTGCTTGCCGAATTCCAGTAACCGGAGACCACGCCATGGCCCGCATCACCGTAGACGACTGCATCAAGTTCCTGCCCAACCGCTTCGAGCTCACGCTCGCCGCCACCAACCGCGCGCGCCAGATCGCGCTCGGCGCCACGCCCCTCGTGGAGCCGAACAAGGACAAGCCCACCGTGATCGCGCTGCGCGAGATCGCGGGCGGCAAGGTCGGCAAGGAGCTGCTGAACCCGCCCGCGCCGACGCCGCCGGTGCTCTGATCGAAACGAAAAAGGGGTCAGATTACTTTTCCGACCGGTATCGCGCGGGAATGCGCTCGGCGGAAAAGTAATCTGACCCCTTTTTCGTCCCATCGATGATCCCGGCGCTCGGCCTGCAAAAGCTCATCGGGGCGTTCAAGGCCTCCGGGACATCGTTGCCCGGGCCGGGGCCGGAAGAGCTGAGCGGCGTGCTCGGCTACCTCAAGCCGAAGGACATCGAGGCGATCGAGCAGGCCTACCAGGTCGCGCGCCAGGCGCACTCGGGGCAATACCGCCACAGCGGCGAGGCGTACATCACGCACCCGCTCGCGGTGGCGAAGATCCTCGCCGAGTGGCACCTCGACGCGCAGGCGCTCATGGCGGCGCTCCTGCACGACGTGGTCGAGGACACGCCCACCACCAAGGCGGAGATCGCGAAGACCTTCGGCAAGCAGGTGGCCGAGCTGGTGGACGGCGTCTCCAAGATCGACCGCATCGAGTTCGCGACGCTGCAGCACGCGCAGGCCGAGAACTTCCGCAAGATGCTGCTCGCGATGGCGCGCGACGTGCGGGTGATCCTCATCAAGCTCGCCGACCGCCTGCACAACATGCGCACGCTCGAGGCGGTGCCGCCGGAGAAGCAGGCGCGCATCGCGCGCGAGACGCTCGACATCTACGCCCCCATCGCCAATCGCCTCGGCCTCATCTCGCTCTACTACGAGCTCGAGGACCTCGGGTTCCATTACCTGCATCCCACGCGCTTCCGCGTGCTCGAGAAGGCGCTCAAGAAGGCGCGCGGCAACCGGCGCGACGCGGTGGGCAAGATCCAGGACGCGATCCAGGCGCGCCTCAAGGAATTCAAGGTGGGCGCGCAGGTGAGCGGGCGCGAGAAGCACATCTCCTCGATCTACAAGAAGATGCAGGAGAAGAACATCTCGTTCTCGGAGGTGTTCGACATCTACGGCTTCCGCATCATCGTGCCCGACGTGCCGAGCTGCTACCTCGCGATGGGCGCGCTCCACACGCTCTACAAGCCGATCCCGGGCAAGTTCAAGGACTACATCGCGATCCCGAAGGCGAACGGCTACCAGTCGCTGCACACCACGCTCTTCGGCCCGTTCGGCATGCCGATCGAGATCCAGATCCGCACCCAGGACATGCACAAGGTGGCCGAGGCGGGCGTCGCCTCGCACTGGATCTACAAGACCGGCGACGGCGACACCAAGGACGTGCAGCTGAGGACCCACCAATGGCTGCAGTCCCTGCTCGAGATCCAGAGCGAGAGCGGCGACGCGCTCGAGTTCCTCGAGCACATCAAGGTCGACCTCTTCCCCGACGAGGTCTACGTGTTCTCGCCCAAGGCCAAGATCTTCGCCCTGCCGAAGGGCGCGACGCCGATCGACTTCGCCTACGCGGTGCACACCGATGTGGGCAACCATTGCATCGGCGCCAAGGTGGACGGCGAGCCGGTGCCGCTCGGCACGATCCTGCGGAACGGCAACCGCGTGGAGATCGTCACCGACGCGCAGGCGCGGCCCAATCCTGTGTGGCTGTCATACGTCGCGACCGGCAAGGCGCGCTCGCACATCCGCCACTACCTGAAGACCATGCAGCTGCAGGAGTCGGCGGAAGTGGGCGAGCTGCTCCTGGTGCAGGCGCTGCGTTCGCTCAAGGCGAACCCGGACGAGATCGGCGAGACGCACTGGACGCGCTTCTTCAAGGGAGACGCCGCGAAGTCGCGCGAGGAGGTGCTCGCCGACATCGGCCTCGGCAAGCGCCTCGCGGTCGTGGTGGCGAAGAAGCTCCTCTCGATCGCCGAGTCCTCGCCCGAGGGCGAGCATCGCCTCGATCCGATCACCATCCGCGGCACCGAGGGCCTCGCGGTGCAGTTCGCGCAGTGCTGCCACCCGATCCCCGGCGACCCCATCATCGCCCAGATCAAGAAGGGCCAGGGGCTCGTGGTGCACACCTACGATTGCCCGGCGATCCACCCGTTCCACTTCGACCCGGAGAAGTGGGTCGAGGTGCAGTGGGACGCGTCGTCCGACCGCTTCTTCGACGTGAACGTGCGGCTCCTCGCGCAGAACCATCGCGGCGTGCTCGCCCGCCTCGCGGCGGAAGTCTCCGAGGCCGATTCCAACATCGACCACATCGAGACCGAGCAGCGCGCGAGCCCGGCCTACACGACCGTCGTGTTCACGATCCAGGTGAAGAACCGGATGCACCTCGCGCATGTCTTCCGGAGGCTCAGGCGGATTCCGGAAGTCGTGCGAATCTCACGCCTCAAGAAAAGGACCACGTAGAGAAGGGGATTTTGCAGCGGGAACGGCGTTGGACCGGACGATAATCGCCGGTCAACGCCATCGAGCAGGAACGGCGCCGGACCGGCCATGAATCGCCGGTCAACGTTATCGAACGAGGACGTCATTCCCGTGCAGGCGGGAATCCATGAATCCACCATGAAACCCATCTCCACTCCCGAAGCGCCCGCCGCCATCGGCACGTACTCGCAGGCCGTTCGCGCCGGCGACACCGTCTATCTCTCGGGCCAGATCCCGCTCGACCCGAGGAGCATGCAGCTCGTCGAGGGCTTCGAGAACCAGGCGAAGCAGGTGTTCGAGAACCTGCGCGCGGTGTGTCGCGCCGCGGGGGGCGATTTCGACCGAATCGTGCGGGTGACCGTGTACCTCACGGACCTCGCGAACTTCGCCAAGGTGAACGAGGCGATGACGACGTACTTCCGCCAGCCCTATCCGGCGCGCGTCGCCGTCGGCGTCGCCTCGCTGCCGCGCGGCGCGCTGGTCGAGATCGACGCCATCCTGTACCTGGGCGCCTCGCCCGGCGCGTGAAGGTCGCCACCCGGGCCGGCGACGGTCCCGCCGCCGCGGGGACCGGACACGCAAAGGCGAAGCCCGCCCTCGACGCGCGCCTGGAGAAGCTCGGCGTGCGCTCCAGGCTCGACCTGGTGCTGCACCTGCCGCTGCGCTACGAGGACGAGACCCGGCTCACGCCGCTCGCCGAGGCGCGCCCCGGAGAGCCGGTGCTGGTCGAGGCGAGCGTGGTCGAATCGAAGGTCGACTACCGCGGACGCCGCGCGCTGGTCGTGAAGCTCACCGATGGCGAGCGCGAGCTCTGGGTGCGCTTCCTTCATTTCTATCCGAGCCAGGTGAAGCAATTCGCCGCCGGGAAGCGCGTGCGGCTCTTCGGCGAGGTGCGGCCGGGATTCTTCGGCGACGAGATGGTGCATCCGCGCTATCGCGTGGTCGCCGAGGGTGCGCCGCTTGCGAAGTCGCTCACGCCGGTCTATCCCACCACGGCGGGACTTTCGCAGGCGACGCTGCGCGAGAAGATCGGACAGGCGCTCGACACGCTCGCGCTCGAGGACACGCTCGACGCGGAGCGCCTCGCGAAGCTCGGCCTCGCGCCGTTCCGCGAAAGCGTCGTGCTCCTGCATCGCCCGCCGCCCGACGTGGACGCGAAGGGCCTCGAGGACCGCACGCACCCGGCATGGCGGCGCCTCAAGTTCGACGAGCTCCTCGCGCAGCAGCTCGCGATGCGCATCGCCTACCGCGAGCGCCGCGCGAAGAGCGCGCCGCGGCTTCCCGACCGCCACACGCTCACCAACGCGCTGGTGCGCTCGCTTCCGTTCCAGCTCACGCGTGCGCAGCGCCAGGCGCAGGCGGTCATCGCGAAGGACCTCGCCGAGTCGCATCCGATGCGCCGCCTGCTGCAGGGCGACGTCGGCAGCGGGAAGACGCTGGTCGCCGCGCTCGCCGCGCTGCAGGCGATCGAGAACGGCTGGCAGGCGGCGCTCATGGCGCCCACCGAGATCCTCGCCGAGCAGCACTACCTCAAGCTCTCCCACTGGCTCGAGCCGCTCGGCGTGAAGATCGCGTGGCTCGCGGGAAGCCTCAAGGCCCGTGCGAAGAAGGCGGCGCTCGATGCGATCGGCGCGGGCGAGACCCGGCTCGCGATCGGCACGCACGCGCTTTTCCAGGAAGGCGTCGCGTTCGCGAAGCTCGGCCTCGCGATCGTAGACGAGCAACACCGCTTCGGCGTCGAGCAGCGCCTCGCTCTCGCTTCCAAGGGAGCGGCGGTCGGCGCGGACTCGGACTCTCGAAGAGTGGAGCGGGTAGCGCCGCCGGGTCGCGACAAGACGATGCTTGCAGCCCACGGATGCGGTGGCCGAGCGACCGAGCCGCACCAGCTCATGATGAGCGCGACCCCGATCCCGCGCACCCTCGCCATGAGCTATTTCGCCGACCTGGACGTCACCGTGATCGATGAGCTGCCCCCGGGCCGCACGCCGGTCGTCACCAAGCTCGTCTCCGAGGAGCGTCGCGACGAGGTGATCGCGAGGATCCGCGAGAGCTGCCGCGACGGCGCGCAGGCCTACTGGGTGTGCCCGCTCATCGAGGAGAGCGAGCAGCTCCAGCTGCAGACCGCCATCGAGACCTTCGAGACGATTCGGGCGACGTTCCCCGACCTCGCCGTCGGCCTCGTGCACGGGCGCATGAAGCCCGCCGAGAAGGCGCAGGTGATGGCGGATTTCAAGGCGCGCAAGCTCCAGCTGCTGGTCGCGACCACGGTGATCGAGGTGGGCGTCGACGTCCCGAACGCGACGCTCATGGTGATCGAGCACGCCGAGCGCATGGGCCTTTCGCAGCTGCACCAGCTGCGCGGACGCGTCGGCCGCGGCGCGCAGCAGAGCCTCGCGATCCTGCTCTACTACCAGCCGCTCTCCGAGATGGCGCGCCAGCGCCTGAAGGTCATCTACGAGACCCACGACGGCTTCGAGATCGCGCGCCAGGACCTCGCGCTGCGCGGGCCGGGAGAGTTCCTCGGCGCGCGGCAGAGCGGCGCGCCGCTGCTGCGCTTCGCCGACCTCGAGCGCGATGCCGACCTGCTGGAGGCCGCGCGCCGCGTCGCCGACGAGCTCCTCGCGCACCCGTCGCACGCCACGGCGAAGCACCTCGACCGCTGGCTCGGCACGCGCCGGTTCTACCTCAAGGCATGAACGGCAGCCTCGCCGCCATCGCACGGCGCCTCGACGCCTACGAGCGCCTGGTGCGCCTCGATCGCCCGATCGGCATCCTGCTGCTGCTCTGGCCCACGCTATGGGCGCTATGGCTCGCTCGCCATGCGCTGCCGCCGCTCGCCGTGCTGTGGATCTTCGTGCTGGGAACCGTGCTCATGCGCTCGGCGGGATGCGCGCTCAACGACTGGGCCGATCGGCGCTACGATGCGCACGTCGAGCGGACCCGCGCCCGCCCGCTCGCCGCGGGCGAGATCCGGCCCGGCGAGGCGATCGCCGTGGCGGTGGTGCTCGCGCTCTGCGCCTTCCCGTTGATCCTGCGCTTCAACCGCCTCACCATCGGGCTGTCGTTCGCCGCCGTCGCGATCGCGGCGCTCTATCCCTTCATGAAGCGCTTCTTCTGGATGCCGCAGGCGTTCCTCGGGATCGCGTTCGGGTTCGGCATCCCGATGGCGTTCGCGGCGCTCACCGGCCGGCTGCCGCCGCTCTGCTGGGCGCTCCTCGCCGCGAACATCCTCTGGACCATCGCCTACGACACGGAGTACGCGATGGTCGACCGCGACGACGACCTCAGGATCGGCATGCGCACCTCGGCGATCCTGTTCGGCAGGCGCGACGTCGCGGCGGTGATGGGCTGCTACGGCATGTTCATCGCGATCCTCCTCGCGATCGGCTGGTGGCAGGGCTACGGCGGGTTCTATTTCGCCGGCGTGCTGGGCGCCGCGGCGATCGCGCTTTCGCACTACCCGATGATCCGGGAGCGCACGCGCGAGGGATGCTTCCGTGCCTTCCGCCACAACAACTGGGTCGGCGCGGCCGTGTTCGCGGGCATCGTCGCCGACACGTTGCCGTGGCAATCGCTGCTCGCGGCGGCGCGGTGATCGCGGTCGTCTACGCGCACCCGTATCCGAAGCATTCGCGCGCGTGCGCCGTGCTCCTGCGCGCCATCGCGGACCTGCCCGGCGTCGAGGTGCGCTCGCTCTACGATCGCTATCCCGATTTCGACATCGACGCCGCGGCGGAGCGCTCGGCGCTCGAGCCCGCGCGACTCGTGGTGTGGATGCATCCGCTCTACTGGTATACGGGCCCCGCGTTGTTCAAGCTCTGGCTCGAGCAGGTGCTGGTGAAGGGCTGGGCGTATGGGGAGGGCGGCCGCGCGCTCGCGGGCAAGGGCTGCCTCTGGGTTGCGACGACCGGAGGGGACGAGGCGGCCTACACGCCGGCCGGCAAGCACGCGCACGGGTTCGAAGCGTTCGTGCCGGTGATGGAGCAGACCGCGCGCTTCTGCGGCATGAGCTGGCTGGAGCCGTTCATCGTGCACGGCGCGCACCTCGTTCCCGAGCAGGCGCTCGTCGATGCCGGCGAGAGGTTGCGGCGGCGCGTGCAGGAGTGGATCGAAGGGCAAAGGGCTTCGGAACCACAGATGAACACGGATGAACACAGATGACTGTGCGGAATGAAGGCGCCGTGGTCCATCGGTTGGGTGCGATTCGGGCGCTGCTCGAAGCGTCGCGGACCATGCGTGTTCATCCGTGTTCATCTGTGGTTCCAATGGTTTTCACGCAGGCATGACCGAAGCGCTCGTCTTCCTCGCCGCTGCCGTGATCTGCGTGCCGATCGCCACGCGGCTGGGCCTGGGCTCGGTGCTCGGCTACCTCATCGCGGGTGCGCTCATCGGGCCGTGGGGACTGCGGCTGGTGGGCGACGTGGCCGCGACGCAGGACCTCGCCGAGCTCGGCGTGGTCCTGATGCTCTTCGTGATCGGGCTCGAGCTCGATCCGCGCCGTTTCCTCGCGATGCGCGCGATCGTGTTCGGCGGCGGATCGGCGCAGCTCGCGGCGAGCGGGCTCGTGCTGGGCGGCGCGCTCGCGCTGCTCGGGCTCTCGTGGCAGGCGGCGCTGGTGGGTGGACTCGCGCTCGCGCTCTCCTCGACCGCGATCGCGATGCAGCTCCTGGGCGAGCGCAACGAGCTCGACACCCCGACCGGCCGCTCCGCCTTCGGCATCCTCCTTTTCCAGGACCTCGCCGCGATTCCGCTCATCGCGCTCGTGCCCTTCGTCGGCACGACGGACAAGGCGGGCGCGAACCCGCTCTGGATGCGCCTCGCGATCGCCGCCGCCGCGGTTGCGGGCGTGGTCGTGATCGGACGCTATTTGACGCGCCCGGTGCTGCGCCTGCTCGCGAAGGCGAACCTGCGCGAGGTGTTCACGGCGTTCGCGCTGCTCCTCGTGATCGGCATCGCGGAGCTCATGTCCGCGGCGGGGCTGTCCATGGGCCTGGGCGCATTCCTCGCCGGCGTGCTTCTCGCCGGCTCCGAATTCCGCCACGCGCTCGAGGGCGACCTCGAGCCGTTCAAGGGGCTGCTGCTCGGGCTCTTCTTCATCTCGGTCGGCATGACGATCGACTTCGGGCTCGCCGCGAGCCGGCCCGGGACCGTGGCGCTGCTGGTCGCGGGATTCCTGGTCCTCAAGATCGGCTCGCTCTGGGCGATCGCCTGCGGCATCCAGCTGTGCCGCCAGCGCTGGCTGTTCGCGTTCCTGCTCTCGCAGGGGGGCGAGTTCGCGTTCGTGGTGTTCGGCGCGGCGCGCGCCGCGCGGCTCTTCGACCACGAATGGGAGGCGCTCCTCACCATCACGGTCGCGCTCTCGATGGCGACGACGCCCCTGCTGCTCCTGCTGCACGATCGCCTGGTGGCGCGGCGCACGCGGCCCGAGCGCGGGGCCGACCGCGTCGCTCCCGAAGGGCCGGTGATCATCGCCGGCTTCGGCCGCTTCGGGCAGATCGTCGGGCGCCTGCTCCTCGCGAACGGCATCCGCGCGGTGGTGCTCGACCACGATCCGGACGAGGTGGATTCGCTGCGCAAGTTCGGCTACCGCGTGTACTACGGCGATGCGACGCGCCTCGACCTGCTCGAAGCCGCGGGCGCGCGCAACGCCCGCCTGCTCGTGAACGCCATCGACGACGTCGAGGCGAGCCTCGCGCTCGTGGACCGCGTGCGCGCGAACTTTCCCGACCTCGACATCGTGAGCCGGGCACGCAACGTGAGCCACTATTTCGAGCTCAAGCTGCGCGGCGTGGAAGTGGTCGAGCGCGAGACCTTCGAATCGGCGCTGCGCGTCGGCCGCGCCGCGCTCGAGAAGCTCGGCATGGAGCCGTACCGGGCGCGCGAGATGGCCGAGGCGTTTCGGCGGCACAATATCGCGAGCGTGGACGCGACGCTGCCGTTCTACCAGGACGAGGCGCGCCGCATGTCCCTCGCCAAGGCCGGCCGCGAGGAGCTGGAGCAGCAGTTCGCGCGCGACCGGGAACGCTTCGAACGCGAGCACGGAGGCAAGGGATGGCAATGATCCGCGCGGCACTCGCCCTCGTCGCAATCGCCGGCGCGCTCGCGCTCGCCGGTTGCGGCACCACGCACGCCACGGTGCGCACCAGCCGCGGCGAGGACCTCATGCTGCTCGGCTTCGACCCGGTGGGCTACTTCAAGGAAGGCAAGCCCGTGCGCGGCCGCTACACGATTCCCGCGACGTACCAGGGCCGCACGTACTACTTCGCGAGCGAGGAGGACCGCCGCGAGTTCCTGCGCTCGCCCGCGAAGTTCGAGCCGCAGTACGGCGGCTTCTGCTCCGACGGCGCCGCGTACAAGGTGAAGCTCGGCAGCGATCCGACGCAGTTCGAGATCCGCGACGGACGGCTCTTCATCTTCGGCGACATCCTCGGCCACGAGATGTGGCTCCTCGACGAGCAGGAGAACATCGCGCACGCCGACCAGGTCTGGCCGCAGATGCGCGACAAGGGCTGGCGCGAGGCGACCCTCGAGGGATGGATCCGGCGCGTGCCGTGGTACAAGACCGGTCCGGTGCTGCGCGACGAATGGCGCGCGAAGCATCCGGGCAAGCCGGACATCGTGTACGACACCGGCGGAGGCTTCGAGAACATCGTCTTCAAGTATCCGGGCTGGCGCGCGCGCGAGGGCCACGACCAGCCGGCGCTGGGCGTTCCCGGCGAGAGCGACGATCCGCAGCGCGCCGCGCGGTGAACGCGAACCGCTGGATCGTCGCGGGGCTACGCACCCCGTTCGCGCGCGTCGACGGGCCGCTCGGCAAGCTCGACGCCGTCGCGCTCTCGGTCCCGGTGATGCGCGCGATGGCGGCCCAGCTCGCGGCGGGCGATCGCCCCGATTTCGTGGTGTGGGGAACGGTCGCGCCCAACCTCGGCTGGAGCAACGTCGCGCGCGAGGCGTGGATCGAGGCGAAGCTCGACGCCTCCACGCCCGCCTTCTCGACGGTCCTCGCCTGCGCGACGAGCATGGTCGCGGTGTTCGAGGCGGCCGGCATGCTCGGCGAGTCGCGCTCGCTCGCGCTGTGCGGCGGCGTGGAGAGCATGAGCCGCGTCCAGGTCGGCCTCACGCAGGGGCTTTCGGACTGGATCCGGCGCATGGGACAGGCGCGCTCCTTCGGCGAGCGCATCGACCGCGTCGGCGAGATCCGCGCGCGCGACATCCGCCTGCACGTGCCCAGCATCGCGAACCGGGCGACCGGCAAGAGCATGGGCGAGCACTGCGAGGAGATGGCGAAGCAGTGGAACGTCGCCCGCGCGGACCAGGACCGCATCGCGCTCCACTCGCACCAGCGCGCGGTGAAGGCGATGGCGGACGGCTTCCTCGACGACCTCGTCGCGCCGCTCGCGGAGGCCGCGCGCGACGGCGTTCCGCGGGCGGACACCTCCGCCGAGAAGCTCGCGACGCTCAAGCCGGCCTTCGACCGCGCGAGCGGCCGCGGCACCATCACCGCGGGCAACGCGTCGCCGCTCACCGACGGCGCGGCGGGCGTGTGGGTCGCCGACGACGCCGGGCTCGAGCGCCTGCCACCCGGCCGGGCGCGGGCGCGCCTGGTCGACTGGGAGCTCGCGGCGGTGGACCCCTTCCACGAGGGCCTGCTGATGGCACCCGCCTACGCGATCCCGCGGCTCCTCGCGCGCCGCCGCCTCACGCTCGACGCGATCGACCTCTGGGAGGTCCACGAAGCGTTCGCCGCGCAGGTGCTGTGTAACGTCGCGGCGCTGGAGAGCGAGGATTTCCTGCGCGAGAAGGTGCGGATCGACGCGCGCCTCGGACGCTTTCCCTGGGAGCGCCTGAATCCCAACGGGGGCAGCATCGCGATCGGCCATCCGTTCGGCGCGACCGGCGCGCGCATCCTCTCCCAGGCGGTGAAGGAGCTCGCCGCGATGGGAGCGGGCAAGCGCGCGATCGTCTCGATCTGCGCCGACGGCGGCCTGGGCGCCGTGGCGCTGCTGGAGAACGCGTAGCCTCGGCTTCGGGAAGGGAGCTGCCATGGGTGCACCGCTTCGCCCGCTCGCGCTCGCGGTGATGGCGCGGAACGACGTCCCGCCCTCGCGCTCTGATGCACGATGACCGCGCCGCGCGAGGCCCCGAACCGCCATGAGATCGCCGCCTGGCTGATCGCGGCGGTGCTGCTCGTGCTCGCGCTCGAGCTGGGGCTGCTGCCCGCGCTCCTCGCCGGGCTCCTCGTCTTCGAGCTGGTGCACGTGATCGCGCCGCGCCTGCGGCTCGGCCATGGCGGGGCGGGCAGGGCCGCCGCGGTGGCGCTCCTCGCGGTCGCCGTGGTGGTGCTCCTCACCGGCCTCATGTTCGCGGTCGTGGCGGTCATGCATTCCGAGGGGCTGCCGCGGCTGCTGCAGAAGATGGCCGACATCCTCGACCAGTCGCGCGCGACGCTTCCCGCATGGGTGCTCTCGACGCTGCCTTCCGATACCGATGCCTGGCGCGAAGCGGTGATCGACTGGCTGCACGAGCATGCGGCGGAGCTGCGCCACTGGGGCGGCGAGGCGGGCCGGGTGACGGTGCACATCCTGATCGGCTTCGTGATCGGCGCGATGGTGGCGCTGCGCGAGGCGCGCGCGGCCCCGGCCGGCGGCCCGCTCGCACGCGCCCTCGGCGAGCGTGCGGCGCGCTTCGGCGACGCGTTCCGCCGCGTGGTCTTCGCGCAGGTGCGCATCGCGGCGCTGAACGCGCTCTTCACGGCGGCCTACCTCCTCGCCGCGCTTCCGCTCTTCGGCATCCGCCTGCCGTTCGCCAAGACGCTCGTGATCCTCACGTTCGTGGGCGGGCTCATCCCGATCGTCGGCAACCTCCTCTCCAATACCGTCATCGTCGTGATGAGCCTCAGCGTCTCGCCCGCCCTCGCGATCGCCTCCCTCGCGTTCCTCGTGGTGGTGCACAAGCTCGAGTACTTCCTCAACGCCCGCATCGTCGGCCGCGGCATCCACGCGAGCGCCTGGGAGCTGCTCGTCGCGATGCTGCTCATGGAGGCGGCGTTCGGCGTCGCGGGGCTCGTCGCGGCGCCCATCTACTATGCGTACGTGAAGGACGAGCTCGCGGCGCGGGGGCTCGTATGACGCTCGAGCGCGAGAGGCTCGCGGGCGTCGCGTTCGTGCTGCGTGCGCCGGTGCAGCCCGCGATTCCGCGTCCGCCGTTGATCTGCTTCCTGCACGGCTACGACGAGGGGGCGCCGCTGCCGGTCGCCGAGGGCGCCATCCGCCACGGGCCGCTGCGCGAGGGGTCCTCGCAGCGCGCCGAGGGCTTCGTCGTGGTCGCGCCGCAGCTTCCCGTGCGCGGCGATTTCTGGCATCGCTACGCGAACGAGGTGCATGCGATCGTGACCCTCGCCCGCGAGCGCTTCGACGCCGACGCGGGCCGGCTCTACCTCACCGGCTTCAGCTTCGGCGGCAACGGCGTCTTCGACCTCGCGCTCGAGCAGGGCGCGTTCTGGGCCGCGCTCTGGGCGGTCGATCCCACGCGTCCTCCGCGCCGGGCGCTGCGCCAGCCGGTCTGGCTCTCGTTCGGCGCGGTCGCGAGGCGCGCGCGGGGACTGTTCGTGCGGTCGTTGCGTCTTGCTCCATTCGAAGGCGAGCTCGACCGGCCGCGCGTGTGGCTCGACGAGGGCGCGGACCACGTCGAGTCGGCGCGCCTCGCCTATCGCGACGATCGCATCTACGACTGGTTGCTGGAATGGCGCGCCGCGGATCGAGGAATTGCCGGCGGCCGCGGTTCGTGAACGCGGCGCGGCCCGTGCGGGGTCCGGGAAGCCTTTGCGCAAGCGCCCGCCGCACGTTGACCGTTTGCGTCCGCACGGGCCAGAATGTGCGTCGCGAGCGGAGGCGTGGACATGAAGAAGCCGATCTTGGCCCTGTTGCTGGCCCTTGCGATCACGGGCGCCGCGACGGCGTGGCTCGACGCGAGCCAGCGCGTCCCGTCCGCGCAGGATGTTTGCGTGCTGAAGGCGGTGGCGCCGGCAACGCAGCAGGAAGGGGCCCACCAGCCGTTGCGCATCGCGAGGGCGTGACCGCCCCGGTCGCCCCGCCGCGGCGTACGGCCGAGGCCAGGCCTGCCGCATGCTGATCCACGGCAAGTGCCATTGCGGCAACATCGCGTTCGACCTGCATTGGGATCCGGACCCCGCCGGGATTCCGGCGCGCGCCTGTACCTGCTCGTTCTGCCGCAAGCATGGCGGCGTCTGGACCTCGGCTCCGCGCGGGCGCCTCGAGGTGCGCATCGAGGATGCGTCGCGCGTCTCGCGCTACGAGTTCGGCACCCGGACCGCGAGCTTCCACCTCTGCACGCGCTGCGGCATCGTGCCGGTGGTCACCAGCCGCATCGAGGGCAACACCTACGCCGTGGTGAACGTGAACGCGTTCGAGGACGTGGAGGAGTCGCGCCTCGTGCGCACGCCGGCGAGCTTCGACGGCGAGGGCACCGACAGCCGGCTCGAGCGGCGCAAGCGCAACTGGATTCCCGACGTGCGCTTCGTCGAGCGCGCGGCGAGCGACGACGAGCGCGAGATCCGCGAGCTGGTCTCGACGTGGATCGCCGCGACCAGGGCGGGCGACATCGAAACCGTGCTCGGCCTCATGACCGACGATGCCATCTTCCTGGTGCCGGGCATGGCCCCCTTCGGCAAGGCGGAGTTCGCCGCGGCCTCCCGCACACCGCCCGGCATGCCGCGGCCCGCGATCGAGGGCACGAGCGAGATCCGCGAGCTGCGCGTCGCCGGAGAGATCGCCTACATGTGGACGCGGCTCTCGGTCGCGATGACGCCGCCTTCGGGCAAGACGGTGGAGCGGGCGGGCTACACGCTCACGGTGCTGCGCAAGGACGGCGGCCGCTGGAAGCTCGCGCGCGATGCGAACCTGCTCGCGCCCGTGCCGCGCGCTTCCGCCTGATCGCGCCTCAGCCCGCTGCGGCGCGTACGGCGGCGAGGATGCCCTCGAGGATCGCGCGCGGCGGCGGCGGGCATCCGGGCACCACCACGTCCACCGGGATCACGCGCGAAGCGCCGCCGCACGTCGCATAGCTCGCGCCGAAGATGCCGCCGTCGCGCGCGCAGTCGCCGAGGGCGACCACGAGCTTGGGCTCGGGCATCGCGGCGTAGGCGATGCGCAGCGCCTCCTCCATGTTCCTCGTGACCGGCCCGGTGACGAGCAGCAGGTCCGCATGGCGCGGGCTCGCGGCGAGGCGGATGCCGAGGCCCTCGAGGTTGTAGTAGGGATTCGAAAGCGCATTCACCTCGAGCTCGCAGCCGTTGCACGAGCCCGCGTCGACCTCGCGGATCACGAGCGCGCGGCCGAGGAGCTTCAGGATCTCGTCGTTCACCTGCGCGGCGCGCACGCGCCATTCCTCGCGCGCCTGCGGGGCGGGCTCGGTGACGATCCCCGTGCGCAGGCTCTTCAGCAGGATCGGGATCATCAGAGGTCGGGACCGGAGTAGCTCAGGTTGAAGCTCTTGTTGATGAGCGGGAAGTCGGGAACGATGTTGCCCATGATGGCGTGCTCGACGAGCGGCCAGTTCTGCCACGAGGGATCGTGCGCATGCGCGCGCCGGATGCGCCCGCCTTCGCCCGCCTCGACCGCGACGAACACCTCGCCGCGCCAGCCCTCGATCCAGCCGACGCCGAACGCGCCCGGCCGCGGATCGGGAAGCTGCACGCGCGTCTCGCCGGCGGGCATCGAATCGAGGATCGCCGGCACCAGGCGCAGCGATTCGATGAGCTCCTCGAAGCGCACGCGAACCCGCGCCGCGACGTCGCCGCCCGCATGCACGACCTTGCGCACCTCGAGCCGCGAATAGGGCTCGACGGGGAAATCGACGCGCAGGTCGAACGCCCGACCGCTCGCGCGCCCGGCGAGGCCCACGAGGCCCAGCTCGCGCGCGAGATCCGGGCTCACGCGCCCGGTCGTGATGAAACGGTCCTGCATTCCGGAGTGCTCGTCGAAGATCTCACGCATGGTGAGCACTTCCGCCCCGATCGATCGGCATCGCGCGCCGAGCGCACCCGCGGCATCCACGCCGACGTCCACCGCGACGCCGCCCGGAACCACTCGATCCATCATCAGGCGATGGCCGAAGGCATCGTTGCAGGTGCGTAGCCAGTCCTCGCGAAGGCGCGAGAACTGCGCGAGCGCGAACCCGAACGCGGCATCGTTGCCGAGCGCGCCCAGGTCGCCGAGGTGGTTCGCGATGCGCTCGGCCTCGAGCAGCAGGCCGCGCATCCAGCGCGCGCGCGGTGGCACCACGATGGCGAGCAGCGATTCGGCGGCCTGCGCATAGGCCCACGCATAGGCGACGGTCGAATCGCCAGAGCAACGGCCCGCGAGGCGATAGCCTTCCGCCACCGTGAAATCGCGGAAGCGCCGCTCGATGCCCTTGTGCGTGTAGCCGAGCCGCTCCTCCAGCCGCAGCACCTTTTCGCCTACCACCGAGAAGCGGAAATGTCCGGGCTCGATCACGCCGGCGTGGATCGGCCCGACCGCGATCTCGTGCACGCCATCGCCCTCCACGCGCACGAAGGCGTACGGCTCGATCGCGTTCGCGCGGAAGGCTTCGGCATCGAAGTCGCGCCGCAGCGGGTAGTCGCTCGCGCGCCAGGCGCCGTGACGCAGCCACGGGCGCAGGTCGACCGCCCCTTCGGGGACGAGCCCGAGCAGGTCGTGCACCGCGCGCTGCATGCGCGAGGCGCACGGAAAAAGGCCCGACAGGTCCGGATACGTTTCGTGGTCGCCAGCCAGCGGAAGGTCGAGCACCGCGAGGCCCTCGGCGCCCGCGAACGCCGCGTAGATGGAAAACGCCTCGCCCGCGTCGCGGCGGTCCGCGCCCCACAACGCCACCAGCCGGCCGCCGCTCTCGTGCACGCGGCGCGCGGCCTCGGTCCATTGCGCGGGCGTCGCGCGCGCGTACGAAGCCGGCGCTTCGCCGGCGAGCGGCCGGGAGACCGGAAGCGCGGGATTCGCCATGTCAGCCGAGGAGCTTCGCCGCCTGCTGGTACCAGGCGGCGAGGTAGGGTGGGATGTAGAGCCCGAGCATGAGCGCGAGGCCCAGGTGCACGAACACCGGCGTCAATGCCGGCTGGTAGGGAAGGCGCCTCAACGTCGTCTCGCCGAACACCATCGGCTGCACGCGGCTGAAGATCGCCGCGAACGCGACGCCGAGCGCGAGGAGCAGCAGCGGCGTCGCCCATGCGTGCTCGCGCATCGCCGTGGTGAGGATCAGGAACTCGCTCGCGAATACGCCGAAGGGGGGCATGCCGAGGATCGCGAGCGTGCCGATCATGAGTCCCCATCCCACGCGCGGGCTCACGCGCAGGAGCCCGCGGATCTCTTCCATGAGCTGCGTTCCGGCCTTCTGCGCGGCATGGCCCACCGCGAAGAAGATCGCGCTCTTCACGAGCGAATGCACCGTCATGTGGAGCAGCCCCGCGAAGTTGGCGATCGGGCCGCCCATGCCGAAGGCGAACGTCATGAGGCCCATGTGCTCGATCGACGAGTAGGCGAACATCCGCTTGATGTCGCGCTGCCGGGACAGGAAGAAGGCGGCCGCGACGGTGGAGAGCAGGCCGAAGCCCATCATCATGTCGCCGGCGAAGCGCGAATCGAGCGCGCCCTCGGCGAGCACCTTGCAGCGGATCACGCAGTAGAGCGCCACGTTGAGGAGCAGTCCCGAGAGCACCGCGGAGATCGGCGTCGGTCCCTCGGCGTGCGCGTCGGGCAGCCAGTTGTGCAACGGCACGAGGCCCACCTTGGTGCCGTAGCCCACCAGCAGGAACACGAAGGCGAGCGACATGATGGCGGGCTCGAGCTGGTGCTTCACGACGTCGAGGTGCGTCCAGAGGAGCGCGTCGCCCTGCGGCCCGAGCACGCGCTCGGCGGCGAAGTAGAGCAGGATCGTCCCGAAGAGCGCCTGCGCGATGCCCACGCCGCAGAGGATGAAGTACTTCCACGCCGCCTCGAGGCTCGCCGGCGTCCGGTACACCGAGACCAGCAGGACCGTGGTGAGGGTCGCCGCCTCCATCGCCACCCACAGGATGCCCATGTTGTTCGTCGTGAGCGCGAGCAGCATCGTGAACATGAACAGCTGGTACATGCTGTGGTAGAGGCGCAGCCGCGCCGGCGTCATGCGTCCCTTGTCGCGCTCGGTGCGCATGTACGGGCGCGAGAAGAGCGACGTGGTGAGCCCGACGAACGCCGTGAGCGCCACGAGGAAGACGTTGAGCGGATCGACGAAGAACTGCTCGTCGAACCCGGTGACCGGCCCGGTGGAGATCACGTCCTCGGTGAGCCACGCGGCGGCGGCGAACGTCGCGAAGCTGAAGGCCGCGTTGATCTCGGGCGCGCTGTCGCGCTCGCCCAGCACCCAGAGGCCGAAGCCTCCGGCGAGCGGCACGGCGAGGACGAGGAGGAGGGCGTCCATCAGTCTTCCCTCAGCTTCTCCAGGTGGTGGATGTCGAGCGAGTCGAACTGCTCGCGGATCTGGAACAGGAAGACGCCCAGGATCACCATGCCCACCAGCACGTCGAGCGCGATGCCGAGCTCGACCACCATCGGCATGCCGTAGGTGGCGCTGGTCGCGGCGAAGAAGAGACCGTTCTCCATCGAGAGGAAGCCGATCACCTGCGGCACCGCCTTGGAGCGGGTGATCATCATGAGGAATGACAGCAGCACGCAGGCGAGCGCGATGCCGAGCGTGCCGCGCGCGATGGACCTCGAGAAATCCGAGATCGGGAGCGCGAGGTTGAAGGCGAACACGACGAGCACGATTCCCACCAGCATCATGGTCGGGATGTTGATGAGCGTCTCCACGTCCCACTTCACGCTGAGCCGCCGGATGAGGCGGTGCAGGATCCACGGCAGCACGACCACCTTGAGCGCGAAGGTGAGCGCGGCCGACCCGTAGAGGTGATGCTGCCCGGTCGCCCATGCGACGGTGACGGTGGAAGCGGTGAGCGCGAGGCCCTGCAGCGCGTAGAGGTGGATCAGCGCGAGGATGCGCCGCTGCGAGAGCATCGCGAAGGCGAGCAGCAGCATCGCGGCCGCGAAGAGGTTCACGAGCTGCACGTGGATCGGATTCACCTAGGCCCCCAGCAGCAGGTGCACGAGCAGCGCCAGCACGCCGAGGAGGAACGCGCTGGCGAGGAACTCGGGCACGCGGAAGATGCGCATCTTGGCGAGGATCGTCTCGATCACGGCGAGCGCGATCCCGCCGAGCGCGAGCTTCGCGACCAGCACCGGCAGCGAGAAGAGGAGCGCCGTGCGGTCGTTCGCCTGCGCGATGCCCCAGGGAAAGAAGATCGCCAGGCCGGCGCACGAGTAGGCGAAGAGCTTGAGCGCCGCGGCCCATTCGAGGAGCGCCAGGTGGCGCCCCGAGTACTCGAGCACGAGCGCCTCGTGGATCATCGTGAGCTCGAGGTGCGTCGCCGGGTTGTCCACCGGGATGCGCGCGTTCTCCGCGAGCGAGACCATGGTGAACGCGACCCCGGCGAAGGCGAGGCTCGGCAGGATCGCGAGGCTGCGGTGCGAGAGGCTCGAGACGATGGTCGCGAGCGAGGTCGAGTTGGTGATGAGCGAGGCGGTGAACAGCACCATCAGGAAGGCGGGCTCGGCGAGGAACCCGACCAGCATCTCGCGCCGCGCGCCGAGCGAGCCGAACGCGGTGCCGACGTCCATCGCCGCGAGCGAGATGAAGAGCCGCGCGAGCGCGAAGAGCCCCACCAGCGCGATCGCATCGGCCGCCGGCGCGAGCGGCAGGTTGGTCGACAGCGTCGGCACGATCATCGAGGCGAGCAGCATGCAGCCGAACACGACGTAGGGCGCGAGCCGGTAGAGCGTGCTCGCCCCGTGCGCCATCACCGATTCCTTCCAGAAGAGCTTGTGCAGCGTGCGCAACGGCTGCGTGAGCGGCGGCGCCGTGCGGTTCTGCAGCCATGCGCGCCACTGGTTCACCCAGCCGAGCAGCAGCGGGCCGAGCACGAGCGCGGCCACGGCGGCGGCGAGCTGGGCGAGGACGCCTTCGAGGCTCATGCCTGCGCGAGGAAGAGCACCGCGACGAGGGTGAGGAAGCTGTAGAGCAGGTAGATCGCGATGCGCCCGCGCTGCAGGAACCCCACGATGCGCGAGAGCGCCTCGGTCGCCGCGGCGATCGGCTCGAAGATGCCGTGCCACATCGGGTCCTCGATCGTCACCTTGTAGCGCGGCGCCGCGTCGAACGCCGTGGGAAGCTCGCGCTTCATGCGGAACAGCGGCTCGAAGATCTGGCGGATCGGCTGGCCGAATCCTTCGGCCGTGTCCTGCATGCGCGCGGTCTGCAGGGGATAGCCGCAGTCCCACGGCGCCGCCCGCCGCACCCGGCCGTGGTAGAAGCGGCGCACGAGGACGAAAGCCAGCCCGACCACCGCGAGCGCGACCACGAGCATCGCGAGCGGGCTGTAGGAGGCGCGCTCGGCGCTCACCGGGGCGAGCACCAGCCAGTCGCCGATCCGCCCGCCCTGCGCGAGGCCGCGACCGAGGAGCTCCGAGGCGACCGGGTCGATGAGCTCCAGCACCGCCACCGGGAAGATGCCGAGCAGCACGCAGCCGGAGGCGAGCCAGGCGAGGCCGAGCCGCTCGAGGAAGCCGGCGTCGTTCGCTTCGGCGAGCTTTTCCTCGCGCGGGCGCCCGAGGAAGATCACGCCGAAGAACTTCACCATCACGTAGCCCGCCAGCGCGGAAACGAGCACCACGCCCGCGGCGAAGATCGGTACCAGCATGCGCAGGTACGGGTTCGGCAGGCCGCCGGTGAAGAGGAAGCCCTGCAGCAGCAGCCACTCGGAGACGAAGCCGTTCGAAGGCGGCAGCGCCGCGGCCGCGATCACGCCGATGAGCGCGGTCCACGCGACCCACGGCATGTAGCGCAGGAGCCCGCCGAGCTTCCCGAGGCTGCGCTCGTGCGTCGCGTGGAGCACCGATCCGGTGGCGAGGAAGAGCAGGCTCTTGAAGACGGCGTGGTTCAGGCAGTGGTACAGCATCGCCATGAGCGCGAGTGCGGCGAGAGGCAGCATCGCGTAGGCGCGGAACACGATCGCGAGCCCGAAGGCCACGACGACGAGGCCCATGTTCTCGATCGACGAGTAGGCGAGGAGCCGCTTCATGTCGACCTGCGCCGCGGCGAAGACCACGCCGAAGAGGGCGGTGGCGAGCCCCACGGCGAGCGCAACCACGCCCCACCACCAGGTGGGCGTCCCGAGGAGATCGAAAGTGATGCGCGCCATCCCATAGATCGCGGTCTTCAGCATCACGCCGCTCATGAGCGCCGAAACCGGCGACGGGGCGGCCGGGTGCGCCTCCGGCAGCCACACGTGCAGCGGCACGATTCCCGCCTTGGCGCCGAAACCGAACAGCGCGAGCAGGAACGCCGCCGAGGCTCCGAGCGGCGCGAGGTGCTGCGCGCGCATGTTCGCGAACGTGTAGTCGCCGGTGTTCGCCTGCAGCAGACCGAAGCAGAGCAGGATGCCGATCGCGCCGACGTGCGCGATGAGCAGGTAGAGGAAGCCCGCGCGCTGGATCTCCCGGATGCGGTGGTTCGTCGTCACGAGGAAGAACGACGCGAGCGCCATCAGCTCCCAGCACACCATGAACGCATACGCGTCGTCGGCGAGGAGCACCATCGCCATCGCGCCGAGGAACACGTGGTACTGCAGGCACAGCACGCCGGGCGCCGTGCCCTCGCCGGCGCGGAAATAGCCGGCGGCGAAGATCGAGACGCCCGAGCCGGCGAGCCCGAGGAGGACGAGGAAGAACGCCGACAGCGCGTCGAGCCGCACGTGGAACGGCAGGCCCGGAAGGCCGATGGGGAGGATCGCCGACTGGGCACCGCCCGGAAGGCCGGCGAGCGCGACCCCGGCGAGCACCACGCCCAGGATCGCGGACAGCGGGAACAGGAACCAGGCGACGAAACGCACGCTGCGCGGAGCGGCAAGGCCCGCGATGCCGATCGCGAACCAGGCCGCGGCGACGGCGAGCGCGCCGTCGAGCGCGGCGAGCGTCGCGCTCACATCGTCTCGACCGTGGAGTTGAGGTAGTACCCGGCGCCGCGCTCGGTGCGGATGAGCGAGGGCTGGTTCGGGCTCTCCTCGATCTTGCGCCGCAGGCGCAGGATCTGGACGTCGATCGAGCGGTCGTAGATGTCGTCGTGCAGGCGGCTCGATTCGAGCAGCTGGTCGCGGCTCAGGATGCGCTGCGGAGCGCGCAGGAACGCGACCAGCAGCGCGTACTCGCTGTTGGTGAGCTCGACGTTGTGCCCCTCGGGGCTCTTGAGCTTGCGGGTGCCCGTGTTGAGCTCCCAGCCGGAGAAGCGGAACGCGCGCACGCTCTCGCCGCGGCGCGAGGCGCGCTTCGCCTCGGTGCGCCGCAGCACGGCGCGCACGCGGGCGAGGAGCTCGCGGTTGCTGAAGGGCTTGGTGACGTAGTCGTCCGCGCCGAGCTCGAGGCCCATCACGCGGTCGACCTCCTCCTTGCGCCCGGTGAGGATGATGATCGGCAGGTCGAGCGATTCGCGCAGGCGCCGCGCGATGGCGAGCCCGTCCTCGTCCGGCAGCTTGAGGTCCAGAATCACGAGGTCGACGTGCTCGGCGCCGAGGACCTTGTCCATCTCGGCGCCGCTCTCCGCCACCGATACCTTGAAGTCGTTCTCCGTGAGGTACTCGCGGATCACGTCCCGGATGGCGGGGTCGTCGTCTACGACGAGGATATGGGCTTCCACGGTCCCTGGGTCGTGGTTGTTTGACGCATTCTAGCGCGGGAACCCGTAGAATCCGAAGAGGATGTGCGCCGAGCCCCCCGCGCCGGTGGCGCCGCAGTGAGCGCCCAGACCCCGGCGATCCTCGCCTCGCCCCGGTCCGCTTCGGTCCGGCAGACCCTCGCTTACGTCGCCTTCGGCGCCGTCTACTACCTGCTCGCGGCCTACGCCGCGCACCTGCCGTTCCACGCCCGCCTGCCGCTCTTCGTCTGGCCCGCCCACGGGCTCGCCCTCGGCGTGCTGCTGGTGGTGTCTCCGCGGCGCTGGTGGGGCTACCTCGTCATCGTCTTCGCCGCGAGCCTCGCCGCGGGCATGGACCGCAACGACGCGTGGCCCGCGATCCTCGCCACGGCGGCGCTCAATTGCGCCCAGCCCCTCGCCGTCGGCGCGGGCCTCATGCGCCTCGCCGGCCCGCGGGTGCGGATCGACACCGTCCGTGGCGTTTCGGCGTTGCTGGTGGGCATGGTGCCGCTGGTCGCCGCCATGGCGCTCTTCGACGCGGCGCTGGGCTACGCGCGGCTGCACACCACGTTCCGCAACCAATGGTCGGTCACGTTCGTCTCGACGATGCTCGGGATGCTCCTCACCGCGCCGCTGATCCTCGCCTGGAACCGCACCGGCGCGCGCGAGGCGCTCGAGGTGGCGCGCCGGCGCTGGCCCGAGCTCCTCGCGCTCTACGTGGGCCTCGTCGTCACGACCAAGTACGTGTTCGGCTCGCCCAACCGCGCCGAGGACTTCATCCCCTCGCTCGCGTACCTGTGCGCGCCGTTCCTCATCTGGGCGGCGCTCTCGTTCGGCCTGCGCGCCGCGACGCTCGGCCTGTCCATCTTCGGGCTGATCGTGTATTGGCACACCGGCCAGGCGCTGGGCCCGTTCTCCGTGGACGGCATCCCGGACGTGCGCGCGCTGCTGCACCTGCAGGGATACCTCGCGACCCTCATCGTGACCACGCTCTTCGCGGCGGCACTGCTGGTGGAACGGCAGGAAGCGGCGCGCGAGACCGAGGCCTGGAGGAATCGCCACGAGGCCGTGATCCGGGCGAGCGGCAGCCTCCTCTACGAATTCGATCCGGCGCAGGGCGGCGTGCTCTGGGACGGCGACACCATGGCGGTGCTCGGCACGCGGCGCGAGCACATCAACACCATCCAGAAGTGGGTCGAGCGCGTGCACCCCGACGACCGCATGCGCCTCAAGGGCCTGCGCCGCATGCTCGCGACCGGCGACCTCGCGCACGTCGCCCTCGAGTACCGGTTCAAGCGCGACGACGGCGAGTACACGACGGTCGGCGTGAACGCCTACCGGATCGGCTCGGTCGCGGGCGCCCCGGCGTCTTCGCGCCGCGTCATCGGCTTCGTGAAGGACGTCTCGGACAAGGTCCGCGCCGAGGAGGAGCGCCAGCGCCTCGCCGCGCAGCTGCGCCAGGCCGAGAAGATGCAGGCGGTGGGCCACCTCGCGGGCGGCATCGCGCACGACTTCAACAACATCCTCGGCGCGATCCTCGGCTACGGCGAGCTCGCGCAGCTCAAGGCCGAGGGCGACATGCGCCGCTACGTGGACACGATCATGAACGCGGGCAACCGCGGCAAGGCGCTCGTCTCGCAGATCCTGTCGTACAGCCGCGCCGAGGGCGCCGAGCACATCCCGGTGATCGTGACGCCGGTCGCGCAGGAGGTGTGCGACCTCATCCGCGGCTCTTCGCCGGAGACGGTCGAGGTGCGCTACGCGGGCGAGGCGAGCGAGGCGGCCGTGCTGGGCGATCCGACGCGCCTGCATCAGCTGCTCATGAACCTGTGCACGAACGCCGTGCAGGCGATGGGCGAGAAGGGAATCCTCGAGGTGCGCATCGAGGAGGTGAACGTGCCGGAGGCGCGCAAGGTGCGCACCGGCGACATGCCGGCCGGCGAGTACGTGAAGATCACCGTGCGCGACACCGGCCACGGCATCGCGCCGGAGGTGATCGACCGCATCTTCGAGCCGTTCTTCACCACCAAGCCCGCCGGCCGCGGCACCGGCCTCGGCCTCGCGCTCGTCCACTCGGTGGTGATGGAGCATCGCGGCTTCCTCGAGGTGACGAGCGAGCTCGGCAGCGGCTCGACCTTCGAGGTGTGGATGCCGCTGGTGCGCGTGGAGCAAGGCAAGCCGGAGCCCGCGCACGCGCTGCCCATGGGCGAAGGCCAGACCATCCTCGCGGTGGACGACGAGCCCGAGGTGCTCGCGGCGCTCGAGGAGATGCTCGCCTCGCTCGGCTACGAGCCGGTCGGCTTCACCGACAGCCGCGAGGCGCTCGCCGCGGCGCGCGC